>JBDOIF010000033.1:0-21101 GCA_041082215.1 Anaerolineae bacterium
TCTGGGGGAGCCGGTGACCCAGGCGGTGATCACCGTCCCTGCCTACTTCAACGACAGCCAGCGACAGGCCACCAAGGACGCCGGCAAGATCGCCGGCCTGGAGGTGCTGCGCATCATCAACGAGCCGACCGCCTCCTCCCTCGCCTATGGCCTGGACAAACAGGGGGCCGAAACGATCCTGGTCTTCGACCTGGGCGGCGGTACCTTCGACGTCTCCATCCTGGAGGTCGGTGAGGGAGTGGTCGAGGTCAAGGCCACCAGCGGCGATACCTTCCTCGGCGGCGATGACTGGGACCAGCGGATCATCAACTACATCGCCGACGAGTTCAGGAAGGAGCAGGGGATTGACCTGCGGCAGGACCGGCAGGCGCTGCAACGGCTGAAGGAGGCGGCGGAGAAGGCGAAGATCGAGCTCTCCTCGATGCTGGAGACGGAGATCAACCTGCCCTTCATCTCCGCCGATGCCTCCGGCCCCAAGCACCTGCAGATGAAGCTCACCCGCGCCAGGCTGGAGCAACTGACCGAGGACCTGGTCCAGAGGTGTCGGGGACCCTTCGAGCAGGCGCTGCGGGATGCTAAGATGAGCGCCCGCGACCTGGACGCCGTGGTCCTGGTGGGCGGCGCCACCCGCATGCCGATGATCCAGGAGCTGGTACGGGAGCTGACCGGCAAGGAGCCCCACAAGGGCGTCAACCCGGACGAGGTGGTGGCCGTCGGCGCGGCGATCCAGGCTGGCGTGCTGGCCGGCGAGGTGAGGGATGTGGTCCTTCTGGACGTGACCCCGCTGACGCTGGGCGTGGAGACGCTGGGCGGGGTGATGACGCCGCTCATCGAACGCAACACCACCATCCCGGTGCGCAAGAGCGAAATCTTCACCACCGCCGAGGACGGCCAGACCATTGTCACCATCCACGTCCTGCAGGGGGAGCGGCCGATGGCCGCCGACAACATCAGCCTGGGCCGGTTCAACCTGGAGGGGATCCCGCCCGCCCCGCGCGGGGTGCCCCAGATCGAGGTCACTTTCGATATAGACGCCAACGGCATCCTCAATGTCTCGGCCAAAGATAAGGCCACCGGCAGGGAGCAGTCCATCGTTATCACCGCCACCACCAACCTGAGCAAAGAGGAGGTGGAGCGGCTGGTGGGGGAGGCCAAGCGGCACGAGGCGGAGGACCGCCGGCGAAAGGAGCTGGTGGAGGCCCGCAACCAGGCCGATACGCTCATCTACCAGACCGAGAAGTTTCTGCGGGAACTGGGCGACAGGGTCCCCGGCTCCGACCGCTCCCGCATCGAACAGACGATCAGGGACCTGAAGGAGGCGATGAAGGGGGAGGACACCGCCCGCATCCGGCAGTTGATCGAGCAATTGCAGCACGCCAGTATGGCGCTGGGCCAGCAGATGTACGCCCGGCAACAGCAGGCGGCTGGCGGGCCTTCGACCGGCCCCCGTCCGGGGGGCGGCCCTTCCGGCGAAGGGGACGTGATCGAGGGCGAGTTCGAGGAGACATAAAGTAGGGGCGAGGCGATGCCTCGCCCGGCTCGCCCCCAGGAGGTAAAACCTTGCCGATGCAGAGGCGAATCCCTATCCGGGTCAAGCAGCAGGTGCTGGAGGAACGGCCACGACCGGCGGCTCCCCTCCCGGTGGTGGAGGCCGCGCCGCCGG
Organism: Anaerolineae bacterium; assembly: GCA_041082215.1. Taxonomy (GTDB): domain Bacteria; phylum Chloroflexota; class Anaerolineae; order B4-G1; family DUEL01; genus JBDOIF01. The sequence goes on from JBDOIF010000033.1 coordinate 1,664, forward strand.
TCGTGGAGGCCGGGGAACCGTTGCCTCCTCTCCCCGAAGCCGGACCCGCTGAGAAGATGCAGATCGAGGAGACGCAGGACATCGAGGGAACTGAAGAACTTGAAAGATGGAAGGATCGGGCGCTGCGGCTGGAGGCGGAGATGGATAACTTCCGCAAGCGACAGCAGCGGCTGGCGGAAGACCGCATCGCCGCCGACCGGGAGCGGCTCCTGCGCGCTTTCCTCACCGTCGCCGACGACCTGGCCCGCGCCCTCTCCGCCAACGGGGCAGACCCCGAGAGCCTGCGGCAAGGGGTGGACATCACCTACCAGAGCCTGATGCGAATCCTGGACCGGGAGGGGGTGGAGACGATCCAGGCCCGGGGCCGGCCCTTCGACCCGTCCTGGCACGAGGCCGTGGGCACGGTCTCCCACCAGGAGGTCGGCGCGGAGCCGGAGACGGTGGTGGAAGTGGTCCAGCCCGGCTACCGCATTGGCGACCGGCTGCTGCGCCCGGCACGGGTGATCGTGGCGACCTGACCTCACCTCCTCCCCGGATGCCTTCAGCGACTTTCCCTTACCGCTGGGGGAGGAGGTGAGGTATCCCACCGAAGGGGACAAAGAGCTGTGGAGTACAAGGACTACTACCAGATCCTCGGCGTCAGCCGGGATGCGGACGAACAGGAGATCAAGCGCGCCTACCGGCGTCTAGCCCGCCAGTACCACCCGGACGTCAATCCGGGCGACAAGGCGGCGGAAGAGCGCTTCAAGGAGATCAACGAGGCCTACGAGGTCCTCTCCGACCCCGATAAGCGGCGCAAGTACGACCAGCTGGGGGCCGCGTGGCGGGATTGGGAGCGGATGGGGGGCCGGCCAGGCGACTTCGACTGGGGCCCCTGGGTCTCCACCGCTCCCGGTGGCCAGCGCGTCTACGTCCGCTACGGCACAGCCGAGGACCTGGAAGACCTGTTCGGCAACGAAAGCCCCTTCTCCGACTTCTTCACCCAGCTCTTCGGGGGCCTGGGCGGCTTCGCCCACCAGGCCCGGCCCCGCCGTGGACAGGACCTGGAGCAGGAGGTGGAGATCAGCCTGGAAGAGGCGTACCACGGCGCTACCCGCCTGCTTCAGAAGGACGGCCGCCGCCTCCAGGTGAGGGTCCCGCCCGGCGCCGCCACCGGCACCCGCATCCGAATGGCTGGAGAGGGCAGCCCCGGGACGGACGGCGGGGAGCCGGGCGACCTGTACCTCCGGGTGCGGGTTGCGCCTCACCCCCGCTTCGAGCGGCGCGGCGATGACCTCTATACCACCGTTCCCGTGGACCTCTATACGGCGGTGCTGGGGGGAAAGGTGCAGGTAGATACCCTCGCCGGTCCGGTGACCCTCACCATCCCGCCCCACACCCAGAACGGGCAGATTTTCCGGCTGCGGGGTAAGGGGATGCCCAAACTGCGCCGGAAGGGGGAATACGGCGATCTCTACGCCCGGGTGGAGGTGCAGCTCCCCACCCGGCTCACCGCCCGTCAACGCGAGCTTTTCGAAGAGCTACGCCGTCTCTCAGAGGAAGGGCGATAAGCGGAGACACAGGGACACGGAGAATTCAGGGCTTTCTCCAGATTCCCTCTGCGTTCTCGGCGTCTCTGTGGTCAGAAAAAAATAGAGGAGGCACTCTCAAATGCGGAAGTGGCTGATTCTCGCACTTCTGTTTGGCGCGACGCTGGGATGCAGTCTGCCGGCATCGGTGTTGCCCCCGACAACAGCGACGCCTGCCCCCACACTGCCCCCCACTCCCACGGCTGCCCAGCCTCAGATAACCCCCCTCCCGGCAGCGGAGCCGGCCAACGCGCTGGAAGCTCAGGTGGAAGCGGTCTATGAGCGGGCCGCGCCGGCGGTGGTCAACATCACCGTGCGCAGCATCGCGTATGACTTCTTTATGAACCCCGTCCCTCAAGAGGGGACCGGGTCCGGCTTCCTCTACGACAGAGAGGGGCATATCGTCACCAACTACCACGTGGTCGAGAACGCTGAGGAGGTGACGGTGACGCTGGCGGATGGGAGGACCTTCCCGGCTCAGGTCGTGGGGGTGGACCCCTCCAGCGACCTGGCGGTGATCCGCATCGAGGCGGGGGAGCTGCCTGAACCGATCCCCCTGGGGGACTCCGATCAGTTGAGGGTGGGGCAGTTCGTCGTCGCCATCGGCAACCCCTTCGGCCAGGCGGGCACGTTGACCGTCGGCGTGATCAGCGCCCTGGGCCGGGTGATCGAAAGCCCGGACGGCCGCTTCATCGGCGAGGCGATCCAGACCGACGCGGCCATCAACCCCGGCAACTCCGGCGGCCCGCTGCTCGACCTGCAGGGACGGGTGATCGGCGTCAACTCTCAGATCATCAGCCCGAGCCAGGCCAGTGCCGGGATCGGCTTCGCCGTCTCTTCCAACACCGTGCGGAGGGTGGTCCCCCACCTCATCGCCGAGGGGCGTTACCCCCACCCGTGGCTGGGAGTACAGCTCCTGGAGCTGACGCCGGAGCGGGCGGAGGTCTTCCGCCAGGCGGGGGTGGATATGCCGGTGGACCAGGGGCTGCTGGTTATGGAGGTTGTCTCGGGCGGACCGGCAGCGCAGGCGGGCGTCCGTGGCGGCAACCGGATGGTCCGTATTGGCCGGTATATCATCCCGCTGGGCGGGGATATCCTCACCGCCGTCAACGGCCATCCCGTCCTCACCCTGAAGGAACTGACCGTCTATCTGGAGACGGAGACCCAGGTAGGGGATGTGGTACAGGTCACCGTCATCCGTGGAGGGGAGGAGATGACGATTCCCCTGAGGCTGGAGGCCCGGCCGGATAGATATTGACAAGGGCTATGCGCCTGCGACAGGGGAAAAACCATAGAGACACGGAGGGTACCAAAGAGATACGGAGGGAGCGCTATGGACAAAAGAAGGGGAGGGGGGCATTCCGGCCGGTTTCCCCTGGCCCACACCTTTTCCATCGTCGCCCGCGACCCGCAGACGGGCCAGCTCGGTGTGGCCGTCCAGTCCCACTGGTTCTCCGTTGGTTCCATTGTGGCCTGGGCGGAGGCGGGGGTAGGGGCAGTAGCGACCCAGGCTCTGGTGGAGGAGAGTTACGGCCCCCTCGGCCTGGCATTGATGCGGGCAGGGAAGTCGGCCCGGGAGACGCTGGCGGCTCTCCTGGCGGCCGACGAAGGGCGGGAGCTGCGGCAGGTGGCGATGGTGGACGCCCGGGGCGAGGTGGCCGTCCATACCGGCGCTCGCTGCATTGCCGAGGCAGGCCATGAGATGGGGGAATGCTTTTCCGTCCAGGCCAACATGATGGCCACGGCCGACGTCTGGCCGGCGATGGCGGCGGCCTATCGGGAGTCGCAGGGAGAGCTGGCAGAGCGGCTGCTGGCTGCCCTGGAGGCCGGACAGGCGGCTGGGGGGGACATCCGTGGGCAGCAGAGCGCCGCCATCCTCATCGTAAAGGCCACCTCGACAGGCCGGCCCTGGGCCGATACGGTGATGGACCTCCGCGTGGAGGACCACCCCGAGCCGATCCGGGAATTACGGCGACTGATCCAGCTCCATCGAGCCTACGAGTTTATGAACGAGGGGGACGAGCGGCTGGGCGCGGGGCAGATAGAACAGGCTCTGGAAGCATACAGCGCGGCAGCCGAACTGGCCCCTCATATCGAGGAACTCCCCTTCTGGCATGCCGTTACCCTGGCCGACCTGGGTCGCCTGGAGGAGGCGCTGCCCATCTTCCGGCGGGTGTTCATGGTCAACCCTGCGTGGGCCACGTTGCTGGAGCGACTCCCGGCAGCGGGGCTGCTGCGGGAAGACCCGGAGATGATGGCGCGGGTCCTGGCTCTGGTCGGAAAGGCGGGGGGATAAGGCAGGAGCGGGTTCAGCGGCGGCGCATCCAGGCCGCCATCCCTCCTGTCACTCCCCAATGGACCAGTATGGCCAGCCACAGGTTAGCTGTCTTCAGATAGAGGACGCCGCTGAGGACCGCCAGTCCGGCCCGGACCAGCGCAGCAGGGGCGCGGGCCGGGTCGCCCAGGTCGGCCCGCCACCAGGGGTTGACCACTGCCTCCACTGTCACCAGCCCCAGCCCGATCCAGGTGCCCCAGTAGGTTCCCAGGGCGGCAATCGGCCCGTTGCGGTAGAACGCCCAGTGGACTTCGTGGAAGGCGGCCTCTCGCAGCAGCACCCAGGAGGGGCTTTCGCTCCCGACCGGAGCCAGGCCACTCCCGGCGTGGCGTACAGTCTGCCAGCCTGCCGCCAGGACGGCCCAGGCCGCCAGGCCAAGCCCGACCGCCCAGGCCACATCCCCGGCCCAGTCCGCCCAGTTGGCCGCCAGTTCGCCCGGAGGGATGGGGCCGGGGGAGAGCGCCAGCAGGGGCTGGAGGCCCAACAGCCGGCCCACCACGGCGTCGCGCCCCCAGATCAGCGCCGCAAACGGCAGGCCGATGTAGAAGAGAAGCCGGACGATTTGCAGAAGGGGAGGAAAAAGGGAGGAACGGACAAAGGGAGCAAGCCTCGCCTGTCCCCTCTCCCACCGCCAGAGCCACCACGACGCCTGGACCGCGGCTATAGCCAGAAGGAGAGAGCCGCCCAGCCAGACCCAGCGCTCCGCCTCAGCCACGCTTCCTTTCCAGCGGTATCCGTAGAATCACCCTGGTTCCCTGACCCGGGGCCGAGCGGACCTCCAGCCTGCCGCCTGCCAGCTCCGCCCGCTCGCGCATGTTGAGCATCCCCAGACTGCCCCGCCGTTCGTAGCCGTCATCCAGCACGCTTGTGTCGAAGCCCACCCCGTCGTCCTCGACCTCGGCGACGAAAGCGTTGCCCTCTATCTTCAGGCGAATCCAGATGTTGTGGGCCCTGGCGTGCTTGCGGGTGTTGCTCATCGCCTCTTCGATGATATAGAAGGCCATCCCCTGCTGGTCTCTATCCAGCAACTGGTCAACCGATTCCTGGGCCTCCAGGTGGATGGGGAGGGGATCGGTTTCCGCCCGCTTGGCGATATACTGCTCCAGAGCCGCACACAGCCCCTGGGTCTCCAGGATCAGCGGACGGAGGGTGAAGAGCATCTGCCGGATCTCCTTGGTCGTGCGTCGGGCCAGCTCCTCGATACGGGCCAGCTCCTCCGGGACCTCTTCCGGCCTCTTTTCCAGGAGGGCTCGCACGTAGTTGGTCCGCATCGCGATGGCGGCGATGGACTGGGTTGGGCCGTCGTGCAGGTCCCGGGCGAGCTTCTTTCGGGCGTCCTCCTCCACGGCGACGATCCGCTCTTTTTCCTCCATCAGGCTCTGGTAGAGCTGGGCGTTCTGGAGGGCCACCACCCCCTGGTTGCAGAGGGCCACCAGCAGGTCCTGATAATCGGGGCCGAAGACCCCTTCCACCGGGCTGCCGAAGACGGTGACGCCGAAGTTCTCGAAGCCGGCCCGCAGGGGGAGGACGACGGCCTCTTTGCACTGGTGCATGGCGATGAACTGGCCGAGTTCCGGGTCCTGTCCCGGCTGGGGGCACAGGGTCAGCTCCGCCGAGGTGAGCGCCTGGGAGATGACCCCTCTCTGGCCGGACAACACGGCCCGCTGGTCCCGGGGGGGAAGGTGACGGGAGGCGGCGACGTGAAGCTTCTCTCCCTGGAAGAGGAGGACAACACTGACCAGCGGCATTTCCCGACCCTCCAGCTCCCGCAGGCCGATCTCCCCCACATCCAGCATCGCCTCCAGGACCCGCTGGTAATTGAGTGTCGCGCTCAGGGTGCTGGCCAGCTCGAAGATCAGGCGGGACTGCTGGTGTCGGGCGCGGAGGCGGCGGAGTTCCTGCTCCTCTTCGCGACGGCGAAGCAGGGTGATCCGTCGGTGCATCTGCTGGCCCACCAGGCCGGTCAACAGGGCGGCCAGGATGAGGATGACCACGTTCCCCGACTTGAGGGCCAGGACGGAAAGGGGGGCCTTATAGGGCGGAAGCAGCCCTATTCCGAAGTAGCCGAGGGAGATAAAGAAGGAGACGATCAGGCTGGAAAGGAGGGAAAACCGCAGGGCGGCGGTGATGATGGGCAGCAGGCTAAAGAAGAGCAGGGGACTATCCAGCCCTCCTGACGTCGCCACCAGCCCCACTGCCAGGACTGCGTCAACGCCCAGCGTGATCGCGGGAAACGGATGGGGGAAGAGACGGGCGATCAGCAGCAGGGTCACGACCAGGTTGTAGAAGGCCGCCAGCCCGATAAGGAGGACGAGATATAAAGAGGCGGGGTTTCCGAAACCGTGCTCCTGGTCGAGGGAGGCGACAGCGACGACAAAGAGGAGCAATAACCAGCGGAGGTTGCTGACCAGCCAGTCAATCTGCAGGCGACGTCGGACGCTATCGAGCATAGGGTCATCCACCCCTCAACGGGGGAAGGCTACAAGGCCGCGGGCCTCCTGAAGGGAGAAACAGCCGTCAGGTCCGCGGCCTCGAAGCAACAGTGGGCGCGAAGGGACTCGAACCCCTGACCTCCACAATGTGAGTGTGGCGCTCTGACCAACTGAGCTACGCGCCCCCACGCTGCTTATATTATAACATTATCCGTCGGACAAGGCAAATCGCTCCTGTGGAGGGCGCATTTCAGTTTGGCGGCGAGTTACACCTTAATTTTGCCCACCTGATGGTGGTTTGATCCCTCACCCCTCCCCCTACCCCCTCCCAGGGCCAGGGGGTGGGGTGAGGGCCAGGGGGAGCAATTAGCCTCCAGCGCAGGCAGTTACCACATCTTCCAAAAAACTGAAATGCACCCCGGGGGGCAAAAGATGTAGCGCAAGATTCATCTTGCGCTATGGATCCCCGTTTTTTGCCAAAGCAGGTGGGTAGTTACATCCGAAACCCCAAACGGGGCTTGCACAACCCCCTTCTCCATGTTATAATGTAGCACAGTAAATGGGTGTGGTGGGAAAGTGGGCCTGGTCCCACTTTCTTTACGTAAATAGAAGGACGCAGACGACGTGGCGATTGTGCAGGGGGTAGATCGGAAACATGAAAAGCGAGTTCCTGCTGGCCTTTAACCAAATCTGTGCCGAGCGGAACCTGCCTCGGGAGGTGGTGCTGGAGGCCATTCAGACCGCCCTCGTCTCCGCATATCGGCGGAACGTCGGCGCGCCTGCTGCCCAGAACGTCACCGCCCAGGTTGACCTGGAGTCCGGAAAGGCTCGCATCTACACCGAGCGCCGGGTGGTCGCCGAGGTGTCGGATCCGCAGGTGGAGATCTCCCTGGAAAAGGCCAGGGCCATCAAGCCGAACGCCCAGTTGGGGGATCTGATTATGGTGGACAGCACCCCCCACGACTTCGGCCGGATCGCCGCACAGTCCGCCCGCCAGATGATCCTGCAGCGGATCCGCGAGGCGGAACGGGACATTCAGTACGCCCACTACGTGGAGCAGGAAGGGGAGCTGGTCTACGGGACCGTCCAGAGCGTCACGCCCCAGCAGGTCACCCTTCATCTGGAGCGGACCGAGGCGATCCTCCCCCGCAAGGAGATGGTGCCGGGCGAGCGGTACAGACTGCACGACCGTATCCGGGCTTACGTGGTCGAGGTGAAAAAGACCGGCCGGGGGCCTCAGATCATCGTCTCCCGCAGCCATAAGAAGATGCTCCAGCGACTGCTGGAACTGGAGGTCCCGGAGATCGCCAGCGGCGCGGTGGAGATCAAGGCCATCGCCCGTGAGGCGGGCTCCCGCTCCAAGGTGGCCGTCATCGCCCGCCAGGAGGGACTGGACCCCGTGGGGGCGTGCGTCGGCATGCGGGGGATGCGTATCCAGTCCATCGTCAAAGAGCTAGGCGGGGAAAAGGTGGATATCATCGAGTGGAGCCCCGACCCGGTGACCTTCATCGCCAAGGCGCTGGGGCCGGCAAAGGTCCTCAGCGTGCTTCTGGAGGAGGACCCGGTTGAGGGTAAGACCGCCAATGTGGTCGTCCCCGACGATCAGCTCTCCCTCGCTATCGGCAAGGCGGGGCAGAACGCCCGGCTGGCAGCCAAACTGACCGGCTGGCGGATTGACATCCAGGGTGTGACGGAAGCCGCCGAGTGGGCTCTCCAGCAGGTCAATACCGATCCTGAGGTGCTCCCTGCATTGGGGCAGGCGGCGGAGCTTTTGCCGACAGTAGCCGCCGCCCTCCGGCGATACAACCAGGAGGGGATGCCCTACAACGCCGAAGAACTGGTGGCTATGCGTCGGGTTATCGAGGGGGTTCGCCTCCACTACATCGCCGGCCGGGATGCCCAGCGGGCCCGCCTGCGAGCGGAGGAGGCGGCCCGTCGCGCTGCGCTGGAGGAGGCCCGAACTGCCCGGGAGGCCGCCATCCGTGAGGCCCGGTCCCGCATCCCCCAGGCCGCCTACGCGATCCCCCTGGCCGATGCTGGCTTCAGCGCCCGCGTGCTGGGCCACCTGGAACGGAACGGCGTGGTGAATGTAGGACAGTTGATGGAGCGCCTGGCCGAAGGGGATGAGGGGCTTTTAAAGCTGGACGGCATCGGCCCGAAGGCCCTCACCGAAATCCGCAAGGCGCTGGAAAGCCTGGACCTCCCGGAGGTGACGGCGGAGGCCGTTCCCGTCGAGGCGGCCCTGCCTGAGGTTCAGCCTGTCGTCGAAGAGGTCGAGGCCGTTGAGGAAGCCCTGCCGGTAGAGGCGGAGGCCGCAGAGGAGGCCCCCGTTCTGGCCGCGGAGGGGGTCCCGGCGGGGCCTGTTGCGGTGGAAGAGATGCCGGCCCCGGCCATCACAGCGGCGGCCGAACCGGTCCGGCCGGCCGTTATCGAAGAAAAGCCGCCCAGGGAGGAAGAGGAGACCTTCGAGGAGTGGGAGGAATTCTTCGAGGAGGCTGAAGAAGAAGAGGAGGAGATCGCAGTCCTGCGGAGGAGGGGAAAGCGCCGCAAGAAGCGCTCCCGGGAGCTGATTTACGACGAAAAGCTGGGCCGTGTGGTCGCCGTCCGCCGACACCGACGGGGCGAAGAGGAGGAGTGGGAGGAGCATCTGTAGATGTCCGGGAAGAAGGGGCGTCGCAGGCATATCCCTCAGCGGACCTGCGTGGCCTGCCGAACGGTACGGGCCAAGCGGGAGCTGGTCCGCATCGTCCATACGCCGGAGGGGGAGGTCGTGGTGGACGAGGGGGGGAAGAGAAACGGCCGCGGCGCTTACCTCTGTCGTCAGCGGGTTTGCTGGGAGAAGGGGCTGAAAGGGCACCGGCTGGAGGCTGCCCTGCGTACCTCCCTGAATGAAGCAACGGTGGAGATGCTGCGGGCTTATGCCCAGGGCTTGCCTGAGCGGCTGGAAGAAACGGATACGCCGGAAGAGTCCAGGGTGGAGCTGGGAGATGAGGAGGGGTTATGAGAGAACAACATGCGACTCGAGTGATCGAATTGCCGGCCTATCTGACGGTCCGCGAACTGGCCCAACGGATGGATGTCAGCCCCATTGATGTCATCAAGCAGTTGATGAGCGATGGCATTATTGCCACGATCAATCAGCAGATTGACTACGAGACCGCCGCGATCGTTGCCTCGGAGCTGGGTTTTGAGCCAAGAGAAGAGGCCCCCCCTGTCTCCGAAGAGGCCGGGGAGGAAGGACCGGCCCCTCTGTGGGAGCGGCTCTACGCCCACGAGGACCCGGCCAAGCTGCGTCCCAGGCCGCCGGTGGTTACAGTGCTTGGCCACGTGGATCACGGGAAGACCTCTCTCCTGGATGCGATCCGTCAGACTGATGTGGTGGCCAGCGAGGCGGGTGGGATCACCCAGCACATTGGCGCCTATCAGGTCGAGCATCGGGGACGGCTGATCACATTTCTGGACACCCCTGGCCACGAGGCCTTCACTGCGATGCGGGCCCGGGGCGCCCATACCACCGATATCGCCGTGCTGGTCGTCGCTGCCGATGATGGGGTGAAGCCCCAGACCGTTGAGGCGATCAACCACGCCCGCGCTGCCCGTGTCCCCATCATCGTCGCGCTGAACAAGATAGATAAGCCCAATGCCCAGCCTGAAAAGGTCAAGCAGCAACTGAGCGAGGTCGGGCTGACCCCCGATGACTGGGGAGGGGATACCCTCTGCGTGCCCGTCTCCGCCAAGAAGCGGATCGGCCTGGACGACCTGCTGGAGGCGATCCTCCTGGTGGCCGACTCCCACGAAATCAAGGCCAACCCCGACCGACCGGCTGTCGGCACCGTCCTGGAGGCCCGGCTGGACCGGAGCCGGGGGCCTACGGCTACCGTTCTGGTGCAGAACGGCACCCTCCGGCTGGGAGATGCACTGGTGGCCGGGACGGTGAGCGGACGGGTCCGACGCATGCTGGACGAACAGGGGCGACCGGTAGAGGAGGCCCCGCCTTCCACCCCTGTCCTCATCATCGGCCTCTCCGATCTGCCGACGGCGGGCGATATCTTTGAGGTGGTGCCCGATGAGCGGACCGCCCGCGCCATTACGGCGCGGAGGGTGCAGGAAAAAGAGCAGCGGGCGGCCGAAACACCCGCTGCCCTCACCCTCGACGATCTCTCCCGACGGGTTCGCGAGGGTAAGATTAAGGAGTTGAACCTTATCGTCAAGGCCGATGTCCAGGGCTCGATCGAGCCGATCGTGGCCTCGCTGGAACGGCTGGGGGGTGAGGGGTTAAAGCTCAACATTATCCACGCCGCTGCCGGCAATATCACCGAATCCGATATCAACCTGGCGGTGGCCTCCCGCGCCATCGTTGTCGGCTTCCAGGTGGCGGTTGACCCCGCCGCACGGCGGATGGCCGAGAGCGAGGGGGTGGATGTCCGCATCTACGACATCATCTACAAACTGGTTGATGAGGTGGAGCTGGCCCTGAAAGGGCTGCTGGAACCCACCTACGTGGATAAGGTCATCGGCCGGGCCGAGGTTCGAGCGACCTTCGATATCCCCAGGGTGGGCCGGGTGGCAGGGTGTTATGTCGTGGAAGGAGAGGCCCGCCGCAACGCCAGGGCACGGGTCCTGCGGGGTGGAGAGCGGCTGTACGACGGCCAGGTGGCCTCCCTCAAACGGTTCACCAAGGACGTGCGAGAGGTGCGGACCGGGTTTGAGTGCGGCGTGGGGCTGGAGGGTTTTCACGACCTGGAGGTCGGCGACATCATCGAGTTCTACGTCAAGGAGCGGGAAGCCCAGCCCTCTTAGCGGGAGGTTTGATGGGCAAGAAGTATCAGAAACGGGCAGCCGACCTGGTCCAGACGCATCTCACGGAGCTGTTGCGGACACAGGTCAATGACCCCCGCCTGGAAATGGTGACGATCACCGACGTCGAGGTGACCCCCGATGCCCGCAGAGCCGACATCTACTTCACCGTGCTGGGCGGGTCGCAGGCCCAGGCCGAGGCGCAGGCGGGCCTGGAAGGTGCGGCGGGCTTTCTCCGGCGAGAGCTGGGCCGCCGTATCCGGCTCCGCAATACCCCCGAACTGGTCTTCCACTGGGATGAATCCGTGGAGCGGGGAGAGCGAATCTCTGCTCTCTTGGATCGGTTGCAGGACGAACAATAAGGATACCCATAAGGTCAAATGGACTCGAAAGATCTGGAGCAGAGCCGTGATCTCCTCCTTTCCTGCTCCCGTCCGTTCCTCGTCACCCATATCGCCCCCGATGGAGACGCCGCAGGCAGCCTCCTGGGACTGGGGTGGGTGCTGAGGAAGCTGGGTAAGGACCCTGTCCTGGTCTGTCAGGACCCCCTGCCTCTCCGCTTCAACTTCCTGCCCGGCTTCGAGACGGTGACCAGCCGGCCCCACGGCCGCTTCGACCTGCTGGTCTCTCTGGACTGCTCTGATTTGGGCCGGATGGGAGAGGTGGGAACCTACCCGGGAGTCCACGGAGCGCCGGTGCTGAACGTGGACCATCATCTGACCAATCTGGAGTACGGCACGGCCAATCTGGTGGATGTAGACGCCGTCTCCACCACCGAGGTCCTCTATCGCCTGGTCCGCTTCATGGGCGTGGAGCTGGACGAGCGGATCGCTACCTGTCTCCTGACCGGTCTGGTCACCGACACGCGGGGCTTCCGCACATCCAATGTGACCCCCGAGGTGATGGGGGTGGCGATGGAGCTGATGGAGGCTGGCGCTCCGCTGCCCGTGATCACCCGTAACGGGCTGGACCGGCGCTCTCTGGAGGTGCTCCGTCTGTGGGGCGCCGCCTTTTCGCGGCTGGTGGTCGAGGACGGGATGATCTGGACCAATCTCCCGCTGGCAACACAGAAGGCTATTGGCTACGACGGTCACGAGGATGTCGGCCTGGCCAACATGCTGATCAGTGTGGAGGGGATGCAGATGGCCGCCGTCTTCACGGAGCGGGAGGATGGACAGGTCGAGGTGGGGTTCCGGGCTGTCCCCGGCTACGACGTGGCCAGGATCGCGCTTGCCTTTGGGGGAGGAGGCCACGCCCTCGCCTCCGGCTGTCTGGTGCCGGGGCCGCTGGAAGAAGCCCAGCGCCGGGTGGTGAGGGTGCTGCGAGAGGAGCTGGCCCGGCAGCGGGAACGAAACGCGGGCAGCGATGGACGGCATCCTCAACCTGAATAAGCCCCGGGGGCTGACCTCCCACGACGTTGTGGACCGGGTGCGGATGGTGGCCGGGCAGCGCAGGGTGGGCCACGCCGGCACCCTGGACCCGATGGCCACCGGTGTTCTCCTTATCTGCCTCGGACGTGCTACCCGCCTGGCCGAATACCTGATGGCTTCCCCCAAGACCTACCGGGCCCGCGTCCGTCTGGGCATCACAACCGATACCGGCGATGCCGGGGGGACGGCGCTGGAAGAACAGCCAGTGGAGGTCGGCAGGGAGGCCGTGGAGCAGGCACTGGAGCGGTTCCGGGGCCCCATCCTCCAGGTCCCTCCGATGTACTCCGCTCTGAGGTCTGGAGGAAAGCGGCTCTACGAGCTGGCGCGGGAGGGGAAGGTTGTGGAAAGAAGGCCCCGGCCGGTGGAGGTCTACCGGATCGAGCTGGTGGAATGGGCGCCGCCGGAGCTGGTGCTGGAGCTGGATTGCTCTCCGGGGACCTACGTCCGTGCCCTGGCCCGCGACCTGGGGGAGGCGCTGGGGTGCGGCGGGCACCTGAGCGGCCTGGTCCGGCTGGCCTCCGGCGACTTTCGGCTGGAGGAGGCGGTTCGGCTGGAGGAATTGACGCGGGAGCGGCTTCCCTCCCTGCTGCTGCCCCTTGATACTGCGCTGCGCCGCTGGCCGGCCCTGTACCTGGATGAGGCGGCGGCGCAGACGGTGCGGTCGGGCCGGCCGGTGGCCGCCTGGTTGCTGGAGCCGGAGGGGGACGTCTCCTCCCTGGCCCGTGCCTACGGCCCGGACGGCGCCTTCCTGGCCGTGATGGAGTACCGGCCCGATCAGGAAGTCTGGCATCCACGCAAGGTCTTTGGCTGATATGCGGATCGTCCACTCTCTGGAAGAGGCGATGCTCTCTTCCCCTTCCCACCTCACCATCGGGGCCTTCGACGGGGTCCATCGGGGCCATCAACACCTGATCGGCTCGATGGCGGAGGAGGCGCACGCGGCAGGCCGGGCAGCGGTGGCACTGACTTTCGACCCCCATCCGGGGGCGCTGCTGGGTCGGAGTCCGGTGGCCGCCCTCTCGACCATCGAGGAGCGGGCTGCGCTGATGGCGGACCTGGGGGTGGACCTTCTGGTGGTGTTGCGGTTTACCCCCGCCCTGGCCGGGACCCCGGCCTACCGTTTTGTCCATTCCCTTTGCCACTACCTCGGGCTGAAGGAGCTCTGGGCCGGACCGGATTTCGCCCTTGGCCACCGGCGGGAAGGGGACGTCCCGTATCTCCGTCGGCTGGGAGAGCGAATGGGGTTCGAGGTCCGTGTGGTGGAACCGCTCCGCTGGCGGGGGGAGGTGGTCAGTTCCACACGCATTCGGGCGGCCCTCACTGCTGGCGACATAGAGGAAGCCAACGGTTGTCTGGGCCGTCCCTACCATCTGACCGGCACCGTCGTCCGTGGGCGGGGGTTGGGGCGGACGCTGGGGATTCCCACCGCCAACCTGGAGCTGCCGCCGGGCCGCCTGATCCCGGCCAACGGAGTCTATGCGTGCCTGGCGCGGCCGGAGAGGGGAGGGGAGTGGCCGGCGGTGGTCAACGTGGGGGTGCGTCCCACCATCGCCGCTGACCATCTGACGGTGGAGGCCCATCTCCTGGATTTCGATGGGGACCTGTACGGCCAGGAGCTGGGGCTGGATTTCATCGCCTGGCTGCGGGATGAGGAGATTTTCCCCAGCCTGAACGCGCTGGTGGACCAGATTCAACAGGACATCGTCCAGGCCAGGCGTGTTCTGGAGGACCAGAGGGGTCCGGTTTGACAAATCCCCGGTTCTCGTTATAATATCAGGGTGGCCGGGCCACTGGGCGCGGCCTGTATCGTGCTTTTGGGAGGCGTCATCGTGTACGCGGTGATTCGATCGGGAGGACGACAATATCGAGTTCAGGCGGGCGACCAGATTCTGGTTGAAAAACTGCCCGTCGAGGCCGGGCAACAGGTCTCTCTGGATGAGGTTCTGCTGGTGGCCGGTGAGGGGGAAGTGAAGATCGGTGCCCCGCTGGTGGAAGGTGCGCGGGTTCAGGCAACGGTGATGGCTCACGAAAAGGGGCCGAAGATCCGCATCTTCAAATACCGGCCCAAGGAGCGGTACCGGCGGCGGATGGGCCACCGGCAGACCTATACCCGCCTGCGCGTGGATGAAATTGTGGTGTAGTGGGAGGTTGAGGGATGGCCCACAAAAAAGGCGGCGGAAAGAGTCGGAACGGACGAGATAGCCTCAGCAAGCGGCTGGGGGTCAAGAAATACGGCGGCGAATGGGTCCGCGCAGGCCACATCATCGTCCGGCAGCGCGGTATGACGATCAAGCCGGGCACGAACGTGGGGATGGGGAAGGACTACACCCTTTTTGCCCTGAGCGACGGGTTCGTCCGCTTCGAGCCGGTCCGTGGCGGACGGAAGCGGGTTTCCGTACTTCCGGAGGGGAGGTAGAGGATCGTGAAAGCAGGTATCCATCCCGAGTTCTATCCCGAGGCCCAGGTGATCTGCGCCTGCGGCAACACCTGGACCGTTGGGGCTACTGTCCCCGTCATCCGGACCGATGTTTGCTCCAAGTGCCATCCGTTCTTCACCGGCGAGCAGCGGATCGTGGACGCTGAGGGGCAGGTGGATCGGTTCCTGAGCCGGCTTCGCCGTCGAGATGAGCGGCTGGCCGAGGAGAGGGCCCGCAGGGAGGCGGAGCGCTCGCCGGATCAGCCGATCAGTGTGCTGGAGCTGGGAGCCCGGGCTGAGTCCGCGTTGATGGAGGCGGGGGTCAGGACCATCGGCGACGCGCTGGAAAAGCTGGCCCAGGGGGATGAGACCCTGACGGATCTGCGGGGGTTCGGCCTGAAGTCGCTGGCCACGCTGAAGAAGCGGCTCCGCGCCCGGGGGTTTGTCCTGCCCGGCGATGAGCTTACACAAGGGGAAGTGCCGGGCGAGGGGGAGACGGAGTAGAAGAGCAGGGCAGACCGGCGGGGGCAGGTGACTTCCTTCATCTGCCCCCGCTTTCATTGGAGAGAGGTGTATGTACGGCAAGCCCAGCAGCGGTTGGATCGAGGTGATCTGCGGCAGCATGTTCTCCGGAAAGACCGAAGAGCTGATCCGACGGGTGCGCCGGGCGCAGATCGCCCACCAGAAGGTGCAGGTATTCAAACACAGCCTGGATGCGCGGTATGCCCAGCGGGAGGTGGCCTCCCATAACGGGCTGCAGATCGCGGCCGTCCCGGTGGAGAACGCCGCCCAGTTAGAAGAGCTGATCGAGCCAGATACGACAGTGGTCGCTATTGACGAGGGCCAGTTCTTCGATGGGGAATTGGTCCGGCTCTGTAAGGGGCTGGCCGACCGGGGCGTGCGGGTCATCGTCGCAGGGCTGGATATGGATTTCCGGGGGGAGCCGTTCGGCCCGATGCCCTACCTGATGGCCGAGGCGGAGCGGGTGGATAAGCTCCAGGCCATCTGCGTGGTCTGCGGAGGCCCTGCCAGCCGAACCCAGCGGCTCATCAACGGCCGCCCCGCCGCCTACGACGATCCGGTGATCCTGGTCGGGGCCAGAGAGGTGTATGAAGCACGTTGCCGTGGATGCCATGAGGTCAGAGAAAGCAGTGGGCGGAATGAAAATGAGTAGGAGAAAAGTCGAGCTGCCCAAGGCTGTGGACCGGGTGCTGCTGGATGAGGAGACGATCCAGCGGCGGGTGGAAGAGCTGGCGGCGCAGATCAGCGCCGACTACGCCGATGCTGGCGACCTGGTGCTGGTAGGGGTCCTGAAAGGAGCCTTCATCTTCATGGCCGATCTGGCCCGGAGGCTGACCATCTCCCACCATGTGGACTTCATCGCCCTCTCCAGCTACAACCGGGGAGCGACCAGCACCGGCGCTGTCCGGTTGATCATGGACACCCGAACCCCGGTGACGGGGCGACATGTCCTGATTGTGGAGGACATCGTTGACACTGGCTACACGCTTGACTACCTGCTGAGCACCTTCCAGGCCCGCCGTCCCGCTTCCTTAAAAACCTGTGTCCTCCTGAGCAAGCCGGAGCGGCGCAAGGTCAACGCCCCAATCCACTACCTGGGGTTTGAGATCCCCGATGTCTGGGTGGTGGGATACGGGCTGGACTACGCCGACCGGTATCGGACCCTCCCCTACATTGCTGCGTTGAAGCGGGAGGTGTATGAGTAGCTGGTAGCTGGTAGCTGAGTGGTAGTTGGCTAGGAGGGGGGCGATGGGGCTGCGGGATGATGTGGCGAAAGTGCTGATTCCGGAGGAGAAGCTCCAGGCCCGGATCGCCGAGCTGGCGCGGGAGATTGATGCCACCTATTCCAGGGACGACCGTCCCCTTCTGGTCTGTGTCCTGAAGGGGGCCTTTATGTTTCTGGCCGACCTGACACGCCACCTGGAGACCCCCCACGAGGTGGATTTCATGGAGATCTCCTCTTACGGCAGGGGGACGGTGAGCAGCGGCGTGGTGCGGATTCTGCTGGACCTGGCGCAGAGCATCGAGGGGCGTCACGTGCTGATTGTGGAGGATATCATTGATACGGGGCGGACGCTGGATTACATCACCCGCAACCTGCGCACGCGCGGCCCGGCCAGCCTCCGGGTCTGCACGCTCCTGAGCAAGCCGTCCAGGAGGGAGATCGAGATCCCGCTGGACTTCGTGGGCTTCGAGATTCCCGACGAGTTCGTGGTGGGTTACGGGCTGGATTTCGCCGAGATCTACCGGAATCTCCCGTTCATCGGCGTGTTGAAGGAAGAGGCATACCGGCAGTAAGAATAGGACAGGCTGTCAGCCTGTCCTGCTACGATCGGGGGTACTCGGTCGCTTCGAAAGAAGGGGCCGGGACGATCTGCTTGGTGCTCTTCACGACCTCCCACACTGCGTGCTTCCGCTTCCATACCCGGTAGTCCATCATCCCCAGCAGCCGTGCCCAGACCTCCAGAGCGATAACCGCAGGTCCCCACAGGAAATACCGCCAATCCCGCTTCACCCCCGGACGGGTCAGCAGCAGCCACAGGATGCGCCGGCCTTTCATTGTCGAAACCCGGTAGCCCAGTGTATCCCGCACGTAGACGTGGCCAGCGTAAATCCGCCGCCGCTGCCGCAGGAAGTCATCCACCGTCTCCGGCCCCCGGTTATAGACCACCGCCTCAGGGACGTAGCGAAGCTGGAGGCCCTGCCCCCGGATCAGTGGCTCAATGCTCGCCTCATCTACCGCTGAATCGTGGGGAATCTGGTGGAAGAAGTTGCGGAAGGCGATCATCTCTCCCATTTTCGGCTTCTGTAGCGATATCTGATGATGGAGGGTCCAGAGCAGGTGGACCGCGTATCCCATGAAGGAGTGCGGGTCGTTGGTCGGCACAGGGCGGCCTCCGGTCATCCCCACACTGGCGTCCTCAAAGGGAGCGACCAGGTTTTCTATGGCATCGGGTGCGGGGATGGTGTCGGCGTTGGCCAGCACGATGATCTTCTGGCCGGTATTTCGGAGCAGGAAGTTGATGGCGGAAGCCTTCCCCTGGCGACGGGTCTGGCTGATCAGGCGGACCCGCGGATCTCGCTGGCAGAATTCCCGCACAATCTCCTCTGTGCGATCCTCGCAGCCGCTGGCGACGACGATGATCTCAGCGATCTCCACCTGCCTGAGCCGCTGCCCACAGAGGGCCTCCAGCATCCGGCCGATGTTGGCCTCCTCGTTGTAGGCCATAACAGCCACGCAACAGTAGAGCCTTGGCATCCCAGCACCTTTCCTGGTCGGTAGGGGCGCTGTCAGCGCGCCCCTACCGACTGGACCTGTCCTGCTCCTATGGAGAGGACCACGCTCTGACGACCAGGGGCAGATAGACCCGTACCAGCAGGCTTACCTGCGTTTCCCCACTGGCCGTTCCGGCGGCAGCGGTGACGGTGGCCCTCCCAGGCTCAGTGCCTGCCGTAAGGGTGGTCTGGGCAAGGCCGTTCACCGTACCCACGTTCGTTGGAGTCACCGACCCCAGAGTGGTGGCGAAGATGACCTCCGTGCCGTCCTGGACCGGGTTACCGTACCGGTCGGTCACGAAAGCTGTGATGGTGGAGGTGCTGACACCGTCCGCGTTGATCTTTTCGGGATCGGCGGTCACCGTCACCGTAAACGGATCGCCAGCCAGGACGGTCAGTGTAGCTGTGTCCTGATACGAACCGTAGGTGCCGGTGACCGTCCAGGTCCCCGCCACCGCCGAAGTGTAAACGTTGGCGGTCCATATCCCGCCTGCGGCGGGTGAGATGGTGAAGGTTGTGTCTGCCGTTACATCCATCAGGAAGTTGTCGTAGGCATCCCGTGCCTCTGCGGTATAGGCCTGCGCTTCTCCTGCGGTGATCGTAACCGATGAGGGCAGGATGACGATGTGGTGTGTTCCGGCAGGTGTCACCGTCAACGTGGCCGTGTCGCTCCGACCGCCGTAGGTGCCGGTGACGATCCAGGTGCCAGCCACTTCGGTGGTGTAGACGTTGGCCGCCCAGATGCCACCCGCGCCAGCCTCGATGGTGTAGACACCGCTGGCGGTGACGTCCCAGGAGTTGTCATCAGCGTCGTAGGCGGTGAGGGTGTAGGCGACCGATTGCCCGGCCGTCCGTGTCGCATCCTCCGGCGTCAGCTCCACGCGGGCCAGGGCGCCCCTGGTCACTGTGATCGTCCCGGTGTCGTCGTCGGCTGCGGTGGGGTGGTCGGCGTGGACGTGGCCGGTGCCCGGTGTCGTTGCGTCGAACGTCGTCGAGGTTCCTGTGGTCGGTGCGACGGTTCCGATCCCGCCCACCACCGACCAGGTGACGGACTGGTTGGCGATGAAGTTGTTGTCGGCGTCGAAGCCTGCGGCGTAGAGGGTCCAGGTTTCGTCGGTGGTCATCGTGTGGTTGCCGGCGGGGTTCTGCCCGTTGGGGTCGGT
>JBDOIF010000046.1:0-10461 GCA_041082215.1 Anaerolineae bacterium
CGACCGGCGGGGGCGACCGGCGGGGGCGACCGGCAGGGGCGACCGGCAGGCAGGGGCGACCGGCGGGGGCGACCGGCGGGCAGGGGCGACCGGCGGGGGCGACCGGCAGGGGCGACCGGCAGGCAGGGGCGACCGGCAGGTAGGGGCGACCTGCCGGTCGCCCCTACCGTTTTATCGTTCCCGCACCCACCTCGGGCTCCATCCGGCGCGGAAGTCGTAGCTGCAGTCGTCGGTGTCGGCGTAGGCGGGGACTCGCTCCAGCGTGTCTCCCCACTCCACCCCGGGATGGGGGGTCACGCCGGGGTAGCTCCCGTCCCCATAGACGACCACGTCTACGGCCCGCCCCTGCGGGTCCAGCAGAAGCACCTCGTCACCGCTGTTGCCCAGGCCGAACGTCCCGGTGCCCCATGAGGGGTCCCGCATCAGGTCCGGCACAGCAGGGTCTCCGCCGATCATCTCGTAGTCCGGCCTGAAGGCGACACACTCCCGGGCATCACCCGCTACGACGATCACCCTCCCCGGCCCCAGCTCCTGCTGGGGGAACCGGTACATCCCCTCATACCGGTCGGGGGTCTGTGCATCCCCCAGGCCGTAGCCGGTGAGGGTGGCGGTGAAGGGAGTGGGGTTGTAGACCTCCACCCATTCGCAGCCGGACCAGTACATCACTTCGCTGATGAGCAGATGGTCGGCGGGAGGGACCAGCCGTTGGGCTACCAGGGGAAGATAGATGGGATGGGCCCACTGCCAGTCCCGGTCGAACATCTCCTTCAGGTAGGCGTAGGCTTCATCGGAGCGGACCTGCAGGACCAGTTCCCGGTTGAGCTTGCTGGAGGTCTCGCTGCCGTTGAGGGAGCCGACGTGAATGAAGCTCCCTTCTCCGTGGAGCCGGACCAGCACCATTTTGTTGTGGATGCCCCAGCGGGTGGGGTCGCCGAGAGCAGCCTCCAGGTCCAGCCCCTCGGCCCGGGCGATCCCGTTGACGTAGGCAACTGTAGCGGTGTTTTCGCTGGTGTAGCCCGGCTGGTCGAAGGTGCCGCTGTTGAGGAGGATACGGACCCGCGCTCCTCGCCGGGCGGCGGCGATGCAGGCCTCCAGGCGGGGATTGGGGATGTGGACGGGGGCTACTCCCCAGCTGGCCTGCTCGTAAAGCTGCTCCACGTACACCTCATCGCCGGGACCGGCCCGGTCCACCAGCCCCAGCAACCCATCGGAGCGCCTCAGGGCTGCCTCCGGCGCGGTGAACAGCTCGAAGTTGAAGGCCCCTTCGACGATCAACGGCTGGGAGAAGCGGACGGTCACGCTGGCGTAATCGGGGACGGTCAACTGAGGGGTGTAGGTGATCACCGGCGGGCCGTAAGTGCCAGTGAGGAGAGGACTCCAGCGCAGGATGTCGTTGTGATGGTCCGGGTCCAGGTCCAGCCGGAAGATCAGGGCGGCGCGGGCCACCACGGAGGGGGCATCCGTCGCCACCACCACGCCGCGGGAGCCCCAGGTGCCATTAGAACGGTCGTCGGAAGGGAGGGAGCTGTCGGTGAGGTTCTGAGAGCCCAGGAGCAGCCATTCGTCATCCACGATGAGGAACTTGGCGTGGAGGTAGCTGTAGCGGTTGAAGATGCGTTCATCCTCATTATGGACCATAAACCAGCAGCGCCCGCCGGCCGCTTCGATCTCCTGACAGGCCCATAGCTCCTGCTGCCAGCGGGGGTCGGAATGGGCCATGCCGACCAGCTGTCCCTCCAGGAGAACAGTCACCTCCACCCCTTCCCGCGCCTTCTGTGCCAGCGCGCGGGCCAGGTCCGGGTGGCTGAGGCTGTAGACTTCGACAGAGATGGTCCGGCGAGCGCGGGCGATGGTTTGAGAAACGACGTCGAAGCCGTTATCCGGGGTGATACCGACGATCAGGGTAGCTGACTCGGTGACGGAAAGGGGCCAGAAGAGGGGGTCCAGGTCCCACCCGGGGTAGAGCACCCGCTGCCCGTGGGTGAAGTCGGCTGTGGACTGGATCCAATCGGCGGCGGTATCGGTGTCGGCGAGGGGGAGGCCAGTGGCCTCGTCGGGGATGCGGTAGAGCACCTGTCCTTCTTCCCGGCCTACATTGCAGGGCCATAGGGCTGGGCCGGACCAGCCGGCCGTGGTGGTGAGGCCCTCTTTGTAGACCACGGCGTCCACCACGGTGCCCGTCCCATCCCGCAGCACCACCTCATCGCCGGCGTTGCTCAGGCCGTAGACCAGCCAGGGGGAAAGCTCCCCGTCGGGGGAAAAGCCGAAGGTCGCGGCGAAGGCCGGGGCGTGGCGGGCTATCCAGAGCCGGGCGGTGGGGGAGAGGACGGCCGGAGGGAGGGAGCGGCAGTTCAGGCCGGAGCTGGTCGCTTTGCAGAGCTCCCAGCCGGCCAGGTCGGCGGGGGCCGTGCCGACGTTGACCAGTTGCACCGCCTCATCGGGGTCGCCGGACTGGTAGCCGTCGTAGAGGACGGCGGAGATGAGCACCGCCGGCCCCTCTGCCGCCGTCGCCGGGGAACGGAAGGCGAGGAGTAACCCCAGGGCCAGAAGGCCTCCCGGGAGAGAGGCAAGCAGAATGCGGACGTTCCTTTTCAAGCGCATCGGGCCTCCTTGTAAGCGATGATGTCTGCGCTTTTCCTGTTCAACTATAGAGGACGCAGGGGGCGGAAAGTCTCAGGGGATCTTCTCGCGTCCTCTGAGCTGGCCGTCTTCCCACGGCGTGACTACAGTCCCTCCAGCAGATGATGGATCTCCAGCGGTTCTGGACGGGCCGGGTCGCGCAGGAGGGATAGGGCCTCGTTGGGGCAGTGGGAGACGCAGATGCCACAGCCCATACAGGTGGCGGCGTCCACCACAGCGAGTCCATCCCGCAGGGCGATGGCGCCGAAGGGGCAGAGGTCGGCGCAGAGGCCACATCCGACGCATCGGTCGGGGTCTACCTGGCTGATGTAGCCGGAGGAAGCGAGCATCGGAGTGCCGTGCCGGTGGGCCTGCATCGCCCCGCAGCAGCAGGAGCAGCAGTTGCAGATGGCGTAGAACCGGTCCAGCATCGCGTCTTTGAAAAAAGCGTGGTGGACATGACCCCGCTCCTCCTCGGCGTGGAGGATCTCCACTGCCTCCTCAGCGGTGATCCGGCGGGAGCGGCGGGGGTGGTGTTCGACAACGAAGCTGACAAAGGGTTCGCCTACGATGAGGCAGACATCAAGGGGAAGGCAGGGATCGGCGCGGGAGGCGCGACAGGGGCAGTCTATGACAGCGATGTGGTCGGGGTTCTTGAGGACGATGTCGCGGGCGCGGGCGTAGGGGACCACCTGTTCCAGGTCCGGGAGGCGGACCTCCTCGCCGACGGTGACCAGTTGGGTTGCCGCCTCCAGTGGGACGACCTTGCCGTGGTAGGTGTCGGCGAAGGTGTACTGGGCCGATACACGGGCGGGACGGGGGGGCAGGAACCGGCCCAGCGTCCGCGCCAGCGGGCCGAGGAGTGGGGCCAGGGGATGCTCTCCTGTACCGATGCCGATGTAGAGGTAAGGCCAGCGGGCATAGACGTAGCCGTGGAGGAGGTCGAAGAGGGAGTAGCCGGGGATCTGGCGGGCCTCCTGGAGGAAAGCGCGGGTGGAGGGGGAGAGCCAGCGTTCGAGCCAGGACGGCAGGTTCATCGGACGATCTCCTTTATGGCTGCAACAGCCGCTCAAACAGGGCCTCGTACTCCGCCGCCGTGCGGTCGGTGCTCCAGCGGGAGGCGATCTCCTGGCGGGGACGGACATACCGTGCCCGCTGGCTCACCACACGGAGGATCGCCTCTGCCAGGGCGCGGGCATCTCCGATCGGCACCACCTCCCCCATCCCTGTCTGCAGCACCGGCTGACGCACGCCCGGCAGGTCGCTGGCGATGGAGGGGGTCCCGCACAGCATCGCCTCCACCTGTACCAGACCGAAGGACTCGGTGGAATTGAGGCTGGGCACGACCAGCACGTCCAGGTTGGGGTAGAAGGCGGCCATCTCCTGTGGGCCCAGCACACCCAGGAAGGTCCAGCGGTCCCGATACTGTTCGAAGAGGGGGGCCAGCCGTCGGGCATAGGCCTCCTCTCCGAGGACGTTCTGGTACTGCCCGGCGAAGAGAACCCGCGCGTCAGGATAGACCTCCAGCACGCGCGGCAGCGCCTCCAGCAGCACTTCCACCCCCTTCTCCGCTGCCAGCCTGGCCGCCATCCCGATCACCGGGCCGCACCCGTTCAGGCTGTGCCGGGAAGCAAAGGCCCGGACCGAATCCACAGGTACAGGGGGGAGTTCCACCGGCGGAGGGATGACCTCCACCTTATGGGCGAAGCGGGAAAGGTAAGGGGAATGGGCGGCGAAGTCCTCGGTGTAGGCGATAATCCGATGCGCCAGCAGTCCGGCCAGGTGGTTCATCCCGTGGACCACCAGGTTGACGAAGCGGTTAAAGGGGCCGGGGGGGAGCTTCAGGTCGCAGTGGTAGGTGAGGGTGGAGGGTTTCCCCATCAGTCGGGCGCGGGCCGCCACACCTGCTGCGTCGAACTGGGGGAGGTGGAGGCTGACCACGTCGTGTTCCCGCACCAGCCGGGTGGCGAGGAAGCCGAAAGTGGGCATAATGACCCCCTTGCTGATCCGGAAGGCGACCGGCACCCGCACCACCCGCACCCCATCGCGGACTTCCTCCAGTGGCAGCGACCGGTCGTAGCGGGAGGTCATCACCGTTACCTGGTGGCCTCGCCGGGCCAGGCCCTGTGCCAGTCGCTCGGCGTAGATGGTCAGGCCGCTGACGTGGGGGCGGTAGTAGGTCAGGACAATCAGCACTTTCATCGGCAATCCCTGAAACAACGGACACGGAGACGCGGGGACACAGAGATACATCACCGTGTCACCGCGTCACCCCGTTACCGCATCTCAAACAACCCCCGGTTCTCGACAACCCACTCGTACAGTCGCCCGATCCCCTCCTCCACCCCCACGCGAGGCTCCCATCCCAGCTCCCGTTGCGCTTTGCGGATGTCGGATATATAGACCCGCTGATCTCCAGGCCGCCAGTTGCCGTAGGAGACCGGGACGGGATGCCCCACCAGCCGCTCCAGCAGCGGGCCGAACTCCGCCCAGACGGAAAGGGTGTTCGCCGGGCCGCCACCGATGTTGTAGACCTGTCCGGCGGCGACATCTATGCGGGCCACCGCCGCGTCGTAGACGTCCAGCAGGTCATCTATGAAGAGCACATCCCGTACCTGCTTGCCGTCCCCATAGATGGTGATGGGCCGCCCGGTGACAGCGGCGATGACGAACCAGGCCACCCACCCCTGGTCCTCTACCCCCATCTGTCGGGGGCCATAGATGCAGCTCTGGCGGAAGACCACCGTGGGCAGGCCGTAGATGCGGGCGTAGTCGCGGACATACTGGTCGCCTGAGCCCTTAGAGTTTCCGGAAAAGTAGGCATGCCCGCCCTGCCGAACCATCACTGTACCGTTCGGCACCTCTACACAGTAGATCATTCCGGTGTAATCTACCCAACGGCTTCGGTTCTTCCCGAGATTGCACATAGCCGTTCGGGTCGTGCTGATATAAACACGGTAAAAGCCCTCCCTGTCCTGAACAACCGAGGCGGCCATCCCGCATTTCAGGGCGATCTCCTGAACATCATCGGCCAATTGGCGTGAGACAGTAGTGTATTTCCATCCGTGTTTGCTATGCCGGGTACCATCGCCTTCCAGGAGTGCGTCTAACAAGATCCGCAGTTTTTGGGGATGCAGGTGTTTTATTTCCGGGGGAATGTATTTCTCCCGGCTCTTCCCCAAGAGTTTGAGATATTCGTACAATTGGCGGGAAGCGGCTCTAATATGATGGCCATCAACCACCGGAGAAAGACCAATCGCCCGCATTACAGAGAGGGCTTCTTCCTGGCGAAAATGGGTGGTTAAAAAGACTGTACACGCGCCCTTTTTGTCCTCGGAGCAATGTCCCTCCGAAATGTACCAGCCCAGGAACTTTAACCAATCATCCATCGGGATCGTCCGTGCTGGAAACAGATGCTTACGCTTCCCTGCCTTGACTTCCGGCAAAATGAAATGTTCCGGCTTTTCGCCCCCCTCCCAGGGCGCAGCCAGCAGATAAGCCATCGGCTTCCCCGCAATTTGTTGAGCCTCCAACAGTTGAGGTTTTTTCAGGCCATTGTGATCTCGTTCCCAGGAAACCAGCATTCGGTGGTTGGGTGTTACACAGGTCTTCAGACGACGATTGACCTGAACATACATCTTGCCGCTATAAGAATAGGCGAAATGTTTCGTCGGTTTTTGAAATTCAGCAATCCCCTTTTCCAGATCATAGGTCAGGACCCGGTCTTCCGGGCCTAATTCGTTGAACTTCTTCCAGCCCTGCTCAGTAAGAACTTCCGTATCCGCCGAAAAGCAACACCCGTAGGGTGAATGGAAATCTAATAGCGCCGTTTCCGGCATCCCCCAGGGAAGGTCCCGATAGCGGTACCGGGCCGCCTCCTCTACGATGACCACATCCTCCATCCCGCCGTACACCTTGTTGGTGGAGGCGTAGAGGATGACAGGGTTGCGGCCGGAAAGGCGGGCTGCTTCCAGCACGTTGAAGGTCCCCAGCGCGTTGACCTCGAAGTCGGTCCGGGGGTCCTCCACTGAGGTGGTCACCGCCACCTGGGCGGCAAGATGGACGATGACATCGGCCCTCTTTGCCGCCTCCGCCAGCCGGTCGAAATCCCGCACATCGGCCACCATCAGCTCGAAGCTCCCCGCTCCGTGCCCGGCCCGGAGCCACTCCAGGTTGGCCCGGGTGCCGTGGCGGGAGAGGTTGTCGTAAACGGTGACGCTTTCCCCCCGGCTCAGGAGCCGGTGGACGTAGTTGGCGCCGATGAAGCCAGCGCCGCCGGTGATGAGGTAATGTTTGGACATGGTTTTCCCGTTTATTCAGCGACCTGCTCCCGCACCCAGCCGAGGGAGAGGCTTTCCCGCGCCAGGCCGACGAGGCCCAGGAAGCACATCATCACGTACTGGAAAGCGTGGATGGCAAAGGCGACGGTGAGCGCCTGATCCACCGGCACGTCGAAGGGGACGGTGAGGGCATAGCGGGCGATGGCGTGGAAGACCCCCACGGTGCCCGGGGAAGAGGGGATCGCCATTCCCAATCCGACGACACAGACCAGAAAGGGGGCGGCCAGGGCCGGGGGCCGGGGGAGAAAGGCCCGGAGCATGGTCCAGTAGAAGAGGACCACGAAGGCCCAGGCCACCACCGACCAGGCCAGGACCGCCAGCCCGCGCCGCCCGGACCGGAGGGGGGCCAGTCCCTCGAAGAGGCCGTCCATTGCAGACGCCCATCGTTCCACATCCAGCCGGGGGACCCGATCCAGCGCCCACCGCACTGCCCGCCGGCCCCATTCGGGCCGGAAGGCCAGGACCAGGAGCGCCGCCGAGGCTGCCAGTGCCGCGCCTCCCCCGATCAGTGCCGCTCCCAGGGCGCTTTCCGCTCCGGTGACGAAGGGGGCAAGCCCTGCCAGCAACGCCACAACCATCAGCATATCCAGCACCCGCTCCACGACGACCGTGGAGAGGGCAGCCGCTGTGGAGACCTCCCCTCCCCGCCCGACCACCACTGCGCGGGCGGGATCGCCCAGCCGGAAGGGGAGGATGTTGCTCACCAGGTAGCCGATGTTGGTGATCCAGAAGCAGCGGACGAGGCTCACCGTCGGCCCCAGAAGCAGTCGCCAGCGGATGGCCCGGGCGAGGAGGTAGACCAGGATGGCCAGGGTGGTGGGCAGGAACCAGAAATAATCCGCCTGGGCCAGCGTTTCCCCTACGTGGCCCAGGTCAATCCCAACAAGGGCCAGAATCAGCGCGGCCACGCTGATGGCCAGGCCTGTCCAGAGACGGAGTTGTTTCTTCACAGCGACCGATTATACCACCTGGACTCAGCTCCAGCAATGCGGGTTCGCTCCTACGGATACCCTGGTGGGCAGGAGTTATCCAGCACGCAGGGGTCGCGCAGGACGCTCTGGACCTCGATTACGGGCACGCGGACCGTGTCGCCGGGGTTGGGGTCGGCGTACTCGAAGGCGCACCAGTTTCCCCTTCCCGTTGTGATCACCGCCCAGGAGGTGTAGTACCAGGTGGGGCTGTCGTAGTTTCGCAGGTCTATCGGATGCCAGCCGTCGAAGTGGTGGACCCAGCCGTACTCCGGTTCCCCCACCTTTCCGCACCATCCCGAACAGCCGGAGCAGGCGGGGGCCGTGGCGGAGCAGGACTGGTGGGGAACCCCCAGCGGCTCTCCCTCTGCCCGACAGAAGCAGTCTCCCCAGTCCATATCCACCACCTCCCAGGCATCCCACTGGACCGCCCACTCTGCCGCCCAGGTGGTGTAGACCTTTACCTGATAGGCGGGCATATCCCACTGCCCGTCTTCGCCTGGGACCTGCTCGCAGCAGTGCTCCTCCCAGGGCTTGCAGGCGTCCTCCGGCAGGAGGAAGCGTGGCCCGTTGTGGGGCTTGCCCCAGGAGGAGGTTTCGTAGATGTGGGTGACGCTGGTTGAGCCGCACTCCATAGCTGGGATGCGGCCATAGCCGTAGTTCTGGCCGATGTTCCACTCCCGCTCGTCGAAGTCCCAGCAGACGGGAGGTACAGGTCCCAGGTCGTTGGGGTTGGGCAGGTCGTTGCGGACCCGTCGCCAGCGGAGGCCGATTTTGAAGTCCTTGATATCGCCGGGCTGGGGGTCCTGCCGCAGTGGGTCGGGGAGGTTCACCGCATCGGACCAGCAGCCGTTGGAGAAGCCGGGGCCGTTGGGGGCGCAGAGGCCTGGGGGTGTGAAGGCGGGGTAGTCCTGGAGGGTGAGGCGGCCGGGCTGGCCGGACTGGAAGGGTTGGGGGAGGGGAGCGCCCATTGCCACCAGCCATCTGGGGAAGGGGTCCACCTGGACGATGTGGGGTGGGACGCGGGCGGAGACCGAGATGTTGTAGCCCCAGTTCCAGCCCTGGTAGCCGTCGCAGTGGTCGAGGTTGAAGCCGCCGTTGCCGCCGGAGGGGGTGCAGGGTGGCGTGTCATCCTGGTTGTCTGGCGGGGGCGGGGTGGCTTCGCAGGCGGCGGTATTGCCCATACAGGACCAGGTGCTCACCCAGGTGGCGTTTACCACGCAGAAGCGGTCGGCATACCCGCTGGGGCAGTACGGCCAGGGGAAGCAGGTGTAGCAGACCATTCCCGGCTCCGGGGTTGGCTCAGGTGTTCCTCCTGGCGCAGGCGTTCCTCCAGGTGGGGGTGTCTCTCCTGGCGGGGGTGTCCCGCCGCCTCCCCCACCACCCCCACTCCCACCACCGCTGCCACCGCCGCTGCCTCCGCCGCCTCCCCCACCACCCGGAGGGGCTGGCGGCTGGCCGCCGCCGCCGGAACAGCGCCAGTTGCAAGTGCTCCCATCGCACACCTGGCTACAAGATTGTCCTGGCGGGCAGGAGCCGCACTGCGCTGCGGCGGGATGGGACGGCAAGAAGGCGAACAGCAGGAGCAGGGTCAACGTCAAGGCAACCCAGCCCAGCAACAACCATTTCCTTCGCATAACCCCTCCATTGAAACAGCAAAAGGCGGGCGGGGACAATGCCCCCGCCGCCCCTATTGGCCCGGTGGCGCAATGAATTGCAAGAACTGGGCGATCTTCCACCGCCCATCGGTCGGGTCGTAGCGCATCCGCCAGAGGATCAGGCCGGAGAGGTCACGGTGCTCGCTCCACACCAACTGGCCCGTATAGTCATACTCATAGGCTGTCCCGTTGGAGCAGGTCTGGCCCAGGGTGCATTCCAGCCCGTCCTCGCTCCACTCCTGGACCTGGTAGAAACAGCCATCCTCCCACTCGCCCCAGGAAATGCCATTGATGCCAGCTTGCAGGCTGTCAAGGTATCCTTGGCGGGATTCCAATTCTGCTCCTATCCGGTATCTCGCAAGAACAGCCCTGTACCCATCAATATCGGGCGGCTTGGCTTCGACCAAGTATTTGTAGTGAGCCTGTTCAGCTTCTACGAAGTGCTGGCGGACCATTTCCGTCACTTCTTCCGGTGGCCACCAGTTGCCATCCTGGTCCTGGGTCATCTGGTCGGACCACCAGGCGGGGTAGGCGGGGGTTGGCTCCGGGGTGGGGGAGATCATCCCCTCATACCAGGCCGTAGGCGTGGCCGTCGGCCCGACGGTGGGGTTGGGGGTGGCGGTTGCCGTGGCCGTCGGGGTGGGGGTCCACCACACTTCCGTGGACCTTCTGCCGCCGAGGGTCAGCGCCGCCCCGACGACGGCCAGCAGGGCCACCAGCACGGCCACACCGATCAGCGCCCAGGCTGCAGGGGTGAGCCGCTGGTGAAGGGGGCGTTTTGCGGGAGAGGTTTTGAAGGTTGGTTGATGGTTCATCCTGATGTCCTCCGATTGGTTGGTTTGTGATTTTGGCGAAACGAATTATTTTCCACACTTT
>JBDOIF010000073.1:0-1058 GCA_041082215.1 Anaerolineae bacterium
CCGCTTCCTGGCCTATCTGTTCCTCAAACTGAGTGCCTGGCAGCAGGTTCAACCCACCCGCGACCCCCTGGGTGCTACCAGTATGGCCTTGCTGACCGAGTTTACGGCGGATGACCTGGCCCAGATGTCGCTGACGGCCCTGGCCGATCTGATTGCCCGCCGGGGGCGCCACGCCTTTGACGACCCCGAAGCCATCGCCCGCCGGGTCCAGGAGGCCCTCCGCCGCTCCTATCCGGTGGCGCTGGAACTGGATGAGGCGGTGACCTTCAGCCTGGCGGCGATGCGAGACCATATCCAGTTTCTGGAGCGGTTGCTCCAGCGGCTGGACCGGGAGATTGCCCGCCAGATAGCGGATGTGCCCAATCCCCTCCAGACCGTCTCCGGGCTGGGGCCGGTGATCAGCGCCGGGATTCTGGCCGAAATCGGCGACATTGGGCGTTTTCCAGATCACCCGCAGTTGGCAGCCTATGCGGGTCTGGTCTGGACGCGCTCTCAGTCAGGCACTTTTGAGGCGGAAGATACCCGCCTGGTATCGGGCGGCAATCCCTATCTGCGTTACTATTTCACCCAGGGGGCGAACTGTTTGCGCCAGCACAACCCGGAGTATCGGGCCTACTACTGGCGCAAGTACCGGGAGACCCCTCGGCACAAGCACAAGCGGGCCCTCGTTTTGACCGGACGGAAACTGGTACGCCTGGTGCACACCCTGCTGGCGAAGAACATTTCGTACGCCATGCCCCAGGCCGTTCTTTCGGTGGAGGAGGTGGAGGTCTTTTCTCCGGTGTTGGCCTGAGGGCCAGGCAGCGCCGGGCTTCAGCGGATGCTCCATATCACCTCGCCGAAATGGTTTTCGGCGAGGGAGGGGGAATTATTGTCCCGATTCAGCGCCAGTTGGCCCAAAGGTACGCTGACAGCCTCTTACCCCCTCTTGACTTTTCACCGCAATCTCTCCGGACCGCTGGTCGGCATAAACCTGGGCGCATTGAATCACCAAGAGAAGCACAGGGATACTCACTGCTGTGAAGAGCAATTTGCGCCTGTTCGCCTCCTGAGCAGAT
>JBDOIF010000123.1:0-2258 GCA_041082215.1 Anaerolineae bacterium
CCGAATTTGTGCCATTTCATCGGCCGTCAACGCCCGGCCAAAATGATTTTCTAAAAATCTCTACTTTCCGCTAACTTGCCACGCCGCAGGGATTGAGGTATCCTCCTGACAAAGGCAGAACAAGAAAATCAGGAGGAAGGAATGGCCGCTGCTGTAGAACAAACCCTGCGTCTTTTGGAACAAATGGTTCAGGGCCTGCCGATTGGTACCAACCAGGCCCTGCTGTATCTGCTTTGGGCTCTCCTGTGCGGCGCTTTCCTGTATAGCCGGGGCGCCATCTTTCCCGCCCTCCAGAGCTTGGGCCTGACGGCGGCTCAAGTCCGCCGTTGTGGTCAGGCGCTCCGGAAGGGAGCGTGGGCAGTCGGCGATCTTCTTTCCCCCTTCCGGGCTTACGTCCTGGCCCAGGGCCGATGGCAAGCGCAACGGTACGAGGGCTTCCGGCCTCTGGCCGGGGACACGACGGCCTTCTGGCGTCCCCGTCTGAAGGGATGGGTCGGGAAGTTCTTCCACTCCCTGGCCGGGAAAGCCCTGAAAGGGATCGGCTTTGGTCTCCTGGTAGAGGTAGGAAATGTCGGAGGGCGGCGGATTCCCCTCCTGCGTCGTATCCTGCGGGCGGAAGAGGGGGATAACCAGGAGTTCCTGACCCGGCGGCTCTTGCGCGCCGCAGCCGCCGATCTGAAACCGGACGAGGTCCTGGTCTACGATGCGGGCGTCTCGGTCGCCGAGGTGCAGAAGGCCGGCGTCGCCCGATATGTCTTGCGAGTCCGGGAGAACTGTACCGCACGGCGGAACGAACTCCCCCAGCGCAAGCAACAGGGACATCCACCGGAGTACGGCCCGTTGGTCCGTCCCCTGCCGCGCCGCTACCGGGGACGTACCATCCCGGCCACCCCTCCTGATGAAGAGCAAGAGTTCCATTACCAGGGGCGGGTCATCCAGGCGCAGGGATGGCACGACCTAGTACGGAGCGATCAGAAGGTCTCGGCCCAGAACGAGACTTTCAGCATCTGGGTCTTTCGAGACCCGCGCTACCGGACGCCGCTGGTGCTGCTCACCAACCTCCTGGTGAGCGCCGAGACGGTTTTCCGCCTCTACCTGGACCGGTGGCCGGTGGAGCAGATTCCCCAGGTCGCCAAACCGCTCCTGGGGTTAGAGCGGCAATGGGTGTTTGCGCAGGAAAGCACCCGGCGCTTGCCGGAATTGGCACTGTTGGCCGCCAATGTGTTGCTCTACCAGGCAGCGGTGTTACCGCCAGTGCCCACCGGCTTCTGGGATTGGCAGCCCCGACAAAGCCCAGGACGGCTGCGGCGGGTGCTGGAGCAGGCGGGATTTCCCAAAGATTACCCGTTGAACGGGCGAATTCGGGAAAAACGGTCGGTGACGGCCCATCTGCCGAAGGGAGTGGAGGCACATCGCCGCCACAAAGCCATTCCCAGGACCATCCCGGCTGCCTCATAGGCAGGAAAAGCCCACAATTTTGTGAAAGAGCAGGAAACCGGAGAACCCTCCGGCTAGTTCCCTTTTGCATCCATCAACCAGGGTTAGCGGAAAGTAAAGTTGTATTGAAGTAGGGGGATAAGCCTATTTTCCGCACCTTGAAAACCGAATGGAGCGCGCAACTTGCAGGATCGCGATTTCTGTAGCAAGATAGGGAGCAACATCATCCCAAGGAGGCCTCCCGATGCAGTTCAAAGCGCGATTCCGCCAGATTTCCATCCCGGCCTGGTTGCTGTGGGCCATCGTCTGTTGTGTCGTTCTGTTCGCCACGCCGGCGCAAGCGGCAGGTGATGATGGTGTAACGCCCCATCTGCCTGCGCTGACGGGCGTGGTCATCCACGACCCACACAACGGCTGGCTCGTCCCCTGGCGGCCTCTTCACCGCCCCCGCCGCTGGTGGCGTAACGAGGCGCTCCGGCGCGTGCGTCGCGCCATCCAACGGGCTCAGCGCCGCGCCCGGTGGTTCGCCTTCTGGACCGGTCTGGCCCTGAAGGGCGCACTGACGATGGCCGCCGTCGTTGACCTGCTCACCCGTGCCCAACTACGACGGCACGTAGGCACCCTGCCCGTACTCTACGCGCTCCTGGAGAGTCTCCGGGTGCGCCAGATCATCAACCGCCACTGTCCGACGGCGGCCGAGGTAGACCACGGCACGGTGGCCCTGGTCCTGATCCTCGACCGGCTGGCGGCCCCACGCCCCCTCTACCGCGTCGCCGACCGGCTTGCCCGCACCGTGTTGGTGCACACCCTGGGCGTGCCGG
>JBDOIF010000159.1:0-33550 GCA_041082215.1 Anaerolineae bacterium
AAAAACAATCTTCTTTATTCGGCCGCAGGTGTGGCCGAGGGCCCTGGCGGAAAATCGCGGGCCAAAAAGCCAAAGTTGAGGGGAGGGGGTAGCGGCGAAGCCGCTGGGGGAGGGGTGAGGAAATCTTGTAAATACCCCTGTCCCAACTCACGTCCGAACATCAGTTTTAAGCCGACTTGAAGTCTCCCCTGCTTTGTGGTATATTGACATTGCCCCATGGCGTTTACAAGCTGATATGCGCCGGGGAGAAGGGGACGGATATGAAAGAGTCCAGATGGGCACTGTGGCTGGCCGCGGGAGCAGAAGGGGGCGTGTTGCTCTTCCTGCTCTCCATCCTCGCAGGTCGGGCGACACCCCTCCAGGCCGCTCCCGTCGCACAGCCTCCCTTCGGCCCGGCATCCGGGCCTGCACTGGCTCCCTCCGCAGCCCCCATCACCTGCACCCTGGCCACCACCACCACCGATGCCCTGCCGGGGATCAACAGCTTTGCCACTGCCGCGATCCTGGCCGACTACGAAGGCCTGGCGCTGGCCTCCGGCAACCGGGGGGCCGAAGTCCCTCCCGAAGAGGATTATTTCCGGCTGGACAACGCTATCGTCGGATATACCTACGAAGTCGAAGCCATTCCCGACGGCCTGGGCAACTACAATCTGGGGATCATCGTCTACAATGCCAGCTACACCCCTGTCCTCACCGACACCAACACGCTGGATGGGAACAGTGCCTTCGTCGCCCTGCAGGCCAAAAACACCGGCCCCTATTTCTTCAAGGTGTTTCAGGTGAGCAACTTCTGCAGCGGCGGCACTTATTCCCTGTTTGCCTCCGCCATCCCTCCGGCCACATCCACCCCCACGCCCCCGCCCGGCCCCGCCCCCACCTCCATCCCCGGCGCCGATGAATTCGAACCGAACTACGACTTTGCCCATGCCGCCACCATCGCCACCGACATCACCTATGACAGGCTGAACTTCATACCCTGGGGTGGAGGGGCGGAGGACAACGACTACTACAAAATCTGGGTGAAGCCGGGCCTCATCTACACCTGCAGGACAATGGACCTGGGGCCGGGTGTGGACACCAACATGATTTTCTACGACAAGGACCACAACCCCCTCGGCGGGAACGACGATGTGGAACTGGGGGATTACAGCAGTCGCTTTTCCTACTTTGCCACCTATGAGGGCTTCCTCTACGTGCTGGTCGGCCACGGGGGGCGCTTGCCGCTCACCGACGTCCAGCAGAGCAGCTATAGCCTCCGATGCGATATGTCCATCCCGGGCATCCCCACCGTCACCCCCACACCCCGTCCCGCCTCCACCCCCGAGCAGCCAGGCGCCACTCCCCCGACTTCCGTCTCCCCTCTCCCCACCCCTACCCCTGGCGGCATGCTGGCGGTCCGCACACTGGCCACCCCCCCACCCCCCTCTCCTACCGGCACGCCCGCCCTCCGGTTTGTCCCGGTTGACCTGCTGGTCTATTACGATGCCAACAACGACCGCAGTCCCGGGGCAGGGGAGGGGGTCAGCGGCATTCTGGTCCAGGCCTACGAGGCCACTACCGGCGAACAGATCGCCGAGGGATTCACCGACGAGGTGGGCCACCTCCAGTTCACCGCCGCCGCCCGTGGTCCTGTCCGGATCCATATCCCCTACCTCGGCGTCGAGAAACTGATCGGCAGCGAGGGGGCATCGCTGTACATCCGCATCGCCCCCCAGCCGCTGCCGACGGCAGTCCCCTGAAGCGGCCCCTATCCAGGAGGGCGCCCATGGCCGAAACGATGGTCCCCCAACCTGAATCGCTGCCGGAGAAACCGGAAGCGACCCCTCCCCGGGCCGGCCGGCCGTCCATATGGCGGTCGAAAGGGATACCCGTCATCGCCATCGCCGGTGCCGCCCTCCTGATCGTGGCCCTGATCCTCCTCCTGGCTTTCCGTTCCACCCTCTTTCCCTCCCGCCCAGCCGGGATGGAGCTGGAGATCACCCGCGTCTCCCTCAGCCCCCTCACCCCACCGCCCGCCCCCATTGTCGAAATTGGCGACACCCAGCTCACCCTTCCCCTCCCATCCAACCTGGAGATCGAGGGGCAGTCCTTCCCGGTACGGGCAACCGGACCGGGGGAGGGGACGGCGATAGACCCATCCGCCTACGCCGGCTCCGCTATCTGGTTCTACGGCACCGTGATCAACTACGTGCTGGGGCTGGAGGCTACAGAGGAAAACCAGGCCCTTGTCGGTCAGCTTGAGCCGGGCGACCCGATCCGCCTCCGGCTTTCCAACGGCACCCGCATTCTCTTCCGCGTCGCCCATCGGCAGGAGGTCAGCCCCGACGACCCCGCCCTCTTCGACCAATCCCGCCCTGCCCTCACGCTCGTGCTCCTGAAAGTTGGAGAGGAGAAACGGGAAGCGGTCTTTGCCGATTTCGATATGGTGGAGGAGCTTCCTCCGTCGGCCAGCGGCGTGAGCGCCAGCCCCGGCCAGCCGGTCCAGATCGGCGACGCCCAGGTGACGGTGATGGACGGCCATGCCGAGGTTGCGGAGGACCTCCCCTCGGGGACGATTGTGTTTCTGGTGGAGTTTACCATCCAGAACACCGGTCAGGCTGCTCTGGACACAAGAGCGCTGGTGATGGAACTGACCGACGGGGCGGGAAACCGGTACCTCCCCACCCCCTCCTATGCCGACCTGGGAGAGTACGGTCCCCTCACCGGCGATGTGCCCGCGGGGATGGGGGTCAGCGGGACGGCCGCCTATATCGTCCCGGAGGAGCTGGCCGGCCCGGCCTTCACGTGGACCTTCGGCCTGCACTCCGATTCGGAGCTGCGGGCCCGGTTCACCATCCCCTATAACCCACCAACCTCCCCGATCACCCAGCCTGAGGTGGACATCCTGGAGGCCTTCCTCGGAGAGGGCGGGGAGGTCCTCCACGTGGTCGCCGAGATTTACAATCCTGGCGAAGTTCCCCTCACCGTCTCCGCCGACGATATCTCCCTCAGCTCCAGCGCCGGGCCGGGGGAAATGATCCTGGCAGCCCCTCCTCTGCCCTGGACAATTGAGGCATACGACGCGCGGGAGGTCGAACTGGAGTTCGCCCGTCCCGAAGCGGCGGCTGCCGTCCTCACGATCCTGGGATATACCTTCGAGATCTCTGGATTTCCGTGAAATGTGAAAGCCGTGAACCCCACCCCTGAGTCGCAGAGGACGCCCGCCCTGTCCCCCTGCGATGGAGTTCTGCCTCTTCACTCCGCTTAAGGCAGTCTGAATGGAGGTCTTCTTATGGAAAGCCTGGTCTACTTTGCCACAGCCAGAGCCACCCGCTGGGACTACGAGCATAGCCTGGTCGCCCGGCTGGAACGGCTGCTGGAGAAACTGGAGCTGGGAAGCCGGATCGAAAAAGACGAGTATGTGGCTATCAAGACCCACTTCGGCTCTCACGGGGCCCACCGGGTGGTGAGGCCGGTCTTTCTGCGTAAGGTGGCAGATGCGGTGAAGGCAGTGGGAGGCAGGCCCTTCGTCTGCGATACGGTCCGCATCAACGGCTGGGAGTACCTGGAGGTGGCCAATCAGAACGGGATCAACCCCCAGTCGGTGGGCTGCCCGGTGATCCTGGCCGACGGCCTTTTCGGCTGCGACAGCGTCGAGGTGAAGGCCGGGCCGGTTCTGGGGACGGTGCGGGTTGCCTCCGCCATCCACGACGCGCCGGCGATGGTCGTCGTTTCCCACTGCAAGGGGCACATCGGCGCCGGGTACGGGGGCGCGATCAAGAACCTGGCGATGGGTGGCGTGGCCGGCCGCCACCGGAGCGGGGACTGGCGACAGGCCCGGGGCCACCTCCACGCCGCAAGCCCGGAATCAAAGGTGGTGCGCGACCCGGAACTCTGCACCCTCTGCCTCCAGTGCCTCCACGTATGCCCCACCGAAGCTATCTTCGAGACGGAAGAGGGGCTGGCGGTGGACGAGGAGAAGTGCTGGCGGTGTGGCCGGTGCGAACGGGTCTGCCCGGAGGGAGCGATCCAGCTCCAGAAGCGGGGAGAGGACGAGTTCCAGATGGCGCTGGCGGAATCGGTCCAGGCGGTCCTCTCCACCTTCCAGCCGGGCAAGGTGGTCTACCTGAACTTCGCCCTGGAGGTCCAGCCAGAGTGCGACTGCATGCCGATGGCCGACACCCCGCTGGTGCAGGACCAGGGGATCTTCGGCGGGGACGACATTGTGGCGGTGGAGCAGGCGACGCTGGACCGGATCAACGGTGCGGTCCCGCTGCCCGATTCCGCTGCCGCCGACCGGCGGGTGCAGTACGGCCAGCCTGTCCTCCCCGCAACGCTTGGAGTAGACGGCCAGCCCCACGTAGATGCGGCGGCCGCTCTGGGACTCGGCAACCGGAGATACCGGCTGGTGGAAGTATAGGGTACCGCCGGGAAAGGGGGGACCACCCGCCTTACATCCCCCGCGTTTTCCGTGAGTCAACGGGGCGCACCTATTGCATCCTTCGGCTTGGCCCTCACCCCACCTCCGCCCGCCTGCGGCGGGCACCCCCTCTCGTCAAGCTACAACAGGTGCCGCTCCAGCCAGCTTTCCAGGTCGGACAGAGCCTGGTCGCGGGTGATGTCGTTGTGGGGCTCGTGGTAGCCCCCCGCGTACCCGTGCCACTCCTTATCCGGGAAGGTCACCTTTTCGAAGAAGGCACGGCTGGCCTCGGGCGGCACGAGCCGGTCCGCCTCTCCCTGAAGGACCAGTAGCGGCAGCCGGAACTCCCCGGCGTGGCTCTGGACCCACTCGATGGCCTTTCCCATCTCCGTCCCCAGCCGTGGCGTCCCCTTGCTGTGCACCAGCGGATCCTCTTTGTAGGCGCGCACCACCTCCGGGTCGCGGGAGATGGCGGAGGCATCCAGCCCCGTATCCAGTGAGAATCGCGGCAGGAGCCGGGAGAGGACGCGGCTCATGGTGAGCAGGAAGGGGGAGATCCCCACCTGGCCCAGAGCGGGGGCAGAGGCGATCACTCCTTTCAGCCCCTCGGGGTAGTGCAGCGCATACTCCAGGACGATGAGGCCCCCCAGGCTGTGGCCCATCAGGAAGAGGGGGCGGCCCCGCTCCTGATCGGCGACTGTCCGCAGGAAGGCCCGCACGTCCTCCCGGAACTCCGACCACTCGTTGATGTATCCCCGCTGGCCGGGCGAGCGGCCGTGCCCCCGATGGTCGAAGCTCCAGACAGCGTATCCCCTGGGCACGAGGCGGTCCACCACGTTCATATAGCGGCCACTGTGCTCGCCGAAGCCGTGGACCACGGCCAGCACCGCTCTGGGTTCTCCCTCCGGTCGCCAGCACTGATCGTACAGCTCAAGCCCGCCAGCTCCCCGAAAGCTCCCTTCCCTGTGCTCCATTTGACCTCCCTCCTTGTCACTATTCAACCAGCGACCTTCACCCCAGCGGCCGTTTCTCCGGTATCCCCGGACGACGGGGATACCTTTCTGGTGTAGCGGCCACCTTATCCACCACAACCAGATACCGCGTCTCCGCCAACCCGTGCAGCGTCACCGGCACCAGTCGTTGCACCCGCCCACCCAGGATGCGGATCGCCTCCTCAGCAGCGTGGACCTCGGCGGGGCCTCCTTCCCCTTTCTGGGCCAGGGCCGCTCCCCCCACCCGCACCAGGGGCAGCAGGTACTCGGCCAGGGTCGGCATCTCCGCCACCGCCCGCGCCAGCGCCCAGTCGTACCGCTCCCGGTAGCGCGGGCTGGCGCCCAGCTCCTCCGCCCGGCCGTGGACCACCTCCACTTCCCGCAGCCCCAGCCGGCCGATCAGGTGCTCCAGAAAGACCGTCTTTTTCTGGGCCGCCTCCAGCAGTGTGAGCCGCATCCCCGGGCAGAGGATTTTGAGAGGGAGGCCCGGGAAACCAGCCCCGGTACCCACGTCAATCACCCGTGCGCCGGCCTGGAGCTTCGCCCGGGGAAGGGCCAGCAGGCAGGAAAGGGAGTCCAGGAAATGGCGGACCTGCACCCCTTCGTAGTCGGTGATGGCAGTGAGGTTAAACCGCCGGTTCCACTCCACCAGCTCCTCGTAATAGGTCTGGAAGAGGGAGAGGTGGTCCTTGTTGAGGGCGATCCCCAGTTCCTGAGCGCCTCGGATCAGCTTTTCCATGCCAGCAACGTGGTTTACTCGACCGCGGCATCCTCTCGCTTCACTGCGGGTTTTCCGGCGGCTGGGCCTCTGGCGGGAGGGGAGTGAGGGGAAGGCCGTAATAAGCTTCCACCACCCCTCGTACCATCGGCGCGGCTACCGATGATCCCTCTCCCGCGTTTTCCACCATCACCACGACCGCGATCTCTGGATTGTCCGCCGGGGCGTAGGCGGCAAACCATGAGTGTGGAAGGGTATCCGCTCCCGGCGCTTCCGCCGTTCCGGTCTTGCCGGCCACGGGGATGCCCATCCCCACGAACCGGTAAGTCGCCGTGCCGATGGGGGAAGTGGTCACCCCCTTCAGCGCCTCCTGGATGACGGCCAGGTTCTCCGCTGAGACGGGCAGAGTCCCCACCACCTCGGGCTGGACAACGACCTCGGGGTAGGCCTCCCCGGCCGCGGCGATCCGCTGAACCAGATAGGGGCGGTACAGGGTACCTCCGTTCGCCACGGCGGCCATCATCCTCGCCACCTGCAGCGGCGTGACCAGCAGGTATCCCTGCCCGATCGCCAGGTTGACACTATCGCCCGGCCACCAGTTCTCCCCGTATGTCGCCTGCTTCCACTCCGGGTCCGGCATCAGCCCCGGGGTTTCGGGGATCTCCGCCAGTCCCGTCGGCATCCCCAGGCCGAAGGAGCGCCCAAAGCGGGGCAGAATCGCCGGATCCATTCCGTCCAGCGTCTGCCCCAGAGAGTAAAAGGTGACATCGCAGGAAGCGGTCAGGGCGTCCTTCAGGTTGATGTTCCCGTGCCCCCCTTCCCTCCAGCACCGCTTCCGGTACTGGGGGCCCAGCCCGTCCCAGTAGCCGGGGCACCAGAAGGTGGAGTCCGCTGTCATCCCTCCGGCCTCCATTGCAGCCGCTATCGTCACCACCTTGAAGACGGAGCCGCAGGGGTAGGCTCCCTGGGTGGCCCGGTTGACCAGGGGGTGGCGCGGATCGGAGAGAGTGGCGATCCGCTCCTCCCCACCCGTCGGCCCGACGAAGACATTGGGATCGAAAGAGGGGCCGCTGGCCATAGCCAGGATCGCCCCGGTATGGACGTCCATCACAACAACAGCCCCCCTGCGGTCTCCCAGAATCTGCTGGACCTGCTGCTGGAGCGGTCGGTCTATGGTGGTGTAGAGCGCGCGGCTGGGGACAGCGTCCTTATGGGCCAGGACGGCGAGGGGCTGGCCAGCGGGACTCATCAGGTAGAGCGTGCCGCCGTGGGTTCCGGCCAGGTACGGCTCCCCCCACGCCTCCAGCCCGGCCACCCCCACCCACTCATCCCCCCGGTATCCGCGCGCGCGGTAAGCCTCCAGTTGCTCTGCTGGCACCGGGGCCACCCACCCGACCACATGGGGGGCCACGCCGTGATCCCAGTATGTGCGCCCTTCCTTCTCCTGGGCCACAATGCCAGGGGTGTTCAGCAGCAGATCGGCATGTTCCACGCTCACCTGGGCGGGGATGTCGGCGATAGGGGTCCACCAATCGGCGGGGCGGTCGGCATAGCGGGCACGGATCTCTTCGGGGGGAAGCCCCGTCACCAGACTCAACGCCGCCAGCACAGCCTGCTCGTCCTGGATCTGCCCCGGCACCACTCCGACGGTGACGATGGTCCCTTCGGCCGCCAGGGCCAGCCCGTTGCGGTCGTAGATGTTGGCGCGGGCCGGGATGTGGTATTCCATGTAGAGGTAATTTGCCTCCCCCAACCCGGGCCAGATCAGATCGCCCGAACCCTCCACCCACCACCGTCCATCCTGGAAAATGAGGGAAAGCACAGTGTCGGTCACCACCGTCCCCACCAGTGCCGTCTCCCAGGAGAGCTGGCAGGCAGCCTGGGCGACGCTCCCGTCCTGGAGCACTGCCTGGAGAGAGGCGGTTGGGGTGAGGACGGTGGCGGTGCGGAAAGCGGCACGGTAGCGGCTGGCGAAGTCGGCTGGAGCGATGGCTGCCCGGGAGGAGGGGGCCAGCAGAGCGTACATCCCCTCCGGGTCCCCGCCCTCCCAGGCAGAGAGAAAGGCGATGGCTGCATCCTCAGGAGTCGGGGGGACGGGGGTGGCGGTAGGGGTCGGAGGGACAGGGGTCGGGTCGGCCGGGGCAGCCGTCCCTCTCCCACACGCCTCCAGGAGACATATCACCATCATCCAGAGGAGGAGCGCTCTTTTCACGCCGGAGATTATAATGGGGAACGGCTAAGCTGTCCAGTGGTGAAGCGAGTTGCACTTTCCGTCAGTCCGTTGTAAAATACATCCCGTTTGACACGCCAAAACGCTCTACTACCTGAACTGCGGAGGAAGCGTCGTCATGCCACCCCGAAAAAGGCAATTGCCTGAGATTCCCCCTGAGCTGGTTGGCACTGTCCACATCACGCCCATTGATGCGATCTACAACTGGGCACGCAAGCGGTCTCTGTGGCCTATCTTCTTCGGCCTGGCCTGCTGCGCCTTCGAGATGATCGGCACATTCGCCTCCCGCTTCGACCCCTCCCGCTTCGGGATGGAGATCATGCGGGCCAGCCCCCGCCAGGCGGACCTGATGATCATCAACGGTACGGTCACCAAGAAAATGCTCCCTCAGGTCATCCGCCTCTACAACCAGATGCCCGAACCCAAATACGTGCTGGCGATGGGGGCCTGTGCCATCTCCGGCGGGCCGTTTAAGGAAGGGTATAACGTCGTTTCCGGCATAGACAAGTTCCTCCCCGTAGACGTCTACGTTCCAGGCTGCCCGCCCCGG
The DNA here is from genome assembly GCA_041082215.1 of Anaerolineae bacterium. Taxonomy (GTDB): domain Bacteria; phylum Chloroflexota; class Anaerolineae; order B4-G1; family DUEL01; genus JBDOIF01. The sequence continues at coordinate 8,890 of JBDOIF010000159.1, forward strand.
CCCGAGGCCCTGCTCCACGGCTTCCTCACCATCCACGCCAAGATGGAGCGGGAGTCTATCCGCGACCTGCGCTGGTACCGCAAGGGCGAAGCGGACCGAAGCATACCCGTCCCGGAGCTGGGGCCCGACCTGGTAGACTGGCGGCTCACCGAGCAGATTGAGGCCCTCCAGCAGCCAGCAGCCAGCAACCAGTAACCAGCCACCAGCCGAGTGAGGGATACCGATGGCAAAGGAAGTCACCCCTGAACCCACAAACGGATTGACAGCACACCTGCAGGAGCGGTTCCCCGGCGCGGTGGAGCCAGCTCCGGAACCCTACCAGGGACTGATCGTCAGCCGGGACCGGCTGGTAGAGGTCGCCACCTACCTGCGCGACGAACTGGGCTACAGCTACCTCTCCAGTGTCACTGGAGTGGACTACCCCGAAGGGACCAATGGCCTTCCACCCCGCTTCGAGACGGTCTACCACCTCTTCCAGCCCACCGGTGGCCCCCTCGTCCTCCACGTCCACGCCGACCGGGAGGACCCAACCGTCCCCTCCCTGGTCCCCGTCTTCCCCTCCGCTCTCTTCCAGGAACGGGAGGCGTGGGACCTGATGGGGATCCGGTTTGAGGGGCACCCGGACCTGCGGCGCATTCTTCTCTGGGAGGGGTTCGACGGCCATCCCCTGCGCAAGGACTGGCACGAACCCTATTACGAGCAGGAGCACAAGCCCTTCGACAGCCGTTTCCCGGAGGGACACCCCGTGCCCGCAGAGGAGCGGACGCCGCTGAAGCAGAACCTCCGCTACCCTCCGGGCTGGTCCCCCCGGGGATGGCGGCCGATGGCCGACGTCTGGGGGTACGGCCCCCACGACGAGGTAGCCCAGCAGAAGAACCCCGCCCACCCTGTGGACCGGGTGGTGCTGAATATGGGCCCCCATCACCCCAGCACCCACGGCGTCCTCCGGCTGCTGGTCACCCTGGAGGGGGAGACCATTCAGAAGATCGAGCCGATCGTCGGCTTTCTCCACCGCTGCCACGAGAAGATCGGCGAGCGGAACACGTGGCTGGGCAATATGCCCTACACCGACCGGCTGGACTATGTCTGCTCGATGTCCAACAACCTGGGATACGCTATCGCGGTGGAAAAGCTGCTGGATGTGGAAGTGCCGGAGCGGGCAGAGTACATCCGGGTCATCATGGCCGAGTTCACCCGTTTCCTCAACCACGCCGTTTCCATCGGCTTCACCGGCAACGACCTGGGCATCTACTTCACGGCGATGCTCTACGCGCTGGAGGAGCGGGAGCTGATCCTGGACCTCTTCGAGATGACGGCCGGTTCCCGGATGATGTGCAACTACATGCGGTTCGGCGGCGTGGCCCACGATATGTCCGAAGAGGCCGTCGCCCTGGCCCGCGAGCTGGCCTTCGAGCGGCTGCCCCGGTTCGTGGATAAGCTGGAGGCCTTCTTCACCGACAACGAACTCTTCCGCGCACGGACCATCGGCGTGGGCGTGCTGCCGCCAGATGTAGCCGTCGCCTACGGCTGCACCGGCCCCCTCCTGCGCGGCTCCGGCGTCCCCTACGACGTCCGTCGGGCCGAGCCCTACTCGATCTACAGCGAGTTCGACTTCGACATCGTCACCGGCACCAACGGCGATGTCTACGACCGGTACCTGGTCCGGGTAGGGGAGATGCGACAGAGCCTGCGCATCCTCCAGCAGGCCCTCAACCGACTGCCCGGGGGCCCGGTGATCGCCAGCAAGCCCAAAGCCACCCTCAAGGTCCCGCCCGGAGAGGCTTATGGCCGTATCGAAGCGCCGAAAGGGGAACTGGGCTACTACATCGTCTCCGACGGGGGGACGAACCCGTACCGATACCATGTGCGCGCCCCTTCCTTCATCAATCTGGCCGTGATGAATGAGCTCTGCCGGGGACATCTGATCGCGGATGTGGTGATCATCCTGGCCAGCATTGACATCACGATGGGGGAGGTAGATCGCTGATGCGTGCCAGTCTTTACGTCCTCAAGGCGTTTGCCGTCACCTTTCGCCGTTTTGTCGAGACCTATATAGATGACCTGAAGTGGTTCTTCAAGGGCGGCTTCGGCAAGCGGTACTCTCCTGAAGCGTTGCCCGTGCGCCAGAGCCCAAAGGGGCGTGGGGTGTTCACCGTCCAGTACCCGGCCGAACGGCTGCCCCTCCCCGAACGGTTCCGCGCCTTCCCCTACCTTGTATACGACGAAGAGACGGGGAAACCCCGCTGCACCGCCTGCGGCACCTGCGCCCGGGTCTGCCCCCCCCAGTGCATCTGGATCGTCCGCGCCACCGATCCGGAGACAGGGAAACCGCTGAGGGAGCCAGCCGAATTTCATATAGACATCAGCATCTGCATGAACTGCGGCTTCTGCGCCGAGTTCTGCCCCTTCGACGCCATCAAGATGGGTCAGGAAATCGAACTCGCCGCCTTCGAACGGCACAAGGCCTTCCTCTTGGATAAAGAGAGATTGCTCCGTATTGGGGAGAAGAAAGGACTTGAGTCAGGAGCCTGAGAAGGATTTGGATCAGGAGCACAGAGAAGAGCCGACGCCCGTCGTTGGTGTACGGTTCCAAAAAGGTGGCAGGGTCTACACTTTTACCCCCGGCGAGTGTAAGGACCTGACCCCCGGCGACTTTGTTATTGTGGACACGGCCTGGGGACGTCAGATCGGGCAGGTTGCTTTTGTCCACCAGCTCCCGGCCGAGCACCAACGGAATGACCTGAAGCCGGTCCTCCGCCGGGCCACCGGCGCCGACCTCGCCCTGCGCCAGCAACTGGAAGACAAGGCCAGACAGGCACTGGATGAGGCCCGCGCACTGGCGAGAAAAAAGTCCCTCCCCATCAAGTTCGCCTCTGCCGAGTACACTCTGGACGGCAAGAGGCTCACGATCCTCTACGAGTCCGAACTGAAGGAAGGTGTACAGGAACTCCAGCAGCAACTGGCCCAACTCCTGCGGGTGCGCGTGGAGCTCCGACAGATCGGGCCGCGGGACCAGGCCAAGCTGCTCGGAGGTTATGGAGCCTGCGGCGAACCCCGCTGCTGCTCCCGCTTCCTCTCCGAGTTCTGCCCTGTCTCTATCCGTATGGCCAAGACCCAGGAGGTCTCCCTCACCCCCTCCGAGATCACCGGCATGTGCGGGCGACTCCGCTGTTGCCTGATCTACGAGTACGAAATGTACCAGGAAGTCTCCAGGGAACTGCCCAAACGAAAAGCCCGGGTCCGTACTCCCTACGGCATCGGTAAGGTTGTAGGGCTGTTGCCACTGAAGGAAGCCGTCATCGTCCAGGTCAAGGACCGCCGGGTCGAGGTGCCTGCGGAGGAGGTCGAGGTCATCCCCGCATAACGCCGACCGGTCTACAACACTACAACACTTCCACCCCCAGTAGCCTATGGCAGAAGAGAACCAGCAACGGGTTATGGTCATCCTCGCCCACCCCGACGACCCCGAGTTTCTCTGTGGGGGAACCGTGGGACGGTGGGCACAGGAAGGCCGGGAGATCATCTACGTTCTGGCGACCCACGGAGAACGCGGGGCGGACGACCCCCATATGTCGCCAGAAGAATTGGCCCGTATCCGAGAAGGGGAGCAACGGGCCGCCGCCCGGATCCTTGGGGTACGGGAGGTCGTCTTCCTCAACCACCCGGACGGCTCCGTTACCCCAACTCTGGAGCTACGCCGGGACCTGGCCCGCCAGATCCGCCGCTTCCGCCCCGATATCGTCATCACATCCGACCCCACCGTCCGTTATCACCCCCACTACCTCAACCACCCCGACCACCGGGCCGTGGGGGATGCAGCACTGGATGCCGTCTTCCCGGACGCCCGCAACCCCCTCCAGTTCCCCGAACTGCTTCAGGAAGGGCTGATGCCCCACCGCGTCCACACCGTCTACCTGGCAGGAACGTCGGACCCGGACACGGAGGTTGACATTTCTGAGACCTTCCCCAAGAAGCTGGAGGCTCTCCGACAGCACCGCTCCCAGATCGCCGATTTCGAACAACTGGAGAAGCGGCTCAGGGAACGGCACCGGGTCGAGGGCGAGGACGGCTCCCCCCGCTACGTCGAGCGGTTCAGACGGATCACCCTGCTGTAGGACAAGCTTTCAGCTTGTCCTACAGACGGCTCGTAGCAACTGAACTGTAGGACAAGCTTTAGCTTGTCCCATAAATAGCTTGTAGCAACTGAGGAGGAGAGATGCACGGCTATCTGGGCAAAATCCTGCGGGTAGACCTGGGGACAGAGGAGATCTGGGACGAGCCGCTCAACGAAGAGTTCGCCCGCGCCTTCGTCGGCGGCAGCGGCCTGGCCGCCCGCTATCTCTACGATATGGTGGACGGCAACACCGACCCGCTGGGACCGGAGAGCCCCCTTATCCTGATGACCGGCCCGCTGGTCGGCACCTCGATGCCCTCGGCGGGTCGCCTTTCCGTCTGCGCCCTCTCCCCCCTCACCTCCATCTGGGGAGAATCGAACACCGGCGGCTTCGTCGGCCCCGAGCTCCGCTTCGCCGGCTATGACGGGGTCATCGTCACCGGCCAGGCGAAGCGCCCCGTCTGGCTCTCCATCACCGAAGGCCGCGCCGCGCTGCACGACGGGTCCGACCTCTGGGGACTGGATACCTACGAGACCCAGGAGCAGGTGCGGCAGGCAATGGGGGAACCGAAAGCCCGCGTCCTCTGCATCGGCCCGGCGGGAGAACGCCTGGTCAAAATGGCTGCCGTGATCAACGACCACGGCCGGGCTGCAGGCCGGACCGGCATGGGGGCGGTGATGGGCTCGAAGAACCTGAAAGCCATCGGTCTGCGAGGCACCGCCCAGGTCCCCCTGGCCGACCCGGAGGGGCTCAAAGCACTGACCCGTGAGGTCATCGCCGGCCTGGACGAGGACATGGCGGCGATGGCGATCCAGATGGCCGGCACGGCCGGATATGTGGATATGGCGCTGATGTACGGCGATCTCCCTATCCGCTACTTCCAGAAAGGGGAATGGGAGGGGGCCAGCAATCTCTCCGGCGTGGTGATGGTGGAGCAGTTCCAGAACCGGAACACCGCCTGTTACCGCTGCCCCATCGCCTGCGGGCGAGAGACCCGCGCCCCCAGTTACGGCCTGGAGAAGGTAGACGGTCCCGAGTATGAGACCCTTGGGGCATTAGGGGCGCTTACGATGGTGGGCGACCTGGAGGCGGTGATCTACGCCGGCCACCTCTGCAACCTCTACGGACTGGATACCATCAGCACAGGCGTCACCCTCGCCCTGGCCTGCGAGCTGTTCGAGCGGGGTATCCTCACCGAAAAGGAGACCGGCGGCATCCCGATCCGCTACGGCGACGCCGCCGTCCTCCACTGCCTGATCGAGCTGACCGGCCGCCGCGAGGGGTTCGGCGACCTCCTGGCCGAGGGGAACGCAGCCCTGGCCGACCATTTCGGCGTGCCGGAGCTGGCCGCGACGGTTAACCGGCTGGAGGTGCCGATGCACGACCCCCGCGCCTTCGTCGGACTGGCGGTCACCTACGCCCTCTCCCCCCGTGGAGCCTGTCATATGGAAGGGGATATGTACGGCGTGGACACCGGGCAGGGCCCCGCCATCGAGCTGGGCATCCTCCCCGGCGACCGCTTCGACACATCGGAGGAGAAGGGACGGATCGCCGCCCGTCAGCAGGCCTGGCGCAACCTCTACAATGCGATGATCCTCTGCCAGTTCCAGAACCCCGGCGTGGAACGGGTGCTGGCCGCCCTCAACTGCGTCACCGGTTGGGGGCTGGAGGCCGAAGACCTGATGAGGCTGGGCAAACGGATCGTCTCCCTCAAGCGGCTCCTCAACCTTCGCCGGGGCCTCACCCCCGCCGACGACCGGCTCCCCGACCTGCTCCTCCAGCCGCTGGCAGAAGGGGGCACCGAAGGCACCATCCCCGATATGGACCGCCTCCTGGCCGGGGCCTATGCCGAGTACGGCTGGGACCCGAAGACCGGGGCGCCCACAGCAGAGACGCGAACAGCGCTGGGGATATAAACCACAGAGACACGGAGGGCACAGGAGCGCAGAGAAATACCGAGAAACCCCGGAATTTTCCGTGAAACTCTGCATCCTCTGTGCCCCTGTGGCGAGAGACGATTCAACTGCGCAAGTCCTGTTTATATGATGGCACTTGCTCTCCTTCTCATCACCGGCGCGACCGGCTTTCTGGGCCGTAACCTCTGCCCATACCTGGTCGAGCAGGGATACCGGCTGCGGGCACTGGTACGCCCCACCTCCGACTACGGGTTCCTGCAAGAGCTGGGGGTGGAGCTGGCCTGGGGGGATGTCCGCGACCCACAGACAGCGATGCAGGCGGCCGAAGGTTGCCGCGCCGTCGTCCACGCCGCCGCTCGGTTCCGCTTCTGGGGCCCCAAAGAGGCCTTCTTCTCGGCCAACGTGGACGGCACCCGCAATCTGCTTCAGGCAGCTCGAAAAGCCGGCGTCGAGCAGTTCATCCATATCTCCACCATAGCTGTGGTCGGTCGGCCGCCGAAGGGGGAAGTGATCACGGAAGAGACCCCCTGCCACCCCCTGGACCCCTATCAGGAGTCTAAGCTGGCAGCGGAGCGGCTGGCTCTGACCTACCATCGGAACTACGGCCTGCTGGTGGTGGTCCTCCGACCAGGAGCGATGTACGGCCCCTGGGGTCGCTACGCCTTCAACCGCCTCTTCTTCGAGGATCCCCTCAAAGGATTGCCGGTCCAGGTCCACGGAGGCCGCCACGTCACCTTCCCCGCCTACGTAAAGGACGTAGCCTGGGCGGTAGGGGCCGCGCTGGAGCGGGGACGCCCCGGCCAGGTCTATAACATCTGTGGGCCGTGCCTCACCCACCGTCAGGTCGGCGAGGCGCTGGAGCGCGCCATCGGCCGCCGCATCCGCTGGATCCCTGCACCCGGTTGGGGAATGGTCGTCCTGGCCCGGCTCTGGACCTGGCTCTCCCGCCTGACCGGCCGCGAACCCTACTACCCTATCGGCCTCTACCCCTACGTCTTCTACGACTGGCAGGTGAGCAATGAGAAGGCCCGGCGGGAGCTGGGCTTCGTCCCCACACCCTTCGATGAGGGAGTCCAGGCCACACTCGACTGGTACCGCCGACAGGCCCTCCTCCCCTGACTTTCCTCTCTCCCTTCTCCGCGTCCCCGCATCTCCGCATCCCCATACCCCTCCTCCAGGAATGTGGTACAATATCCCTGATGTTCGATCATGAAACCTATCTCTCGCCGTTCACCTGGCGATACGGCTCGGCCGAGATGCGGAGCATCTGGAGCGAGGCCCATCGGCGCAGGCTGTGGCGTCACATCTGGGTGGCGCTGGCGAAAGCCCAGCAGGAGGCTGGCCTGGTCACCCCCGAGCAGGTAGCCGACCTGGAAGCCCGTCAGGATCAGGTGGACATCGAACGGGCGACCCAACTGGAGGCGGAGCTGCGCCACGACCTGATGGCCGAGCTGCAGGCCTTCGCCGAGCAGTGCCCCGTCGGCGCTCCCATCCTCCACCTGGGGGCGACCAGCGAGGATGTGAAGGACAACGCCGACGTGCTGCGCATCCGGGAATCGCTCGTCCTGATCCGGCAGCGGCTGACTGACCTGCTGCTCGCCCTGGCCGACCGCATCGAGGAGACGGCCGACCTGGCCTGTATGGGTTACACCCACCTCCAGCCGGCCGAGCCCACCACCGTCGGCTACCGGCTGGCCCAATACGGCCAGGACCTGCTGGCCGATCTGGGGGAGGTGGACCGCCTGCTGATGGAGGTGCGGGGCAAGGGGTTCAAGGGAGCTGTGGGGACCTCCGCCTCCTATGCCCAGCTCCTGGCCGGCACAGGATGGACCCCCGCCGAGCTGGAGCGGCGGGCGATGGAGTTCCTGGGGCTGGAGGCCTACCCGGTTGCCACCCAGGTCTGCCCTCGCAAGCAGGACTGGCGGGTGCTGACGGTGCTGGCGGGGGTCGCGCAGAGCCTGCACCGCTTCGCCTTCGACCTGCGATTGCTTCAGTCCCCAGCCATCGGCGAATGGAGCGAGCCTTTCGGCCGCGCCCAGGTCGGCTCCAGCGCGATGCCGTTCAAGCGGAACCCGATCACGGCCGAGAACATCTGCTCCCTGGCCCGGTACGTGGCCGCGCTGCCGGCTGTGGCCTGGCAGAACGGGGCCGAGTCGCTCCTGGAGCGCACGCTGGACGACTCGGCCAACCGCCGCCTGACCCTCTCCGATGCATTCCTGGCGACCGATGAGATGCTGGTCCGCGCCGCCCGGCTTGTGCGCGGGCTGGTACTGGACCGGGTAGCCATCGCCCGCAACCTGGACGCCCACGCTCCCTTCGCCGCCACCGAGCGGCTTCTGATGGAGCTGGTCAAAGCAGGCGCAGATCGGCAGGAGATGCACGAACGGCTGCGGCAGCACTCGATGGCCGCCTGGGAGGCGGTGCGGGTCGGCCACCCCAATCCGCTGGCCGGTCGGCTGGCAGAGGACCCCCGGTTGCTGGCCTACCTGTCACAGGACCGCATCCGCGCCCTGTTCGACGTTTCGGGGTACGTGGGGGATGCCCCTGTCCGTGCCCGCATGCTGGCTGGGAAGATCCGAAAGCGGTGCAGCAGTGCAGGCTGCTAGCCTGTAGCGCGGACTGCCAGCCTGCGCGAAGCAGGCCCGGCGGCCTGCGCTACATGGGCAGGTAAATGTCACTACCTGCGCTATCATGAATGACACGAATGGGCGAATCCACACGAACAAAAAACGCTTTCCGATCAGGCCATTCGTGTCATGCGCGCTCCGCCTGGCCCTTCTGCTATTCGCCGTTCTTGCCGCCCTCCTGCTGGGCTGCGTGGCCCGGCCCACAACCTCCCCCCCTCCTCGCGTCTCTCCCTCTCCGCGTCCCCGCGTCTTCCCTTCCCCCTCCTCCCCTCCCCGCGTCTCTCCCTCCCCCCTTCCCCGCGTCTCCCCTTCCCCGCGTCCCCCCATCTCCCCCTCCCCCACCCCTCAGCAACCGGCAACCACCCCCGCCCCCCCACCCATCGCCGTGTGGGAAGGGACAGTGACACTCAACACCTACGGCTGGGAGCAGGCGCTGGTCCCCTCCAGCCCCGACGACCCCATCTACCCCTACCCTCGCCTGGACTTCGACGCCGTGGGGCCGCCGGCCCCCCGCACCTACCGGGCTGTCTTCCTGCAGAACCAGTACGTCCAGCTGGTGGTCCTCCCCGAACTGGGGGGGCGGGTGCTCCGCTGGACCGACCGGACCACCGGTCGGCAGCTATTCTACGCCAACCCGGTGATCAAACCGACCGGGTGGGGCTACCGGGGATGGTGGCTGGCCACTGGCGGGCTGGAATGGGCCTTCCCCACCGAGGAGCACGGGCTGAACGAATACCGGCCCTGGTCGTATGAACTGCTGTGGAACGGGGTCCGGCTCCGGGACACCGACGACCGGGCCGGCCTGCAGGTTGAGGTGACGGTCCGGCTGGAGGCGGGCAGCAACCGGGTGGCAGTCTCTCCCCACATCGCCAATCCCACCGACCAGCCTCAGCCCTTCCAGTTCTGGGCCAACGGGATGCTGACCCTTTCCGACTTCAACGCTCCGTCATCGGAGCTGACGTTCGTCCTCCCGACCTCCGAGGTGATCGTCCATTCCACCGGCGACGGCTCCCTTCCCGGTCCGGGTGGTCGGATGGCCTGGCCGGTCTACGGGGGGCGGGACTTCAGCCGCTACCCCGAATGGCGATCCTGGCTGGGCGTCTTCGCCCCCCAGGCCGCCGACGCGGGCTTCGCCGGGGCCTACGACCTGGGGACCGACCAGGGAATCGTCCGCGTGGCCCCTTCGTGGGTGCGGGGGGTAAAGCTCTTCTGCCTGGGCGATCTGGGGTCGGAGCGATGGACCGATGACGGGAGCCGGTATTTCGAGCTCTGGGGCGGACTGATGCCCACCTTCTGGGATTATGCCACGTTGGGGCCGGGGGAGGAGGTGGGGTGGACCGAGTACTGGTATGCGGTGAGCGGGATGGGCGGGTACACCTGGGCCAGCGGCGAGGGGGCGGTCCGGCTGACGCCGGTGGGGAGTGGCGTGGAGGTGGCGGTGGAGACGGCGCGCCCGCTCCGCGCGACGGTCGTCCTGCTCCAGGGGGAGACAGAAGTGAGCCGCTGGCAGGTTGAGACCGGCCCCGGCCAGCCATTTCGCACCCTCTGGGAGTCCGGCGGCGGCCCGTGGGGGCTGAAGGTGCTGGATTCGGAGGGTTCGTTGCTGATCGGGACCGGTCCCTGATGACAGTGAAATACCACAGAGACACAGAAGGCACAGAGAGGCGCCGGGGAATAGCAGAGACTCCGTGCCCTCTGTGCCTCTGTGGCAAGGACTGATTTCAGGAAAGCGCCTTCAGCAAGGCCGGCAGCACCTCTTTCGGATCTGCCTCAATGCACAGGTCGGCCACCTGGAAGATGGGGGCCGTGGGGTCGGGGTGAATGGCGAGGATGAACTTCGCTCCCTCGATGGCAGCGTTGTGGAACGTATCCCCGCGGATGCCCACCGCCACATAGACCTTTGGCGCGACGGTCACCTCACGCACATCCACCACCTGCTCAGGGCCGACCCATCCGGCATCCCGCGCGCCCCGGTCGCCAGCCACCTGCGCCCCCAGCGCCGCCGCCAGCCGCTTCACCAGCTCGAAGTCGCCCGCCTGCCGCCCGGCGGCCACGATCACCGGTGCCCGGGAGAGGGGGACAGCCGGAGGCTCGAACCCCTCTGCCGGCCCCACCTCTCGCATCGCTGGCTCCACAGGCTCCACCTCGACCGGCTTCGGCTCCCCCTTACGGTAGGGGTCCATAAACGGCGCAGAAAAAGCCCCTGGCTCGACCGTGAAGAACTGGGGGCGGGCCTCCGGGCAGGCCGCGATCTCGAAGTACTCGCCGCCGTAGATGGGGAAGGCGGCCTGCACCGTCCGGGTGGCCTCGTCCAGACTCATCGCCGTCACGTGCTCGATGAGGCCTCCGCCCATCCGCTGGGCCAGCCGGGGGGCCAGCTCCTGCCCCATCCCGGCCGCGCCGAACATCACCACCTCCGGCCGCTCCGCCTCGAAGAGGTCAGCCAGCACCTTCAGGTAAGGCTCCAGGGCAAACCGGGCCAGCGACGGATGGTCGGCCACGCGCACCCCATCGGCTCCGGCCTGATAGAGGGACTGCGCCAGGTCGGTCACCCCATCGCCCAGGAGGACCCCATAGACGTAAGCGCCCACCGCGTCGGCGAGGGTGCGGGCCGCTCCGATCGCCTCCAGCGTGACCGGCGCGACGGCCCCATCGGCGACGTCGGCCACCACCCAGATACCGCCCCCGCCGCCCTCTGCCTCAGAGACCTCCTCCTGCTGGGCCATCAACAGGTCAAGAAACGATGCATCCATATCGCCCACCTCCTCACAGACGCTCCCGCAGGGCGTTGGCCGCGGCGCGGGCTATCTCCTCCGTCGTGCCGGTGATCCGCGTGCCCAGCTCCCGTTCCGGTGGGAAATCCTGTCCCCGCCGCTCCAGCAGCGGTTTAAGCGCCTCGCCGCCCACCAGATCGGAGGCCTGCCACACCTCCAGGGCCGACGCGATTTCGCCTACCCCTTTGTAGATGTTGATCAGCCGTGCGCCGTCGGGATAGCGGGGTTTGAGCGCGCCAGCCGCCACTGTGACCATTGCCGGCAGATCGGCCTCCAGGGCCACAAACGTCCCATCCCGCCGGACGATGGCCCGGACCCTGCTGCCGTCCGTTTCGACAGCCCATGCGCCGACAGCCTGCGGCCAGCCCAGCGCTTCTGCCAGTCGCGGCCCCAACTGCCCCTGACCGGTATCCAGCGTCGTCGCGCCGGTGAGGATCAGGTCCGCCCCACCCAGCCGTTCGACGGCCGCCGCCAGCACCTTCGTCCACGCCGCGTCATCACAGGCGGCCTGCCCCACGATATGGATCGCCCGATCGGCCCCGGTGGCCAGGGCCAGGCGGAGCACGTCATCGTCGGGGAGTGGCCCCCGGGGAAGAGCCACAACCTCCGCTCCGATGGCGTCCTTCACCCGCAGCGCCGCCTCCAGCGCGCACCGGTCGGCTGGCTGGAGGATATATTCCTCCCGGTTGACAAAAACCCGTCCCCGCCGTCGGTTGACCATGATCCCGCGCGGGTCGAGCACCCGTCCTAAAAGCACTATGATCTTCATAGCCCCACTCCACTCGCACTTTGGTTACTGGTTGCTGGTTGCGCGAGCAACGAGCTACAAGCAACGAGTAACTAGGGTCGAATCCGCACGCCGTACTCCTGGAAGATATTGCTGGCGATGACGATCCGCTGAACCTCATTGGTGCCCTCGAAGATCTCGTTGATGCGCGCGTCCCGGAACGCCTGCTCGACCGGGAAATCCCGGGTGAGGCCCAGTCCGCCGTGGATCTGAATGGTCATATCCACAGCGCGGGAGAGGACCTCTGAGCCATACAGCTTGCACATCGCCGCCAGTTGGGTGAAGGGCTGTCCGGTGTCCACCAGCCAGGCCACCCGATAGACCAGACTGCGGAGCGCCTCGATCTCCGTAGCCATGTTGGCGATCATCCACTGGACCGACTGCTTATGGGCCAGCTCCTCGCCGAACTGTCGGCGCGTTTTGGCCCAGCGGACACACGCCTCCAGCATCGTCTGTGCGCCGCCCAGGCAGGCCGCGCCCAGCGTCAGCCGCCCCATATCCAGCGACTTCATAAAGGTGACGAACCCCTCACCCACCTTGCCCAGGACGTTTTCATGGGGCACCCGAAGCTCCTCGAAGACCAGCTCCGCCGTGCTGCTCCCGCGGATCCCCATCTTGTCCTCTTCGCGGGCGACCTTGAAGCCATCCCACTGGGTCTCGACGATGAACGCGGTAATGCCGCCCCGCGGGCCAAGGACCGGGTCGGTCACCGCCAGCACGGTGACGATGTCGGCGTAGCCGCCGTTGGTGATGAAGACCTTCCCGCCGTCCAGAATCCAGGAATCCCCTTCCCGCACGGCACGGGTGCGGATGGCGGCGGCGTCGGACCCCGCGTTCGACTCGGTGAGGCCGAAGGCGGCGATCTTCTGCCCACGGGAAAGGGGGGTCAGGTACTTCCGCTTCTGCTCCTCATTCCCGTCCAGGTAGATCGCCATCGCGCCAATGCCGATATGAGCGCCGACGTTGACCGCCGTGTTGGCGCAGACCCGTCCCAGCTCCTCCATCAGAATACAGTATCCGGTCTCGCCGGCCCCCATCCCGCCATACTCCTGCGGGAAGCAGACCCCCAGCAGTCCGATCTCCCCCAGCTTGCGCATCGTCTCATAGGGGACCTTGTGCTCCCGGTCCAGTTCCGCCGCCAGCGGGACCACCTCGCTTTCAACGAACTCCCGGATCAACCGGCGCAGCGCCCTGTGTTCAGGTGAGAACGTAAAATCCATTCCCCTACCTCCTTTTTCGCCGCCGAGAGTACCCCTCGCGGCGCCCTCCGCGATCCACCGACAGCCGCTACAGCGTGATCTCCAGGTCGTGCCCGGCGAAAATCCGCTGGGCGACCCGGACGGCGTGGAGCTCCGTCGGCCCGCCGATAATGCCCAGCATCCGGGCATCCCGGTACTTCCGGGCCATCGGGTAGTCCTCCATAAATCCGTATCCGCCCATGACCTGGAGCATCCGATTGGTCACGCTGCGGGCGACCCGAGCGCCGAAGACCTTAAGCGCCGAAGCCTCGGTGGAAAAGTCCCCGCCCTGGTCGGCCAGCCAGGCCGTGCGGTAGACCAGGTAGCGGAGCGCTTCGACCTCGATGTAGGCACCGGCAACGTATTCCTGAATGGCCTGCTTCCTGGCGATGGGGACGCCGAACTGGACCCGCTCTGTGGCGAACCGGGAGGCCACCTCCACCGCGTCGGCGGCGACCCCCAGCCCGGTAGCAGCCAGAGCGATGGCGAAGCGGTCCAGCGCCCTCTGAGCGATGGCCCATCCCTCCCCCGCTCCGCCGAGCCGATTGGCCTGCGGCACCCGACAGCCCTCCAGGTAGATGGTGTTGAAAGAGAGGCTGCGCAGGCCCAGTGTGGGTTCCCGATAGCCGACGGTCAGGCCGGGAGCGTCGGCGGGGACGAGGTAGGCCTCGATCCCCTCCGGCCCTCGCGCGAAGGTGAGGAAAAGCCCGGCGATCTGGCCGTTGCCCACCCAGGTCTTCACTCCATCCAGCACCACCGCCTCGCCGTCGGGGGTGGCCCGGGTCGTCAGGGCCTGCCCGTCGCTTCCCGCATCCGGTTCGGTGAGAGCGAAAGCGCCGATCACCTCACCGGCAGCCATCGGTGAAAGCCACTCCTCCTTCTGTGCTTCCGTCCCATACTCCAGGATGGGCATGGCCGCCAGGCTGACATGGGTCGCCACACCCACGGCGACGGAAGCGCAGGCGCCGGCAAGGGCCTCCAGGAGCATCGCATAACTGACCCCATCCAGCTCCGCGCCGAAGTACTTTTCGGGGAGCGTGGCACCAAGGAACCCCTGTTCGGCCGCCTTACGCAGAATATCGGCCGGCAGGGCTTCCTGATGGTCCATCTCCTCAGCCCGGGGGGCGACCTCCTTGGCGGCGAAATCCCGGAACATGTTGCGGAACATTCGCTGTTCTTCGTTCAGGGCGAACTCCATACCCCACCTCCCTGTGCGGGGTTACAGGAAGCAGGCCGCACGTCGCAGGGTCAAACGTGGCCCCGGGCAGCGGCCCTGTGATCTGCTCCGTGCGACCTGCGACTTACCCCTTGCTTTACCGGTCCTTAAACTGCGGCTGTCGCTTTTCGAGGAAAGCGTTGATCCCTTCGCGGATGTCCTCCGTATCGGCCAGGGCCACGAACTGCTCCGCCTCGATCATGAGCCCCTCTTCGGTCGTGGTCTCCAGGCCCTGGGTGATCGCCCGCAGCGCTGCGGCGATGGGGAACTTGGACTTGGTGGCGATCTTGCGGGCCAGGTCGCGGGCCTCTTTCAGGACAGCGCCGGCAGGGACCACTTTGTTGACCAGTCCGATGCGGTAGGCCTCCTGGGCAGTGATCATATCGCCGGTGAGGATCAGCTCGATCGCCTTCCCCTTATCGGTGAGGCGGGCCAGCCGCTGAGTGCCGCCCCAGCCGGGGATGATCCCCAGGTTGATCTCCGGCTGGCCGAGGCGTGCGCGGTCGGAGCAGATCCGGATATGACAGGCCATCGCCAGCTCCAGCCCGCCGCCCAGGCAGAAGCCGTTGATCGCAGCGATGATCGGCTTGGTGGCGCGCTCGATTTTCAGGAAGAGTTGTTGCCCTCGCTGCAGGAACTCAGCCGACGCGGCATGCCCCTCCCCGGGCGCGTCCAGCAGCGACTTGATCTCCGGGATGTCCGCCCCGGCGACAAAAGCGTTGGTCCCGCCGCCGGTTATGACGATCGCCTTGACCTTGTCGTCGGCCAGCAACTGGTCAATGGCCTCGCCCAGTTCGGTCACCACCTGCCTGTTGAAAGAGTTGACCGGGGGGTGGTCAATCGTCACCACCGCCACCTGCTCTTCCACCTGCGTTCGGATATATTGCCATTCAGCCATCTTTTCCTCCTAACCGCTGGTTGCTGGTTGCGCGAGCAACGGGACTACGCATACTCGTGGAATCCCTTTCCTGTCTTCACCCCCAGGTGGCCGGCGCGGACGCGCAGCTTGAGCGGGCGGGAGGGAAGGAAACGGGGCCCCAGCGTTCCCGCCAGCTCCTCCAGTTTGGCGGCCACCACATCCAGGCCGATCCTGTCGGCGATCGCCAGAGGGCCGATGCGCTCGCCGCCGTAGGTCATGCCGCTGCCGGCGACCATGGCCATGTCAATGTCGCTGATGCTGGCGATCTGCTCCTGGACACAGAGGGCGGCCTCGTTGATCAGTGGGTACATCAACCGCTCCACAGAGAAGGGGGTCCCGACCGGAACAGCGCCCGAGTCCTGGAGCTCCTTGATCATCTTGTGGACGACCTCCGACTCGCCGCCCGGATGGTCGTAGAAGCCGGCGCCGGTCTTCTCGCCCAGGCGTCCGGCGGCGACCAGCTTCTCAAAGAGACGGGCCGGGCTCATCCGTTCGCCGTACTCGGAGTAAAGGTACGCCCCGACATGGGCGCAGACGTCCAGGCCCAGCATGTCCATCAGCGTGAAGGGGCCCATCGGCATCCCCCACTCCACCACAGCCCGGTCAATCTCCGTGGCGGTGGCGGCCCCTTCCTCCAGGGCCTTGGTCGCCTCGTTGAGGTAGGGCATCAGCAGCCGGTTGACCAGGAAACCGGGGCATTCCTGCACCACCACCGGGATCTTGCGCAGGCTTTCGGCGAACATCACCACGTCGTCCACCGTCTCCTGGCTGGTGTCCAGCCCCGGGATGACCTCGACCAGCTTCATCACGCTGGCCGGGTTGAAGAAATGCATGCCGATGACCTTGTGGGGACGCTTTGTTGCAGCGCCCATCTCGGAGATGGAAAGGGCGGAGGTGTTGCTGGCGAAGATCGTCTGCTCGGGGCAGACCCCGTCCAGCTCGGCGAAGACCCGCTTCTTGATGTCCATACGCTCCGGAACCGCTTCGATGACGATGTCCACATCCTCAAAGCCATCGTAGGTAAGCGTGGGGGTGATGAGGTCCATCTTGGATTCCAGCTCTCCGGCCGTCATCTTCCCCTTGTCCACCCGGCGCTGATAGATCTCGCGGGCCTTGGCCATCCCCCGGTCCAGCATAGTCTGATCAATGTCCTTGAGGACAACGGGCAGGCCGGAGAAACTGATCACCTGGGCGATCTCGCCGCCCATCGTTCCAGCACCGACCACGGCTGCTTTGAAGATATACATTTTACCTCCTTTTGGTGGGTACGGAGTACGGAATACGGAGTACGTACTGCGTATTCCGTATTGCTTATTCCGTTAATCTATCGGGATTCGCTCCACGATCAGGCACCCGCCCTGGCCGCCGCCAACGCACATGGTGTCAATGCCGTAGCGGGCCTTGCGGCGCTGCAGTTCGTTGGTGAGGGTGGCGACCAGCTTGGCGGCCGTGCAGCCCACGGGATGGCCCAGGGCAATGGCGCCGCCGTTGGGGTTGACCTTGTTCCAGTCCCACTCGTAGCCCTGGGCCTGCATCTCTTTGGCAACGGCCAGCACCTGCGCGGCGAACGCCTCGTTCAGTTCAATGACATCAATGTCCTCCAGCTTGAGGCCGGCTCGCTTCAGGGCTTTGGGCATCGCGAAGGCGGGCCCGATGCCCATATAGGCGGGGTCTACAGCGGCGTAGGCGTAGGAGACGATGCGGGCGGTGGGCTTGAGGCCCAGCTGGGCCGCCTTCTCGGCCGTGCAGACAATCATCGCCGCCGCGCCGTCGGAGATGGGGCAGGCGTTGGCCGGAGTGACCGTGCCGTTCTCCTTGAAGACCGTCGGATAGAGGGCCGCTTTCTGGACGGTGAGGCCGGGGTTGATGGTCTCGTCCTGGGTGATGACCTCCTTTGCCACTTCCTGGCCGGCGACCTTTTTGATGACCTCCACGGGGACGATCTCGTCATTGAATTTGCCCATCCGCTGGGCCATGAAGGCCTTCTTGTGGGATTGGACCGCGTACTCGTCCTGCTCCTGGCGGGAGATGTTGTATTTCTCGGCCAGGTTCTCGGCGGTGCGGCCCATAATCTGCCCGCAGATGGGGTCGGTCAGCCCCTCCCACAGGGCATCCGTCAGCTCGGCATGGCGGAGCTTGTACCCCCAGCGGGCACCCTTGAGGATGTAGGGGATGTTGCTCATGCTCTCGGTCCCGCCGACCAGGTAGATCTCGCCGTCGCCGGCCTGGATGGCCTGGTAGGCGGAGGTGATGGCCTGCATGCCGGAAGCGCAGTTGCGCTGGACAGTGTAGCCAGGGACGTGAATCGGCACGCCCGCCATCAACGCCGCAACACGGCCGATATTGGCCGCGTCCGAGGGCTGGCCGATGTTGGCCAGGATGACCTCGTCCAGGATGCCCGGGTCTATCCCGGTCCGCTCCAGCACGGCCTTAAAGACGAGACAGGCCAGGTCCTGCGCCCGCAGGCTGCGCAGCGCCCCACCGTGGGCCCCCACCGGCGTGCGTACTGGACTGACAATCACGACTTCTTTCACCTTGACACCTCCTCTTTTGTTGGATAAAGGCCCGCCGGGAAGCCCCATAGCTTACCGCCGCAGGCCCTGAATGACCGTGTCCATCGCCGTGCGGTACAGCACCTCCAGGCTCACCCCGACCATATCCTGCCGCAGGGGGTGGGACATCAGGTCCAGCACCCCGTTCAGCGTGGCCCAGAAGATCGCCGCCGCCTGCCGGACGTCACAGCAGGTAAAGAGCCCTTCGTCTATCCCCTGCTGGACCGCCTGTACGACCCAGCCCAACCCCTCCAGACTGGCTCCCAGGACCTCCTGGTAGATCTCCGGGCTGACGGCCTCCCGAAACCGTCCCCGGTCCACCGCCATCAGGAAGCGAAAGTAGAATGGCTCCCGCTGGAAGAATTGGAGATAGGCCCACCCCAACCTCCGCAGCCGCTCATCGGCGGAAAGGGACCGATCCGGGGCAAACGCTTCTTCCAGATAGTCGCATAGCGCTTCCAGCCCCTCTAAAAGCAAAGAAGCAAGGAGGGTCTCCTTGCTTTCAAAGTACAGATATACAGTTCCTTTGCTGACCTCGGCCCGCTCGGCGATGCCATCCATCGTGATCTGGTAGAACCCTTCCTCCTGGAGGGCCTCCCGAGCAGCCCGAAGGATGGATTGACGGCGCTCTTCTTTCTCCCGTGCTCGCCGCGCCCGGGTTGCCAACGCCGCGCCCCCTTTCCCTGAACCGGCGGTCATATACTGACCAATAGTCATTATACCACACAAAGGGGCAGGGCGTCAATAGGGCGGGTGATTTTTTAAGGTTTGACCTCTTTCCAGATGATGCTAAAATGTTATACATGCGAACCGATCTTCACATCCACACCATCGCCTCCGACGGCTGCTGGACACCCGAAGAGACCATCGCCCACGTGCAGGACGCTGGCATCCGCCTCTTCGCCGTGGCAGACCATGACACTGTGGCCAATGTGTCCCCCATCGCCCGGCTGGCTCGCCAGGCCGGGCTGCTCTTTCTGCCCGCCGCCGAGGTCTCCACCGTTCTCGACGGCTCAGGGTTCCACATCCTTGCCTACGGAGTGGACCCGGACAACCCGGCGCTGAGGCAGATGCTGGACGCTAACCGGCAGCGGCTGGAGTGGATCAACGAGGAGACACTGCGCCGGCTGGTAAAGGCGGGCTATCCCATTGATATGGCAGCCTACGCCTCCTACCAGCACGATCCCTCCCGGGGGGGCTGGAGAGCGCTCAATTTCCTTATAGACACCGGCCTCTGCAAGGATGTTCACGACTTTATGGACCGGCTTTTCGTTCCCCCCATCCGCCCCCCATGGCCGGATTTCCCCCACCCCGCCGAGGCCGCGGCGGTGATCCGGAAGGCTGGCGGGTTGCCGGTGCTGGCCCATCCCGGCCTCTCCCTCCAGGCTCAGGGCGTCACCGAGAGGACCCTGACCCCCTTCCTGGACTTCGGCATCGCCGGGCTGGAGTGCTACGCCTGTTACCACGACCCGGCCACCACGAAAACCTGCCTGGATTTCTGCTCCCGCCACGACCTGCTTGTAACCGGCGGCTCCGACTGTCACGGCCCGTTCGCCGGGCGGTCTCTGGGATCCCCCCGGGTGGAACTGGCGGACCTGCGGCTGGGGCCGCTGATGGAGCGGATTATCGGTTGAGACGTCTATGAGAGAGCGATTCAACTACGGCGGGCAGGCGGTGATCGAGGGGGTGATGATGCGCGGCTCCCGCTGGCTGGCGGTGGCGGTGCGGAACCCGGAAGGGAAGATCGTGGTCCGCACCGAACCCCTCAACGCCGCCCTCTACAACGGCCCGCTGGCGCGGCTCCCTCTGCTGCGGGGGCTGGTCCTGCTCTGGGACGCGCTGGGGCTGGGGATGAAGGCCCTGATGTGGTCGGCCGACGTGGCACTCGGCGAGGAGGAGGCCGGAGGGGTCTTCCGGGGCGGGATGGGCTGGCTCACAGGAGCGCTGGGACTGGCCCTGGGCGTGGGCCTCTTTATGGTCCTGCCGAGCCTCATCGTCGGCCTTCTCCCTCTGGAGCTCTCGCCGCTGGCCGGCAACCTGCTGGAGGGCGTGATCCGGCTGGGGCTGGTGGTGGGCTACATCTGGGCTGTGGGGAAGATGCCGGACGTGGCCCGTGTCTTTGCTTACCACGGGGCGGAGCACAGGACGATCAACGCCTACGAGGCCGGCGTCCCCCTCACCGTCGAAGCGGTCCAGGCCCATTCCACCGCTCACGCCCGCTGCGGCACCTCTTTCCTGCTGACCGTTGTGGTGGTCTCCGTGCTGGTACTGGCCCCCCTGGGGGAACTCCCCCTCCTCTGGCGGATAGTCAGCCGGGTGCTGGCGATCCCCCTCATCGCCGGCCTGGCCTACGAATGGATTCGCCTTTCCGCCCGGTTCGCCCACCGACGGTGGATGCGGTGGTTGATCGCCCCCAATCTGGCCCTCCAGCAGCTTACCACCCGGGAGCCGGAGGACGGGATGGTGGAGGTGGCGATCCGGGCGCTGGAGGAAGTGCTGGAAGGGGAAGGAGCGACGTGAAACGTCAGGCGTCAAACGTCAGGCTTCAAAGGCGCGCCTGATTGGGAAAGGGGCTTGCGCGCTTCTCCCACCAGGTGAACCCGGAGGGAGGGGGGGATCAGTCGCTCCAGCCCGCAGGCCAGCCAGTAGAAAAGCTCAGAGAAGGCCAGGTAGGTGGGGTCGCCCACCGGGATCAGCGCCTCCACCTCCAGGCCGGCGGCCTTCAGGAGTCTGCGGATGTGGCCAGGTGAGTTGGCCCGGTAGAGGGCCGGGAAGGTATCCGGTTCGGCCCGTCCGTAGAGCCGGCCGATCAGCCTCCCCTGCGTCCATCCCAACAACCGGTTGAGCGCAGGCAACGGATGGCGACGGTTCGGCGTCACAAATATGAAGTGGCCGCCGGGGATCAGCACCCGGGCCACCTCCATCAAGGCCCGTTCCGGTTCCGGCAGGTGCTCCAGCACCCAGGAGCAACAGACCAGATCGAAGCTCCCGTCGGGGAAGGGGAGTGCCCCTGCCTGACCGCAAAGACGGGGGAGGTGGGGCAACCGATGCTCCCGCAGAGAGGCCATGTCGGGGTCCAGCCCCGCAAACCACCCCTTGTGGCAGTAGAGCTCTTCCACCACCCCCCCGCGGCCGCAGCCCAGGTCGAGCACGCGGGCAGCAGGCGTGAGGTGGGCCGCCACCCGATCCCGATAGATATGGGTCGCCGGTCGCCAGCCGGGGACGCGGGCCGCGTATCGGCGTCGGTACGCCTCCTGCTTTTCCAGGGAAAGCATCTCCCCTATCCAAGCGCCTCCGTCAACGACCGGATATCGTAGAAGGGGCCATCGGAGGCCAGAATCCAGCGGATGTCCAGCCGCATCAGCGGGACACGCTGTTCTTCCCCCTCTCCACCAACCAGAATGTACCCCTGTTCTCGCTCGCGGAAGGTATAGTGCTTTTTTACCTCTTCCAGAAAACGGGACTGTACAGCCTCCACCAGCCTTTCCACCCGGTCCTCCCCGGTGACGACCAGGAACCGGCCTCCCCCGCTGTAGCCGATGAAATCCTCCGGCCTTCCCAGGCGAGAGACCTCCTCCCCCAGCAGCCGGGTCATGGACCGGAGCACCTCCTGACCGGCGAGGAAGCCGTGAACCTCCTCGAAGGACTTGAGATGACGGATCGTCAGGCTCAGGAGCGCCCACTGTTCTTCCTGCAGCAACTCCCGCAGCCGGACCTGGATCATCTGTCGGCCAGGGAGGCCGGTCACCGGGTCGGTGAGGTTATCGGCGGCAGCCCGTCTCAGGGCGTTGCGAACCCGCAGCGTCAATTCATCCACATCGAACGGGACGGTCACGAAATCGTCCGCGCCGGTCTGCAACCCCCGGATCCGCGCCTCCCGCTCCCTGCTCTGATCCAGCAGGATGATGTGGACATGCCGGATACGGGTGGTGGCCCGGATCCTCTGACACATCTGAAAGCCATCGCCATCGGGCAGGGCGGTATCAATCAGCACGACCTGAGGGAAAAACCGCTCGCACAGGGCCAGCCCCTCCTCAGCCGATGCGGCGGTCTCCACCTGAAAGTCCGCAGCCTGAAAGGCCTGCACCAGCATCCGGCCAAGCTGCTGGTCCGGCTCGATAATGGCAACCTTTCCCTCGCCCATCCTCTTTTCCTCTTTCCCTGATCGCCGGCCGCCCCTTTCTGTCATATTCTGATCAGCGGTAGCTGGGACCGGTCTCCGCTACCCTCCGTGGTAGCTCGCGGACGCGGGCTGGCGGCGACGCGGAAGCCGATGCGGTTGGAACGGTAGGAGCGATGGGCCCGCTCGCGGGAGAAGGTGCGGGCGTCGGCGGCGTAAAAATTCCACGAACCTCCACGCAGGATCATCTCATCCTCGTCATGAGGCGTGGCCGTCCACTCCCACACGTTCCCGGCGCAATCCAACAGCCCGTAGGGGCTGACTCCATCCAGATAGACCCCCACCGGAGTCGTGCCGCCCACCCCGCTCTCCCGCACATTGGCCCTGCCGGGGTCGAACCCCTCCCCCCAGGGGTAGGTCCGCCCATCCTCCCCACGGGCCGCCTTCTCCCACTCCTCCTCGGTGGGCAGCCGGACACCCGCCCAGGAGCAGTAGGCCATCGCGTCCTCCCAGCTCACCAGGACCACAGGATGGTTGGCCTTCCCTTCGGGATAAGTCCGTCTCTGGGGGTCCCAGTTGTAGGGCTGAGCCCATTCCTCGTCCACGTAGGGGACCGGATAGTGGGGGTTGGCGGCCAGAAAGCGGGCGTACTGGGCATTGGTGACGGGGTAGCGGGCGATCCGGAAGGACATCACCATCGCCGATGTCCTCTCTTCCCCGCGCAGAAAGGCGCCTCCGGGCACCTCCACCATTTCATCGAAATCGCGGGGGTCGCCGAGATACCCCAGGGCGGATGCGGCGGACAGCCGCTCGACAAGGGTGGCCTCGGAACCGGGGGTCAACACCTGGACCAGGGCATCTATATACCACTGGGCAGTCCCTTCCTCCCGGATCGCCTCTACGGCTGCCCGCAGGCGGGTCGGGTCGTTGCTGAGAAGGTCGGCCCACCGCCTGGTGGCCACATCCATCACCGGCTCTCCTCCCTCCGCGCCCGTCGTGCGGGTCAGGTAGATGTAGGCGCTGATCTGCTCACGGGACAGATCGGCGAAAGCTGGCCCTACCCGCAGCATCCGCAGGAGCGGCTTATGGCGAAGGTACTGTTCCAGAAGCGTCTCCGCTTCAGGGGCCACTTCGGAGAGGGGTAGGACCGGTCGTCGCACCTCCGTCCCCTCCCGCGCCGCGAGCTCCAGGTCCTGGATCAGGTTGGGATACTCCTGCAGGTCCTTGTAGAGGTCGTGATAGCGGGTCTGGATCACGACCATTTTGGTCAGGAGGGCAGGCACGATCGGCTCCATCACCCCAGCTTCCGCCCGCCGGCTGGCCAGGTTGGAGAGGAGATGGAAGATGTTCAGGGCCCGCTTCACCATGCGGGGGTTCGGTTCCAGCCCCAGGGCGAATAGCTCCCGACAGGTCGGCTCCAGCCAGGGAGCATAGGCAGAAATGAAAGAGGCGATCTGGTCTTCTTCCAGAGGGGGGAGATGGAAGGGAAGCTGGATCAGCTTCTCCAGGTAGCTCCGTCCACGGAGGGAGCGTTCCTCGCCGCCGAGGCCCGGAGCGCCGTACTGCTCCTGAACCACCCGCTCGATGGCGTCCCGGTCGGCAGCGATGACAAAGGCACAGCCCACCACGTCCAGGTAGAGCTTGATGGTCTCCAGGACCTCCACGGCCCGGGAAGGCATACACCGGTCCAGATCGTCCACGAAGATAACCAGGAGGCCGTTGCGGGACCAGATATATTCACGGACCAGGTGGGCAAAGCCGGCGTGGAACTCCTCCAGGAGGGTCAGGCGGCGGCGATGGACCTCGACACGCTCTCGCTGGAAGGCGTGGGCCAGCTCCTCCAGCGCCCCCAGGTCCCCTCGCACCAACTGGGCCAGTTCTGTCAGAGTGGAGGGGCCGGGGATGAAGGCCAGCCCCAGCTTGAGGGCTGCCCTTCCTGCGGCCTGCCAGTCCACCTGAAGCGAGCCGACCTCGGTACGGTCCACGTCGGCGTAGAGACGCATCCGCCAGTCCTCGACCCGACGCTGGTCCTCCTCGGACAGCTCTTTGCCAGCGATGCCGTCCAGCACATGGAGAAGCAGGGCACGCCAGAGAGCCGCCTCGTCTTTCTCATACTGCCAGGCGTTGAACCAGACGGTGCGGGCCCGCCGATGGGCAGTGGTACGGCGGCCTCCCAGCCTCTGGGCCACAAGGCGCATCAGGCTGGTCTTCCCGCTTCCCCATGGGCCAAACACACCGATGGTGATCGGCGTGTCGGCGGTGAGGATGACCTCGGCCAGAACGTCGGCGTAGTCGGCGAAGTTCAGCCGGTCCTCCTCCTCGCCGCGAATCGGCTGATCGGTCCAGAGATGGCGTGCGGCCTCCACCCCTCATCCTCCAGCAGGACCCATACGTGCA
>JBDOIF010000162.1:0-1370 GCA_041082215.1 Anaerolineae bacterium
CGGCACAGGCGCAGGTAGAAGCGCAGTTTGGTCAGGTCGGTATCGGCCTGGTGGAGGAACGGCACAGGGTTATCGGCGCGGGCGGCTTCAATCAGCCGCTCCTGGAAGCGAAGCGCGGTGCGCTGCACCGCCTCCGCCAGCACGAACCGCTGGCTGCGCGGAAATTTGACCGTCATCGGGATCAGCCAGCGGATCAGGTCATACGTGCGGGTGAAAATGGGCGATTCTCTCACGGTCCCCTCCCTGGGACAGGTCTGGAAAGGATAGACCGGCGGAGCCGGTAGGTATTGCCGTGGGCAGCGTGGGCCACCCAGCCCTGGATGCGCCGTCTTAGGTCCTCGTAGGTCATCTCTCCCCGGGCCAGCGCTGCGTGCATGCGGCGCAGCCGGCGCGCGAAGGCTACACCGTTGGCCCGCTTCAGCCGGCGGTGGGTGGGATAGACCCGGAAACCCAGGAACGGGATGCCGGTTGTCACCGGATAGACGGTGCTCTCCCGCTCGTGCAGGGTGAGGCGCAGACTGCTCAGGAATTCCACGATCTCCCGCTTCCACACCCAGAGTTGCCGTTTGTTATCGGCAAAGAGCAGAAAGTCGTCCACGTACCGGACGTATCCCCTGCAGCGGAGTTCTCGCTGGACGAAGTGGTCCAGTGGATTGAGGTAACAGTTGGCCCAGAACTGGCTGGTCAGGTTGCCGATAGGCAATCCACGCGGGCGGAGCGGGGCGAAGAGGTCATCGCCGGGAAAGTAGACCATCTCGTACTCCTCGCTGAGCACCCCGATGCCGCTCTCCAGGATGCGGTCAGCCAGCCACATCACGTCCGGGTCGGCAATTTTGCGGCCCAGGATGTCCCTGAGGACAGCGTGGTCAATGGACGGGAAGAACTGGCGGATGTCGCACTGGAGGACGTAGGGGAAGCGGCGGGCGAACTCCTGGCAGCGGTCCAGCGCCCGGTGGGTGCCTTTGCCAACCCGGTTGGCATAGGAATCGGCGATGAAGGAGCACTCAAAGATCGGCTCAACGACCCGCACCAGGGCGTGGTGGACCACCCGGTCCCGGAAGGGGGCAGCGGAGATAAGGCGGCGCTTGGGGTCGTGGATATAGAAGGAGCGGTAAGGGCCGGGCCGGTAGGTCTGGAGCGTGAGTTCCTTCTGCAGTTCCAGCAGATTGGCCTCCAGGTCAAACTCAAAGGCGGCGACGTTGGGCTGGCCTCGCTTCCCCCGCGCCGCCGCCCGGTAGGCCAGATAGAGGTTCTCGAAAGTGCAGATCTGTGGATAGAGATGCTTGTATGTCTTCGCCATATTCTCCCTTATCCGTAAATCCTGCCCATCCGCGTCCCCTGCGCGCTGCGCGCAAGGGGGGGGGGGGGGG
>JBDOIF010000164.1:0-1679 GCA_041082215.1 Anaerolineae bacterium
CGACCAGCAGGTCGCCCATTGTACGGGCGACCGGCAGGTCGCCCGTACAGGCCGCATCGCAGGCGGCCCGCAGGCGGGCGTTGGCCTCCGATGCCTCCATCACCGCCTGTAATGCCGCCGGGTCGCCCCCGGCGTATCCTTCCAGCCCATCGGCCAGGGCCTCCAGCACCCCGGCCAGCACCCCGCCCCCTTCCAGACCGGCGGCCTGCACCGCCAGGCCGCGCACCAGGGCCGCCGCCTCCCGCGCCCGTGCGGGCCGCTCCCCGGCCTCCACCAGCGCCAGCGAGCCGGTGAGGGCGGCAGCCTGCTCGGAGAGGGCATACAGCTCCGCACAGTCCGCCGGGCCGGGGGTGGGGAGAGCCGACAACGCCACCCACTCCTGTACGTTCCCCACCTCCGGCCCGGATGGGGCTGTCGCCTCACTCCTCGGCCAGGCCAGGGCAAGGAGCACCCCCAGCAGGGAAAGCAGCCAGGGATACAGACGAACGCTATTTCTTCCCATTCCCCGTCCTCTGTTGGGGCGACCTGCCGGTTGCCCCGGCCCTCACCACCAGGAACCACCCCGCCTGTCGGGGCAGGGTAGTACCCCCGACCCCGCTGGCGGGGCGAGGGGTTAGCCGCTGGGCAGCCAGGTGCTCCCACACCGCCTGCACCTCCGCCCGCGCCGCCGGATGGAGGGAGGCGTCCAGCGGCAGCGGCTCCTCCCTCCGCCCCACCAGCCCCACCTTCCGCAGCAGCTCCGGCGCGGTGGTGAACAGATACAGCCGCCCGTTCTCCCCGGAGACCGTGAACCGTGGGGCAGGCTCGACGGAGAGGTCCAGCACGCCAGCAGGCCCAACCGACGCCCCCGCCTCCCCCAGCGCGTCGGCCAGGAGCTGGTCCAGCACTTTCCGCCAGCCGTCAGGCCGGGCCAGCGCCGCCTCCACCTCCGCCCGCCGCCCGGCCACCAGTTGGGCCTGGAGCTGCTCCAGCTCCAGACTCTTCTGCTGGCGGTACGTCCGCTCCAGGCGGCGGATCGCCCCCGTCACCGCCCCGTTGGAGAGCGTCACCGCCGCCCCTGCGGTCACGCCGACAATGAGCAGGATGATAAAGGCCAGCCATTCCAGAGCAGTCACAACTCACCTCCCGATTCCATCAAAGCTTTCTCCAGACTGCGGATCGCTTTTGCCCGCCGGTCCAGCACGCTGGTCAGCGCCAGGGCAAAGAGCAGACCCGCCGCCCCCAGGGGGATGAACACCCCAACCCGTTGGGGGACCAGCCCGAAGGCGAAGGCCACGTCTGCGGCCATTCCGACCGGCAGGGCCTTTCCACCCCCAACCCCGCTGGCGGGGCCAGGGGTGGGGAGCAGCGTCACCGAGCCGTCCTCCCCGACGCGGACCTCCACCGCCAGCCGGGTCGTCGGCTCCCACCCCGCCCCTGGCCGGTCAACCAGATAGACGGTGTACACCCCCGCCCCCGGCAGCGTCACCGTCACCACGCCGGAGGGGTCGGGGAGGAGCATCTGTACCCACCCGTCGGGGCCGTCCACCCGTACCCGCAGCCCTGCCAGCCCCGGCTCTCCCGACTGGCGGAAAGCGTCGGCGTTGGCGTCCTCGAAGACCGCCACCCGCAGGACCACCCCTGGCAGAGGTTCCGGTTCGACCATCGGAGGGGGGGTGGTCGGCGCTGGTGTCGGTGTT
>JBDOIF010000166.1:0-2363 GCA_041082215.1 Anaerolineae bacterium
AGACACCAGCCCGCCGGGCCACATCGGCGATCGTCGCCCGTTTGGTTACCGCACCATGCATCGAGCGGACCCCCCAGGGGAGAACGGGAACAGGGTTCTGAAAGCGCTTTCATTATAGCAGATGAAAAAACTACTGTCAAGCCAGACTGTAGTGGGATGATAGGTTCGTCCGCTATGTAGTGGGCAGAGAGGTTTGTCCGCTTGTCGGCTGGCTCTGCGGTGAGGGGATCAGCCTGGCAGTGGTGGGCGGGGCTGTTTAGGGGCATCATAGGGGCATCTCCGTGGGGGAAAGGAGGTGCGACGGATGCCTCGTTGCCCGGCCAAAGATTATGCCGATCGGTGCGCTGCAGTGGAGTTGGAGCGGCAGGGGATGAGTCGCCGCGAGATTGCTCAGGTGCTCCATCGTCCGGAGCGGTGGGTTCGTCGCACGCTGGCCCGGCACGATCCTCAGGTAGGTCTGGAAAGCCTGAAAGACCGCTCCTCCCGTCCTGACCGATCTCCGAATCGCACGCCTGGGGAGGTCGAAGAGGCCATTTGTGCGCTGAAGCGTGCCCACCCCTCCTGGGGGCGACGTCAGATCACGCGCCAACTGCGCTGGCAGTGGCGGGATGAGCCCACCCTCCTGCTTTGGGTGAGTGAGGGGAGGGTTCGTTGTGTGCTGGCTCGCCATCCTGAACTGGCCCCACCGGTTGAGGAGCAGAGCCATCCCCCTCCCCGCCGGATTGATTACCTCTCCTGCAACCTCCTCTGGGGCGCCGACATCCAGCAGACCACCCTCGCCGACGGTTCCGTGTGGGAGACCCTTCACTGGCTGGACCTGTACAGCCGGTATGAACTGGGGCAGGTGACCGCCCCTCGCCTGACGGAAGAGCTGGTCGTGTGCAGCTTCCTCCAGCTGGCGGCGAAATACGGCCTTCCGTCGCTGGTGAAGACCGACCGGGACAAGCTCTTCTACGACGGCAATAGCGGCTTGCCGACCCTGCCAGCGCGGGTCTTCGCTGCTTTGGGTGTCCTGCACCTGCTGACCCCCAGGCGTCAGCCGTGGTGGAATGGGGTGGTGGAGCGCTCCATCCGCACCTGCCGCGAGGAAGCTCACCTCCCCGCCAGGGGAGACCCGGCCCTGATGGCCCAGGCTATGGAGGACTACCGCTTCTTCTACAACCACCAGCGGTGCCACAGCCGGTGCAACGATCAACCCCCTGCCACCCTCTACCAGCCCAGCCCCCGCCCCCTCCCACCCGACTTCGACCTCAACCAGGTGCCCATCACCCTCAAGCCGGTCGTTGTCACCCGCCAGGTACAGGCCAGTGGCAGGGTCTCCCTCGCCGGCCGCACCTACCCCTTCAGCCGGCAATACGCTGGCCAGACCCTCACCATCACCGTCGAGGGCTGGTCGGCAATCGCCCGGGCCCAGGACGGCTGGCAACGGACCTGGGACCTCCACCCCCTCCAGGAGCAGCCTCCTCCCACACCCCTCCCCATAGGGGCGCAGAGCACCTGCACCCCTACTCCTCAACCCCTCACCCGCCAGGTCAGCCGGCGAGGCTGCATCTCCCTCAACCGCTCCCTCTACTATGTGGGCATCGCCTGGGCCGGTCAGAAGGTGACCCTCCGACGTCAAGAAGAATCCTGGCAAGTCACCCTCCCTGATGGCTCGACCAGGACCTTGCCTGACAAACACCTCCTCCCCCCAACCCCCTCCCCCCCTCCACCTCACCGGCCCACCACCCCCCCAACCCCCCAGCCCCCCACCGCCGCCTTTCACTCCCGACGAGTCACCCGCACCGGTCAGATCGCTTTCTATCACCACCTCTACTATGTGGGCATTGCCCATCGCGGAGAAACCGTCTTCGTCGCCCCCACACCCAACGGCCTCGCCGTCTACAACGCTGACTACGCCTGGATCACCACCTGCCTCTGGAAAACCCAACCCCACGAGGACAAACCTCTCTGCCCTACATAGCGGACAAACCTATCATCCCACTACAAAAAGGGGATTGACCTGGAGGGAAATTTGGGTACAATAGACGTAGAAAGAAAAACGCCTCGCGGCTCTGCACCAGCCCGAGGCAGTGGCCGAGGCGGTGAGGGCCCGCCTGGCAGGAAGAATTCTACTACAAGGCCCGCCCGCCGTCAAGGCTTCCGTCTGACATCCGGTCATAAATCCCTGGCTGCACGCCGCCCGAGAAACGCAGCGATACGAGGTGGTAGGGCGCCATGCTCAGCAATGTAACGATCCAGAAACACCTCAGTGGTGAGCATATCCATCAGACGTTGCAAGCCTCTGGTCATGACGATCTTGCCCGGCTTGCGGTCGGGTCGTGCTACCCAGCCGCCCAGACGGGCCAGCAGTTGGACTTCGG
>JBDOIF010000004.1:0-18923 GCA_041082215.1 Anaerolineae bacterium
GGCGCGGATGGCGCAGGATTTCAGTCTGCGGTATCCGCTGGTGGATGGGCAGGGGAACTTTGGTTCGGTGGATGGGGACAGTCCGGCGGCGATGCGGTACACCGAGGCCCGCCTGGCCCCCATCGCGATGGAACTGCTGGCCGACATTGACAAAGACACGGTCGAGTGGACCGGCAACTTCGACGGCAGCCTCCAGGAGCCCCGCATCCTTCCGTCCCGACTCCCCAACCTGCTGGTGAACGGGGCGGCTGGGATCGCGGTGGGGATGGCGACCTCGATCCCGCCCCACAACCTGGGCGAGGTCTGCGACGCCCTGAGTTTCCTGATCGAACACTGGGACGAACGGGATGAGGTCTCGACGGAAGAGCTGCTGCGGCTCCTCCCCGGTCCGGATTTCCCCACCGGGGGGATCATCCTGGGGGAAGAGGGGCTTGCCCAGGCTTACGCCACCGGGAAGGGGCAGGTCGTCGTCCGTGCTCTGACCCATATTGAAGAGATGAACGGGGGGCGGTACCGCATCGTCATCACCGAACTCCCCTATCAGGTCAACAAGAGCAGCCTGCTGGAACGGATCGCCGCCCTGGTGCGGGAGGGCCGCCTTGAGGAGATCACCGACCTGCGGGATGAATCGGACCGCCGGGGGATGTCCATCATCCTTGAGTTAAAACGGGGTGCACAGCCGCGTAAGGTCCTCAACCGCCTCTTCAAGTATACGCCGCTCCAATCCACCTTCGGCATCCAGTTGCTGGCCCTGGTGGATGGGGAGCCCCGTCTGCTTACTCTCAGGCGGACGCTGGAGCTTTATGTCGAGCACCGGCGGGAGGTGATCGTCCGTCGCAGCCGATACGAGCTGGAAAAAGCCCGGGCCCGCGCCCACGTGCTGGAGGGGTTGAAAGTGGCGCTGGACCACCTGGACGCAGTCATCGCCACGATCCGGCAGTCCCCCGATGTGGACGCTGCCCGTATACGGCTGATGGAGCGCTTCAACCTGACCGAGGTGCAGGCGCAGGCGATCCTGGATATGCAGTTGCGGCGGCTGGCGGCCCTGGAGCGGCAGAAGATTGACGAGGAGTACGAAGAGGTCATCCGGCTCATCGCCTATCTGGAGGACCTCCTGGCCTCCCCCCGCAAGGTTCTGGCCCTGATCCGGACCGAGCTGGAGGAGCTGAAGGGACGGTATGCGGATAGCCGGAGGACCCGCATTGCGCCGGAAGCGGACGCGATGCTCGAAGAGGAAGACCTGGTCGCCGAGGAGGATGTGCTGATCTCTATCACCCGCCGGGGCTATATCAAGCGGGTTCCGGTGGAAGTCTACCGGACGCAGACGCGGGGCGGCCGCGGTGTGCGCGGGATGGCGACGCGGGAGGAGGATGCCGTCCTTTACCTCTTTTCCGCCCACACCCTCAATCCCATCCTCTTCTTCACCAACAAGGGCAAGGTCTATATGGAGCGGGCCTACCAGATCCCGGCTGCTGACCGAACGGCCGGCGGCGTCCTCCTGGCCAGCATCCTGGCGCTGGATGCCGACGAGCGGGTCACGGCTGCCGTACCGGTGCCGGACTTCAACCAGGCCCGCTTTCTCACCATGGTCACCGTCGGGGGGCGGGTGAAGCGGCTCCCCCTCTCAGAGCTGGCCAGCGTGCGGCCCAGCGGGCTGATCGCTATCAAGCTGGATGAAGGGGACGAGCTGGGCTGGGTTCTCCTCACCCCAGGCGACGCCGAGCTGATCCTGGTGACGGAGCAGGGGCAGGCGCTTCGCTTCGCCGAGGGGGAGGTCCGGCCAATGGGGCGGGCGGCGGCTGGTGTCAGCGGTATCCGGCTGGAGAAGGGGGATCGGGTCGCCAGTGCGGAGGTGGTTGCCGGGGGAAGCGAACTGCTGGTGGTGACCGAGAGGGGGTATGGCAAACGGACCCCCCTGGAGGAGTTCCGCGCCCAGGGGCGGTACACCGCAGGCGTGCGGTGCATCGGGGGGCAGCCGCAGACCCGCGGTCGGGTTGCGGCGGCCCGGGTGGTTGACCCCGGGGACGAAGTGACCCTCATCTCCTCGGACGGGATGGTGCTGCGCGCTCCCCTTTCCACCATCCCCCAGATGGGCCGGGCGGCCCGGGGGGCAAAAGTGATGGAGCTGAAGGAAGGGGACCGGGTGGCATCGGTAGCGGTGCTGGAAGGGGAGGAGACGCAGGGGTAGCGGTTGAGTTTTCGGTGTTGTTGAGGAGAACGATGATCACCGCCTGGTTGTCAGATCGCCGCCCTGGTCAGCTACTGGCAGTGATGCCGGTCCTGGATGCGGACCTCCTGGCGGAGACGATGGTCGCCTTTGCCAACGCCGACGGCGGCACCATCGTCCTGGGAGTGGACGAATCCGGCCGGGCCACGGGCGGGCTGTATCCCGAAGAGGCAGGGGAAACGGTCCAGGCCGCCCTCCGCCTCTGCCGCCCCGTCGTGCAGACGGAGTGGCATCAGGAGGAGGTCGCCGGGGGGTTCGTCTTCTTCATCCGCGTCCCCCGCAGCACCGAGCTGCATAGCCTGGCCGATGGCCGCGTCCTCATCCGCACCGGCGCCGAAAACCGGCCCCTTTCGGGCGAGGAGATCCGGCAACTGGCCGCCACCAAGTCCACAGGGGACTTCGAGGCGCAGACGATGCCGGGAGCGCGGCGGGAGGACTTCGACGAGGAGGTCGTCCAGGAGTTCGTCGCTCGCTGGCAGGAGAAGCAGGGGCGGGAATGGGGCCGGTCGGTGGATGACCTGCTGTTCCAGATGGGTGCGCTGAATGAGGACCGATCCCCCACCGTGGCCGGCGTCCTGCTTTTCGGCGCCGCCCCCCAGTTCTTCCTGCCCCAGAGCGGGCTGGTCTTTGTCAAATTCCCCGGCACCGAGCCGCGGGGGGAGGACGGGCGGGCCGGGTACGGACGCCGGGAGGAGATCGGCGGCCCGCTGCCCCGCATCATCCAGCGCACCTGGGCTGTGATTATGGAAGAGATGCGGATCGGGGCGGTGGTCAAAGGACTGGAACGGGAGGAGAAAACAGAATACCCTCCGGCAGCGGTCCGCGAGGCGCTGGTCAACGCCGTCGCCCACCGGGATTACCGGCTCCGGGGGCGCCGCATCGAGGTGCGGATGTTCGCCGACCGGATGGAGATCATCAGCCCCGGCGGGCTGCCCGGCTACATCACCCTGGATAACATCGTCGAAGAGCACTTCTCCCGTAACCCCCGCATCGTCGCCGGCCTCTTCCAGTGGGGGTATATCGAGGAGCTGGGGCTGGGGGTTGACCTGATGATAGACGAAATGACCTCCGCCGGCCATCCGCCTCCCCACTTCCGGGCCGAGCCATATCTGTTCAGCGTCACCCTCTACAACCGTCAGGAGCGCCTCCCCATCGCCCGCTGGCAGTGGGTGATGAACGAGCGACAGGCCAAGGCGCTGGAATATCTCCAGCGACACGGGCGTATCTCCAGCCGGGAGTATCACGCCCTCTGCCCCGACGTCAGCGCCGAGACACTCCGGCTGGACCTGAAGGACCTGGTGGATAAGGGGATCCTGCTGAAGATCGGGGACAAGAAGGGAACGTATTATATCCTCAAGTAGCAAGGTGGGTGGAGAGGGGCGCAGGGACGCGGAGAAGCGGAGAAGCGGAGACACTGTGAGAGGAGGGGAACGTGAAACGGGACCTGGATCGGCTGATGGAGGAGCGGGGGCTGGACGCGGCTGTGGTGAACGGGCCGACCTACGGCAATCCCAACCTGGTCTATCTGCTCAACGGCGCGGCGGTAAGCCAGGGGATCGTGGTCAAGAAGCGGGGAGAGGAGCCGGTCTTCCTCCATTCCCCTATCGAGCGGGATGAGGCAAAAGCGACCGGACTGCGGCTGGTCAATATGGCCCGCTACGACTTTGTCTCCATCCTCCGGGAGAGGGGGGACCGGCTGGAGGCCACGGTGGAGCTTTACCGCCGGATTTTCGCCGACCTGGAAGTGCGCGGAGAGGTGGGATTCTACGGCACCGCCGACCAGGGGCGGGCCTACGTCTTCCTCAAGGCACTGGACGAGGCCCTCCCCGACGTCCACGTGCGCGGCGAGTACGAGCGGGGCCTCTTCGAAGTGGCCCGGGAGACCAAGGATGGGGCGGAGATCGCCCAGATGCGGGAGGTGGCCCACCTGACCTGTCAGGTAATGCAGGAGACGGTTGAGTTCCTGCGCCGACACCGGGTCCGGGATGAAGTGCTGGTCACCGACGACGGCTCCCCGCTCACCGTCGGGGAGGTCAAACAGCACATCCTGCGCCTCCTGGCCGAACGGCGGCTGGAGGACCCGGAGGGGGTGATCTTCGCCATCGGACGGGATGCGGGCGTACCCCACAGCAAGGGCCGTCCCGAAGACCCCATCCGCCTGGGCCAGACCATCGTCTACGACCTGTTCCCGCGCCGGCCCGGCGGCTACTTCTTCGACGTCACCCGCACCTTCTGCCTGGGCTACGCTCCGCCAGAGGTGGAGCGGGTCTACGAAGACGTAAAGGGGTGCGTCCAGGCGGTGATCGAGGCCGTCGGGGTGGGGGTGGAGGCCCGGCGGCTTCAGCAGGTGGCCTGCGCCTACTTCGAGGAGCGGGGTCACCCCACCGTCGCCAGCAACTCCCAAACCGAGGAGGGATACGTCCATCTGGTGAGCCACGGGCTGGGGCTGGCCATCCACGAAGAGCCCTCCTTCTCCGACGTGCCCAACAACACCCAGACCCTCCAGCCTGGCCATGTCTTCACTGTCGAGCCGGGGCTTTATTACCCCGAGCGGGGATATGGGGTCCGCATTGAGGACGTGATCTGGATTGACGAGGAGGGTAACGTCGTGAATCTGACGGAACTCCCCAGGGAGCTGGTCGTCAAACTGTGATCAGAAGAACGTATCTACCTACCTGCCTCCTCTGGACCAACCCGAAACGCCGACTTCATCACAAATGGCACGAATGGACCGAATCCCACAAATTGTAGAGCGTTTTTTTATTCGTGTGAATTCGCGCGTTCGTGTCATTCGTGATGGCAGCAGATAGTTACAGAAGAACTCTGTGCTCTCTGTGCCTCGGTGGTAGAAAAATTAAAAAAGGGCGGGCTGTGCAGGCAGGGGACGGTCTGAACGTCTCTTACGCCGTTGCATTTGCGCATCGCACATCCAGGCATTGCAAGGGAGTTGGCTCTCATGACTGTCACCGCTCAGATCGAAGGGCTCCTGCGTTCCCATCGCCTGCCCGGATTGGGGGAGGGCCTGTCGTCCAGTCGGCTCGTCTTTCCCAGTTACGAGAGCTACTCCCTGATCAACCTCCCCGCCACCATCGCCGCTCTCCTGGGGGCGGGGCTGGAGGGAGCCATGCCCCCCCTCCCCTCCGCCCTCTGGAGCGATCTCTCCTCCGGGGTGCGCCGCGTTGTGCTCGTTCTGGTGGACTCGATGGGGCATACTTCCTTCCAGCGGATTCTGGAAAACGGGTCGGGGCTGCGACGTCTGGCACAGGCGGGGCGGCTCTTCCCCCTTTCCTCTGTCTTTCCCACCTCGACCGTCACCAGCCTTCCCTCCCTCTGGACCGGAACCCCACCGATCGCCCACGGCCTCCTCGGGCCGGAGTCCTGGGAGCGGGCGGTCAACGAGGGGCTGAACTGGCCGCTTCGGGGGTTGATCCCCCCTCCCTTCCTCCGCGCCGGCGGGCTGCTGCTCCGGCGCGAGCTGCCGAAGGAGCTGGTCTCCGAGCCTAACCTGGGACCTCCGCTGGTCAGGGCCGGCGTGCGGATCATCCTGTTCTTCTACCTGCCCCCGCCCGGCAACGGCCTCCCCCGTCTTCTCCTCCAGGGGGTAAAGCGGTTTCCCCTCAGCGAAGTGGGAGGAGTGGAAAGTTTCATTGGCTTCGGGGATTTCTACGATTTTCAGAAGATGGGGACCGATATCAGAAATGCGCTTGTCCAGCACCGGGGGACTCCCCTTTTCCTGGTCGCCTACTGGAGCCCCACTGACCTCCTCGGCCACCTCTATGGCCCGGAGGGCGAGCCTTTCCAGCGAGCGCTGCACTGCCTGGACCGAATGGTACAGTGGCTTCTGGACGCCCTTCCTCCTGCTGCCCGGGAAGGCACGCTGCTACTTCTTACAGCGGATCACGGGATGACGCAGACCCCGCCCGAGCGCGCCGTCCGTCTGGCCGACCACCCGGCTCTTGCCCGGATGCTGCGCCGCCCTCCCGGCGGGGAACCCCGCGCGGTCTATCTCCACGTCCGCCCCGGCCAGGCCGAATCCCTGCGCGCTTACATCGCAGACCACCTGAGCGACCGTTTTCTGTTGCTGGAGACGGAGCGCGCTCTGGCAGCCGGCCTTTTCGGTCCGAATGGAGCCGCTGCGCCGATCCGGGAGGAGCTGGGACAGATGCTGCTGGTGGCCCTGGACGACACCCGGCTGATTTTCCAGAAGGAGGTCGCCCCTCTCTACGGCCAGCACGGGGGGCTGTCGCCGGAGGAGATGCTTGTGCCTCTGCTGATGGTCCGTCTGGATGGAGAGATATGACAGAAGAGCTCCGTGTTCTGGGCATTGAGACTTCCTGCGATGAGACAGCGGCGGCGGTGGTGGCGGACGGCCGTCGCATCCTCTCCAATGTGGTCGCTTCCCAGGTGGACCTCCACGCCCGGTACGGGGGGGTCTTTCCCGAAATGGCCTCCCGTGCTCACATCGAAGCGATCATACCGGTGGTCCAGGAGGCAATGGAGAAGGCCCACCTGGGCTGGGATGACCTGGACGCCGTCGCCGTGACCTGTGGGCCGGGACTGGTAGGCTCGCTCCTGGTGGGGGTGAACGTGGCCAAGGGGCTGGCCCTGGGACGGGGATTGCCGCTGGTTCCGGTCAACCACCTGGAGGCCCATATCTATGCCCACTGGCTGGAGTCGCAGGCTGAGGGCGCGGCCCCGGCTGGCCTCTCCTTCCCCCTCCTGGTCCTCATCGTCTCTGGCGGCCACACGGAGCTGATCCTGATGCGGGGCCATGGGGATTACGCCTACCTGGGCGGCACGCTGGACGATGCGGCGGGAGAGGCGTTCGACAAGGTCGGGCGGCTTCTGGGACTCCCTTACCCCGGCGGACCGTCCATCGAACAGGCGGCCCGGGAGGGTGACCCCGCCGCCTTCCGTCTGCCGCGGGCGCTGCTGGAGGGGACCTACGATTTCAGCTTCAGCGGCCTCAAGACTGCTGTGGTCCGCCTGGTGGAACAGCACGGCGGCACGCCGACGCGGCGGATGGTGGCCGACCTGGCCGCCGCGTTCCAGGAGGCGGTGGTGGATGTCCTGGCAGCCAGGACGGTGGAGGCGGCAGAGGCGTACCGGGTGCAGGCGATCCTCCTGGCCGGCGGGGTCTCCGCCAACAAACGGCTGCGGGATGTGGTCCGGGAACGGTCCACTGTGCCGGTCTATTATCCGCCGCCCGTCCTCTGCACCGACAATGCAGCTATGGTCGCCGCCTGTGGCCACTTCCGCTACCTGGCCGGCGTGCGGGCTGGGTGGGACCTGGATGTGGACCCCGGCCTGAGGCTGGTATAAGAGTTGACATCGGGACAAAATCCGATATATTTGATGTATCTCCCCTTCTACCCAGCTCCATCTGGCAGTATTGTACTTTTCCAGCCAAGCATAAAGGAGGACAAAATGGCCGCGTACGATTATCAATTGCTGCTCAAGCACATTCTCCACCACGGTCTTGTGTGGGCACCCAACCAGGAGATCGTCTACCGGGACCAGGTCCGCTACACCTACACCGACATGTACAGGCGGGTGCTCCGACTGGCTGGCGCCCTGCAGGCCCTGGGCGTGGAGAAGGGCACCAAGGTCGGCGTCATCGAGTGGGATAGCCACCGATACCTGGAGATGTACTTCGGCATTCCCGGCATCGGCGCTATCCTCCACACCATCAACCCCCGCCTGGCTCCTGAGGACCTGGTCTACACGATGATGCATGCCGAGGACGAATTCCTCATCTTCCATGAGGACTTCCTTCCCCTGATCGAAAAGATCCGCCCTCGCCTCACTTCGGTCCGCAAGTACATCCTGATCACCGACAAGCCGGAGAAGCCGGCTGTCAAAGGGATAGACGCCGAGTACGAGGAGCTTCTGGCCGGCGCCATCCCGCTGGCGGAGTTGCCGGACCTGGATGAGCGTACCCAGGCCACCCTGGCTTACACCACCGGCACCACCGGCAAGCCCAAGGGGGTCTACTTCTCCCACCGGCAGCTCGTCCTCCACACCCTCGCCGTGACGGCTACCGTCTCCGCCTTTGGCAACTATGGCGGGGTGCACAAACACGACGTCTACATGCCGCTGACGCCGATGTTCCACGTCCACGCCTGGGGCATCCCCTACATGTCCACCTTTATCGGCGTCAAGCAGGTCTACCCCGGCCGGTATGAGCCGGAAATGCTCCTGCGGCTGATCATCGGCGAGAAGGTCACCTTCAGCCACTGCGTTCCTACTATTCTCCAGATGATCGTCTCCGCGCCGGCGGTGAAGCAGTTCGACCTCAGCGGCTGGAAGGTGGTCATCGGCGGCGCCCGACTGCCCAAGGGCCTGGCAGTGGAGGCGATGAAGCTGGGCATCAAGGTCTACGCCGGCTACGGGCTTTCCGAGACCTGCCCGGTGCTCACCATTGCCAACCTGAAGCCCTTTATGGAGAAAGAATGGGACGAGGATCGGCAACTGGATTGGGCGATCAGCACCGGCATCGTCGTCCCGCTGGTCTACCTGCGGGTGATCAACCCGGCAGGGGAGGATGTGGCCCGCGACGGCAAAGAGACCGGTGAGATCGTGGTCCGCGCCCCCTGGCTGACCGAAGGGTATTACAAGGAGCCGGAAAAGTCGGAGGAGCTGTGGGCTGGCGGCTGGATGCACACCGGCGACGTGGCCCATATGGACGAGTACGGCTACATCCAGATCGTGGACCGGATCAAGGATGTGATCAAGAGCGGCGGGGAGTGGATCTCCTCCCTGGAGCTGGAGAACCTCCTCAGCCTGCATGAGGGAGTGATGGAGGCGGGCGTCATCGGCATCCCCGACGCGAAGTGGGGGGAGCGGCCCCTGGCCATCGTGGTCCCACGCGAGGGGTATAAGGACCGGCTGACCGCCGAGGGGTTGAAGGCCCATCTGCAGAAGTTCGTGGAGCAGGGGATCATCACCGACTGGTCGGTGCCCGATCAGTACGTCTTCGTAGACGAGCTGCCCAAGACGAGCGTGGGGAAGATAGATAAGAAGGTGCTGCGCAGCCGATACGGTGCAGCCTAGCCTCCTCATTCTACCGTCAGTTCACAGAGGGCACGGAGTCGCACGGGATTTTTCGCTCTCCCGCTGTCTCTCCGTGTCCTCTGTGTCTCCGAACTCTTATTCTCCAGCGGAGGGGGGATGACAGGTCGGCTTTCTCGAGGTTATGTTCAGGTCTATACTGGCGACGGCAAGGGAAAGACCACCGCCGCCCTGGGGCTGGCCCTGCGGGCCTCCGGCCACGGCCTTCATACCTACATCGGCCAGTTTATGAAAGGCCAGCACTACGGGGAGCTGGATGCCCTGCACGGCCATCCCTGTATCACCATCGAGCAATATGGGGACGTGCGGTGCATCCGTCGGGAAGAGGTCACCCCCGAGCACGTCGCTCAGGCCCGTCGGGGGCTGGAGCGGGCGCGGGCGGCGATGCTCTCCGGCCGGTACGATATTGTGGTGCTGGACGAGGTCAATGTCTCCATCTGGTTTGGCCTGCTGACCGTGGAGGAGGTGCTGGCCTTCATTGACCAGAAGCCCACCCGTGTGGAACTGGTCCTTACCGGCCGCCGCGCTCCCCAGGAACTGATCGAGCGGGCCGATCTGGTGACGGAGATGCTGGAGGTGAAGCACTACTATCAGCAGGGGGTGATGGCGCGGGAGGGAATTGAGCGATGATGGCTGTTGACTCCTGGCACCGCTACGTGGTGGGGGCGGCCCGGCTGGAGGCCACCGGCCCCTCCCTCCGCTTCGTCCTCTCCGGCGCCTCCGCCCGCCAGTATTCGGACGCCCAGCTCGATGACTACGAGGGACTGCCCCGGCGCCGCTTCCCATGGCGACCGCCCCTCCGCCTCACGGTCCGTGCCCG
This sequence comes from Anaerolineae bacterium, assembly GCA_041082215.1. Classification (GTDB taxonomy): domain Bacteria; phylum Chloroflexota; class Anaerolineae; order B4-G1; family DUEL01; genus JBDOIF01. Next base: position 10,119 of record JBDOIF010000004.1, read on the forward strand.
CTTCTCCCATCCGGCAGGCGAACTGCGGGGCACCGCTGGCTTCGGCTTCTGGAACGATCCCTTCCTGATGACCGGCCTCCGGGTGCCCACCCTCCCCCGCGCCGTCTGGTTCTTCTACGCTTCGCCCCCCTCCGATATGAGGCTGGACCTGCACACGCCGGGCTGGGGCTGGAAGGCATCCGTCGTGGACGCCCTGCGCCCTCCTGCCCTCCTCCTGGCCCCTTTCGCTCCCCTGCTCGTCCCCCTGATGAACCTTCGCCCCCTCTACCATGCCCTCTGGCCCACCATTCAGCAGGCCCTGGGCGTGCGGGAGGCCGCGGTCGGCGCGGAGATGACCGGATGGCACACCTATACTCTGGAGTGGGGGACACAGCAGGCCCGCTTCGCAGTGGACGGAGAGCCGCTGCTTGTGGACGGCCCCTCCCCCCGCGGTCCCTTGGGCTTCGTGATGTGGCTGGATAACCAGTACCTGGTCGCCACCCCGCAGGGGCGATTGAGGTGGGGGCTGCTGGAGGTGGAGGGTGTTCAGTGGATGGAAGTGGATCGGTTCGTCATTGAGCCTGTGACTGCAGAGAGTCTGGAGGAGGGGTGACATGGACGCACAGAGACAAGGGGACACGGGGATGCGGGGACACGGGGTCACCGCGTCATCCCATCTCCGCGTCACCGCATCCCGGCGTCTCCGTGTCTTTGCAGCAGGGACAGCCCTGTTTCTTATCGTTGGGTTGCTTTCTGCCTGCCGTGCGCCGCTTTCCCCGACGCCCACTCCCACTCCAACCCTGCCGCCCGGAGCTTATTCTCTCTTCATACCCAGCGTATCCGGCGGCGGGGCTCCCGTCCTCACCCCGACCTCCGTTCCCGCCCCTCCTTCCCCTGCCCCCCCTACTCCCCTGCCGCCTCCCGTCTTCAAGCCGGGGGCTGGCGTGCAGGTCCATCTCTTCGCCGGCGACCCCACGCAGACCCTCCGCTGGGCTCAGGGGCTGGGGGTGGAATGGGTCAAGCAGCAGGTGGACTGGAATCTGATCGAGCACGGGCCGGGGAATATCGAGTGGGTGCAACTGGACCAGGCGGTGGACCTCTGCGAGGCCTTTGGCTTCCGCCTTCTGATCAGTGTGATCAACGCCCCCGAATACCTCCGTCCCACTCCCACGGGGTTCGGCCCCCCGGCCGACTACGGGGAGTTCCGCCGCTTTATGCGACAGATGGCGGAGCGATACCGGGGGCGGGTGGACGCCTATGAGCTGTGGAACGAGCCGAACCTGGCCCGGGAGTGGAGCGGGGATACGCTCGACCCCGCCCGGTTCGTGGCACTGGTGGCGGAAGGAGCGCAGGGGGTGCGGGAGGGGGACCCCCAGGCGCTGGTGGTGAGCGGCGCGCCGGGGGTCACCGGCATCAACGACGGCGTCACCGCAATAGACGACCGGGCCTTCTTCCGGGGGATGCTTGCCGCTGGCCTGGCCCAGTGGGTGGATGGGGCCGGTGTCCATCCCTACGGCTTCGCCAATCCCCCCGATGCCAGCTACCGCGACCCCCAGCAGGTGGCCCCCAGCCACAACAGCCATCCCAGCTTCTTCTTCCGGGACACGCTGGAGGACTACCGGGCCATCCTGCTGGAGTACGGTGCAGGCGACCTTCCCCTCTGGGTGACCGAGTTCGGCTGGCCGTCGGTGGAGGGGATGGGGGGGATGGATACGACTGGGTGGGAGTACGCCCGCCACGTCTCCGAGCAGGAGCAGGCGGAATACATCGTCCGCGCCTTCCAGATCGGCCTGGGGACACCCTGGGTGGGGCCGATGTTCCTCTGGAACCTGAACATCGCCGTCGTTTACGGCAACAGCCGGCCAGAGGCAGCCTACAGCCTCCTGCGGCCCGACGGCAGCCTTCGCCCGGCCTACATCGCCCTTCGGCTGGCCAGCCCATCGCCCTGACCCATTCCCCAATTCTTATTCTTTTCTTACGTTGCTCTTATGTTTTTTTGACACACTCGTTGTACATAACTCTTTCGTGATAACTGCTCGCTAATGTAGGGCAAGCTTTTAGCCTGCCCCATCTGCCGACAGGCTGGAAAGCCTCTCCTGCATCAGACAGGTCTGTTGAGCAATTGCCGCTAAACCTATAAAAACTTTGCTTCGGGAGGTGTGTAATGCGAAAACTGGCAACCATTGTACTGCTCCTGACTCTGCTTCTGGCTGTCTTCGGAGGCCCGTCGGTCCTGGCACAGGGCCAGAGCCCAGGTACATTGAAAATCTTCACCCGTTATCCGGTCCAGGAGGCAGCTATCGGCGATTCCATCACCTTCGACCTCACGGTCCAGTCCGAAGCGACCTCTCAGGCCGTTCGGCTGGAAGTGCAGGGGCTGCCTGAGGGCTGGACGGCGACCTTCCGGGGCGGTGGGAAGGTCATCCGGGCAGTGTATGCCGAGAAGGGGGAAGATGCCCTGGTAGACCTTCGGGTCGAGCTTCCGGAGGATGTCCAGCCCGGCACCTACAGCTTCCTGGTCGTTGCCCGGGGAGAGCAGGAGACAGCCCAGTTCCCCCTGGAGCTGATCGTGCAGGAAAAGTTGCCCCCCAGCTTGAAGTTCGAGGTGGAACTGCCTATGCTGCGGGGCACGCAGAACACCATCTTCCGGTACGACGCCACGCTGGAAAACGAGGGGGATGAGGATCTCTCGGTCAGCCTGACCGCCGACGCGCCGGCAGGCTTTCAGGTGACCTTCAAACTTTCCGGGCAGGATGTGACCAGCATCCCCATCGCCGCCAACGAGTCCAAGCGGCTGAGCATCGAAGTGCAGGCGTACACTGAAGTGCCGGCTGGCACATATGAGATTGGGGTGCTGGCCCAGGGCGGGGAAGCCCGCGCAGCGACGATCCTGACCGCCGAGGTGACCGGCCAGCCAGAGTTGAGCATCTCCGGGGTGGACGGCCGGCTTTCGGGGCAGGCCTACGCTGGCAGGGAGTCTTCCCTGAAGATCGTGATCCAGAACACCGGCACCGCTCCGGCCCGTGGCGTTCAGTTGAGCGCTTCCCAGCCCTCTGGCTGGTCGGTCACCTTCGACCCGGAGGAGATCCCCGAACTGCCGAGCGGCAGTGAGGTCGAGGTGACCGCCAAGATCCGGCCTTCGGAACAGGCGGTGGCCGGGGACTACGTTGTCACCGTCCGCGCCTATCCGGAGGATGGCTCCTCCGAGTCGGCGGAGTTCCGCATCACTGTGCGCACGTCCACCCTCTGGGGCGTCGTCGGGGTGGCGCTCATCGCTGTGGCCGTGTTTGTCGTCGGCCTGGCCGTGACGCGCTTCGGCCGCCGATAGGGGTGAGGTGATGCACCATGGGCGAGGTAGTCCTTGAGGCAAGGGGTCTGACCAAGCGGTACGGCGACATCCTCGCCGTGGACAATCTGGATCTGACCATTCACCAGGGGGAGGTCTTCGGGCTGCTCGGCCCCAACGGCGCCGGCAAAACGACCACCATCCTGATGCTCCTGGGCCTTACCGAGCCGACGGCGGGCAGCGTACGGGTGCTGGGCTTCGACCCGGCCCGCCGCCCCCTGAGCGTCAAGGCACGGGTGGGGTATCTCCCCGAGCGGCTTGGCTTCTATGAAGGGCTGACGGCCCGGGAGAACCTGATCTACACCGCTAAGCTCAACGGCCTGCGCCGGGAGGAGGCGTACCGGCGGATTGACGAGGCGCTGGCCCGGATCGGGCTGGGAGATGTCGCTGACCGTCCGGTCTCCACCTTCTCGCGGGGGATGCGTCAGCGGCTCGGCGTGGCCGACGTGCTGATCAAACAGCCCCAGCTCATCATTATGGACGAGCCGACCCAGGGGCTGGATCCGGAGGCCGCGCGGGAGTTCCTGAAGATCATCCGCCAGCTCAAGGGGGAAGGTATTACTATCATGCTCTCCTCCCATCTCCTCCACCAGGTACAGGCGGTCTGCGACCGGGTCGGCCTCTTCCACCGGGGCCGGATGGTGCTGGAGGGGACGGTCGAGGAGCTGGCCCGGCGGGTGCTCGGCACCGCCTACCGCATCCGTCTGGAGGCGGAAGGGCCAGCAGAGCAACTGGAAGCGGCCCTCCGCCGCCTGGAGGGGGTGGCGAAGGTCGAACGATCCGACGCCAACCTCTATGAGCTGGAGGCGGGGGAGGACCTGCGCGCCGAGGCGGCCCGGGCGGTGGTCGAGGCAGGAGGGAGGCTCCTCTCGCTGAACATCGAGACCTTCAGCCTGGACGACGTCTACGCCCACTACTTCGAGCAGGAGGTGGAACATGGCGCAGCAAGCTGAACAGGTCGAGCGGACATTTCAGCGCGAAGGCTCGCCGTGGACCGGCCTCTGGGCTGTGGTCGCCAAGGAGATGGCCGACCACCTGACCAGCGTGCGCATGTTCTTCCTGGAGCTCCTCATCGTGTTGACGGCCATCGGCACCGTGTACGCAGCCGCCCAGAACCTGCGCAGCGCAGGCCAGGACCGGTTCCTCTTCCTCCAGCTCTTCACCACCGGACGGGACCCGATCCCGGCGTTCGTGGGCTTCCTGGGATTCCTGGTCCCCCTGATCGCCATCGCCATGGCCTTCGACGCCGTCAACGGGGAGTTCAACCAGCGGACCATCTCCCGTATTCTGGCCCAGCCGATCTATCGGGATGCCCTGCTGCTGGGCAAGTTCCTGGCCGGGCTGCTCACTCTGGCACTGGTTCTGGCGACCATCTGGCTGCTGGTGATGGGGCTGGGGATTATGGTGCTGGGGGTCCCGCCCAGCCCTGAGGAGGTCGCCCGCAGCCTCTGGTTCATGCTGGTGGTGGTCTTCTATGGCGGCATCTGGCTGGCGCTGGCCACGCTCTTCTCCATCCGCTTCCGACAACCGGCCACGGCCGCGCTGGCCTCCATCGCCGTCTGGCTTTTCTTCACCATCTTCTGGGGGATCATCGCCGATCTACTGGCGCCGGTGCTGCGACCGGTGCGGGTCGGTTATCTGGATGAGGTGGTGGCGCAGATCCAACTGAACCTGGCGCTGAGCCGCCTCTCCCCCAACACGCTGTACGCGGAGGCGGTGCTGGCCCTGCTCAACCCCACCGTCCGATCCCTGGGGCTGCTGTTGCCGATCCAGCTGGACGGGGCGGTGCTGGGCGCGCCGCTGCCACTGGCCCAGAGCGTGGCGCTCATCTGGCCACACCTGACGGGCCTCGCTGCCGCGACGATCCTCCTCTTTGCCCTCGGCTACGTCCTTTTCCAGCGGCAGGAGATCCGCGCATAGCGAGTGCGGAACAGGCTGTACCGCTTTTGACCGGGAGGGGGGCTGAGCCAGCTTCCCCCTCCCGGCGCCATTATAATGGCCTGCCCGCATAGCCCGGGCCGTCAGGCCTGTCTCTTGCAGGCAGGCAGCCTGCGCTACACTTAGACCCGTTGAGCCGTGGGCTTGACACGGGGGATATGTCCTGCTATAACACAGAACCATCCCGTGAGTGTCCGGGATGTCCGGGCCTGCAATGGGTTCAGACGACGATAAAACGTAGAGAGGAGGCTAAGGTGGACTTCAGTTGGACTGAGGAACAGCGGCTGTGGCGGCGGGCGGTGCGGGACTTCGCCCAGAAAGAGATCGCCCCCCGCGTGCGGGAGATGGACACCACCGGACGGATCCCCCCCGAGATCGTCAGAGGGATGGCCGAGATGGGCCTGCTGGCTCCGGTGGTAGGGGAGGAGTACGGCGGGGCTGGCGCCGACTGGACGATGGCCGCCATCGCCGCCGAGGAGCTGGGCCGCGCCGACATCAGCCTGGCGGTGCCAGTGCTGTATCTGGTGGAGGCGGCCTGGGGGTTCATTTTCTACAAATACGGCACTCCCGAGCTGAAAGAAGAGTACCTGCCCAGAGTGACGCGGGGGGAGGCCTTCCTGGGCATCGCCAGCACCGAACCCAGCGGCGGCTCGGATATTCTCAGGGCCTGCCGCACCCGCGCCGTGCGGGAAGGGGACGGGTGGGTCCTCAACGGTGAGAAGATTTTTATCAGCGGTGTGCGGGAGTCGCTGGAGTGGGGCGGCATCCACCTCACCCTGGCCCGCACTGACCCCGACCCCAGGGCCGGCCACCGGGCCTTTACCTTCTTCGCCGTTCCCCTCAAAGGGACAAAGGGCATCACCCCCACTTTCTTTGAGGACATGGGGCGAATGGGCATCTCCACCGGCGGCTTCGCGATGGAGGACGTGCGGCTGCCCGCTCACCACCAGGTCGGCGAGTTCAACCGGGGCTTCTACCACGCGATGGAAGGGTTCTCCGCCGCCCGTACCCTGATCGGCGCCACCTGCGTCGGGGCGGCCGAGGCGGTGCTGGAGATGGGGATGGACCATATCCGGCTGCGGGAGGCCTTCGGACGGCCCCTGGCCACCTTCGAGGGCATCCAGTTCCCCCTGGCCGACCTCTACGCCGAGCTGGAGGGGGTCCGGCTCTCCACCTACAAGGCCGCGTGGACGATGGACCAGAAGTACAAATACGACGCGGCCACCCACCACGATATCGCGCTGGCGGCGGCGATCGCCAAGCTCCGCGCCCCCAACCTCGGCTTCGAGATTATGAACGAGGTCGCCAACTGGTTCGGCGCGATGGCCTACACCAAAGAGTACCCCATCGAGATGGGCATTCGGGGCATCCGCTCCTATTCCATTGGCGCGGAGGGGACGATCAACGTCATGCGCCTCATCATCGCCCGCGAGCTTTTGGGGCAGGAGTTCCTTCCCACCCTTTATACCGGCCGAGAAGAGGTATGAGCCGACGCGGGCTTCTCCTGGCGGTTGTGCTGCTGCTGGTAGGGGCTATCCCGGCGTCGGCCGGCGGCCCGCCGCCCCGCGAGGAGGACCTCCGGCTGGCGGAAACCTACGCGCCGGCCCTCTATTTCCATCCCGACGAGCTCTTCCGCCCCCAGCCGGTGGAGGTGATGGTCAGACAGGCTCGCCTGCGGCAGGCCCGCTCCGGCTGGTTCGACGTGAACGTGCTCAATCAACTTTCCGTGCATGAGCTTTTTCTCTTCCACGGAGCGGAGTATTTCCTGGACGCCTGGTACGGCACCGAAGGGGCCTCCGATTACAAAAACTACTCCGCCCACCGTGCCCACTATGCCGCCGGCCTCAGCCCCGAGGCCGGCGGCCCTCCTATCACAGCCTACGCCCGCGTCGTCCGCGGGGAAGAGGGGATCACGATCCAGTACTGGCTCTTCTATTACTACAACGACTGGTTCAACAAGCACGAGGGGGATTGGGAGATGGTCCAGGTGATCCTGGACCCGGAGGAACGGCCGCACTGGGTTGTCCTGAGCCAGCACCACGGCGGCACCCGTCGCCCCTGGGCCGGTGTGCGGGTGGAGGAGGAAACCCACCACGCCGTCTACGTGGCCCTCGGCTCCCACGCCAACTACTTCTGGGGGGACGAGGTCTACCCCAATGCCCGGGAGCTGGGCGGGGAGTCCTTCATCGTGATGGACCGGACCGGCTCCGCCGGGCGGGCGATCCCCCAGGTGCTGCTCCTGCCCGAACGGGAGGAGGTGGAGGCCCATCCGGAAGAGTATCCCGGCCTGGAATGGCTCCGCTTCTCCGGCAACTGGGGGGAGCGGGCCCCCCAGGCCGACTTCGGCGGCCCCCGCGGCCCGGCAGAGAAAGGTGAACAGTGGGAAGCCCCATACGAATGGGGAATGGCCCAGCCGCTCGACGAAACGGTCTGGTACGGCCACCGGCTCCGGATAGAGGCGGCAGGAGAGGGGCCAGTGGAGGTGGCGCTGGTAGGGAAGGACGGCGCTCCGGTGCCGGATGTGGACCGGATCGAGGCGGATGGGGGACGGCGGGTGACCCTCCTCCTGCATCGGGACCCCGGGCCGGAGGCAGCGTTCCGGTTCGTCGTATCTGCCCCACAGGGGGGGGAAGTGCAGGTGACCACCGTCTACCCCCACCCGGGGCGGGAGGAGGTGACCCGTGCAGCGTGCGGACCGGTGGCGCTGACACCGGAGGGGCAGCTCGCGGGCCGGCTGTGCGATACCTGTCCCCCCACTCTGGAGCAGACCGGCGGGGCAGGACAGGCAACGGTGGTCTGTGAGGCCGAAAACCTCCCGGCGATCTGGGATGCGCCGGATATTGTGTGGCTGGCCGGGTTGCTTCCGGCAGGGGAGGTGATACGCGGGCTGGGGCTGGCCCTCCTGGCCGGGCTTGGCCCCACGGCCCTCTATGTGCTGGCCCTTTACTGGGTGGACCGGTATGAGAAGGAGCCAAAGCGGCTTCTGGCAGCCGCCTTTCTCTGGGGCGCCATCCCCGCCATGCTGGTCGCCATCGCCGTGCGGCTCTTTTTCCGCCTGCCCCCCTCCCTCCTGGGGCCGGAGGCGGTGGAGGCGGTGGGGGCCGGGCTGGTGGCTCCACTGGTGGAAGAACTGCTGAAAGGCGGAGCGGTCCTCTTCATTTTCCTGCGCTACCGGCAGGAGTTCGACGACATGCTGGATGGCATGGTCTACGGCGGGATGGTGGGGTTCGGCTTCGCTATGACGGGCAACACCGTCAGCTACCTGGGGGCCTTCCTCCTCCACGGCTGGGCAGGTCTGAGCACGCCGGTCTTTCTGCAGGGACTGCTCTACGGGCTGGACCACGCCCTCTACACGGCGATCTTCGGGGCGGGGCTGGGGCTGGCACGGACAATGCAGACGGGTCGGCCCCGCTGGGCGGTCGGCCTGAGCGGGCTTCTTCTGGCGATGCTCGTCCACGGCCTCCACAACACGGCGGTGCGGCACGCGCTGGGGCTGAGTCCCCTCACCGTAGTGGGGACCCTGGCCGGCGTTCTGGCGATGG
>JBDOIF010000006.1:0-117731 GCA_041082215.1 Anaerolineae bacterium
CCTGCACAAATCCTACCCCGACGGCTGGACCCTTTCCGACGTCAGTTTCTCCGTCGAGGAGGGGGAGATCCTCTGCCTCCTGGGCCCCTCCGGCTGCGGCAAGACGACCCTGCTGCGGCTCATCGCCGGGCTGGAGGTGCCGGACGGCGGACAGGTGCTGCTGGACGGCCACGATGTGACGACGACGCCCCCCCACCTGCGGGGGTTCGGGCTGATGTTCCAGGAGTATGCCCTCTTCCCCCACAAAGACGTCTTCGGCAACGTGGCCTTCGGGTTGCGGATGGCGGGATGGGACCGGGAGGCGATCCGGGCGCGGGTGGCGGAGGTGCTGGAGCTGGTAGGGCTGGGCGGGTTCGAGCAGAGGGACGTGAACCAGCTCTCCGGCGGGGAGCGGCAGCGGGTGGCGCTGGCCCGCAGCCTGGCCCCCCACCCCCGTCTCCTGATGCTGGATGAGCCGCTGGGGGCGCTGGACCGGGCGCTGCGGGAGCGGCTGCTGGAGGAACTGCCCGCCATCCTCAAACGGGTGGGGGTGACCACCATCACGGTGACCCACGACCAGGAGGAAGCCTTCGCCATCGCCGACCGGGTGGTGGTGATGCGAGATGGACAGATAGCGCAACAGGGAACGCCGGAGGAGGTCTACCGGAAGCCTGCCTCCGCCTGGGTAGCCCGTTTCCTGGGGTTGACCAACCTGCTGGAGGCCCGGTTCGTCGGTCCAGGCCGCGTGGAAACGGCGATAGGGGTGCTGGAGGTGCAGGAAGCAGGGAGCGGGGGGCAGGAGTGGCTGCTGATCCGACCGGAGGCGGCGCGGCTGGAGGGGAGCGGCCCCAATCAGGTAGAGGGGACCGTCACCGACCGTTCCTTCCGGGGAGGGTATTGCCGGCTGGAGATGCGACACACAAGCGGGGTGGAGCTGACCTTCGTCTTTCCGGTCGGCCTGAGCCTCCCCACCGTCGGCGAACCGATCCGGCTCTCACTGGACCCCGGGGGGATGATCACCGTCGGGTAACAAACCCGAAAAACTCCGCGTCCTCCGTGTCTCCGTGGTGAGAAAAAAATCCTGCTACGCAACTCGTGACCGTATCAAATAGGAGCACGGGGACGGGTGACGGCGCGGAGTTCCTGGACCAGGTAGGAGGAGCCGATGTCCTTCAGGAGGTAGCGGGCCGCCCCTGCCTTCAGCGCCTCCTGCCGCTCCTCCGGATCAGGGTAGGAGGTGAGCACAACGACGCAGGTATAGGGGCATTCCGCCTTCACCCGGCGCAGCGCGGCCATACCCTGCCCGTCGGACCGCTTGACCTCCAGCAGGACCACATCGGGCGCATGCTCCACTGCCAGGTGCACCCCTTCCTGCCAGGAGCCAGTACAGCCGATCACCTCAACCTCCTCGACACAGCGGAGGCGGGCTTCCAACGCCTGACGGACCGCTTCATGTTCGTCAATGATGAGAACCCGCGTCTTTCGCATCGTCCCCTTCTCCGAAGGCAGCCCCCAGTATAGCGAAGAGGGAAGAGAGGGGTTAGTGTCATCCTTCCGTCTTTCCTCCTGACATTCGTGACATACCCACGCCCGGTGGAACTCTCTCTGGCTGGCGGGGCCAGCCTTCCTACCAGCCAGATGAACGTGCCGCTGGCGGTATCTGTGGACAACTCCTGTGGAGTTGTCCTACTTAGCACACGCAATGCAAGCTCCGCCGCGCCAGCAAGAGGCTACCGTTTCGTCCGCAACATCTGCACATACATCTGGATGGCCCGTTCGATCTCCTGATGGGCCCGCTCCAGCCCCTCCCACCCCAATGCATGGGTCTCTGCCCGTTCCAGGTCCTTGTAGACGCTGAAGAAGTGGCTCACCTCCTCCAGAAAGTGGGGCGGCACGTCCTCCAGAGAACGGTAGCCATCGAAGAGGGGATCGGTGTGGGGGACGGCGAGGATTTTGTCGTCCAGCTTCCCCTTATCCTGCAGGTGGAAGATGCCCAGCGGCCGCGCTTCGATGACACAGCCGGAAAAGGTCGGTTCGTTGGTCATCACCAGCACGTCCAGCGGGTCTCCGTCGTCGTGGAGCGTGCGCGGGATGAAGCCGTAATCGCCGGGATAGTGGAGCGAGGAATAGAGCACCCGGTCCAGTTTGATGAATCCCCCCTGCTCATCGTACTCGTACTTGTTCCGCGACCGCTTGGGGATCTCCACCACCACATAGATGACCCGGGGCACGTCTGGCCCGGGCGGCAATTCCTTCCAGAGATTCATCGTCGGCATATCAAACACCTCCTCTCAGGGCCATCAGAACCGCCTCTCCGTAGGCCTGCCGCTTCCAGGGGCCAAGTTCTTTGACTTCTGTCAGCTCCTCCAGCGTGGCGGGATTCCGCTCGGCCAGTGCCCACAGCGCCGCGTTGGGGAGAATCACATCAACGTCCACCCCCCGTCGGGCGGCCTCCTGCTGCCGCCAGGCGCGAAGGGCCTGGTATCGTTCCACCACCGCGTCTTCCCGTCGGGCTTCCCGTGAGGGCGGTTGGGGGGGCATACCCACCCTCCCGCGCGCCACCGCCTCGACCAGCGCCCGCCCATATCGCTGCACCAGATAGGGGCTCATACCCGGCACCCGCCCCACTTCTTCCAGTGTGCGGGGCTGGGCACGGGCCAGGGCCAATAGAACCTGATCGCGCACCACCCGAAAAGGAGGGAGATTCCGCTCACTTGCGACCCGGTCCCGCCAGAGGTACAGCTCCCAGAGCACAGCCAGCTCTTCCGGGGCCAGTTCCTGAACCCCCTTCATCCGCCAGAACCCATCCGGGCCGAAAGGCTGGCCCGCGGCCGGAACCCTGGTCAGCCCGGAAAAAAGCTCCATCGCCTCCTCCGTCCGGCCCATTCGCTCCAGAGCCTCCAACTGGAGGTCCCGCAGCGGAAGCAGATAGTGGGTATCCAGCCGGGCGTAGGCCAGCGCCTCCGGGGAGAGGGGGCGCTTCCCCCAGTTGTACCGCTGGTACCGCTTATCGGTGCGGACCCCAAAGGTCTCCCAGAGCACATCCGCCAGCCCCACCCTGGGCCAGCCCAGAATACGGGCCGCCCCCATCGTATCGAAGAGGTTGGCAAAGCGGAAGCCGAAATCCCGCTTGAGCCAGCCCACGTCCTGCTCGGCGGCGTGAAAGACCTTCTGCACCGACGGGTCGGCGAAGAGCTGTCCCAGCGGGGAGAGATCGAAGCCAGCCATGGGGTCCACGACATAATCGGCCTGGCGGGTGGAGAGCTGGATCAGGCAGACCTGCTCGTAGTACGCGTAGAGGGAGTTGGACTCCGTGTCCACGGCGACAGCAGAGCAGGCCAGAAGGTCCGACAGGAGTCTGTCAAGCTCTTCCTCCGTTGTGATGAGCGATGGGGAGCCTCCCGCCTGCCGGCTCATAGGTTCATCATCCACCGGGCGATGAGGAAGTAGATGACAAGGCCTGTCGCATCAACCAGCGTGCTCATCGCTGGCCCCGAGACGACAGCGGGATCAACCTTGAGGCGGGCAGCGACGATAGGGAGCGTGGCGCCGATCGTGGCTGCCCACACCACGATAGCCATCAGGCTGATCCCCACGGTCATACTGAGAGGTATGGGGGAGTGCCATGTCAGGGCGCGGATGAACCCCACAACTCCCATGACCAGCCCCAGGAGAAAGGCGGTCCGGATCTCCCGCCAGATCACCAGGGCCAGGTCGCGGAAGCGCACCTCTCCCAGCGCAAGGGCGCGGATCACCATGCTCGCGACCTGGCTGCCGGCATTCCCGCCGGTGCCGATGAGCAGAGGGACAAAGAAAGCGAGGGACACCGCCTCAGCCAGTTCGCTTTCAAAGAATCGGAGAACCGTGCCCGTGAACATTTCGGTAACGAAGAGCAGCAGCAGCCATCCAACCCTTTTACGCGCGATGCGGAGGATCGGTGCATCCAGATAGGGTTCTTCCAGCGGCTCTGAAGCGCCCAGCCGGTGGATGTCCTCCGTTGCCTCCTCCTCCAGCACCTTCAGGATATCGTCGTGGGTGATCAGGCCCAGAAGATGGCCCTTATGGTCAACGACGGGGAGCGCCAGCAGGTCGTAGCGGGCCATCAGACGGGCCGCCTCCTCCTGGTCGGCGTCCGCCCGCACGTGGATCACGTGCGGGTCCATAATCTGCTCGATGCGGGTGTGGGGCGGGGCGATGACCAACTGGCGCATAGAGACCACCCCCACCAGCCGGTTCTCCTCGTCCACGACGAAGAGGTAATAGACCGTCTCCGACTGGGGGGCGATAGCCCGGAGATAGGCGATCGCTCCTTCCGCCGTCATGCTCTTGTGGAGGAGGACCTCGGCGGGGGTCATCAGGCCGCCGGCGCTCCGGTCGTCGTAGGCCAGGAGAGGGCGGACCTCCTCCGGCTCCTCCATTGCGGCCAGTGCCCTCTCTGCCCGCTCCGGTGGGATGTCGCCCAGGAGGTCGGCTGCCTCATCCGGCTCCATCTCGTCCAGGATCCGGGCCAGGTCGGCGACCTTCAGCCGGGCAGCGACCTCGGCCGCGTCGTCCTCCTCCAGCTCCTCCAGGATGTCCGCCGACGCCTCCGGATCGAGGCGCGGCAGGAGCTCATCCTGTTTATCCGGCGGAAGCTCCTCGAAGATATCGGCCTGGTCGGGGGGGCGCAACGCTTCGATCAACGCCGCCGCCCGCTTCCAATCCCCTGCATCCAGCGCGGCGCGCACCTGCTCCAGAACGGTTTCGATGTCTATTTGCGTCATAGCCCGCCTCCCGAACCCGTCACCTGGTTCACCAACGAACGGGGGGTATTATGCCACGTTGGGTAAGGAAGTCAAGGACAGCCCACCACCCGTCAAAAACTACCCCCTCCTCACAGGAGAGGAGGGGGCAGATGGAAGTGCGGAGCGTTTCCCGCCCCCTCCCTCATCGGTATTTATGGTACCGTCGGAAGACCTCTCCCACACTCTCCCCTTCGTGCACCCGGCGGATCACCTCCCCCAGGAGCGGGGCTACTGAGAGGACCTTCAGGTTGGGCAATCGTTTTTCCGGCGGGATAGGAATGGAGTTTGTGGTCACGATCTCTTTGATCTCCAACCCCCGCAACAGATCCACCGCTGGTGGGGAGAAGACCGGGTGGGCGAAGCAGAGGTAAACATCGCGGGCGCCGTTTTCCTTTGCAACACGCACGGCGTTGGAGATGGTGCCGCCGGTGTCCACCTCGTCGTCCACAACGATGACGTCCATCCCCCTCACCTCACCCACCAGCGTCAATGCCTCCGTGCCAATGGCTATCCGCCGCTTCTCCACCACCGCCAGCGGCAGCTCCAGCTCCTCGGCGAAGTTCCGCGCCTTCTTGGCAAACCCCAGGTCCGCCGCCAGGACCACCGCATTTTCCAGCTTCTTCTCCCGCATGTAGTCGGAGAGGATGGAGAAGACGGTCAACACATCCCCCGGGATGCTGAAGAAGCCCTGGATCTGGTCGGCGTGCAGGTCCAGGGTGATATACCGATCCGCTCCGGCGATGGTGATCATGTCGGCGATCAACCGGGCCGTGATCGGCACGCGGGGCTTGTCCTTCTTATCCGATCGCCCGTAGGCCAGGTAGGGGATGACGGCGGTGATCCGCCCGGGCGACGCCCGACGCAGGGCATCCAGGGAGATCAGGAGCTCCATGATGTTGTAATTGACCGGAGAGGAGGTGGTCTGGATCAGGAAGACATCCTGTCCTCGCACGCTTTCATGCAACTGGACAAAGATATTCTCGTTAGGGAACTGGATGATATCCCGTCCGGCCAGCGGCACACCCAGGTAGCGGCTGATCTCCTCAGCCAGAGCCGGACAGCCGGTTCCACCGAACAGTTTGATCGTTCCGTACATCTGCGCCTCTTCTCTTCTTAGTGTCGAAACTCCGCCTGCAGGACGCTCATCACAGGCTGATCGTGGTACTGCCCTTCTCGAAAGACGGCCTCCCGCAGCCGCCCCTCCTCCCGGAACCCGCACTTCTCATAACAGCGGATGGCGCGGAGGTTATCCTCATCCACCACCAGGTAGACGCGGTGGAGGTTCATTTCCTCGAAAGCCAGCCGAAGCAGCGTGCGGATGGCGTCGGTGCCGTACCCCTGGCCCCAGTATGCCTTCTCTCCGATGACAATCCCCAGCTCAGCATGCCGGTTCTTCCAGTCAATCTCATGCAAACCTATATTGCCGATATGCAACCCGTCCAGCGTCTCAAGAGCCAGCACGACCGATTCGCTCCGTCGGAGCCGTTCCTGCAACTCCTCGTACCACCGCTCCTCCTGGGTCAGGGAGAAGGGGAGGTAAACCAGCAGATGGCGGCGGACCTCGGGGTCAGCAAACCAGCGGACGAAGCGGGGCAGGTCCTCCCGCTCAATGGGGCGCAATCGGACCTTTTCTCCCTCGAGCATTCCGACGGTCCCTCCTCAGGAGCCCAGGACAGCCTGAACAGCGGTGTACACGTCCACCTGCCTGGTCGCAACCCGTTCCACCCACTCCTCCAGCCGCTCCGCCCCCAGCTCCCGCATCAGCCGGTCCATCAGCTCCTGCTCCAGCATCCGCAGCAGGTCAGCCCGTGCCCGTTCCCGCTCCCGCCGCTCCCAGAGGCCGCTTTTCTGCAGGTAGGCCCGGTGGGCAGCGACTGCCTCCAGCACCTCCCCCACCCCCGTCCCATCCAGCGCCACCGTTTTGAGGATGGGCGGCCGCCAGCCGTTCGCCGCCTGATTGTTCCGCCCCAGCTCCAGGGTGATCTCCAGCGCCCTGGCCGTCTGCGCCGCTCCGGGTCGGTCCGCTTTGTTCACCACCAGCACATCGGCGATTTCCAGGAGGCCCGCCTTCAGAGCCTGCACCTCATCCCCCAACCCCGGTGCTTCCACCACAACGGTGGTATGGGCGGTGCGGGCGATGTCCACCTCTGCCTGTCCCACCCCTACCGTCTCCACCAGCACCACCTCAAAGCCAGCCGCGTCCAGCACCTTCACCACGTCGCCAGTAGCCCGGGCCAGCCCTCCCAGGCTCCCCCGGGTGGCCATACTGCGGATGAAGACGCCGGGGTCCCCTGCCAGGTCCCGCATCCGCACCCGGTCCCCCAGGATCGCCCCGCCGGTAAAGGGGCTGGTGGGGTCCACGGCCACAATGCCGACGGTACGGCTCCGGGCGCGGAAGGCTTTGGCCAGCTCGTTGACGAGGGTGGACTTGCCGGTTCCGGGCGCGCCGGTGACGCCTATGATGTGGGCGCGGCCCGTGTAGGGGTACAGGGCTGCCAGAGCCGTGCGAACGGGCGGCCCATCGTCTTCGACAAGGGAGATCAGCCGGGCCAGCGCACGCCGATCCCCAGCCAGAGCATCCGGGATCAGCTCCACATCAGCCCCCGGCCAGTTCGCGGCGGATGGTCTCGGCGATGACCTGGGTTGACGCCCCGGGGCCGAAGACGGCGACCACGCCCAGTTCTCTCAGGGCGGCGACGTCCTCATCGGGGATGATGCCGCCGACGAAGACCTTGACGTGCTCCAGGCCGGCCTCTCGCAGCCCCTGGAGCACCCGGGGGACCAGGGTCATATGGGCTCCGGAGAGGATGCTCAGCCCCACTGCGTCCACATCTTCCTGGAGGGCCGATTCTACTATCATCTCCGGCGTCTGGCGGAGGCCGGTGTAGATGACCTCCATACCGGCATCCCTGAGGGCCCGGGCGACCACCTTGGCGCCCCGGTCGTGGCCGTCGAGGCCGGGCTTGGCGATCAGGATACGCAGTCGCTCGCTCACGGGTCGCTACTCCTCCGCGTGGTCTCTTGTAGCTAAAAGATTATACCTCAAATCCGGATGAGGGGGAAGCGAAAGCCTGGGGGGTTCGGACAGGAGTTCGGAAGGATGGGGAAGCTAACCTCACCCCTACCCCCCTGCCCCCTTCCTGCTAAAGAGCCAAGTTTCAGGGAAGGGGGTGAGGGGGATGGAGTGAGAGCCGGAGGGTTTCTCTGCGTCCCTTGCGCCCTTTAGATGGCGTCAGGGCTGGTTCAGCCGGAATTGGATCACCTGCTGCGCGCTCGTCACCGCGAACAGTTCGTTCTGATCGTTGAACGCCATCGCAAAGATGTAGCCTTCTGTCCCGAACATGCCGAGATAGCGACCGGTCGCGTCAAAGACCTGGATGCGACTGCTACCGGCCACGTAGACCCGACTCTGGTTGTCCACCGCGATGGCTCCCGGTCCCTCCAGTTGCTCCGGTCCGCTGCCGTGACTGCTAAAGCGGTCCACGAACCGACCCTCCGGCGTGAACCTGAAAATGGCTATGTCGTTCCCCATGCCGCCGAAGATGAAAATGTTGCCACGTCCGTCCACCGCCGGATAGTTGTACAGCGAGACGTCATCGGTCAGCGAGCTGATGATCCCGCGAAGCACCTGCGTGACATTGCCTTCCGGGTCAAAGCGCACCAGGTCATCGCGGTACCCCTCAATTGAAGTGATCAGCCCGCTGCGCGCTTCGTACCACGTCGCGAGCAGGCCGCCATCCAGCGTCAGCGTGACCGCGTGAAAGCGATCGCCATCCGGATACTCTAACTTGCCGAGCGACCGGCCGGTCATGCCCTCTATGCGGAGAATGGCCCCGTCGGCAACGACGTAGACCGTTCCCTGGCGATCCGCCGTCATACCGGTGATGCGCGTCCCGGAATCGCCAACGAACCACTGCGTGATGAATTTGCCGGTCGGATCGAATACCTGAACGCGCCCGCCGATATACTCGGCGACGTAGATGTGGCCTGTGCCGTCCACCGCGATGCTGCGCGCATCCTGGAACAGACCCGCGCCGGTGCCCTCACCGCCGAATTGGAGCACTGGACTGGCGTACCCTGGCGGCGTCGGCGTGGGCGAGGGCAGCAACGTAGGCGACGGAACCGGCGTGGGAGGGAGAATTCCCATCTGCTCCGCAGCGGGCGGAGGCTGAAACCCCTTTTCCGGCTCAGAGCCGTTATACGCCAGAACTATCTCGTCGCCGATCCGGATAGAGACGGACGAGATGGAACAGGTGCCATCCCTTTCTTTCTCTCCAAGAATGTAGGCTGTGCCCCGCGTTCGGGGACCCCGGATACCAACCTGCACGCCCAGGCTTTCGCTGCCGTCCCGGAACCTCTCCAGTGTCCCGATGACAAATGGGCTGTCTTTGACCGGTGAGCCGAAGAGTTCCACCACTACCGGGTCGTTCTTCACCAGTTCCATTGCTGTGCGGTAGACCGGATTCAGCCGGAGCGGGAGGATGCCGAACGCATAAAACAATAGAGCGAATCCAACCAGGCAGGCCAGAATGACCGCGATCGCGCCAGCCGGGGTGGCCATGGATGCGGCAGATAAGGCGATTGAGGCAGAGGCAATGCCTTTGGCCCAGCGTTCCCTGTCAGTTGTGGCGACCGGCTCGCCGCCCGTGATGCGCTCCACCGTCACGTCGGCCATGGTGAGCGGCTCACCGCGCTCAATTTTATCCACCGCCTCCTTTGCCTCCTGCAGCCCCACGTTGAACGTCTGCCGGTACAGTTTGACGGCCTCGATCTTTTTGCCGGAGCGGACCAGCCGCCCGATCTCCGCAAGCGGGCCCGCCAGCCGTGCGACGTCCCTCAGCACATCTGCGATCTGGGGAACCTCGCCCAGCGCGCCAGCGAGCACCCGGCCGGTGCGCAACTCCTCCGGCACGATGACCGAACTCTTGCAGTACGGGCACTCCATCGTCAGGTCGGGACCGCCCTCGTACTCAATCGGCGCGCCGCAGTTGGGACATTTGAAAGTTTGTGACATCAGTAACCTCTCCAGAAACTTGGGATACACGTAATGCAAATTGAATCTTACGCTACGGCCCTTCGGCCACAAAGCGTCCAGCGGTCAGGGCGCGGTGGTCAGCAATTCCGCAGCAGGAAGTTGAAACGTGGCCGTGTTGCTGTCAACGGCAGGGTTGATCCCACCCCACACGAATGTCTCCACGACGACAGGTTCGTCGCCAGAGCAGTTCGCCAGTTCGGCGCGGGTGACCCCCAGATAACCACGGTCGATCTCGAATACCAGCGTTGCCTCGTCCTGGGGGATGGCAAAGAGCAACTCGACGAGCATCTCGACCGTCCCCCCGGCCTCGGCGCGGGCCAGCGGCTGGTTGAGGATGAGGTTGTCCCCCTGGATGCGTGCCTCATTGACCTCGGCGCTGGCCTGCCGCAGGTCGGGCCGCAACCACTCTGCGCCGCCAGCCAGGCGGAATACGGTCCAGTCGGAGGTCGTCGTCAGCCGGATACACACCGGCACCGTCTCCGGCCACGTCGTCTGAGCAAAGCGGTCCACCCACTGCCGGGTGAGGTCCAGATAGCCCTCCGGCGGCAGAGCGCCGTAATCCTGGTAGGCATATTGGCCGCCGTTGGTCGCTCCTGCCGCCGCCGGTTCGATCTGGGTGCCCTCGTGCCATTCGTTGAACGACGTGATCATAACCATCGCCGGCTCCACACCCACGCTCAACGCCTCCGTCCATTGCTCGTTATAGGTGGCGCCGTCGTTGCGGGGCGTGTACGCTTCAGCGGCATAGCCGATGCGCCGGGCAGAAAAGCCAGGAAGGACAGATGGCACGTACCAGGCGTCGGGCGGCAGGCTGCGCGCCCAGGAAAAGCCGCCCTCCTCCTGGAGATGAAGTGTAGCATAGTTGTACAGCCCGTCAAAGTGCCCGCCATCAACCCAGTCGCTTTGCACCGTGCTGACAACTACCAGCGCGCCGTCCGGCAGAGCGTGGATGGCATCGAGCGCATCGCGCCAGTAGGCAGCATCAACGGGAGGGGAATCGTTGTCGGGGACCTCGATACCCCAGACAAAGAACAGGCCCTTCAAGCGGTCGTCCGGGCTCCAGCGGCTTGCGGCGGCAGTGCGGAAAAAGGCCGGGTGGCTGCCGTAGCGCCGGTAGAGGTACTCAATGTCGCTCACCAGCCGCTCGGCGGTGCGTCCGATGTAGGGTTCGATGTGAAAGGCGACTTTGATGTCATACCGTTCGGCGACGTCGAGCAGCAGCGGCACGGCGCGGTCCTCGCGCGATCCTTGCCCCCACCACGACGACGCGATCACGCCGACCCCCGCCTGGCGGAGCCAGGCAAAGTGCTGGGCCACGACCCCTTCATCGGCAACGCTGTAGGCGCCCAGCACGGGGTAATAGTCGCTGGAAATATCGAGCGGAGGGTTGAAGCCCCCTTCCTCCCAATGTCTCCAGTACCCGTCCACAGGCAGCGATTGATACCAGGGATAGTAAAAGGCTCCCACACGGTACGACGGTTCGGGGCCTACGACGGGAGGCAACGTCGGCGTGGGGGCAGGAGTGGGCGAAGGAGACGGCGCGGCGGTTGATGTCGGGGTGGGGGCTGTGGTGCCTGGATGGGAACAGGCCAGGATTGCCAGTCCGACAACCAGCCAGGCCAGCCCTGGTCTGCACCTGGACAGGGCCTTTCCATCAGCAGCCATTTTCCCCTCCTTTGCGTTGCTTTCTCCTGCAGGTGACCGTCTCCTGTAGGGGGATGCCGGAGGCAAATCCACCCAGCGCCCCGTTGGCCGTCAGTGGTTCCACAGCACACCGGGCAGGTAGATGCAGCAGCAGGGCGTGCCCGCCCCGGTTGGGCTGACCAGGCCCGCCAGACGGCATCCCCCACCGCTGGCGATGCCCCTGCCAGGTCACGCCGGTCGGGACGGTACCCCCGCCGGAGGCCGTCCCCCGTTTGACGACGTAACTGTGCCTATGCTGCTGGTTGGTCGCCCGGTCAGCACTCCGGGCAGAACTGAATCTCCCGCTCTTCCGGCGTCACCAACAACAGGAAATGGTCAGTGGTCGCGTCGTAATATGCATAGTAACGGTACTCCCAGCCCTGCTCGCCCTGGAACAGTCCGTAGTAGGCCAGGTCGCCGGAGTTGCGGTCGCCATTTGCATCCAGGCGAATGATCCCGGTGGCCGGGCTGTAGTCCTGAACGACGGCGGGGATGGCGGCTGCCACCGCGTCGCCGTCATCGGTCCCGGCCCGCATCACTGCCCGGGCGGCGATCTGGCAGGCGTCGTACAGGTAGACATGTTCGTAGCGTGGTTCCCGACCCAATTCCGCGCTGGCCTGGGTCCACAGGCGGCGCACCAGATTGTTCAACGGCGGGTGGGCTTCCTGCCCCCACATAGCGTGGGCGAAGGCGAAATCGCGGGCATCCGGAAAATCAAACCCCGACGCCGGCCACTGACCGGTGAACAGCGAGGGGTAGAGGAGGGCCGCCAGCCAGCGCACGCGGGAGAGCGTAGCATCCTGCGCTGCATGGTGCAGGATATTGAGGTCCTCCCCTTCCCAGACGGCCGTGAAGACCACCATTTCCTGGTCGGCCCCCAGTTCGGCCACCCGAGCGGAGAGTTGCGACACCTCAGCGGCGTAGTCACGGACATGCGGGTGGGTCGGCTCAATGGGGACCATAGCGGTGGGGTACCCCTGGGCCTGGAACTGGGCGGCAAATTCGGCCGCGTAACGCTCGCCCCAGCCGTCGGTACGGTAGATGAGGGCGGCTTTGCGGTAACCCAGGTGCAGCGCGAAGCGGGCATACGTGCGGGCCAGGTACAGTTCCGGCGGGGAGATGCGGTAGACGGTGTCAGGCCGGAGCAGTTCCGGCAGCGGGGCCGTGGAGGCGGAACTGACGACCGCCACGTGTTGCTGGGTCAGGTAATCCATACTGCCAGCCAGTTCCCAACTCATCGGGAAACCCACGAGCACCCGGGTGCCCTCTCTCTCCACCAGGTCCTTTGTGGCGGCCAGCGCTCCCTCTACTGTTGTCCCGGTGGAGCGGGCGACGAAGCGGAAGTGCCAGCCGGCAGTCCTGGCCTCCGGCAAGTCGTTGACGTCCGCCTCGGCCATCTGAATGAACGGCAGGGCTTCTTGGCCCCATTCCTCCAGTCGTCCCGAGAGCGGGTAGACGACCCCGATGCGGACCTCGGGCGGGATGCTGGGCGTGGGCTGGACGGTGGGGGTGCTGGTCGCGGGGATCGGCACGGGCAGGCGCGGAGCGCAGCCCGACAGGATCGCGGCGATCATCCCGGCGGCGAGCAGCGCAGACAGCAGAACTGACTGTTGACGTTTCATTCCTCAATCCTCCCCATATGTGTGTTCGTAACGCCACTACGCTGCGCTGCGTGGCTTACTACAGACCTTGCTTCCGGTATGATCCGGCGCTCTCCGCAGCCACGAGCCGGAGGACTTACGGGCCGTAGCGAGCCTTCACTGCCACGCCCTTCAGTACGCTCGCAGCACCAGCGGCAGGTAAACCGGCTTGACGTATTCGTAAGCGCCGATATCGCAGGGCACGAGGCGAAGCAGGCCGCGCTGGTCGGTGGTGATGCCCTCCACGCACAGCCCGGCGTTGATGGCGGGACTGCCCTCCTGCAAGGGGTAGACCAGAGTGCCGTGCTCCTGGGCCAGCGATCCGAGGAGGGGATCGGCGTTGATGATGTCGCCGGGACCAGCAAGGCCACAGGTGTTGGCGGACTCCAGGTTGTAGCCGTTGGAGGTGATGGTGCCGTCACAGTTGGCGGTGGTGGACCCGTCGTAGGTCAGGTTGTAGGCCAGGATGGTGTCCTGCAGCAGCACCGCACCGTTGGTGCGCCGAATGCCGCAGCCGTAGCCAGCGGTATTCCTGGCGATGGTCGTGAAGGTGATGGCCGTTGTGCCGCCGCTGGCAAAGAGGCCGCCGCCGCTGAAACCGTTGGCCCGGTTGCCGCCGACGGTGGAGTTGATCAGCGTCACAAGGCCGCCAGAGGTGTACAGACCGCCGCCGGAGTTGCCGGCGGTGTTCCAGAGAACCGGCACGCGGCTGAGCCGGACGCCGCCATCAGAGACGTAGATACCGCCGCCGTATTCGGCAGTGTTGCTGAGGACCTGCACACCCTCGAGCGCGGCGCTGCCGCCGACGCCCGAAGGCTGGCCCACGTACAGTCCCCCGCCGTAGGCAGTGGCGGCATTGCCGACGACCCCGCCGCCGTTCATCGCCGCTGCGCCAGAGGCGATGTGGACTCCGCCGCCTGTGTTCGCACCGTTGCCCTGTATGACCCCACCGGTCTGAGCAAAGACCGCGCCGGGCTGCTCAACGTACACCCCGCCGCCGTTCTCTGTGGCGGTGTTGTCGGCGATCTCACCCCCGCTCATAGCGGCACGGCCCTCGTGGATGTACAGCCCGCCGCCCGAGTCAGCAGTGTTGCCGACAACAGAACCGGCCGTCTGGGTAAAGGCCGCGCCAGGCTGATCAATATACACCCCGCCGCCAGAGGCAGCCGAGTTTCCCATAACCAGTCCACCGTCGAGCGTCGCTGTGGCAGAATAGTAGAGGTACACTCCGCCGCCCAGGCTGGCGTCGTTGCCAGCGATCCGCCCGCCGCTTATGACCGCGCGGCTGTCCTGGACATACAACCCACCGCCCCGGTATGCCGTGTTGTCCATGACGGTGCCCCCGGTCTGCGTGAACACCCCCTCCCAATTGAGATAGACCCCGCCGCCATTCCAGGTCGCAGTGTTGTTGGCAATTTCGCCCTCGTTGAGCGTGAGGCCGCCGTGTGAGGAGGCACACGCGCCGCCGCCGTGCATAGCATTGTTGTTGGCGACGCGAGCCCCATTCACGATGGTCTGATCACCGGCGTTGACTCCGCCGCAGTAGTAGCCGCTGTTGCTGATGATCTGCCCACTGTTCAGCGTGGCTCGCCCATGCCAGACGTAAACGCCGCCGCCAGCCTGGGCAGCGGTGTTAGCGATGATGGTGCCCCCGGTCTGGGTGAAAACGCCGCTGTTCCCTGCATCTCCCACACACACCGCGCCGCCGTAGGTGGCCGTGTTGCCGCCCACCTGCCCGCTGCTGAGCATGGCGCTGCCGACGTGGACAGCCAACCCGCCGCCGTATTGGGCGGTGTTGCTCAGGATCTGGGCGCCGGCCAGCGTGGCATAGCCATAGGCGACGTTCACCCCTCCGCCGTAGTAGGTGGCGGTGTTGCTCACGATCTGCCCCCCGCTCAGCGTGGCCTTTCCGCTCCAGCTCTCAACAACCAGCCCGCCTCCAGAGGAGGCCGTGTTGTCCGTGATACTGCCGGCAGTCTGGGTAAAGACCCCGAAAACGACGCCCACACCGCCGCCGTATTGAGCGGTGTTGCTCACGATCTGGGCGCCAGCGAGCGTGGCGCCGCCAAAGTCGACGTACACCCCGCCGCCCCAGTCGGCGGTGTTGTTGCGGATACTCCCGCCGCTCAATGTCGCCTTGCCATACTCAACGTACACCCCGCCGCCGCTCTCGGTGGCCGTGTTGGCCGTCAGGCTGCCGGCGGTCTGGGTGAAGGCCGCCGTGCTCTCAAAGACGAGCACCCCGCCGCCCCAGGGAGCGGCGTTGCCGCGGACCGACCCGCCGTTGACCGTGGCGCCGCCTTCCCAGACACACATCCCGCCGCCGTAGTCGCCAGCGGTGTTGCCGGCGATAGCGCCGTCCTCCAGAACGAAGGCGCCCCGCGCGCCGCCGACGTACACCCCGCCGCCATAGAGGACAGCGGTGTTGCTCAGGATCTGCCCGCCATAGAGCCTGGCGTCGCCGGTCCACACGTATACTCCGCCGCCCCGTTCGGCGGCGTTGGCAGCGATGGCGACGCCAGCGAACGCTGCGCTGCCGCTCCCGACGAACACCCCGCCGCCGGAGGGGGCAGTGTTGCTGACGATCTCTCCTCCGCTGAAGGTCGCCTTGCCAAGTTCGACGTAGAACCCGCCGCCGCTCCCGCTGGCGCTGTTGGCGGCGATGCGGCCCCCCTCCTGGGTGAACGACGCCGTGTCCTCGTAGACGTATACCCCGCCTCCGGCCACAGCGGCATTGCTGACGATCTGCCCGCTGGCAAGCGTGGCGCTGCCGTCTTCAACGTACACCCCGCCGCCGAAGACGGCGGTATTGCTCGCGACGACCGTATTGGTGAGCACCAGATCGCTGTCGGCGTTGTAGATGCCGCCGCCCAGGCCCTCCGTGCCAGCATCCCCTATGGTGACGCCGTTGAAGACCGTCACCCCGGAGATGACCACCGTGTCCGCGCCGGGGCGCAGGTCAAACACCCGGTCCAGGCCGGCCCCGTTGATGACCGTCACTCCGGCGCCAGCGCCGCTGATCGTCAGCGCCTCGGTCACGTCCAGGTCGCCGGTCTCGTTTTCGTCCTCGAGCGTTCCGGGGATGGTAAGAGTGTAGATGCCCGCGGGGACGGCCACTATGTCGCCAGGGCCGCTGCCGCCGATGCAACCGTCCACAGGGGCATCGCGGTTGGCGGACTGGACCGCCTCGCGCAGCGAGCAGTCGCCGTCGTCGTTGAGTTCGTCATCGTTGGTATTGACGGTGATGATGCTCGCGGCGGGTGCGGCCTGGGCCGCGGGCAGCCCGGCCAGCAGGGCAATGAGCGTCCCCACGCCGAGCACCGCAGCCAGAATGACAGGCAACGCCTTGGTATGCATCTGACATCCTCCTGTGCCGACCCGCCCGAAGGCTCTCTCCCCTCGGGCAGGTCACTGAGGCATCGTTTTGCTGTCGCTACGGGTAGTTTCTCAGAACCAGCGGGAGAAAGACCCCGATCTGCCCGTAGGCGATCTTGAGGTTGGTATCACCCGTGCTGATAGACGACTGCGAGTAGGCAATCATCGGCAGGTCGTCAGGATCGAAATCGGCGGAGACATGGCTGGCAATACTGAACAAAGTACCCGCCGTATCAACGGTGAAGCATTGCCAGGTGGGGAAAAAACCCCCGTCCGGCACCCCGCAGTTAGCCTTGGAGGGATCCGACGCCGGTTGTGCCACCCTGAGCTGTGAGAAGGGAAAGGTTACCTGCTGGTAGGCAATGAGCGGGTTACCGGCGCTATCCACAGCCAGCGATATGTTCCTGTAGCCGGAGGGAGAGGCGGCAGCCTCGATGGTGTAGCAGAGGAACGAATTGCTGGGCCCGCAGTTGCCGCTGCCGACGCCAACATAGACAGCGTATCGGAGTTTCCCATTCGTGGCGTCATAGTAGGCAAAACGCATTTGATCACCCGCAAAGGCCGGCGCGCGGAACGAGACAGCTTGACCGACATCGGAGACGCTGCCGTCCACAGTGTAGCAATACCAGGTATTGCCGGGGCCGCAGTTGCCAGCACCCGAACCCGCGGGAGAAGCATACCTGAGATCGCCAGTGCTGCCCTTATAATAGGCGATGTACGGTGTCAATAAGCTGATATCCAGCGAGGCGTATTCGCCCGCGCTGCCCTCCACAATTATGCACCGCCACTTGCCGGCTGCGCTGCCCACGCCGCAGTTGCCGCCGCTGGATACGCGAGAGGCAAAGCGGAGTTCGCTGACTATTATGTCGCCCTCATACCGGACAACATAGTAAGCGATGTGCGGGGTTCCGTCCGCGTCGTACTTGATCGAGGTGTACCGCCCATAGCCGGGCAGTGCTCCTGCGCCAGCCTGTTCAATCGTAACGACGTTCCAGGAACAGGCCGGGGGAAAGCCAGAGCATGAATACTCCGCAAACTTGAGCGCCTTGACAGTGACATCCTGGTAGGCCACGCCGACTTGCAAGCTGCCGATGATCGCGGGATTGACGTAAACATCAATGGAGCTATTTTGTCCTACGTCGTTGGTGCTATCGACGGTCTCGCAGTTCCAGCCGTTGTTCGGGCCGCAGTTGCCGCCCGCGCTCACGCGGCGCGCCACCATCAAATCGCCGTTGTCTTCGTCGTAATAACTGATCCATGGCGTGCCATAGGAGGGGTTGAAGGCAATGGATGTGTGGGTGCCACGGTCCCCGCTCGAGTCCACCGTGGCCGTGTGCCAGACAAGGCCGCCGGACGCGGCAGCCGGCATCACCGCCAGGGCCAGGATCAGGGCCACCAGGGCCATTTTGACACCAATCTGAACCCTCATCGGTCGTCCTCCTCTCTGGAATCAGGTTTCATCTGCTTCCGCAGAAAAGCGAACAACTCCTCCAGGTCGGCAAAGTGATGGGTCTCGTGGCTGCTGATCTCCTCCACCATCGCCCGCAAGGTCTTCCCATCGCTGGAACACCAGAGACGCAACAGATAAGAGCGATACCGGGACAGGCAAGGTTCCATGGCCTGTTGTCTATGGCTCAGGTTTGGACTATAATGACATTATCACTCTTCGTCTATGATAAGCGGCTGGCGTCACAAGGACGTCACAAACCTGCGCGAGAGGTACGCCTGGCCTTCTGGTCAATGTGGGACGGCCTTTCCAGGCCGTTTGGACAGGCTGGACAGCCCGTCCCACAAGCCTGTGGTCGCCGATGGCCCGACTGGAAATCGCACTTCTGGGTTCCTTTCAGGTCACCCTGGACGGGGAGCCGGTGACCCGGTTTGAGACCGGCCCGGCGCGGCTGCTGCTGGCCTACCTGGTGTTGCATGCAGGAACGCCCGTGCAACGGGAGACGCTGGCGGACCTGCTGTGGTCAGAGCGGCCCCGCGCCGAGGCGCTGCACGCGCTGCGGCAGACCCTGAACCGCGTGCGCCGCGCCCTCGGCGAGCAGGAGGGAACGCCGTACTTCCTTCAGGTCACCCCCCAGAGCATCCAGTTCAACGCTCAGAGCGACTACTGGCTGGACGTGGACGCCTTTGTGAGCCTGATCGCCAGCGTCCAGCATCACCCCCATCGCCGACTGACCGCCTGCCGCTCCTGCATACGTCGGTTGGTCCAGGCCGCCGATCTGTATCGCGGCGAACTGCTGTGTGGCTTCCACCTGGAAAGCCTGCCCTTCCAGGAATGGCTTGTCATGGAACGCGAACACGTGCACCGGCAGGCGATGGATGCCTTTTATCACCTGGCGGCCTATCACGCGCAGCGGGAGGAACACGACCAGGCCCAGTACTACGCGCGGCGTCAATTGGAAGCGGAGCCGTGGCGCGAGGAGGCCCACCGCCAGTTGATGGCCGCCCTGGCGGCAAGCGGGCAGCGCAGCGCGGCCCTGGCCCAATACGCGGCCTGCTGCCGCATCCTGGCCGAGGAACTGGGGGTGGAGCCGGAGCCCCAGACGCAGCTGCTCTACGAACAGATCCGCGTCAGCAACTTTCCACCGCCCGCGCCGCCGCACAACCTTCCTGCTCCGCTCACCCGATTCATCGGGCGAGAGGCCGAAATGGAGCAGATCGCCGAACTCCTCAACACCCCCGGCTGTCGCCTGCTGACCCTGACTGGCCCCGGCGGCGTCGGCAAGACCCACCTGGCCCTGGCAGCAGGCCGGCAGGCGGTTGCTTACTTCCCCGACGGCGTCTGGTTCGTGCCGCTGACGGACGTGCGCGCCGAGGCCGGGGACAAGCTGCATGAGGCGCTGGCAACGGCCATCGCTGGTGCTATGGGCATCTCGTTCTCTGGCCAGGAAAGCCTCAAAGCCCAACTGCTGCGCGCCCTCCGCCCTAAAGAGGCCCTGCTGATCCTGGACGGGTTCGAGCACCTGCTGCCCGGCGCCGCCCTGATTCTCGATCTCCTCGCCCGCGCCCCCAGGATTACCGCGCTGGTCACCTCGCGCACGCGGCTCAACGCCCAGGCCGAACATGTCGTCCAGGTGGCGGGGCTGCCCACGCCGCCCGGCGACGACGACCCGGCCGCCGCCAGCTATGACAGCGTGCAGCTCTTCCTGGATCGGGCCGGCGCGCTGGCCGCCTCCGCCCACGATCTAACCCAGATCGTCCAGGTCTGCCGGCTGGTGGAGGGGCTGCCGCTGGCGATTGAACTGGCGGCCGCCTGGGCAGAGCACCTGCCAGCGGAAGAGATCGCCGCTAACCTGCGCCAGGGGTTGGACCTTTTGTCCGCCACGCGGCAGGATATTCCGCCGCGCCATCGCAGCATCCGCGCCGTCCTCGAAAGTTCCTGGCAACTGCTCTCGGCGGCGGAACAGCAGCTCCTGGCGCAACTCTCCGTCTTTCGCGGCGACTTCGACCGCGCTGCTATCCTGGCCATCACCGGAGCGCAGCCGGCCGATTTGATCGGCCTGGCGCACAAGTCGCTGGTGCAGCGCAGCGAGCCCGACCGCTATATACTCCACCCGCTGGTGCGCCAGTTCGCCGCCTGTAGCGCAACTCCACAGGAGTTGCGCTACAAGACGGGTGACCGCCACAGCGCCTACTATCTGGCGTTCGTCGGTCAGCGGACACCGGCCCTGCTGGGAAACGAGCCTCAGGCAGCTACCGCCGAGGTGGAGGCAGAACTGGCCAATGTCCGCCAGGCGTGGCAATGGGCTGTCGAGCGCCTCGAGGCTTGCAGCGCAACTCCTGCGGAGTTGCGCTACAACATCGCCGCCCTGGCAGGAAGCGCCAGAGGACTGGCCTGCTTCTACACGCTGAAGGGGCTGAACCAGGAGGGAGAACAGACCTTTCGGAGGGCCGCCGAGGTAGTGCGCGCCGTCGTGCAGGCCCAGGAGCGGCAATCGCTCCCCGCAGAGGAGCTGGCCGCCGCCCTGCGGGCGCTGTCGCGGCTGCTGGCGGCACAGGGGCATTTTCTGGCCGCGCTCGGCGACAATCCGGCCGCGCTGGCCGTTCTCCAGGAGGCCAGCGAAGCTTCCAAAAGGGCATCCGCGCTCCTGGGAGACAGCGACCCGGTCGAACAGGCAATGCTCCTGGCCCGCCTGGGCACCTCGTATAACCGGACGGGGGACTATGTCCAGGCTATGAGCCATCTTGAGGCGGCCCTGGCGCTGGCCCGCCAGGCCGGCGACCCCAGGGCGGAGACCGAAGCGCTGACGTTACTGGCCCAGGCGACCAGCGAGCGCGGCGACTATGATACGGCGCAACGCTATCTGAATGAAATTTTGACCCTGGCCCGCGCGCGCCAGGATCGGACGAGCGAGGCAGCCGCCCTCTCGATGCTGGGTTCGATTGCCTGGCGCTGGGGGGACCTGGCGCGGGCAGACGCCTGCTGCCAGGAAAGCCTGGCCATCTACCGGGAGCTGGGCAATCGGCAACGGATACCCAGGCTGCTCAACGTCTTGGGCATCCTCGCCATCTTGCAAGGGGACTATGCCCGGGCCGTGCAGCATTACGAGGAGAGCCTGTCCATCGCCAGGGAGGCCAACGACCGGCAGGCGGTCGCCGATATGCTCAACAACCTGGGCTACATCTACCATCATTACACTGGCGACCTGGAGCAGGCGCGGCGGTATTACCAGGAGTCGCTCTGCATCAGCCGGGAGATCGGCCACCGGCACGGCGCGACGAGCACCCTGAGCAACCTGGGACACCTCCACGTCCTTTTGGGCAACCACAGGCTTGCCTGGGAACGGTTGCGCGAGGCGTTGAGTGAAGCCATAACCATCGGGGTGGCTCCTCTGATGCTGGACGCGCTGGTCGGCGTAGCCCTGCTGTGGGCCGAGACCGGGAGGGGAGAGGAAGCAGCGGAGCTGGTCGGGCTGGTCGTGAACCACCCGGCGACAGAGGTAGACAGCGCCCAGGCCGCTGAGGCGGTCCTGGACAGGTTATGCGGGGCGCTGCCGGCCGATCGAATCGAGAGGGCCCTGGAGCGCGGCAGGGCGCTGGAATTGGGCGAGGTCGTCGCGGCTCTCATCGCTGAACATACGTAACTCTTGCCCTCTTTGACCAGAAGGTTTTGAGGAGGTGGTCCGATGGCCGTTATCGAGCGCAGCTTCTTTGTCAAAGCACCGCCGGAGCAGGTCTTCGCTTTCCTGGCCGACCACGCCAACGACCCCCAATGGCTCCCCGGCCTCACCGACAGTCGGAACTTCACTGGCGAGGGGACCGATTACCGCTGGGAGTGGACGTTCAAGATGGCCGGCATCTCTTTCGACGGCACCGGCATTGTCCTGGAGCACAACCCGCCCCGCCGACACGTGGTGGAGACCCGGGGCGGGGTTGTGAGCACCTGGGCCTGGACGCTGGAGCCGGAGGGGGAGGGAACCCGCATCTCCCTGCGACTGGAGTACACGGTCCCGGTGGCCGCCCTGGGTAAGATCGCCGAGAAGCTCCTGCTCAAGCAAAACGAGAAGGCCGCCGACGAGGGCATGGCCAACCTGCAACGCATTCTGGGCTTCTAAAGCGGCAGCTCCCGGTTTAAGTGAACGGACGCGAACGGGTCCTCACCGCTCTATCCCACCAGGAACCGGACCGGGTGCCCATTGATCTGGGGGCAACTCCGGTCACCTCCATCCATCCCATCGCCTACCGCCGCCTGAGGGAATACCTGGGGCTGGAAGGGCAGCCGGTCCGTGTGGCCGACATCCTCCTCCAACTGGCGGAGGTCGAAGAGCCGGTCCGTCAGCGGTTCGGGGTGGATGTCGTGGGGCTGCCGGTCCTGGAGCCGCTTCCCGGCGTACGGAATACCCGCTGGAAACCGTGGACCCTCCCCGACGGCTCCCCCGCCCTCATCTCCGCCGACTTCGCACCGGAGGTGACAGAGAAGGGAGACCTGCTCATCCGGGGAGAGGACGGCTCCATCTCCCACTGGATGCCCGCCGGAACTTATCATTTCCTCCCCAAAGACCCCCCCCTGGCAGAGGCCGTCCTGGAAGACCTGGAGCGGTTCCAGCCCCGCCGGACCTCCGACGAGGAGCTGGAATTCCTGCACCATGCCGCCCATCGTCTCCACGAAGAGACCGAATATGCCCTCTTCGGCTGGTTCGGCGGGAGCCTCGTAGAAGGAGCCCAGTTCGCCCGCGGCTGGGTCCGCCTGATGCAGGACCTGAAACGCAATCCGGAGTTCGTCGCTGCACTGGTGGAAAAACTGGCCGGGGTGGCACTGGCCGACCTGGAGCGGTATCTGGATGCCGTGGGGGAGTATGTCCACGTCGTCGGCTTCGGGGACGACCTGGGGGTCCAATCCGGCCTCCAGTTCCACCCCGACATCTACCGGCAGCTTTTCAAGCCCCATCACCGCCGCCTCTACGGACGGGTTCACGCCCGCACCCGTGCCTACGTCTTCCTCCACACCTGCGGCTCCGTCTATGAGCTGATCCCGGACCTGATCGAGGTGGGGGTGGATATCCTCAATCCGGTGCAGACTTCGGCCGCGGGGATGGAGCCGGAGCGGCTGAAGCGGACGTTTGGCGACCGGCTTTCCTTCTGGGGCGGGGGCTGTTGCCCGCAAAGGGTGCTCCCCTTCGGGACGGAGGCGGAAGTGGAGGCGGACGTGCGGGAGCGGCTGCGGACCTTCGCCCCTGGCGGTGGCTACGTCTTCGCCCCCATCCACGACATCCAGCCGGACGTCTCCCCCCGCAACCTGGTGGCTATGTACGACGCGGCGCTGCGATGGGGACGGTACCCTGTCGAGTGAGAGGGGCCGTCTTCTGTTGCGCAAACGTCGAAAATATGCTATACCCTGTTCTGGATATGAGCGCCACACCTCCAACTGTAAATGTGAGAGAGATCCTCAGCTCATTCCTCCAGGGCCTGGCAGAGGAGGACCTGGACGAGCTGGCCCGCGAGGCCGCCGTCCGTTTCTTCCCACCCGGCGCGGTGATCTGTCGGGAAGGAGAGCGGGGGGATGCCGTCTTCCTCGTCGCTGAGGGGCACGTGGAGGTGGTCAAGCGGCTGGACGACCAGAGCGAGCGCCATCTCCACGACGCCGGACCGGGGGAGCTGTTCGGCGAGATGGCGATCCTGGGGGAGGACATCCGCACCGCTACCGTGCGGGCCGTCGAACCCACCACCCTCCTGGAGGTCGGGCGGGAACCCTTCCTGGCCGTGCTGGAGCGAAGCCCGTCCCTGGGCCTCCGCATCCTCATCCGGCTGACGCGCCGGCTGCGGGAGGCCGACCAGCAGGCCATTGCTGACCTGCGCCGGGCCAATGAGGAGCTGCTCCGGGCCCTTCGGCGGCTGGAACGGATTGACCGCACCAAATCCGACTTCATCCAGGTGGCGGCCCACGAGCTGCGCACTCCGGTCGCCGCCCTGATGGGGTACGCCCAGATGATGCAGGAAAACTCCACCGTCAAACGGGACCCCGAGCTCAGGCCCCTGGCAGAGGGAATCGTGGCGGGCACCCGGCGGCTGCACAGGGTTTTCAACAGCATTCTGGACCTCTCGCGGGTGATGAGCGAGGGCATGCGCATCCGCCGCAGCCCGGTGAGCATCGCTGTCATCTTTCAGGGAATCCACTCCGAGTTTGAGGAAGCTCTGAGAAACCGAAATCTCTCCTTCGAGTGGCGGGGGCTGGAGGAACTTCCTTTCTGCCTCGCCGATCCCGACCTGCTGTACAAGGCCTTCTATCATCTGGTGAACAATGCCATCAAGTACACGCCCGACGGAGGTCGGGTTACCGTAGTGGGTCGCATGGTGGAGACGCCGGAGCTGGGGAAGTGCATCGAGGTGACGGTGGAGGACACCGGCATCGGCATCGCTCCGGAGGACATCGAGCTGATCTTTGAGAAGTTCTACCGCACCGGAGAGGTGGCGCTGCACTCCTCAGGGACGACCAGCTTTAAGGGGGGAGGGCCGGGGCTGGGGCTGGCGATCGCCCGGGGGGCGGTGCTGGCCCACAACGGACGCATCTGGGCCGAGAGCCCCGGCTACGACGAGAAGGCCTGTCCGGGAAGTCGGTTCGTTGTCCAGCTGCCGCTGGAATCTGAAATGTGAAACGTCAAACGTCAAACGTCAAACGTCAAACGTCAAACGTCAAACGTCAAACGTCGCAAGTCAAAAGGCAGGTAACGTTTGACGGATGACGCCTGACGTTTCACGGGTAGTATTCCATCTCCCATTGCTCCAGAACCTGGGAGGAGCCGTTTTCCAGCCGCCAACCCCTCTCCGTCTGTACCAGCAGCCACTCCACATCGTACAGCGTGGCGATGACCCGCCCGTAGACGTTGTCCAGCGCCCGCACCTGGGCAGCGACGGTGGCCTGTCCCCCCTCCTGTGACACCACCCGTGTCGCCCCCACTTCCACCCTCAACGTGGTGGAGAACCCCAGCGCCCATTCATCATAGGGGCGGACCGTCTGAGCGGTGGATGAAAGCAACCCATATGCCCCTGGCAGGTCCCGATCGTTCAGCGCCAGATAGAAGGAAGCCAGGGCGTGGAGAGGGGTGTCGGTCACGTAGGGATGGGGCCGATGGCGGTAGAACCAGGCGTACCGGTCCCACGTCCAGGCATAGTGGCTCCCATCCCATGTGTAAACGATCTCCCGCACCAGGTCCCCCTCCGGCTCAAGCCGCACCACCACCTCTTCCACCAGGTCCCTGTCCGTATCCTCGATCCGCACCCCGCCATCTCCCCGGAAAGCGCCGAGGAGGGCATAGTGGTTCCCGTCCCAGGCGAAGATGTGCAGGAGGTCAGTGCCGATCCCGATGTGTCCCCAGATCGCTACCTCGCGCCGTCCGTCGCCGTTGAGATCCCGTATCTCCAGCTCACACGAAGGGTATTCCCCCAGCCCTCTGGACTCCTCGCTTTCCGGTGGGGCCAGGTCGTACCAGCCCGATCCATCCAGGACAAAACCGTGAACCTGGGGAGGCTCGGTGGGGGTCCAGTAGAGGCCGACCCATTCCAGCTCCCCGTCGTCATCGGTTTCCTCCAGGCGCAGGCAGAGAGGCTGGATACCCCGTCCTTCCAGCCGCTCCTCCCCCGCGGCGATGGTGGCCAGCACTGCGGTGGGGGTGAGACGGGGAGGCGGGAAGGGAGAAGGGGAAGGGGAGACAGGGGGAGGCGGGGAGGAAGAGGGAGAAGGGGGGAGGGAAGGGGAAACAGGAAGGAACGGTGAGGGTGAGGGAGAAGGGATAGAAGAGAGACAGGCTGCAAGGGAAAGAAGGCAGAGGGAAAAGGGGATAAACCGTTGTGGTCGGCACAGTGAGAGAGGCGAAGTCATAGGCCCTGCTCCTGAAGTTCAGACGTGAGTT
The DNA here is from genome assembly GCA_041082215.1 of Anaerolineae bacterium. Taxonomy (GTDB): domain Bacteria; phylum Chloroflexota; class Anaerolineae; order B4-G1; family DUEL01; genus JBDOIF01. The sequence continues at coordinate 25,850 of JBDOIF010000006.1, forward strand.
CGGACACAAACGCTCATCGCTCTTTTTGACGCTTTGCTCCCTCTATGCTATACTGTGTGAAATCAGGAGGGCGAAAATGAACAGGCCGGTCCTCGTCCTCAACGGCAACTACGAACCGCTCAACGTCTGCACCACGAAGCGGGCTATGGGGCTGCTGCTCTCTGGCAAGGCCACGGTGCTGGAGAACGGTCGGGGCTTCATCCGCACCGTATCTGCCGTCTACGAGCGCCCGTCCGTCATCCGGCTGGTCTATGTTGTGCATCGGCCCCGCCCCCGGGTTCGCCTGAGCAAACGGGAAATCCTCCGTCGAGACGAGTATCGCTGTCAATACTGCGGCCGGCAGGCTTCCAACCTGACGGTAGACCACGTTGTCCCCCGTCACCAGGGTGGGCAACATTGCTGGGAGAATCTGGTAGCGGCCTGTCCTCAGTGCAACCGCCGCAAAGGGGGACGCACGCTGGAAGAGGCGCGGATGAAACTCCTGCGCGAGCCTTTCGAGCCGCGACCCTCCGCCCATTACCTCTACGGCACGTATCTGCAGGAAAACAAGGAGTGGATCAAATACATTGACGGCTGGTGATGTCGGGCGGTCGGTCCATCCTGCCAGCCACCGATCCTCCGCTCCACCCCTCCGAAGGGCAGCCCTCAGCCTACACCCGCTCGTAAGGGTCGAACATCTTGGCGTACTCCTGGAGCGCGAAACGGTCGGTCATACCGGCAATGTAGTCGCAGACGACGCGATGAAGGTCCTCCCCCTCCTCGACCCGGGCCTGCACCTCCCTGGGTAGCTGCGCTGGCTCGGAGACGTAGGCCTCGAAGAGTTCGCTCACCACTCGCTCCGCCTTTTTCTGCATCCGGATCACCCGGGGATGGCGGTACAGTTTTTCGTAGAGAAAAGACTTCAGCTCCCGGTTCACAGGCTGAAGCTCCGCCGAGAAGGCGACGACGTTTTCCGGGAGCGCGCGGAGTTCATCCACTGAAGCTGGGGCGGCCCGCTCCAGGCGGCGGGCGGTCTCCTCCAGCAGGTCAGTCACCATCAGCCCGATCAGCCGCCGGATGAGCCGGTGGCGGATCAGATCGGTGAAATGGTTGCCGTCCCAGCCGATGCTCTCCTTGAGCCGCCGCCACCAGGCCACATCCTCCAGCTCTCTGGGGGCGATCAGCCCGGAGCGGAGTCCGTCGTCCAGGTCGTGGGCGTTGTAGGCGATCTCGTCGGCCGGGTTGGCAAGCTGCGCCTCCAGCGTGCCCCGTCTGGTCGGCTCAAAGCCCGCTGCGTCGGATACGTCGTACTCCGTCTCGTGCTTGACGATCCCCTCCCGCACCTCCCAGGTCAGGTTGAGACCCCGGAATTCGGGAAAGCGGTGTTCGAGGAACTCCACGATGCGCAGGCTCTGTCGGTTGTGGTCGAAACCGCCGTGGTCGGCCATCAGCCTGTTCAGGGCTATCTCTCCGGAGTGGCCGAAGGGGGGATGGCCCAGGTCGTGGGCCAGGCAGATCGCTTCCACCAGGTCCTCATTGGCCCCCAGCGCCCGTGCCATCGTCCGCCCGATCTGCGCCACCTCCAGCGTATGGGTCAGCCGGGTCCGGTAATAATCCCCCTCGTAGGTTACGAAGACCTGGGTCTTATACTCCAGGCGACGGAAGGCCGTGGTGTGGAGGACCCGATCCCGGTCCCGCTGGAAGGCGGTGCGGTAGGGATGTTCCTCCTCCGGCACCTCTCTCCCCCGTGAATCCCGGCTCTTGAAGCCGTAGGGGGCCAGCATACGGGCCTCCCTTTCCTCCTGCAGTTCCCGTGTGATGAACATCTCCCCTCTCCAGCTCGAGAGTCGGTTCGAGTGTATCATCCCCCCGGAGGGTTGTCAAGCCTCCGCCTCTGCTGGATGAGGCAACCGCAAAGTCCTGCCAGCCGACTACGACAGGAGAAAAAACCACGGGGCGCAGGGGACACAGAGAGACTTCGAGAAACCTCAAAATTCTCCATAGAACTCCGGGTCCTCTGTGTCTCCGCGTGAGAAAAAGCTCAACTGCGTATAAGCCCTGACCACAGAGGGAGTATTCGACGGGTGCATTTCAGTTTTTTGGAAGATGCGGTAACTGCCTGCGCTGGAGGCTAATTGCTCTGCCTGGCCCTCACCCCACCCCCTGGCCCCCTCCCCTCTCCCGCGCGGCGGGAGAGGGGAGGGGATAGGGGGTGGGGTGAGGGATCAAACCAACATCAGGTGGGCAAAATTAAGGTGTAACTCGCCACCAAACTGAAATGCACCCGTATTCGACGCGGACTGTTGTATCTCCTCTCGCCCTGTGATAGAATGCAGGAAGAAGGCCCACGCAGGGGCCGGGAAAGGGGATGCTTTGTATCGGAAAGGTCTGATCGTACATACAAAGCTGACGCCGCCGCGCCCCCACCAGCGCACCCTTCGTCGCTCCCGCCTGACCGGCCGGCTCCTGGAAGCGCGGGAGCACCGGCTCACCATCGTGCAGGCGGGCGCCGGCTACGGGAAGAGCACTGCACTGGCCGCCCTGGCGGAGTGCGGCCATCCCCTGGTGTGGTACCATCTGGACGCAGGGGACGCCGACCCTCTGGTCTTCCTGCTTCACCTCTACCACGGCTTCCGTACAGCGCTCCCCGTGCTCTCCGAAGCCCCCCTGGCGTTCCTGGAAGAATGGCAGGGGAACGGCGACGCGGGGCGCTGGACGACTGTCGTGGACCTGCTGCTGAACGAACTGAACGACCACCTCTCCGCCCCCCTGTTCCTGATCCTGGACGACCTCCACCTCCTGGACGACACGTCGGAGCCTATCCGACTCCTGGACCGTCTGATCGGTCGGGCTCCAGCCGACCTGCATGTCATCCTCTCCACGCGGACCCCTCTCTCTCTTCCTTCCCTGGTCACCTGGCGGGTTCGGGGAGAGGTATTGGAGATCGGGCAACAGGAGCTGGCCTTCACACCGGCGGAGATCGCCTCCCTTTTCCGTGAGCTGTACGGCCTTTCCCTCACTCCCCAGGAGGTCGAGAAACTGGCAGCCCAGACAGAAGGTTGGGCGATCGCCCTCCAGCTGGTCTGGCAGGGCCTGCGCAGCGGGGCGATTTCCACCCCTTCGCAGGCGCTGGAATGGCTATCCAGCCCGTCGCAGGACCTCTTCACCTACCTGGCCCAGGAGGTCCTGGACCAGCAGTCCCCCGATGTGCAGGAGTTCCTCCTGCTCACAGCCGTCCTGCGGGAGATGACGGCCCCCATCTGCGACTGTCTGCGAGCCGCCCGGGATAGCGAACAGATGTTGCGCTACCTCCTGGAGAACGGGCTGTTCGTGGTTGACCTGGGGGAGGGGCACATCCGCTATCATCACCTCTTCCGCGAGTTTCTCTGCCACCGTCTCGCGCCCCATGTGGCGCAGGAGGCCCATCGCAAGGCGGCATCCTGCTGGACAAGACAGGGGGAATACGAAGAGGCCATCTATCATCTCCTGGCTGCCGGGGCCTTCGACGAGGCGGCGGAAATCCTGGAAGAGCTGGGGCGCCATATGGTCCAGGCCGGGCGGCTGGACACCCTCTCCGGATGGCTGGGGGCGCTGCCCCCGGAGGTGCTGGCGGAACACCTCCCTCTGTTGACCTATCTGGGGGACATCGCCCGATTGCGCAGCCGTTTCAACGAGGCGCTGGGCTGGTACAGGCAGGCAGAGGAGCGGTACCGCCAGCGGGGGGACCTGCGGGGGATGGGGCAGGCGCTGCGCGGACAGGCCCGGGTCTATCTGGACACGGTCAACCCGGCGCAGGCGGAACATCTCCTCCAGGAGGCCCTCCGCCTTTCCGACGGTCAGGATGACCGGGAGAGCCACGCCCGGTTACTGGAGCTGCTGGCGGAGAATCGGCTGAATCTGGGCCGCCCCGAGGAGGCGGAACAGTTGCGCGCCCAGGCCCGCGCACTGCGAGAGGAGGGGCCGGGTGAGGCAGAGCTGGGGGTCCGGGTTTTGCTGCGCACAGGGCGGCTCAATGAAGCGCGCCGTCTCCTGGAGGAGCAGGCGGAGCGAGAGCAGCGGGAACCCGTCCTGCGCCCCCGCGCCCACCGGGAGACCCTGCTCCTCCTCTCCCTCATCCTGGCCTTCCAGGGGGAGGCGGAGGCTGCCTACCGGTGTGCTGTGGAGGGGACCGAGCGCGGTCAGATGCTCCGTTCCCCCTTCGTCACGGCCGTCGGTTATATGCGGCAGGGCCACGCCTGGCTGATCCGGAGCGACCCCCAGGGATACGCTGAGGCCTGTCGCTGCTATCAGGAAGCCATCGCCGTCAGCGACACCCTGGCGGTCCCCCGTCTCAAAGTGGAGGCTTTCTGGGGGCTCTGTCGGGCCCACGGTTTTCGGGGCGAACTGGAGGCCGCCGAGGAGGCCGCCCGGCAGGGGATCGCCATCGCCCAGCCGGCCGGGGATGAGTGGATCACCGCCCTGATCCGCGTCTCCCTGGGAGCCGGATACGTCCTGGCGGGGGAACTCCCCCGTGCGCTGGAATGGCTCTCCCCCGCCCTCTCCGCCTTCCGGGAGTGCGGCGACCCCTACGGCGAAGCCGTCGCCCGGCTCTGGCAGTGCCGGGTCTGGTGGCGGACGGGCGACGAAGCCCGGCTGAAGCGGGACCTCCAGGAACTGCTCCGCCTGGTCCACACTCAGGGGTACGACTACCTCTTCACCCGCCCCACCCTCCTGGGCCCACCCGATCCCCGCCTGATGGTCCCTCTCCTGGCTTACGCCCGCCGCGCTGGCCTTCACCCCGCCTGCGCCGAACGTCTCCTCGGCGCCCTGGGCCTGGAAGGGGTAGAGTTCCACCCCGGCTACCAGTTGCGCGTCCAGACCCTGGGGGAGTTCCGGGTCTGGCGGGGGAATCAGGAGATCGCCCCGACGGAGTGGCGGCGGGAGAAGGCGCGGCGGCTCCTCCAGACTCTCCTCACCCACCGGGGCGGGATGCTGGACCGGGACCAGATTCTGGAGATGCTCTGGCCCGACCTGGACCCGGAGACGGCCCGGCGGGACTTCAAAGTGGCCCTGAGCACCCTCTGCAAGGTCCTGGAGCCAGAGCGCCCCGACAACGCCCCGTCGGCCTACATTGTCCGCGACGGCTCCCGGTACGGCCTGCGCCCCGGCGCCGACCTATGGCTGGACGTGGAGGAACTGGAGGCCCTCATCGCGGAGGGCGACCGCCTCCTGGAGACGGACCCGGAGGGGGCGCTGGGGCGGTACCGGCAGGCCCTGGCCCTCTATCAGGGTGACTATCTGGAGGACTGCCTCTACGAGGACTGGGCAGGCGAGGAGCGGGAGCGGCTGCTGACCCTCTACCTGCGCACCGCCGACCGGGTCGCCGACCTTCTGGCCCGGCAGGAGGAATGGGAGGCGGTGCTGACGGTCTGCCAGGGCATCCTGGCGCGGGACCCGTGCTGGGAGCTGGCCTACCGATGGATGATGCTCGCCTACGCCCGGACGGGCCGCCGGGTGCAGGCGCTCCGCGCCTTCCGGCGCTGCGCTCAGCGGCTGCGGGAGGAACTGCAGGTGGAACCCTCCCCGGCCACGGTCCAGCTCTATCAGACGATCAGAAATTCTCCCACAGGCTCACAGCCTGTGGGAGAACACGAAGAGGGATAAAGGACAACCGCTGCGGTTACCCCATTCGATTCAGTACCCCTCCTCTTCCACCCGCGCCTTTCCCCGGAAAGCATAGTAGATATAAGCGGTGTATGTCAGAACCAGGGGCACCCCGATCAGGGCGATGATCAACATCGTCTGGAGCGTCAGCCGGGAGGCCGAAGCGTTGAAGACGGTCAGGCCGTATTCGGCGATGTTGCGGGCCGGCAGCAGGTAGGGATAGTTAGCGGCCCCAAAGATGGCCATCAACCCGGCGATGGTCAGCGCGGAGAAGAGAAACGCCCGTCCGGCCTTCCCCTGCGCCACGCTCCAGCGGGTCAGCGCCATAAAGGCCAGCAGGAGGACCGGAATAGCCCAGATCAGCGGCTGGCGAGATGCATTCGCGAACCGGCAGGGCACATCTATAGCGGCCACGACACTGGTCAGAACGGTCAGCACGACCAGCGCGATCCAGGCCCCTTCGGCCCAGCGACGGGCCCGTTCGGCCACCGGGCCGTTCGTCTTCATCACCAGGTAGATAGCCCCGTGGGTGACGAACATCGCCAGCCCTGTCAGCCCCACCAGCAGGGAAAAGGGGTTCAGCAGGGTAAAGAAGTTGCCAGTGAACTCCATCTGCGCGTTCAGCGGCACTCCCCGCATCACATTCCCCACCGCCACGCCCGTCAGCAGGGCGGGCAGGAGGCTCCCCACGAAGAAGATGCCGTCCCACAACTTCCGCCAGCGTGGGCTTTCCACCCGGCTGCGGAACTCAAAGGAGACGGCCCGCAGGATGAGGGCAAAGAGGACCAGCATCAGCGCCAGGTAGAACCCACTGAAGACGGTGGCGTAGACGTGGGGGAAGGCGGCGAAGAGCGCTCCACCACCGGTCAGGAGCCAGACCTCGTTGCCGTCCCAGAAGGGGCCGATGGCGTTGAGGAGCAGGCGGCGCTCCTCGTCTTTCTTTGCCACAAAGGGGTAGAGGACGCCCACCCCCAGGTCAAACCCGTCCAGGATGGCGTAGCCGGTGATCAGGACGCCGATCAGCAGATACCAGACGCTCTGCAGAAATTCGTGGCTCATGCCCGCACCTCCTTCGCCGCAGGTTTTCGTGCCAGCGTGCCGACGGCGACCGGCTCCGGCCCCCTTAGAAACTCCCGCCGCAGCAGATAGATGAGCAGGGCCAGGATGAAGGCGTAGACAACGATAAACAGAATGATGGTGGTGAGGATCTGCCAGGCCGGAACCACCACCGAGACGGCGTCCTTTGTTTTCAGGAGGCCGTAGACGGCCCACGGCTGCCGGCCGAACTCCGCCGCCATCCAGCCCAGCTCCAGGGCAAGCCAGGGCAAGGGGATGGAGTAGAGCAGCGCCCTGAGATACGCGCGGTTCTCAAACCGGCGCTTCCCCATCAGGACCCCCCACCAGGCCACCAGGATGAACCACCCACCCAGAAGGACCATAATGTGATAGGGGTAAAACGCCAGGGCAACGGGGGGCCACTCCTCCACCGGGAACCGCTCCAGGCCGGGCACGACGCTGTTGGGGTCAAAGTCGATCAGGAAACTGAGCATTCTGGGGAGTTTAATGCCCAACCGGAGCGTGCGGGCCGACACGTCCGGGAAGCCCCAGACCACCAGGCCAGCCCCCGCCGTGTCCTCAAAGAGGGCCTCAAAGGCGGCCAGTTTGGCCGGCTGGGTCCGGGCAACCTGGACGGAATGGAGGTGGCCCGTCGCCAGGATGAGCAGGGAGAAGACCGCCGCGACCGTCAGGCCGATCTGGAGGGAGCGACGGGCGAACTCCTGATGCTCCCTGCGCAGCAGATACCACGCGCTGATGCCAGCCATAAAGAGTCCACCGGTGAAGATGGAGGCGATGACGGTATGGGTGTAGCGGGGAAGGGTGGAGGGGTTAAAGACCGCCGCCCAGAAGTCCGTCAACTCCGCCCGGCGGTAGACCCCCTCGCCGACGATCTGGTAGGCCGTGGGCGTCTGCTGCCAGGAGTTGGCGACGATGATCCAGAACGCGGAAAGGGTAGAACCGATAGCAACCATCAGGGCGGAGAACCAGTAGAACCCTTTGGGCACCCGTTCCCGCCCCAGGATCAGCACGCCCAGGAAACCGGACTCCAGGAAAAAGGCGAACACCCCCTCCGCTGCCAGGGGCGAGCCAAAGATATCGCCGACGTAGCGGGAGTAGGCCGACCAGTTGGTGCCGAACTGGAACTCCATCGCGATCCCACTGGCGACCCCGGCGGCGAAGATAAGGCCCAGGATTCGGGGCCAGAAGCGGCTCATACTCTCCCAGGCTGGCTCGCCCGTCTTCCATCGCTTCCAGGTGATGTAGGCGATAAGCCAGGCCAGGCCAATGGAAACAGGCGGAAACAGGAAGTGCACAGCGGCCGTCAGGCCAAACTGGATCCGTGCCAGAAGAACTGGGTCCATTTCTACACCTCCTTTCCAGGGCAAATGAGCTGGATAAGAATTTCAGATTGCAGATAGAACTCATTCCTCACATCCCCCTCACCCCCCTTCATCCCCACAGGTCTCTGCTGGATTCAACTCTCTTCCCCGCTGAGCCAGTTGCTGGAAATGGACCTGGCCCAGATATTCCCTGAGCACATGCCGCGCCGCCACCCACTGCTCGTGGACCGGGCAATGAGGCATCAGAGGGCACTCTTCAGGCTCTATGGTGCAACGGTTGAGGACAACAGGCCCCTCTATGGCCTCTACGACATCCAGCAGGCTGATTTCGGCCGGCGGACGGGCCAGCGAGAATCCGCCGCCCTTCCCCTGACAGCTTTTCAACAAGCCTGCCCTTGCCAGAAGCGAAAAAAGACGCCGTGCCAGTGACGGGGGTATCAGCCTTTCCGCGGCCACTTCTCTGGCCGTTATCGTCGCACCGAACGGCTGCATGGCCAGATGCAGGATAATTCGCGCAGCATAATCGGCTTTCCGGCTGATGGTCAGCATAGGCGCACCTTTAAATGATACCAATTTGGTATCATTATACTACATCCGGGGAAATTGTCAACCTCGTCCGTGAAAAGTCCAGGCGCGAGTTCAGACCCAAACGCTCGTCGGTTCGTAGGGGCAACTCCTGCGGAGTTGCCCCGACATATTTAAAGGTGTATAATTTTGTTAAATCGCCTCTCCTCCCACGCCTTGCAGAGCCGCTCCGCAACAGAGAGGAACGGGAGCACCTGCTTATGAACAGGCACTTCTCGCTCTATATCTGGTTTTTGGCGGGCGCTGCGGTCGTCTCCGTTACACTGGCCCTCCTGTCCTGGCGGCGCCGCTCTACGCCTGGCGCTGCGCTCTTCGCCCTCCTGATGCTGGCAACAGCCGAATGGGCGTTGATGTATGCGCTGGAACTGGAGAGCAAGAACCTCCCCACCGCCCTTCTCTGGGCCAAAACAGGATATCTGGGCATCGTCACCATACCGGCGGCGTGGCTGGCCTTCGTGCTCCAGCATACCGGTCGGGAGAAGTGGCTGGCCCATCGCCGCTGGCTTCTGCTGACCGTAGAACCGGCCATCACCGTGCCGCTGGTCTGGACGAACGAAGCGCACGGCCTGATCTGGAAGGAGGTCAGTTGGCAGACCTGTGGAGCGCATAACTTGTTGGCCGTGACGCACGGCGCAGGATGGTGGGTACATCTTGCCTACTCGTACCTGGTCCTTCTCTCTGGCACCCTTCTGCTGGGCTGGGCACTGGTCCGTTCACCGCGCCCGTATCGGTACCAGAACATTGCCCTCTTCCTCGGTGCACTGATCCCGTGGATCGGAAATGCCCTCTACGCTTTCGGCCTGAACCCGCTCCCGTGCCTGGATCTGACCCCCTTTGCCTTCGCTCTGACAGGTCCGGTCATCGCCTGGGGTCTTTTTCGGTATCGCCTGCTGGACCTCGTTCCGGTAGCGCGTGATGCGGTCGTGATGAGCATGGCCGATGGCGTCATCGTGCTGGATAAGCAGAACCGCATTGTGGACCTCAACCCGGCCGCCGAGGGGATCATCGGCCGTCCCGCTGCCGACGTGATCGGCCAGCCCGCCAGAGCGGTTTTCTCTGCACGGCCAGACCTGATAGAGCGGTATCGGGACGTTGCCCAGGCCCAGGCGGAAATCACCCTGGGGAGGGGTATGATCCAGCGCACCTTTGATCTGCGGATTTCCCCTCTCTATGACCAGCGCCATCGCCTCCGCGGCCGGGTGATCGTCCTGCGGGAGACGACGGAACTCCAGCGGGCGGAGGAGGCATTGCGCCGGCGCGAAGCTATCCTGGGAGCCATTGCCTATGCTGCCGACCGTTTCCTGCAAACCCCGGATTGGGAAAAGGAGGTGCAGAAGGTACTGGCCCGACTGGGAGAGGCGACCGGAGTCAGCCGGGTGTATATCTTTGAAAACCACACAGGCCCCGGTGAAGAACTGCTCACCAGCCAGCGGTACGAATGGGCAGCGCCAGATGCCACACCGCAAATAGATAACCCCGATCTGCAGAACTTCCCCTACCTGGAAGGAGGCTTTGGCCGCTGGGTGGACACGATGAGCCGGGGCGAGGCCATCGTCGGCCTTGTGCGGGACTTTCCGCCCAGCGAGCAGGAAACCCTTGCCGCACAGGGCATCCTTTCCATTGTGGTGGCCCCTATTTTTGTCGGCGGGGAGTGGTGGGGATTCATCGGCTTTGACGAATGCCGTCTGGAGCGAGAGTGGACGGGAACAGAAATCGAAGCCCTGATGATGGCAGCCGATGTGGTGGGAGCGGCCATTTGCAGGGGACGTTCCCACCGCCTGCTGGAGGAGCACGCTCGCCATCAGGCGCTGCTGAACGAAGTGACCCGTATCGCCCTGGGGAGGGCCGATTTTCAGGAAATGCTGCAGACCCTGGCCGACCGGCTGGGGGAACTGTTTGGTGCCGATGGTGCCTACATCACACGATGGGATGAGGAGCAGGGTTTGACGATCCCCTGTGCAGCCTATGGGCCTATGCGGGAGGTCTACCCGACCATGCGACCCCAACCCGGCGAGGTCACGGTCACCGAATCCGTCCTCCGGGTCGGACGCCCTCTCGCCATAGAAGACGTATCCAACACGCCGTACCTGAGTCCCCGAATCGCCGCCCAATTCCCCACCCGGTCTATGCTGGCCCTGCCGCTGATCGCGGGCGAGCGCTGGCTGGGCGCTGTGCTCATCTCCTACGAACAGTTCCATCGCTTCACCACGGAGGAGATCGCGCACGCCGAACAGGTGGCGGCCCATATCGCGCTGGCGGTTGCCAAAGCACAGGCGCTGGAAGAAACGCGGCGTGCGCTGGCCGAACGCCAGCAGGCGGAGGAGAAACTCCGCCAGTATGCCCTCCAACTGGAAGCGCGTAATGAAGAACTGGACGCCTTTGCCCATACGGTGGCCCACGACCTGAAAAGTCCGCTGGGGCTTATCGTGACCACCGCTGAAGTGCTGAAGGAGAATCTCACAGCCCTTCCGGAAGAGGAGGTGCACCACTATCTCCAGAGCATTGCCCGGCAGGGGTGGAAGATGAACAACATCGTTGAGGCCCTGCTGCTCCTGTCCAGTGTGCGTCGCGAGGAAGTGCCCATCCATCCTCTGGACATGGGGGGTATCGTGGCTGAGGCCCTCTCCAGATTGGCCCCGATAGTCGCCCGGTCCCGGGCCGAGATCGTCCTCCCTGAGAACTGGCCGATAGCTATGGGCTATGCCCCCTGGATAGAGGAAGTGTGGGTCAACTACATCAGCAACGCCATCAAGTATGGCGGTCAGCCACCGCGCATAGAAATCGGTGCCGACAGCTCCGCCCCCCCGGGGATGGTCCGTTTCTGGGTGCGGGATAACGGCCCCGGTCTCACGCCTGAAGAACAGAGCCGCCTTTTCACCCCGTTCACGCGGCTGACCCGGGAGGGCAAGGGGCACGGGCTGGGGTTGTCCATCGTGCGGCGCATTGTGGAGAAAATAGGTGGGCAGGTCGGAGTGGAAAGCGAAGCAGGCCGGGGGTGCATCTTTATGTTCACCCTGCCCCAAGCTGATGCTCCCCCCTCCTCAGCCCTGCCCGCAGACGAGGCCTGAAAGGGCATAGGTCTGCCCTGTACCCCCTCCGGCGTCTCGACGCCGGAAACCCCTGTGTAACTCCCCGGTAACCCTCCTGTTGTATATATATCCTGTGGAGAGGTGCTATGCCGGGCACAACCATCGCCTCGTTTATCCTCCGCTTTATCCAAAGCTCGTCCACTGAATCCGGCAGCTCATCCTGGCGCGGGATTGTTCGTCACGTACAGAGCGGCGAGGAATCTCCCTTCATGCATATCGAGGACGCCCTGGCATTCATCGGCCGGTATGTGCCCCTGGGGAGAACGGGTTCAACAAACAACAGCCAAAAGGCCAGTGAGCAAACGATCGGGGAGGAATAATGCGGCTACAGGACAGAGTAGCGCTGATCACAGGGGGAGCGGCCGGCATCGGCCAGGCCACTGCCCTCCGCTTCGCCGAAGAGGGGGCACGCGTCGTCATCTGCGACGTCAACGAAGAACGGGGCCGCCAGACGGCGGGCCTGCTGGGGCCTGACGGCGCCTTCTACCAGGTGGACGTCACGGACCGGCAGGAGGTCCAGGCCTGGGTGGACGATGTCGCTGCCCGCTACGGCCGGATAGACGTTCTGGTCAACAACGCGGGCATCCTCCGCGATGCCCTGCTGGTGAAGTATAAAGAGGGGCAGGTCGTCGGCCAGATGTCTGAAGAGGACTTTGACCAGGTTATTGCGGTCAACCTCAAGGGTGTCTTCAACTGCACCCAGGCCGTGGTGCCTTACATGATCCGGCAGGGCGGCGGGGTCATCCTCAACGCCTCATCGGTGGTGGGGCTGGACGGCAACTTCGGCCAGACCAACTACGTCGCCACCAAAGCCGGCGTCATCGGGATGACCAGGGTCTGGGCGCGGGAACTGGGACGCTACGGCATCCGCGTCAACGCCGTTGCCCCCGGCTTCACCCTCACCGATATGGTCCGCCAGATGCCGGAAAAGGTCCTGGAGGGGATGAAGGCCCGCATCCCCCTGGGCCGCCTGGGCGACCCCCGCGACATCGCCAATGCCTACCTCTTCCTGGCCTCCGATGAAGCCTCCTACATCACCGGCGCGGTGCTGCGGGTGGATGGGGGGATTGTGGTGGGGACGTAGTCCTCATCCCACCCTCCTACCGGGAGGGGTGAGGATGAAAGGAGCGGTGATGATCGTCGGAGACTGGATCGGACGGCGGGCGCAACTGACGCCGAACAGGGTGGCGCTGGTGGATACCCTCAACGGAAACCGTCCCATCACCTACCGGGAGTGGAGCAGGGCTGTCAACCGCACCGCCCGGTTCCTGAAAGAGCGGCTGGGCGTCCACAGGGGGGACCGGGTGGCCGTGCTGGCCCACAACTGTGTGGAGTACCTGGACATCTGGTTTGCCCTGGGCCGCATCGGGGGGATTCTGCAGAACCTGAACTGGCGGCTCACCCCCTATGAACTGGAGGGATTGCTGGCCGACGCGGCGCCTGTCGCCCTGGTCTATGGGAGCGAGTTCGTCCCCCAGGTGAACACGCTGCAGGGCACGACGCCGGGCCTGCACCACTTCGTGGCTCTGGGCGAGCCAGCCGGGCCGGACGATCTCCTCTTCGCCGAACGGGAGGGGTTCTCCGACGGGCCGCTGCCAGAGGTGGACCTGGATTGGGACGACCCCTGGGTCATCTGCTACACCGGCGGGACGACGGGGTTGCCCAAAGGGGCCATCCTGACCCACCGCGCCATCACCGCCAACGCGGTCAACACCGTCGTCTCCTGGGGGCTCACGCCGGACGATGTGGCGATTCTCAACTCCCCCCTTTTCCATACCGGCGGCCTCAACGTCTTCACCGCGCCCCTGGTCTACATCGGCGGCACCAGCATCGTCTGCAAGACCTTTGACCCCGACCAGGTCTTTGACCTCATCCGGGACGCCGGAGTGACCCTCTTCTTCGGCGTGCCGACGATGTTCATCGTGCTTCAGCAACACCCCCGCTGGGAGGAGGCGGACTTCTCCCGGCTGAAACTGGTCATCAGCGGCGGCGCGCCCTGTCCGATGCCCGTCTTTGAAAGGTTCTGGGAGCGCGGGGTGGCCTTTAAGACCGGCTACGGCCTGACGGAGGCCGGCCCCAACACCTTCTGGCTCCCGCCGGAGGACGTCCGGCGCAAGCCCGGCTCGGTGGGCTTTCCCCTCTTCCACATAGACGTGAAGGTGGTGCGGGAGGACGGGACGGAGTGCAGCACGGATGAGGTGGGAGAACTGATCATCCGGGGCCCCCACGTCTGCGCGGGGTACTGGAACAACCCGGAGGCGACGACCCAGACCATCCGCGACGGATGGCTCCACACCGGCGACCTGGCCCGGTACGACGAGGAAGGGTACTACTACATCGTCGGCCGGCTGAAGGATATGTACATCTCCGGCGGGGAGAACGTCTACCCGGCGGAAGTGGAGTCCGTCCTGCACGCGCATCCCGCCGTCGCCGAGGCCGCCGTCATCGGCGTCCCCGACCCCAAGTGGGGAGAGGTGGGCCGGGCCATCGTGGCGCTCAAACCCGGCGCCCAGCTGACTGCCGAGGAGCTGCTGGCCTTCTGCCGGGAGCGGCTGGCGGGCTACAAGGTCCCCAAGTCCTTCGTCTTCGTGGACGCCCTCCCCAAGACGGGCGCGGGGAAGGTGGATAAGCAGAGGCTGAAAGAGTTATACAGCACATAACACGGAGTACGGAATACGGAGCACGTGCTGCGTATTGCGTATTCCGTACTCCGTATTCCGTGCTCCGTATTCCGTCCGCAACGGGAGGCAACATGGTGGGCAAAATCGCCGTTGGAAATATAGAGATTGCCTGCGAGGTGACCGGCTCCGGCCCGCCGCTGGTGCTGATTACCGGCGTCGGCTACGGGCGGTGGTTCTGGCACAAGGTCACCCCCGCCCTGGCGGAGCACTTCCAGGTGGTGACTTTTGACAACCGCGGCGCGGGGGATAGCAGCAAGCCCCCCGGCCCTTACACCACCCAGATGATGGCCGCCGACACGGCGGGGCTGCTGGACGGCCTGGGCATCCGCCGGGCCTCCGTCCTGGGCCACTCCCTGGGCGGCTTCATCGCCCAGGAACTGGCCCTGGCCCGCCCCAACCTGGTGGAGAAACTCATCCTGGCCTCCACCACCTGCGGCGGCCCCAACGTCATCCCCATCACGCCCGAGGCGCTGGAGGTGCTCACCAAACGGGAGGGCGACCCGGTGGAACTGGTCCGGCGCGGGATTCAGGTGGCCTGCGCGCCGGGGTTCGCCGAACGGCATCCCGAAGTGGTGCAGGAGCTTATGGAGTACCGGCTCACCAACCCCGTCCCCCCACCCCAGTACCAGGCCCAGGTGATGGCTGGCGCGGCCCACAACGCCGAGAGCCGCATCGGTCAGATCACCTGCCCGGTGCTGGTCCTCTTCGGCGAGCACGACAAAGTCGTCCCGCCGGGCAACGCCGAACTCCTGGCCCGCAAACTCCCGGACGCGCGGGTGAAGATCCTCCCCGGCGTGGGCCACGTCTTCCCCATAGAGGACCCGGCGGCGACGGTAGCGGCAATTGTGGAATTTCTGACGTAGCGCAAGATTGATCTTGCGCCACACGGAACGCGCCATGCGCCACGCACAAATCCTTTCCACCGGCAGTTACGTTCCTGAACGGGTGGTGACCAACGCCGAGATAGACGAAATCCTCGGCGAACCCACCAGCGACTGGCTGATAGAGAACGTCGGCATCCGGGAGCGGCGGTGGATGACTCCTGATCAGACCACCTCCGACCTGGTGGTAGAAGCATCCCGGCGGGCGCTGGAGCGGGCAGGGGTCGGGCCGGAGGCGCTGGACCTGATTATCCTCTCCACCGACACGCCCGACTACCTCTCGCCGGGAACGTCCGTTGTGGTGCAGCATAAGCTGGGGGCGGTCAACGCCGGATGCTGGGACGTCAACAGCGCCTGCGCTGGCTGGGTGACCGCGCTGGACCAGGGCGCGCGGTACATCATGACCGAGCCGACGATGCGCTATATCCTTGTGGCGGGCGGCTACGGGATGAGCCGCTTCCTGGACCTGGCCGACAAGCGGACGGCCAATCTCTTCGCCGACGGCGCGGGGGCCGTGGTGCTGGGGGCGGGGGACGAGCCGGGCTTCCTGGCCAGCCAGTTCCTGGCCCGGGGTGAGTACCACGACGCCCTGGGCATCTACACCGGCGGCGCCTTCCGGCCCTGTACGCCGGAAAACCTGGAGCAGTACGGCCCCCCGCGCGTCCAGTTCGTCAAAAAGTTCCCGAAAACCTTCAACACTGAGTACTGGCCCCGCCTCATCCAGGCCGCGCTGGACAAGGCCGGGCTGACCGTAAATGACGTCTCCCTCTTTCTCTTCACTCAACTCAATCTGCGTACCATAGAATTGATGATGCAGATTCTGGGCCAGCCCATGGAGAAGACCCACTGGGTGATGGACAGGTGGGGTTACACCGGCTCCCCCTGCGTCGCAATGGCGCTGGACGATGCCATCGCGCAGGGCAAGGGACCCCACCCCGGCGACATCGTCCTCTTCTGCACCAGCGGCGGGGGCATCAGCATGGCCGCGTCGGTGTGGCGCTGGGTGTAGGACGTATTGCGTATTGCGTACTCCGTATCACAAAGTACAGAATGCAGAGTACGCAATACGGAACACGGAATACGGAATACGGAACACGCAGCACGGAGTACGGACTATGTACATCGGCGACTATCTCGGCCGTCGGGCCATCTATAGCCCGGACAAACTGGCGATTATGGATGCGGGCAAAGAACCGCCGTGGCGGCTCACTTACCGGCAGATGAACGAGCGAGCAAACCGCTTCGCCAACTGGCTGCAGAGCGTCGCCGGAATCCGCAAGGGCGACCGGGTGGCCATCCTGGCGCGGGACGGCGTGGAACACCTGGACTGCTTCTTTGCCTGCTCCAAACTGGGCGCCGTCCACACCGCCCTCAACTGGCGGCTCCACTGGCGGGAACTGGTGGAGATCGTCCGGCGGACCACTCCCACCGTCCTCATCTACTCCGACGACTTCCGGGAGACCGTCGCCGCTCTGACCGACGGAATACGGAATACGCAATACGCAATACGTTTTTATCTTCATATTGAAGGCAACGGCATCCCCGGAAGCCTGCACTTTGAGACCACCCTGCAGGAAAGCCCACCCGACCCGGTGACCTGTGAGGACGTGGAGGCGGAGGACATCGTCGCCCTCATCTTCACCGGCGGCACCACCGGTTTCCCCAAGGCCGCACAGGTCTCCCACCGGATGATTGCCTGGAACACCCTTAACACCGTCATCCACGACCTCACCCACAACGACATCTACCTCAACGTCTTCCCGATGTTCCACACCGGCGGCCTCTTCGTTTACACCCTGCCCCAGATTATCCTGGGCGGGACAACCATCCTCATCCGCCAGTTTGACCCCGCGCGGGTCCTGCGCCTGATAGAAGAGGAGCGGGTGACGGTCTTCGCCGGCGTGCCGACGATGTATCAGATGATGACCCAGGCCCCCAACTGGGCCGGGGCCGACCTCTCCTCGCTGCGCTTCTGCACCAGCGGCGGAGCGCCGTTGCCCGTCCCGCTGGTGGAGCAGTACACCCGCGAGAAGGGGATCCGCTTCAAGCAGGGCTTCGGGATGACCGAGTTTGGCCCCGGCATCTTCGCCCTGGCGCCGGAGGACGCCGTCCGCAAGGCCGGCTCCATCGGCCGCCCTAACTTCTTCGTGGACGCGCGGGTAGTGGACGACGAGAACAACCCTCTCGGACCCGACCAGGTGGGCGAGCTGGTGCTCAAAGGCCCTTCCATCTGCTCCGGCTACTTCGGCGACCCCGAAGCGACGGCGGGCCTGCTGGACCAGGAAGGCTGGTTCCACACCGGCGACCTGGCCCGCTACGACGAGGAGTGGTACTTCTACATCGTGGACCGCAAGAAGGATATGTTCCTGTCGGGAGGGGAGAACGTCTATCCGGTGGAGATCGAGAAAGCCCTCTACGAGCACCCGGCGGTCCATATGTGCGCCGTGGTCGGCGTCCCCGACCCCAAGTGGGGCGAGGTAGGGCTGGCCTGCGTGGTGCTCAAGCCAGGGGCCACCGCCACCGAAGAGGAACTCATCGCCTTCCTGCAGGACCGCCTGGCCCGCTACAAGGTACCCAAACGGGTCGTTTTTCTGGACAGCCTCCCCATCTCCGCCGCGGGCAAAATCCTCAAGCGGGAACTGCGGGAGCGGTTCGTAACGGAATACGGAATACGCAACACGTGAAACGTGAAGCGTGAAGCGCGAAAGGAGGCACGAAATGGGCACGATTCCGACGCTGAAGGGAGTGACTTCCCACATGGTGCAAACGGAGCGGCTTCGGATGCATGTCCTGATGGCCGGGCCTGAGGACGGCGTCCCGGTGGTCTTCATTCACGGCAACGGCTCCTCCGCCACTTTCTGGGAGGAGACGATGCTGGCGCTGCCGAAGGGCTTCCGGGGTATCGCCCCCGATATGCGCGGCTACGGCGACACCGAACCCCTGCCGGTAGACGCCACGCTGGGCCTGGGGGATATGGCCGAGGACATCCACTCACTGGTGGAAGCCCTGAGGCTGGGGAGATTCCACATCGTCGGCCACTCAATGGGCGGCGGGATCGTGATGAAGGTCGCCATCGCCTACCCGGACGACCTCCTTTCCATCACACTGGTGGATACGATGTCCCCCTACGGCTACAGCGGGAGCAAGGGCGTGGAGGGGACCCCCTGCCACGACGACGGCGCACCGGCAGGGGCTGCGGGGGTGAACCCGGAGTTTGTGCGGCTGATGAAGGAGAAGGACCGTGGCACCGAAAACCCCATGTCCCCCCGCAACGTCATGCGCCAGTTCTACTTCAAGCCCCCCTTCGTCCCGGCGCGGGAGGAGGAGCTGCTCAGTTCGATGCTCTCGCTGCGGGTGGGCGAGGACTGGTATCCGGGCGACTTTGTCCCCTCACCCCACTGGCCCGGCGCCGCCCCGGGCAGGCGGGGCGTGGTCAACGCTTTCAGCCGCAAGTACTTCGACGCCAGCGGGATCGTGGACATCTCGCCAAAGCCCCCCATCCTCTGGATCCGCGGGGCGGATGACCTGGTGGTCGCCAATGCCGCGATGTGGGACATCGCTGCGCTGGGGGCGCTGGGGTTCGTCCCCGGTTGGCCCGGCCCCCAGGAGTGCCCGCCCCAGCCTATGCTGGATCAGACCCGGGCCGTACTGGAGCGGTACAGGGCCAGCGGCGGCACATACACAGAGGTCGTGATCCCCGATGCCGGCCACTGCCCCTTCATTGAAAAGCCCGATGACTTCAATGCTGCCTTCCACTCTTTTCTGCAAAGGGTGTGAAGAGGAATAGCGTCAGGACTTACGCAGCTTATCTTGTAGCGCAGGCCACCAGGCCTGTACCTGCAGGCTAACAGCCCGTGCTACGGAGAAACTGCCCGCCGTCCTGGGGCAAGTGCGTAAGTCCTAAGCATTTCGCAAAGGGGGTGATGTCTAAAGAGAAGAAGGCTAATGAAGCACAGCAGGATTTGAATCGAATCTGTCCATATTCGGGAGGAGAGAGAAATGGGCACAAAAAAGAACCTGTTGTGGTCGTTAATGGCCGTACTGACAGTGACGGGATTGCTTCTGGCCGCCTGCAAGCCTTCCCCCACGCCGACCGCGCCGCCCCCCACCGACACCCCCACCCCGCCGCCGACCGAGGCCCCCACTGAAGCGCCCACCGAGGCCCCCACCGAGGAGTACCCCTTCGCCGGCCAGCCGCTGAAGATCGGCCTGCTCACCGACCAATCGGGTGCGCTGGCCATCTACGGCCCCATGCAGGAGCGGGGCTTCCGACTGGGACTGGAGTACGCCACTGGCGGCACGATGGAAGTGGCGGGACGGCCGATCGAGGTGGTCGTGCGGGATAACGGGAGCGACCCGGAAAAGGCGGTGAGCGACGCCCGCGAACTGATCGAGGCCGAAGGGGTGAACCTCCTGGTTGGCACGGTCAGTTCTGGCGCGACGATGGCGGTTCAACAGGTAGCAGCGGAAAACCGGATCATCCTCATCGCCGAGCCGGCCGCCGCCACCGACATCACCGGCAAGAACTTCAACCCCTACACCTTCCGCACCAGCCGCACCAACTACCAGGACGCCATCGTGATGGGCCAGGGCCTGCTGGACCTTGGCGACACCTTCGTCCAGATCGCCCCCGACTATGCCTTCGGCTGGGGCTCGGCCTGTGGCTTCTATGCCGTGGTGAAGGGGGGCGGGGGCACCTTCCCCATCAACGACACGGCGGAAGGATGCGGCGCTGTCTTCGTCCCCTTCGACACGACCGACTTCACCCCCTACATCCAGCAGGTACTGGACGCCGAAGCCGATGTCCTGATCGTCACCTGGGCCGGCGCCGGATTCGTGCCGCTGTTCCAGCAGATGCAGCAACTGGGCGTTTTTGACGAAATGGTCGTCGGCACTGGCATCGGCGACAACCAGACCCTGGCCGCCGGCTACGCCGACGCTATCGGCTCCACCGGCATCGTCGTCTATCACTACACCCTGCCCAAGAACCCGGTCAACGACTGGCTGGTCCAGCGCCACATCGAAGAATACGGCACGCCACCCGACCTCTTCACGGCGGGCGGCATGGCAGCAGCGATCATGGCGGTGGAGGGACTGCGGCGAACCAACGGGGATGCCAGCGCCGATGCGCTGATCCAGGTATACGAGGACAACTTCTCCTTCGAGGGCCCCAACGGCACCTACATCATCCGCCCCTACGACCATGTCTGTCTCTATCCGCTTTACTACGTGCGCCTGACCAACGTGACCGACCCCGACTTCAAGTTCGTCGAATTGATCCGGGAGTTCGCCCCGGAGGAGGCCGCCCCGCCGTGCCTGTTGGAGGGCGAATACGCCGATCGTTGCCCGTAACGCCGATCGGTTCGGGCCCCACCGGGGGGTAGGGGCGACCTGCAGTAGGGGCGACCTGCAGTAGGGGCGACCTGCAGTAGGGGCGACCAGCAGGTCGCCCCTACCCCCCACGGTCGCCCCTACCGCCCCGCGGGCTACCGTACCTGTCGTCGTCCTGGAGGACGCGCTGTGGAACGACCGATCGTTCTGGAAACGAAAAACCTCCGCAAGGAATTCAACGGCCTGGTCGCTGTCGCCGACGTCTCAATGAAGGTGCGGGAGGGCCACCTGCACGCCATCATCGGCCCCAACGGCGCCGGCAAGACCACGCTCTTCAACCTGATCAGCGGCCACATCCCACCCACTGCCGGGAGGGTCTATCTCCGCGGGCAGGATATCACCGGCCTGCCGCCCCACCGCGTCGCGCGGCTGGGGATCGGCCGATCGTTTCAGATCACCAACCTCTTCCCCAACCTGACCGTGCTGGAGAACGTCCGTCTGGCCGCCCAGGCGCAGGGGAAGGACAGCCTTCGCTTCTGGGCCCACCATCGCCGCTTCCAGCGGTACGAAGAACGGGCGATGGAGGTGATTCAGCAGATGGGCCTGACCGGCCGGGAGGGTTTCCTGGCACGCGCCCTCCCCCACGGCGACCAGCGCAAACTGGAACTGGCCATCCTCCTGGCCTCGGACGCCGAAATTATGCTGCTGGACGAGCCTACAGCGGGGATGGCGGCCGAGGAGGTGCCGCTGCTGGTGGAGACGATCCGCCGCCTGCAGGCGGAGAGCAAGCGCACCATCCTGCTGGTAGAGCATAAGATGGAGGTGGTGATGGCCATCTCCGATCGGATCACTGTGATGCACCAGGGGCAGGTGCTGGCAGAGGGGCCTCCACTGGAGATCGCGGCAGACGAGCGGGTGCAGCAGGCCTACCTGGGCGAAACGTAGGGCAGGCTTTCCAGCCTGCCTGCGGAGGCGTAGATGGCAAACCGGTATCTTCTGGAAGTGCAGGACATCCACACCTTTATCGGTCAGTTCCACATCCTCCAGGGGGTCTCCCTGGCGGTGCCGGAAGGGAGCATCACCGCGGTCCTGGGCCGCAACGGTGCAGGGAAGACGACGACGCTCAAATCCATTCTTGGCCTTACCCCGCCCCGGCAGGGCCGGGTCGTCTTCGGTGGGCAGGAAATCCAGGGCCAGCCCGCCTACGAGATCGCCGCGATGGGGGTGGGGTACGTGCCCGAGCACCGGGCCATCTTCACCGGCCTCAGCGTTGCCGAGAACCTGCGTATCGCCGAGCGGCAGCGGGGCGACCTGGAGCGGCGGGCGGATTTCATCTTCGGCCTCTTCCCCGACCTGAAGCGGCTCTATCGGCTGCCAGGCGGCCACCTCTCCGGCGGCCAGCAGCAGATGCTCGCCATCGCCCGGGCGCTGGTGCCAGATAACCGGCTGCTGCTGATTGACGAGCCCAGCGAAGGGCTGGCCCCCATCCTGATCCAGCAGTTGATAGAGGCGATCCGCCGTCTCTCGGAACAGGTCACCGTCGTTCTGGTCGAGCAGAACTTCCGGATGGCCAGCCAGTTGGCCGAGTGGTACGTCATCATAGATGATGGGCGCTCCGTGTGCAACGGACGGATGGCGGAGTTGCTGCGGGACGAGGAGACGGTCCGCCGCTACCTGGGGGCGACTGTTTAGGAGACCACCATGCTCAGACGGTACCGTGCGTTCACCATCTCGATCGTCCTCGGCCTTGCCCTGATCGGGCTGGCCTACGCCTGGCTGGGCGCGACGAAGGCCGCCTCGACCCTCCTTTCCGGCCTCACCCTCGGAGCCCTCTACTTTCTCCTCGCAGCCGGCCTCTCGCTGATCTTCGGGCTGATGGATGTGCTGAACTTCGCCCATGGGACCCTTTTTATGATCGGCGCCTATATGGGCTACAGCGCGTTCGGCAACCCCCGCCTCCTGCTGAACACGCTGCCGCTTTTCCTGATGTTCCTCGCCGGGGCAACGGTGGGGACGGAGGCGGGGCGACCGGTGCGTGCCTGGGGGCAGGCCGCCCGGCGGCGGCTTTCTACCGCAGCGTCCGGCAACGACGCTCGCCAGACGCTGAAGGCCACCCTGGCTCGCTTACCTTTTCCTTACCTCTTTGCCCTGCTGTCCATCGGCGTGGCCCTCTGGGGGCTATGGGGCTTTCCGCTGAACCGGCTCGTTGCCTTTGAAGCCACCGCCACCGGTGGGGCGATCCCAACAGCGGAGGCCCAGGATCCGCTCCCTGTGATGGGCGCCCGCCTGGCCCAGATGGCGCTGGCCGGGCTGCTGCTGGGGCTGGCCGTGGTCCGGGAAGGGACGCAACGCAGGGCAGGGACTGGAGCAGCACTGGCAGTGGTTGTCGCTCTCATCGGTGCCCTGACCCTGGTGGCGCGAGACCCGCTGGAGGGGTTCCTGCTGGCCCTCCCGGTGGACCTGCGCTTCCTGCTGGCGTTGATCGTCGGGGCGGCAACCGGCGCACTGTTGGGGGCCCTGATCGAGCGAACGCTCATCCGCCCCTTCTACGGGAACCCGATCACCCAGATTGTGCTCACCCTGGGGCTGATGTTTATGGGAACGGAGCTGGTCAGGGCAGTGTGGGGCCGGGAAGGGCATCCCCCGATGACGGTGCCCAGCCCCTTCGCCCAGAGCTGCCGCTCGGAGAACCTCCTTGCCTGGCTGACCCAACAGTGCTCCTCGATCAGCGTGCTCGGCCGGGCCTTCCCCACCTATCGGCTGTTTATCATCCTCTTCGGGCTACTGATCCTCACAGGAATCGGCCTGCTCCTCCGCTACTCCCGCCTGGGGATGATCATCCGCGCTGGCGTACAGGACAGGGAGATGGTCGAGGCACTGGGCATCAACGTCCGCCGGGTCTTCACCTGGGTCTTCGCGCTGGGGTCGGCGCTGGCGGGGATCGGGGGGGTGATCGCCGCCCCCTTCGTCGGCGTCTACCCCGAGATGGGCAGCATCTTCCAGTTGCAGGCCTTCATCGCCGTAGTCATCGGGGGGATGGGGAGCTATCCCGGCACCGCCGTCGGCGCATTCCTGCTGGGATTGGCCCGCGCCCTTGGCGACACCATCGTCACCAGCGGCATTTCCCTGCCCTGGCTGGAGGAGGCGCTGAAGGCCTCGCCGGCTGTCGCCCGGGCCTCCACCGTGCTCATCATGGCCATCGTCCTGCTGGTCCGGCCGGCAGGGATCTTCGGGCGAAAGGAGTAGCCCTTATGGAGAAGACCGGACTCCCCCTCTGGTTCCGCCGCCAATGGCCCGGCCTGGTTGTTCTGACCCTCCTGATCCTGTTCCCCTTCCTCGCCGGGCTGGCGATGGGCGACCCGGCCGCCGTACCGCCGGAGCTGCAGGGGCTGGGGCGGGTGCTGGCGCTGGCAGAAACGGGAAGGGCCAAGTTCTGGCAGGGGATGATCATCCAGATGTTGATCCTCGCGGTCTTCGCAGCAAGCTACGACCTCCTGCTGGGATACACCGGCATCATCTCCTTCGGCCACGCGATGTTCTACGGGATGGGAGGGTACGTCGTGGGCATCCTCCTGAAGCATCTGGGGTGGCCTCTCTGGGCGGCGGTGGTGGCTGTGGTGCTGGTCGCCCTTATCCAGAGCCTGACCATCGGCGTGCTCTCGCTTCGGGTCAGGGGGGTCTACCTGGCGATGGTCACCCTCGCCTTCGCCGAGTTCTTCTACATCCTCGCCGAAGCGACCGATTTCCGGCAGTACACCGGGGCGGACGACGGCCTGCACGGCATCTATGTCCCGCCCGCCATCAGCCCCACCGACCACCGGACCCGGTTCTACTTCCTCACGCTGGGCTTCTTCGTGCTGATGTTCCTGGCTGCGCGACGGCTGGTGGACTCCCCCACCGGGCGGGTGCTGGTAGCCATCCGCGAGAACGAACAGCGGGCAGCCACGCTGGGGTACAACACCTTCACCTACAAGCTGATCGTCCTGGTGGCGTCGGGGCTCCTCGCCTCGCTGGCCGGTTGTCTGAACGCTGCCTTCAATCTGGGCGTGACCCCCTCCGTGCTGGGCGTGGGAACGACGATAGACGTGCTGGCGATGACCATCGTCGGGGGAGCTGGCACATTAAGCGGCCCCATGCTGGGGGCCGCTATTGTCCATCTTCTGGGCTACTGGCTGAACCGCATCTTCGGGCCTTCATGGGCCCTGATGTTCGGTGTGGCCTTTGTGCTCATCGTCGTTTTCCTGCCCTACGGGATCGTGGGCACGGTCCGGGCCCGTTCCTTCCAGTGGAGGGCGGGCTGGCAGCGCTGGCTGCGGATGTTGGGGCGGAGATAGAAGGGTAAAGTGGCTACACCCGGCGCGTCACCGTTACCTGGGTGTAGATCTCCCGCTCCTCCAGCTCCTCAAAGAACGGCTCCGGCTCGATCACCTGCTCGGGGGGATAGACGCCGGGCGGAACACGGCCCTGGGCCAGCCAGATCGCTGTGCGGGCCGGAGCCACCCCTGTCGGCAGCGCCCCCTTGCAGGTCAACGTCCCCAGCCGGTAGGTCACCTCCTCCCCATCCTTCGTCCCCCGCACCTCGGTGACGATCTCCTTGGTCCAATCCGGCGGGCGGTTCCTGGGCGGGGCCAGGAACTCGGTGATGGGCGGCACATACTTTTCCATCAGCGCCACCAGCAGATCGCGCGGTATCACCCGCTGCCCCTTCACCTCCACCGGTTCCCGCCCTGCGAAACCGAAGTCGGCCAGCACGCGGATCTTCTCCACCGTCTCCTTCGCCATTCCCCAGTAGTCAATCTTGAAGAAACACTCCTTCACCCCTTTGTCGGCGAAAGAAAGCGGCAGGGTGGCCACCTCGGAGTGGAGGGAAAGGTGCATGGGCAGAAGGCCGATAGGCGGGGTGAACCAGTAGTCCTCGAACTCGCTCAGCGGCTCGCAGGCGATGAACTCCCCGCCCCGATAGACCATCGGGGAGAGGGTCAGTTCGTCAATGATGGTCGGGACGGCGTAGGTGAAGCGGACGTCGTCGGGGGGCGGCGGCTTGATGCCGTCGTAGATGCGGATATATTCGATGGTGTCCAGCCGGTCGGCAGCGTAGCGGGCCTGGACGTTGGGGACGCCGGGAGCGGAGCCCATCCCCAGCACTGCGCTCACCCCTGCCTCGGCGAACCGCCCGTGCAGTTCGAGCTGTTTGCGGGTGGTATGGAACAGGCCGCCCATATCCACGTAGGGGACCCGGGCCTCCAGGCAGGCCTCCATCACCTGAAGGTTGAAGTAATAGACGGTGGCATTGAGGCAGGCGTCGGCTCCCCGAAGCAGGGCTACCAGCCCCTCGTGGTCGGTCACATCCACCGACCGGATAGAGACCTTGGGGCTGCCGATGGCCTCCGCCACCACCCTCGCCTGGTCCACCTCCCGGTCGGCGATGACCACCTCATCCACCCGCGTGTCCCCCGCCAGGTCCTGCACCGCGATGCAACCCATCTTCCCCGCGCCGCCAAGTACAACAATCCTCATTAGCACTCCTCCTTTGCTACCAGCAACCAGCCTACAACTTCAGCTCATCCGCCAGCCACCCCAGCGCCAGTTCCTCCAGCCTGGCCCGCGTGGGCCTGCCGTTCTCGTCCCAGCCCGCCATCCGGTAGTAGAGGGCTTTGGCCGCCTCGACCTCCCCGGCGGTGACGGCGACGCCGTCGCTCTTGCCGCCCTTGAGGGGGATAAGGAGTTTGGGTGGGACAGTATCCGCCTCCGCGCCGACCCCCTCCCGGGCATTGAAGGCACGCAGGAGGTTCAGCCGCCGCTCGCCCACCTTCATTAACTCCCACAGGCTCACATTCCATCCCGTGACCGCCCGCACCGCCTCGACCAGATGGCCGGGGCCGTAGAGATGCCAGGCCGGGCCAAAAACGAACTGACAGACGCACAGGGTATCCAGCGCGCTGTAGAGGCACTGGGTGTAGAAGGCGTAGCGCACCTTCTCAGCGTTCAGCACCCGCGACGGCTGCGGGTCCAGAAGGTCCAGCTCCGCCATCCGTTCCGGGTATTCCTTGTAGGAGGGATCGTGCTCGTGCGACTGGTGGTCGGCGCCGAAGGGGTTGACGGCGTAGATGAGGGCCAGGCTCCGTTTGACCTGGGGCATATGGGCGGGCAGCTCGTGGTTCTTCACCGCCACCACCAGCTCCTTCCCCACCCCCAGGGCCTCCGCGGCGCGGGCAGAGCCCTCCCCCAGCACTCTGCCGAACCCCTCCCGCCTGCCGATCAGCTCCACCATCCGGACCAGCGCCTCGGCGTTGCCAAAGCGAAGCTCGATTCCGCCGGTATCCGCCCCGGTGATCAGCCCCCGCTCGAAGCAGTCCATCGCCCAGGCGATGGTCGCCCCGCAGGAGATGGTGTCCATCCCATACATATTGCACAACTGGTTGGCACGGGCCACCGCTGCCAGGTCGGAGACGCCGCAGTAGGAGCCCATCGTGCTGATCGTCTCGTACTCCGGGCCGCCGTAGCGGGGGTCTACCGGGAACGGCCCTTCGGTCACCTCCACCACGCGCTTGCAACGGACCACACAGGCGTAGCAGGTGTCCCGTTCCTTGAGGATGGTCTGGGCCATCCGCTCCCCGCTGATGGCGTCCGCCTCCTCGAAGAAGCCGCTGGACCAGTTGCGGGTAGGGAGTCCGCCCCCCTTGTTCTGGAAGGGGACGATCTCCGCCGTACCGTACAGGCCCATCCCGTAGATGTCCGACTCCTCAAAGTGCTCTGCACCCCAGCGGGCGATGGCTTTCACCCCTTCCGGGTCGGCCACCTCAGGCCGGTTGTGGCCGCGGACGGCGACCGCTTTGAGGTTCTTGGAGGCCATCACCGTCCCCATGCCGGTGCGCCCGTTAGCCCGGTTGGCGTTGTTGATGAGGGCGCCGAAGCGGACCCCCTTCTCGGCTGCCGGGCCGCACTGGAGGACCTGGATGCGCCCGTCGCCCAGCTCTTCCCGGATGGCATCCTCCACGTCGGCGGTGAAGCGGCCCCAGAGGTGGGAGGCGTCCCGCAGCTCCGCTTCACCGTCGTGCACCCAGAGGTAGAGCGGGCGGTCGGCCCTGCCGTGGATGACAATGCCGTCGAAACCGGCCACTTTCAGCTCGGCGGGCCAGAAGCCGCCGGCCTGGGAGTCGCCCACCAGCCCGGTGGAGGGGGATTTGGCTGTGGCGCAGACACGGGACTGGCCGGGGAAGGGCGCGCCAGTCACCCCACCGACCATCAGGCTGAGGGTGTTTTCCGGCCCCAGCGGATCGGCTCCGGGGGGAGTACGCTTGAGGAGGTAGTAGGCCCCCATCGCACTCCCGCCCATATACCTGCGGTAGAAGGTCTCTTCAGGCTCCTCAACTTCGATCCTGCCAGCGGTCAGGTCCACATGCAGGATTTTGCCACAGTAGCCGTAAGCCATTATTGCCTCCTTAAACACGGATGGGCAGGATTTACGGATTACGCGCTGCGTATAGCGTGTTTCACCGCCTCCTCGAACACCGTCAGCGTCTCGTCAATCACCTCATCGGTGTGGCTGTAGCAGAGGAACCACGGCTCCCGGCCGTCGGAGTCGGGCATCACGCCGCGCTCGATGAGGGCCATTGCCAGCCGTTCGTAGAGGGCGTCATCGCCCTGGCAGTAGTCCCGGAAGTCGGTCGGCTCCTCATCGGTGCCGAGGATGAAGCTGAAGATGGGCGGCAGTCCGGTCATCCGATGGGGGATACCGGCGCGGGTGAGAATCTCGTCTATGCCGTCCATCAGCCTTTGACCCCGACGGAAGATGGTCTCAATGACCGGCTCACGCTCCAGGATCTCCAGTGTAGCGACGGCGGCGGCTGTGCCGACGACATTGCCGATATAGGTTCCGGCGTGAGCCACTGCCCCCGGCTCGATGGTCCTCATCACCTCCTCCCTGCCCCCGATGGCGGCGATGGGAAAGCCGTTGCCCATCGCCTTGGCGTAGGTCGCCAGATCGGCCCGCACGCCGAAGTACTCCTGCGCCCCGCCGTTGGCGATGCGGAAGCCGGTCTTCACCTCGTCGAAGACCAGGACAATGCCGTATCGGTCGCATAGCTGGCGGATCTTTTCCAGCCAGCCGGGTTTGGGAAGGATCCCTGCGGCGTTGCCCAGGAGCGGCTCGACGAAGATCGCCGCCAGCTCATGCCAGCGGGCCTCTACCGTCTCCTCCAGTCGCTCGAAGTCGTTGAAAGGGAGGTTGATGACGTAGCGACGGATCCCCTCCGGAATGCCGGAGCTGGTCTGAGCGTTGATGGGGTTACGGCGGGAGCCGAGGGCCCCTCTGGGGGTGGAGGCGGTGGAGAAGAGGACGTAGTCATGCACCCCGTGGTACTGACCCTCGAACTTGATGAACCGCTCCCGGCCGGTGTAGGCGCGGGCGATCCGCAGCGCGTGCATCGTCACTTCCGTGCCGGTATTGCCCAACCGCACCTTGTCCACGCCGGTCATCCGCACGAATCGCTCCGCCACCTCGATCTCCAGCGGCGTGGTCCAGGCAAACAGGGTGCCTCCCCGGATCGCCTCTGCCACCCGCTCCACCACTGGCGGGTAGGCGTGGCCCAAGATGATGGGGCCAAAGGCCAGCCGGTAGTCAATGTATCGGTTGCCATCCGCATCCCAGATGTAAGCCCCTTCCCCCCGGACGATCACCAGTGTATCCTCATCCCCCCAGTAGCGGAAGTTAGAGTTGACGCCGTAGGGGATGACTGCCTTCGCCCTCTGAAACAGCGCATGGGTCTGGTCCAGCTTTCGTTTCATCACACCCCCCACAATCTGACGTATGACGTTTGACGCAGGATGCAGCAGGACGCAGGATGGCTATGGAAGCCGCTCGCGCCGCCTGTCGTTCTCGCGGGCCAGGCGCTCGAAAAGGCGGACCACCTCCCGGATAGGTATCCTGGCCGCCGCGTCCCGATAGAAACGAGCTGCCGTCTCCTCCAGCAGGCGGGCCTGCTGAAGCCGCGTCGGTTCGTCCACCCCGGCATTCAGCTCCACCTGGTAGTCCTCCGCGTCCAGCCCGGTGAGGGATTCCAGGATCATCTCGTTAACCAGCTCCCGTCGGGCCTGCTCCAGCCGCTGGAGCCGTTTCCGCGCGTCACGGGCCAGTTCGCCGAACCGTTCCGCCAGGCTGCCCTGCGCTCCTGCCTCGTAGAATGCCGCTGTCCGCTCCTCCAGCTCCAGTGCGAACTTCACCACCGCCCCGAACGTCCCAAGCTCCATGCTGACCTCCCCATACAGAATACGTAATACGTACTCCGTACTCCGTATTCCGTTTAGAACCACCTCGTGATCACCACTTTCCGGTCGGTAAAGAACTGGATCGCATCCCGGCCCTGGCCGTGGAGGTCGCCGAAGAACGACTCCTTCATCCCGCCGAAGGGGAAGGAGGCGATGGGGGCGGCAATGCCGATGTTGATGCCGAGATTGCCGCACCGCACCCGGTACTTGAACTCCCGCGCCCACCTGCCGCTGGAGGTGAACAGCGACGCCGCATTGCCGTAGGGAATGCCAGCGATGATCTCCAGCGCCTCGTCGAAGTCGGCCACACGGATGATCCCCAGCACCGGCCCGAAGATCTCCTCCCGGGCGATGACCATCTCCGGCCGCACCTTATCGAAGATGGTAGGGCCGACGAAGTAGCCGTTGGGGTAGCCCTCCACCCGGACGTTGCGCCCGTCCAGGATCAGCTCTGCCCCCTCCTCCAGCCCTTTCTCGATGTAGCCCAGGATACGGTCGAGGGCCCGCCTGGAGACCACCGGTCCCATCTGGACCCCCTCATCCAGCCCATATCCCACCTGAATCTGGGACGCGGCCGCCACCAGTTGCTCCTTCAACGGCTCATAGACCTCTCCCACGGCCAGCACCAGCGCCCCGGCCAGGCACCGCTGCCCCGCCGTGCCAAAGGCGGAGGTGAGGATATTGGCCACCGTCCGATCCAGCACCGCATCCGGCATCACCACCAGGCAGTTTTTCGCCCCCGCCTGACACTGGGCCCGCTTGCCGTGGGCGGCCGCCGTGCTGTAAATGTGCTTTGCCACAGGGGTGGAACCAACAAAAGAGACACCGGCCACACCGGGATGGGTCAACAACGCGTCCACTGTCTCCCGGGAGCCGTTGACCAGGTTGACCACCCCCGGCGGCAGGTCCGCCTCGTCCATCAGATCAAACAGCAGGCTCTGGCTGATGGGACAGACCTCGGAAGGCTTGACAATGTAGGTGTTGCCGCAGGCAATGGCATAGGGGAGAAACCAGAAGGGGACCATCGCCGGGAAGTTGAAGGGGGCAACGCAGCAGAAGACCCCGACCGGCTGAAGCACCGCCTCCTCATCAATCCCCTCGGCGATATCCTCGGCATTGTATCCCATCATCAGCGAGGGGACCGCCATCGCCACCTCCACATTCTCGATGGCCCGTCGCACCTCCCCCCGCGCCTCGTCCAGTATCTTGCCGTGCTCCTTCACGACGGTCCGGGCCAGCTCCTCGAAGCGTTCCTCCATCAGCCCCTTGAGGCGGAACATATAGCGGGCGCGGACCAGGGGGGGCGTCTCACGCCACTCTTCAAAGGCCGCCTTCGCCGCTGCCACCGCCTGGTCCACCTCCTCCGCTGTGGAAAGGGGCACCTGGGCGATCACCTCCCCCGTCGCCGGATTGTGCACATCCAGCAACTTTCCGGACGACTCCACCCACTCGCCGTCAATGTAATTCTTCAGAACGCCGTACTCCATCGCATTCCCTCCTGAGATATGTGCTTACGGAATACGCAATACGCAACCCGTGTTCCACATCAGGCCAGCTCCCCCACCTCCACGATCTCCTCCTCCACCCCGATCCCCCGCCGCGCCAGCTCGGCGAAGAACCGGTCGGTGGGGAAGGCCTGCTCCGGCGGAAGGACCCCCCTGCCGGTGGTCTCGCCGTGGGCGATGAGCTGGGCGCCGATGGAGAGAGGGATGCCCACATTCTTGAAATAGGCCGACTCGCCGCCCCATTCCTCCTGCGGCGGATGATGGCTCCGATAGGTGCATTTGACCCGTCGCCCGGCCCGTTCCCCCGTCACCTCCACCACCAGCCCGTAGGCCCAGACCGGGTTCTCTTTTGAGAACGGGGCATCGGCCAGAAGCGCCCGCATCGCCTCGATGGCTGGCATCTCCACCCCGCCGACCCGCACAGAGCGGCTGGAGAGCAGCCCGGCCCGCATCAGCGCCCCCATCAACTCCATCACGTGGGGTGGGAAACAGCCCCGTACCGCCGCCCGCCGCAGGGTGGGAAAGGAGCGAGGGAGCGAATATGCCTCGTCGTGGGGCACATAGTAGACCTTCTGCTCGCCGATCTGGTCGTGAAAACGGACCACCCGCTCGCCGGAAAGGGGCGGGGTGGGATGCCATATCCCGTCCTCAAAGTAGACCTCCGCCCGCTCCTCCTCCTCCGGGTTGAATTCCCACAGCGTCGTCTGCAGGAGGCCGGGGGCCGGGGCCAGACAGCGGAAGGCGGCAAAGAAGATGTCCACCTCCTCCATCCGGTCCAGCACCTCCGAGGCCCGGCGGACCATCATATTGGTGATGCCGGGGGTCGCTCCGACGCCGGGGACGAAGAGCATATCCTTCCTCAGCGCCTCCTCGTGGAGGGCGAACTGCGGGTCTTCACTGGAGAGGTCCAGCCCGTCCACCCCCACCTCCACGCAGGCCCTGTTGACGACGTAATCATACTTAAAGGGAAGGCCGTTGACCACCACATCGTACTCCGGGAAGATGCGGAGCATCCCCTCGTAGTCGTCCGCGTCGAACGGCATCGCCCTCAGGCGCGGGTCGCCGATCCCCCGGATCAATCTCTCTGCCGCCGCCACATTATAGTCGGCGACGACGATCTCCTCAAAGTCGCTGTATTCAGCCAGATCGCGGGTCGTCTCCTTACAGACCGCCCCTGCCCCTCCCAGAACCAGTGCGCGCATACCACTCCTCCTGACCCTTCACGGAATACGCAATACGCAGCACGCAAGATGCAAGATCAAGCTACAGGATGCTACAGGATTTTCCCCAGCCCCTTCTCCCTCGCCCGCCGGTAGACCTCTGGCAGGATGGCGGCGTACTCCCCCCAGATGCCCAGGGCGATGTAGACGATGACCTCGTCGGACGATTCGCGGCCGGGGCGACGGCCCCCGACGATGTCGGGCCACCCGGCGTGGACCCGCTCCGGCCCGAAGCGGCCCGCCTCCACGAGCTGGCGCAGCTCCGGCACCCGCGGCGCGACGTAGTGCCAGTTGTCCACCACCACCTTGTCGGCTCCGGTGATGACGTCCAGAGCTACCTCCTGGTAGGAGCCCAGCCGGGCGACGAAGGCCCCGGGCCGCAGCCACGCCCGCTCCACCAGCGGCTGGTTCCCTGTGGTGACCGTGATCACGATGTCCGCCGCCCGCACCGCCCGCTCCCGCTGGGCCAGCGGGACCGGCTCCACCGGAAGGCCCAGCTCCGGCCCCAGCTCCGCCGCGTAGGCCTCCGCCACCTCCGGGATGATGTCCACCACATAAGCGCGAAGCAGCCGGAACCGACATGCAAGCGCCCGCAGGTGCATCCGGCCCAGCCCACCCGCGCCGAAGACCGTCACCGTCTCCGCGTCGGGCCGGGCCAGGGCAGCAGCGGTGACGGCCGTGGAGGCCCCCGTCTTCAGCGCCGTGACCCACCCCGCCTCCATCACACAGACCGGCAGCCCCGTCCTGGCGTCGAAGAGGAGCACCATCGAGGAAGTGGCCGGGCAGCCGAACCGCTCCGGATTGGCCGGGAAGAAGCTGAAGGTCTTGACAAAGGCCAGCGACTCCCCCTCCATATAGCCGGAGAAGGGCTTGATGAAGCCGGCCTCCCCCACCTGCATGTAGAACTTGTCGCCCACAACGCGGCCCGCGGCGTCGGCGCGGACTCCCTTTTCGGCCAGGTCCACCGCCTCGGCCACCGTCAACGTCTGCTGAACGTCCGCTTCGGCCAGATAGAGAATCCCCTCCGACATCGGCTCAGCCTCCCCTTTCTCCCTCACCCACCGAATCGCCGCCGGTCTCTCCCCGAATCCCCCAGGAATAGACTTCTTTCACAATATCCAGATAGACAAACGTCTCCGTATCCTGAACCCCCTCCACAGCGTGCAGTCGGTCGGTGAGAAATTGTAGGAGGTGGGCATTATCACGACAGATGACCTCGACCAGCAGATCGTAGGAGCCTGTGCAGAGGACCAGGTAGATGACCTCGTCGAAGGAGGCGATCTCCTGGGCGATCTCCCGCAGGTGGCGCTTCCCCGCCTTGACGCCGATGAGGGCCATCACCGGATATCCCATCAGCAGCGGGTTGGCAACGGCGACAATCTGGATCACCCCATCTTCGACCAGCCGCTGCACCCGCTGGCGGACCGTTCCGGGGGAGACTCCCAGTTGCTGGGCAATGCGGGCAAAAGGGGTCCGTCCGTCCTCCTTGAGCGCGCGGATAATCTGGAGGTCTACAGCATTGAGTTTATAGTGCATAGCCTGATTATATACCAAATCAGCGCAATTGTCAATCAAATTGCGCTGATTTGGTAATTTTAGATGCCTATTTATGCTTTTTCGACGAAGCGATCCCTATACCGCAGCCACTGCCTCACGGAAGATGCCGACCGCCGCCTCGATCTGCTCCGGTGTGACGATGAGGGGCGGGATCCAGCGGACGGTGTTATCCCACGGACCGCAGGTGAGGAGCATCAGATGCCGTTTGAGGCACTCCTTCACGACGGCCTTCGCTACATCCGTGGCAGGGGTGCCGCCGGGATGGGTGAATTCGGTGGCGACCATCAGCCCCAGGCCGCGCACGTCGCCGATGATGGGGAAGTCGGCCTGGACCGTCCGCAGGTGCTCCATCAGCAGCGCGCCCATCCGGGCCGCGTTCTCCACCAGCCTCTCCTCCCGCATGACGCGGATCGTCGCCACCGCCGCCGCGCAGGCCACGGCGTTCCCCCCATAGGTCCCGCCGTGGGAGCCGGGGATCCACCGCTCCATCAGCTCCCGCCGCGCCGCGATCCCGGAAAGGGGCAGCCCGGAGGCGATCCCCTTGGCCATCGTCATCACATCCGGCACCACGCCGAAGTGCTCCACGGCAAACCACCGGCCGGTCCGGCCGAAGCCGGACTGGACCTCGTCGGCGATGAGCAGGAAACCGTGCTCGTCGCAGATCCGGCGCAGCCCTTTGAGGAACCCCGGCGGCGGGACGACATAGCCGCCCTCTCCCTGCACCGGCTCCACCAGAATCGCCGCCGTCTCTTCCGGCGCCGTCTGGGTCTTGAGCAGGAACTCCACCTCCCGCAGGCAGAAGGACTCCGTTTCTTCCGGGGACCAGCCGAACCGGTAGGCGTAGGGGTACGGGGCGACGAAGACCCCCGCCGGGAGCGGCTGGTAGCGGACCCGGTAGATGGTTTTGGAAGTGGTGAGGGCCATCGTCAGCGCGGTGCGGCCGTGGAAGCTCCCCTGGAAGACGATAATGTTGGGCCGACCGGTGGCGTGGCGGGCCAGCTTGACTGCCCCCTCGATCGCCTCCGCGCCGCTGTTGGAGAAGAAGAAGCAGTCCAGCCCCTCCGGGACAACGGTCCGCAGCTCTTCCACCAGCTCCAGTAGCGGCAGGTGATAGACGATGTTGACCTGGCCGTGCAGCAGACGGCCTGCCTGCTCGCGGATGGCTTCCACCACCTTTGGGTGGCAGTGGCCGGTGTTGGTGACGCCGATCCCGCAGGTGAAGTCCAGATACCGGGTGCCGTCCCGGTCGTAGACGTAGGCCCCCTCCGCCCGCTCCGCCACGATCGGCGTGTAGCGGGGCCAGACGGGGGAGATATAGGCTTCGGGCGAAACTGATGGCTCTTTCATCGGTCCTCCTTCGGGAAGGGAGCGAACGCTACCGCTTCACCTCCCGCACCGCATCCTCCACCACATTCAGCGTCTCGTCAATGTCGGCATCGGAATGGGAATAGGAGAGGAACCACGGCTCGCGGGGATCGGGATCGGGCATGACGCCCCGCCCGATGAGCGCTTCGGCCAGCCGTTCATAGTACGCATGGTCGCTCCTGGCCCAGTCCCGCTGGCCGGTCAGCCTGTCCACGCCGATGCTGAAGGAGAACATCGCTGGATGGCCGGTGATGAGGACAGGGATACCGGCGTCCTCGAAGATGCGCTTGATCCCGGCCTGGAGCCTGCGGCCGCGCGTGGCGATGGTCTCCAGTATGGGCTGGCTCTGCAGCAGGTCCAGCGTAGCGGTGGCGGCGGCCACGCTCAGGGCATTGCCGGCGTAGGTGCCGCCGCAGACCACCCCCACGCCGACGACCTCCATCACCTCGCGCCGCCCGCCGAAGGCGGCGATGGGGTAGCCGTTGCCCAGCGACTTGGCGTAGGTTGCCAGGTCGGGTATCACCCCATACACCTCCTGCGCCCCGCCCCGGGCGATGCGGAAGCCAGTCTTGACCTCGTCGAAGATGAGGACGATGCCGTATTCGTTGCACCGGGCCCGGATGAACTCCAGCCAGCCCGGCAGCGGCTCGATGGAAGCGCAGTTGCCCAGGACCGGCTCGATGAGGATCGCCGCCACGTCGTGCCATGCGCGGCGCAGGGTGGCTTCCAGGACCTCGAAATCGTTGAAGGGCAGCGTGATGACCAGGTCGTGGACACAGCGGGGGATGCCCGAGGTGGACGGCACCGGGATCGGGCTGCGACGGCTGCCGTAAGCCTGTATATCGGTGTAGGTGGAGAAGAGCACGTAGTCGCTCATGCCGTGGTACTGGCCTTCGAACTTGATGATCTTCTCCCGACCGGTGTAGGCCCGCGCTACCCGCACAGCATGGAGGACCGCTTCCGTGCCCGTGTTGGTCAGCCGCACCATCTCCACGCCGGGGCACATGGCGACGATCTTCTCGGCCACGGCGACCTCGAGCGGGCTGGTGAGGGCGGAGACCACGCCGTTGCGGATCGCCTCGCTCACCCTCGTGTCCACCTCTTCGTAGGCGTGGCCCAGAATCACGGGGCCGAAGCCCAGACGGTAGTCTATATACCGGTTGCCGTCCACATCCCACAGGTAGGCCCCTTTGGCCCGCTCCACGTAGAGCGTCTTATCCTCGCCCCAGTAACGGAAGTTGGAGTTGACGCCGAGCGGGATCACCCTGGCCGCTCGCTGCCACAGCGCCTGACTTTTCGCGATCTTAGCGGTCATCGTTTTTTCCCCCTCCACAGGTGAATGGACGTTTGATTGAGCAGCTCCGGCGGCGGGTGCTTTGCCATTGCTGAAACTCACCGCGCCAGGATAGCAGTACTTGACGCACTGGGGATCGCCGCCGCACAGGTCACAGGCCAGCGCGTACTGGGTGACGGTGTCGAAGTACATCGCACCGTAGGGGCAGGCCGGCACGCAGGCCGGGTCGCCGCCACAGCCGTCGCACTTCTTGGGGTCAACAAACAGCGGCTGGCGCGGTCCGGGACGGGAGATAGCGTTCTGGGGGCAGGCAACGATGCAGGGGGCGTCGGGGCAGGAAAAGCAGGCCATGACCTCGCTTTGACCCTCCAGGGGGCGATTCCTGACCCGGATACGCGCCCGGGTGGGAGCAAACTCGCCGAAGTGGTAGGCGGAGCAGACCAATTCGCAGAGGTGGCAGCCGGTGCACAATTTGTTCCTGAACTTCAGTGGCATCGTCTTCCTCCCTATTTCATCAGATCGGCCAGCCCCAGAGCCGCCAGCTTCTCTTTTGTCGGAACGCCGTCCTCGGTCCAGCCGCGCAGCCGGTAGTACTCACTCAGCGCAGCGTCGTACTCCTCCCGCGTGAAGTTCTTTCCGGCCGCCGGCCCTTCCGGGAGCGGACGATCGAAGAGGGCTGGGGGCGGGTAGTCGTCCTTGCGGCGGAAGCCTTCGCGCACGTTGAAAATGCGGCTCAGGTTCCAGATACGCTCGCCAATGGTGCTCAGCTCCTCCTCCGTATAGGGATAGCCGGTGCCGCCAGCGATCAGCCTGGTGAGGTCCTCCATTCCGATAGCCCAGAAATCGCAGAAAATGCCGGTCCATTTGACGGCGTTGAAGTTCTGCTGGCGGACGACCAGCTCGGCCTTGCCTTCCAGCGTGAAGGGGTCCATCTTGCCGAAAGCCTCCTCGGCAATGGGCCAGGCCCGCATATGGCATCCTCCTCGATCCGAAGTGCAGTAGGCCAGGGCCATGCCGTAGGAGCCGCGCGGGTCGTAGGCCGGGAACTCCAGCCCTTTGCTCTCCATCACCAGGTGCTCAGCGCCATACTTGCGGGCGATGGCGCGGGCTCCCTGGGCCAGCTCGGCCCCTGCGCCGCGCAGGTAGGCGATGTCCTCGACTGCTGCCAGATACTCCTCCACGTTGCCAAAGTGGACGCCGAAGTCGTGGATGGACTCCTGGGCCATCAGCATAGCCAGTCCGAGCACGTTGCCCGTGGAGATGGTATCCAGCCCCAGGTTGTCGCACCGCCGGTTGAAGGCAGCCACCCCGTCCAGGCTCCCCACAGCGCAGTTGGCGCCTCCCAACCCCAGCGTCTCGTACTCCGGCCCCTCCATCAGGCCATCGGCGGTGTGCGTGAGCTGACCGCAGGCCAGGGGGCAGGTGGCGCAGGCCCGGTTGCGGCGCTTGTGCGCCTGGATGGCCGCCGAGTTGATCCCCTCCGCCCCCTCGAACACGCCCTGGCTGAAGCCACGGGTGGGCAGCAGGCCGGTGCTCTGCGAAAGGTCCACGATCATCGGTGTCCCATCCGTGTTGGCCCACAGATTGTCGTCGGTCAGCAGATGCTCCCTGAAGATTTCGTAGTACATCTCCATAAAGGACCGCATATCGGGCACGTGGACGGAGCCGGTACCGCGAGCCGCCACCGCCTTGAGGTTCTTGCTGCCGAAGACCGCCCCTGCCCCGCCGCGTCCCGCCTGGCGATACGCCTCGGAGGTCAGGCAGGCGAAAGGGACCAGGTTCTCGCCCGCCGGGCCGGCGCAGAGCGAGACCAGGTGTTCGTCTCCGGCCTGCTCCTTGAGCCAGGCGTCCGTCTCCCAGATGCCCCTGCCCCAGGCGGGGGTGGCGTCCAGAATCTGGACCCGGTCGTCCTGGATGAGCAGGGCACTGGGGCGTGGGGCGCGGCCGGTGATGATAACGCCGTCGTATCCGGCCAGTTTGAGCTGCAGCCCGAAGGCCCCGCCCACGTAGGAGTCGAGGATGGTGCCGGTGGCGGGTGAACGGCAGAAGACGGCAGTGCGGGCGGTGGTGGCGACGCATGTCCCGGCCAGAGCGCCGGGGAAAAGGCCGATCACGTTAGCCGGGGAGAGGGGATTGACGTGGGCCGGCAGCGCGTCAAAAAGGTAACGGAGCCCCAACCCCTTGCCGCCGACGAAGTCCCGCGCCCAGTCCATATTGAGCGGTTCAGACGAAATCTTGCCGGTGCTCAGGTCCACCCGCAAGACCCTGCCAGCGTAGCAATTCCTTTCGCCCATTGGCCCCTCCAGTTCTTCCTCTTTCCGCCCGATCGCTTTCACCGTTGCGGGTCAGGCGAGCTGCCTGCTCTTTTCCCTTTCCGCTAATTTCAGCATGACCTCCCCGACGATGATCGTGACGATCACGCCGATGAGCACCGGCGCGGCATACGACCAGTCTATCGGCTCGCCGGGCACCCAGATGAAGAAGACATTGGCCTGCAGCATAAAGATTTCGCAGATCACGACCATGATCCAGGCCAGGACGTTGCCACCGGGCACGCGGTATGGCCGCTCGATATCGGGGTCAATCTGGCGCAGCTTGATGAAGGCTGGAAACAGCGCCAGATAGGGGAGCAGGAAGACGATCGAACTGAAGGCAAAGACGGTCCAGAACAGGTCTTCGGCGCTGCTGGCCATGAGACCGTAGATGATGATGACGACGGTGGAGACGATGCCGGTAACAAGGAAAGCGTTGACCGGGGTCTTGTTGACGGGATGGAGCCTGCCCAGGGCTGATGGAAGCTCTTTCTCGCTGGCGGCCTCGGCCACCGAACGGTTGGCTCCCATCGTCCAGGTAACCATATTGGTCAGCAGGGAGTAGAGTGCGCCAACGCCCAGAATGGTGACCATAGTCCCACCGAAGCCTGTATCTCCGAGCAGGACCCGCAGCGTATCTATGATCCCCTCGACCAGCCCCAGCTCGTCCAGGGGGAGGGCCATCAGCATGCCGACGGTGCCGAGCAGGTAAAAGACCGCGATGAGGATGCCGGAGATGATGATGGCCCGGGGGATATCCCTGGCCGGGTTCTTCATCTCCTCAGCCGCGCCCGACATCAGCTCAAAGCCCATGAAGTTATAGACGACAACAGGCAGGAAGTACAGCCCTGCATCCCAGGCAGGAAGAATGTTCGCAAAGGACAGGTCGTTGGCCACGCCGTGCTTCCCGGCGTAGACGAAGGCCGCCGTGCCGATGACGACCATAATCAGCGCCTTGAAAAAGGCGCCGATATTGGGGATCCACTTGGAAGTGGCCAGGTTGATGATCCCGATCCAGACAGTGATCCAGGTCATCGCGATAGCGATGAGGATCTTGGGCCACAGTCCCAGGTCGGGGGCGAAAAGCTGGCTGAAGATGCTGGCGAAGAGGATAAAGACAGCGGGTGGCCACAGGACCACGCTCATCCAGTAGAGCCAGATGGTACGGACAGCCCACTTCTCGCCAAAAGCACGCTTGACCCAGACGTAAAGGCCGCCCTGCTCCGGATAGGTGGTGCCCAGTTCGGCGGTCATCAGGCCGTAGGGGATGAAGAAGAGCACCAGGGTGATGACCCACCAGGAGATCGAAGCCGGCCCGATGGCGGCGGATGGAGCCAGAGTATCTATAACCAGAATAGCACAGACCGTGAAAAGGGTCATGTCGAGACCCTTCAGGACTCTCTCGAACCGCTTACCCTTGACGGCAGTTTCAGCTATAGCAGGCATGGTATTTTCCTCCTTATTAAGCCCAATCCGACACCTCGTTGTACCACAGCTTCTTGGTGCCGATCTGAGCCCGTTTATTCCACCTGCGCGATTTCGGTTCCGCGTTGATCCGCTGGAGAAGGCGGTCGGCCTTCTGGCAGACGGCCATTCGCTGGGCCTCATCCAGCGCCGCCACACCGGCCGTCGCCGCTTTGACCCGCTCCAGATTGGCCGTCGCCGTGTACC
The DNA here is from genome assembly GCA_041082215.1 of Anaerolineae bacterium. Taxonomy (GTDB): domain Bacteria; phylum Chloroflexota; class Anaerolineae; order B4-G1; family DUEL01; genus JBDOIF01. The sequence continues at coordinate 66,629 of JBDOIF010000006.1, forward strand.
AGAAGCCCCAGTCGTCGGCCAGCACCTCTGCTATATGGCGGGCATTGATGGCGCCCTCTTCCGCCTCCCCCACCGGCGCGGCCAGGAGCAAGAGCATGGCATCCTTGAGGTCCTTGTCGTTCATCTGCACAATCTGGAGTTTCTGCAGCAGCAGGTCGGCCAGAGAGACACAGTAGGGATGGATTTCGAGCCGCCCCCTGTAGTCCACGCAGTGGTTCATATCCAGCTTGTCGTAGAAAACGTCGATCATGGGGATAGGATCGCCGAAGTAGATGTGGCGATTCTGGCCGAAGAGCATCATCGTTCGCCGGTCGTAGTCGTAGCCCTGCGCCTGGAAGAAAGAGACCATCCTGCTGCGGTGCTTGCCATAGGCGGCGTAGTCTATATCGGTAAAGACCCGCTCGCCCAGCCGCTCCATCCGCCGGTACAGATCAACGTAATCGGGGAAGTAATAATGGAGAGCGATGGGTCCCATCACACGGAGGATCAATCCCTGCTTCTGGGCCTCCTCGATCAGCCGTCGGGCCTCCGCGAGGAAGACCTCCGGCCGGGGATACTCCTCGAGGGGAATGTCTTTGGGCAGTCTGAATTTCCTTTCGGTCGTCATATGATCTCCTGTGCATGTGCATTAACCCGATGTAAAGACGTAGTCCTTGAGCTTCCCTTTTTCCAGAATGAGCACCACCCCCTTCAAAATGCCTTCGGAGTACTCGCTGCCGGGGTTGATGATGGTGGTGCGCCCGATCCTCTGAGCGCCGCGCGACTCGTGGATGTGGCCGTGCAACCCCAGCAGCGGCTGGTACTTCTCGATCATTCGCGCCACAGCCCGGCTGCCCACGTGGACTTTGCGGTCGGCGGCCTGCACCAGATCCGCCGTCAGTTCGGGTGCCAGGTCGAGGGCGGAACCGTAGGGGGGGGCATGGAAGTTGAAGATCGCCTTCGGCATATCCTGAATCTGGGCGACAAGGGCCTCCAGCATCGGTTCCAGCTCCTCGTCCGGCTTCTCCCGCGGCGTGTCCCAGGGCGACGGGTTGGCCCAGGCGAAGGTAGCCATCTCGTGTTCGCCCAGCTTCACCACGCGGTCGTTGCAATTGACAATAGCCACCGAGTCGGCGATGATCTGATCCACTTCAAAATGGTCATCGTTACCTGGGGCCATGTAGACCTTGAGGCCCGTGCCAGCCAGTCGCTCATCCGCCAGGGCCAGCCATTCTTTTAGACGCTTGACCATCAGTTGCCTGAACAGAGTGTCCAGCGCCTGCGAGTCGGCCTTATAGGCCTGGAACTCATCGGGGGTCAGATGGACCCAGTAGTAACCGACCATCTCGATGGTCTTCTTAAGTTTTTCCAGCTCATCCTGGGTTTGCACCTCGACGGGATGGCCCAGGAAGGAAGTCTCCCATCCTCCACCGGCTTTCTCTACAAGGGGGATCAGCATCTTCCCGGTCAGGTCGCCCAGCAGGATACCGACGTCCACGTTGTAGATACGCAGTGCGTTGAGAAACTTGCGGTAGCAGACGTTGGAGCCATGAATATCGGTCACAAAGAATATCTTCATTGCATCCTCCATCTCCCTTCCCCTCCCCCTCCGTTGCGGAGAGGGAGGGGAAGGGTCGGGGTAGGGGTGGGTGAGGTTACTCCGGTGGCAGCTCGCCGTAGGCCATGCTGACGTCAATGCCGATCTTCCTGTTGCGCCACTTCCAGTAGTAGTACCAGACGATGCCCAGGCCCCAGACGACACAGTAGAGAATGACCGAGTGGAAGGTGAACTCCTCCAGGCCCGGCATGAGGACGAAGAAGACGAAGAGGATCGCCAGGTAGATCAGATTGACGACCGCACCGATGGTGACCACGGGGATGCCCAGGATGCGCCATCTGTTGTAGGGCGAGGCCTCCCAGATATGGCGCACCTTCTTGACGAAGGGGAAGATAGCGGCAGCGATGGCCGTCACGCCGAAGACAGAGACGATCTCCATCCCGGTCACCGTCAGGCCGGTCATGGGGTTCTGGTAGAAGGCGTAGATGGCGATGCCGATCTCCCCCAGAATGAAGCACAGGATGTGGTTCTTGACCGGCGTGGCCCAGCGGGGGTCAACATCGGTGAACCAGCGGGGCCCCATGCGGTCCATCCCCCAGGCGAAGAGGATGCGCGGGAAGGCCAGGTAGGATAGGGCCACCCACCACAGGCTGAACAGGACGAAGGAGAGGCCCATCAGCACCAGCACAATCGGGCTCTGGGTGACGACCGCGGCCAGGCCGATGAAGTGGGGCGACCAGGGCAGAGTGTAGCCCTCCAGCCCGCCCGCGCTGTCCACCCAGGCAGCAGCACTGAGAAATTCAAAGCCGACGGTGCGGTAGAGGACAATGCCCAACCAGAGCATAAAGAAGGCCGGGGTCAGGATGGCAAACAGGTTGCCCAGGATGATGCTCTTGTCGGGGCGCTTGACTTCGCCGGCAATGAAGGTGATGGCGTAACTGTAGGCGAACAGCCATGAACCGGCGACCATAACCCCCAGTGTGTCAATCCAGTTCCAGGTGCTCTTCAGAGGAGTGCCGGCCTCCTCCATAGCCGTGCGTGCGGCCTCAAGGAAGGCGTTGAAGTCCAGCGAGCCATACCGCGCCGCCAGCTCATTCCAGGCCTGAACGAACGCCTGATGGGAGGTAAAGGTGAACACCAGCAGGATGACCACCGTCCCCAGGATGCCCAGGGCCATAACGACCTTCTGGGATGTGGCGAAGACCTTGACTCCAAAGACAACAAAGGCCAGGCCGATGAGGTTGATGACCGTGGCAGCGGCAAACATCCCCCAGGGAGTGCGCAGCGCCTCGGCCATCCCGGGATTGCCAAGGAATTCCAACACCATGGTCAGGCCTGGGTCCACGGTGTAGGGGGCCAGCACATAGATCCACATCACCCACACAAAGGCGTTGCCGAAACTCTCAGCGATGCCGATAAGGGGGCTGATAATACGGGAGTTGTAGATGTACTCCCCGCCGCTGCGGGGCATGCTCCCGCCCAGGATACCCCATACCAGCGAGAAGCCAATGCCGCAGAGGATAGCGGAGAGAATGGTGGCGATGATCAGATTGCCCCCCGTGTACACCGAGAGGCCCAGGCTGATCATCACCCACATGCTGGGGGTCAGGCCCTGATTCATAAAGCCGACGCCAAAGGCATCTATCAGCGAAAGCCCGCGCACCAGGCCGCTGGCCCTCCGGGCAAAGACCTTTTCTTCAGCAGCCATTTGTCTCCTCCTCGTCGGAAATGAATCTGAACCCGATGCTAGCGTTACGGAAACAACTGTCGAGATCGCCTGTGTGGCTTAGCTCATTCCCTGCCCTCCTTTCCGACTGCGCAGACCTCCTCGGGGATCTGCCAATCATAGACATCCTTCAGGATCACCGGCAACAATACGGTGTGGGTTTTCCTGACCCCGGGCACCTTGCCGATGACCTCGGTGACAAAACGGTATAGCTCCTCGTTGTCGCGGGCATAGACCTGAATGCTGATATCGCGCTCACCGGTCGAGCAGGCAACATAACTGACACACTCGAACCCCGTCATCTTCCGGGCGATTTCCAGTATGCGCCCGGGCTCGACCTCGATGAACACGTCTGCCACCACCGGGAACCCCACCATCTTGGGGTTGACGATGGCGCTTACCCGGATCACACCCTTCTCAACCAGGCGGTTGATCCGGTAACGGACAGCCCGCTCAGAAATGCCTGTGCGGCGCGCGATCTCCGCGCTGGACATCCGCCCGTCCTCTATCAGCAGGCTGACGATCGCCCGATCCGTTCGATCGATCTGACAGGCCATACGCTTTATCCTACAATAATATGAATTATTTGCGCCGTTTACGACATCTATTATACCATAATTGTCGCAAAATGTCAATATTTTGCGTCTAGCATCCGGGAGTAATTGGCATTTGGAGTTTACCCGAAAAGTCGCAGGGCAGGCTTTCCAGCCTGCCCAGATAGCCTGGAAAAGGATACCCAGGTTCGCAACACTTCCCTTACAGCAGGTCAGTAGGGATACCAGTAGTCCTTGATTCCCCCCTCGATGTCCCAGTGGACATGTTTGGTCTGCCAGAACTCCTCGATCCCCTCCACCCCCAGCTCCCGCCCGATGCCGCTCATCTTCATCCCGCCAAAAGGCCCCGCGTAGTTGTCGGTGAGGGGGTCGTTAATCCAGATCGTGCCGGCGCGGACCTCTTCGTAGAAGCGGCGGACCTTGCGGGCGTCGTGGGTGTAGAGACAGGCGCCCAGCCCGTACTCGGTGTCGTTGGCCAGGGCGATCGCTTCGTCGAAGGAGTCGTAGGCCATCAGCGGGATGGTCGGCCCGAAGGTCTCCTCCCGCATGATGCGCATCGAGTGGTCCACATCCACCAGGACCGTCGGCTCGTAGAAAAAGCCCCGCTCCAGATAGGGCGGACGACGGCCGCCGGTGAGCACCCTCGCTCCCCTCGCCACCGCGTCCGCCACATGGGCCTCTACCTTGGCCCGGTACGGCTCCCCGATCATCGGCCCGACGTCGGTGGTCGGTTCGATCCCCGGCCCCAGCCGCAGCCGGCCCACCCGATCGGCCAGAGCCTCGGCAAACTGGGGCAGCATCGAGCGAGGGACGTAAACTCGCTCGGTGGAGGTGCAGACCTGCCCGGCGTTGATCAACGCGGCGTAGGCCAGCGCCTCGACCGCGGCCTCCAGCGGCGCGTCGTCGGCGATGACAAAGGGGTCCTTTCCCCCCAGCTCCAGGTGCAGCTTCTTCATCGTCCCGGCGGTCAGGCGGGCGATGTGCTGCCCCACGGCGGTGGAGCCGGTGAAAGCGACCACCGGCACATCGGGGTGGGCCACCAGCGCGTCGCCGACCACGCCGCCCCGGCCGGTGACCACGTTGAGCACCCCCGGCGGCAGGTGGTCGAAAGCGACCTCGACCATGCGGAGCGTGGTGAGCGGGGTGAGGCTGGAGGGCTTGACGACGACGGTGTTGCCCGCAGCCAGGGCAGGGGCGACCTTCCACATCAGGAGGAGGATGGGGTAGTTCCAGGGGACAATGCAGCCAACCACCCCGTAAGGCTCTTTGAGAACCAGCGACAACTGGCCCCCGGCCGGGGAGGGGACCACCCGCCCACGGATGTGGCGGCCCAGTTCGGCGTAGTAATCGAGGGTGTTGATGGACCAGTCAATTTCCTCTGCGTTCTCGGGGACGGGTTTGCCCTCCTCCAGGGTGAGGAGCTGCACCAGTTCGTCGAAGTGGGCGCGCATCCTGGCAGCGGCCTCATGGAGCATCTGCGCCCGCCCGGGGGCGGGGGTCCGTCGCCACCCATCGAAGGCGCGTTGGGCCGCTGCCACCGCCCGCTCCACGTCTTCCGCCGTCCCCGCCGGCACTGCGTCCAGCACCTCCTCCGTGGCGGGGTCGGTCACCTCGATCGCCCCACGGGACACCGGGTCCACCCATTCGCCGCCGATCCACATCTTCTTCATCGGACTCTCCTTTTCTGTGCAACAGCCCGGTGTGAGGTGGTATGCTCACCACAGCAGAGGCGCAGGGAGCACTAGAGCTGCAGGAGAACTATCCCTGCGATGACCAGGGCCAGCCCGATAAGGCGATGGGCGGAGAGGACCTCGCCGAAGAGCCACCGGCCGGCGAGCGCCATCAGCACAACCGCCACTCCCGACCAGAGGGCCAGCACAACGGCCAGCTCAGCGCGACGGAGCAGGTAGGCAAAGAGGACCAGGGCCAGGCTATAGACGATCAGACCGACCACCAGGCCCAGCCACCGGCCCGTCTCCGCCCACCATTTGAAGGAAAGGTCTCCCACAATCTCCAGCGCAGCCGCGCCCAGGAGCAGCCCCCACAACGTCCAATCCACCGGACGCCTCATCCCTACGGCGCTGACGCCTTCACCTCCGTCCAGATCCGCTCATACAACGGCGCCGCAGGGCCCACGTCGGCGATCCACTCCAGCCGTTCCATCACATCTTCGGGTGGATAGATGGCTGGCTCCTCCAGGATCTCGGCGTCAATGAACTCCTCGGCGGCGGCGTTGGGGCTGGCATACCAGGTGTAGTTGGAGTTGCGGGCAGCGACGTCGGGCCGGAGCAGGTAATTGATGAACAGCTCAGCCGCCTCCTTGCTCGGCGCGGTGGTGGGGATGCAGAGGTTATCCGCCCAGATCGTCGCCCCTTCCCTGGGGATCGCGTACCAGAGCCGCTCGTCCTCTGCGGCCACCATGAAAATATCCCCGCTCCAGGCGTGGGCCATCACCGTCTCATCGGCGCTGAGGAGGTCCTCATACTGCTCGGAGTCGTAGGAGTAAACCCACTGCTTCTGCTGGATCAGCAGGTCGCGGGCCGCCATCAGCTCCTCCTCGCTGGTCGTGTTAAGGGAGTAGCCCAGGTACTTGAGCGCGGCGCCGACCGCCTCCCGCACGTCATTGATCATGGTGAACCTGCCGGCGTACTGAGAGGCGAGTTCCGGGTCAAACAGGTAGGCCCAGCTATCGGGCGGCTCCTCGAAGACCTCGGAGTTGTAGCCGATCCCGGTGGTGCCCCAGAGGTACGGCACACAGTGCTTCAGGCCGGGGTCATACGGAGGATCGGCGAACTTCGGGTCGAGGTTGACCAGATTGGGGAGGTTCTCGTGGTTCAATTCTGCCAGCAGCCCCTGCTGGATCATGATGGTTACCATATAGTCGGACGGGACGATGACATCGTACCCTCCGGCTCCGGCCTGCAGTTTGGCCAGCAGCTCCTCGTTGTTGGCGAAGGTGTCCTCGACGACGTGGATCCCAAACTCGGCCTCAAAGTCCACGTACACCTGCGGATCAATGTACTCTGACCAGTTGTAGACGTGCAGCTCCCTGGGCAGTTCTCCCCTGCCCCCTCCGCAGCCTGCAAGCAGCCCCGTTACAATGGTCAATGCAATAACTACTGCTAGAGATAGCCAGACTTTTCTCTTCATCGCTCCTCCTTTCCATGCGGATACCTGAAGCTCGCGTTTCCGCTCCTCACATAACCTCTGCGCCGCGACCACCTCCTCTCTGCAAAAGGAGTGAGAGGAAAACCAGGGTGATGGATGCGACCAGCATCATGCTGGAAAGGGCATTGACCTCCGGCGTCACGCCCAGTTTAACCATCGAGTAGATACGCAGGGGAAGGGTTGTGGAGCCCGGGCCGGCGGTAAAGAAGGTGATGACGAAGTCGTCAATGGAGAGTGTGAAAGCCAGGAGAGCGCCGCCCAGGATGCCCGGCATAATCAGCGGCAGGGTGACCCGGCGGAAGGTCTGCCACTCGTCGGCGTAGAGGTCCTGAGCGGCCTCCTCCAGGCTGATGTCAAAGTAGGCCAGGCGGGCACGGACGACAACGGCGACGAAGGAGATGTTGAAGGCTACGTGGGAGATGATGATGGTCGTCAGACCCAACTGGACCCGGCTGAGGACGAAGAAGAGGAGAAGCATCACGGCCATGGCGATGTCGGGGATGATGATGGGGAGGTACAGGAGGGCGTCGAAGGCCAGTTTGCCGCGGAAAACGTAACGCTCCATCGCCAGCGCCACCATCGTGCCAAAGATGGTGGAGATGAGGGTTGAGGAGCCCCCAACGATCAGGGTGTTTCTCAGCGCACTGCCGATCGCCTGGTCGGTGAAGAGGCGGGAATACCAGCGCAGGGTGAAGCCCAGCCAGGGCCCGGAGGCGTAGCGGGAGGCGTTAAAGGAGTAGAGGACCAGGATGAAGATAGGGAGGTAAAGGAAAAGGTAGCCCCCAACGCTGTGGAGGGTCAGCCAGCGGCTCAGCCAGCGCCCCCTGCGCCTGCGGTTTTTCTCGACGGTTTTCATCTCTCACTCCCCCGTTCAGGACTTCGTGCCTGTGCGGAAATAGACCAGCGTGCCGATCAGCATCAGGGCCATCAGGACGAACGAAATGGCCGAGCCAAAGGGGTAATCGCGGGCCGACATGAACTGCGAGTAGATCACGTTGCCGATCATAACCGACTTGGCCCCGCCCAGCAGGTCAGGCGTGACGTAGGCCCCCAGCGAGGGGATGAAGACCAGCACCGATCCGGCCACGATCCCCGACATCGTGAGAGGGAGGATCACATGGAGGAAGGAGCGCAGGCGGTTGGCGTAGAGGTCCTGCGCCGCCTCCACCAGCGAGAAATCCAGCCGCTCAATGGCTGCATAGCAGGGGAGGACCATATCCGGCAGCCAGCCGTACACCAGGCCGACGATGATCGCCCCGTTGGTGCCGAAGAGCGGGAGAGAAGACGTCGTGGCCTGCAGAAAGGGCTCCCAGAAAGGGGAAGGGAGCGCCGAAGCAAGCTGGAGCAGAAACTGGTGGATCGGGCCGGTCCACAGCGTGTTGATCACCCCCTGGTCCCGCAGGATCAGCAGCCAGGCATAGGTGCGGATGAGGAAGTTGGTCCAGAAGGGGATCATCAGCAGGAGGATCAGGCCGTTTCGCCAGCGGGGGGGACGGGTGGCGATGAAGTAGGCCAGGGGATAGCCGATGATCAGGCAGATAACAGTTGTCACCAGAGCGATGACGAGGGTTCGCCCGAAGATGCGCAGATAGAGGGGGTCGAAAAAGCGGCGGTAGTTCTCCAGGGTCAGATTCCATACCACGCCGCCATACGTCCCGCGCTGGCCGAAACTGATGGCCAGGACCAGCAGGAGGGGAATGAGAAAGAAGACAACCAGCCAGAAGAGGCTGGGGGAGATCAGGAAAAGGAGGCGGATCGTCTCGCGTCGGCTACGCGGTTGGGTCATCTTGCTTTCACCTCACCTTCAGTCCACAAGCAGGTTGGCCGACTGCGGGGCCCAGTGGAGATAGACCTGCGCGCCGACTGGGAACCGCTCAACCGCTGCATCGCCGACGTTGGGCTGTCGCACGGAGATCACCGTCCGCTCCGAGATCCGCACCAGGTAGCGGATCTCCGTCCCTACATAGATGACCTCCCTGATCTCTCCGGGCAACGCCCGTCTGTCGGGGGGTTGGGAGTGGAGGGAGATCCGCTCGGGCCGGATGGCCACCGTCACCTCATCCCCCATCGCCACCGCCCGGCTCTTCTGAGCGGTGATCTGCACCTCTCCGTCCACCACCACAACCACTTCGTCTTCCCGGCCTCCCCTGACCTCACCGTTGAGTAGATTGGTCTCGCCGATAAAGTCGGCGACGAACCGGTTTGCAGGCCGCTCGTAGATTTCTTCCGGCGTGCCGATCTGGAGGACCTTCCCCTGGTTCATCACGGCGATGCGGTCGGACATGGTCAACGCCTCTTCCTGGTCGTGGGTCACATAGACAAAGGTGATCCCCACCCGGTGCTGGAGCGCCTTCAGCTCAAGCTGCATCGCCTTGCGCAGCTTGAGGTCCAGCGCGCCGAGCGGCTCGTCGAGGAGGAGCACTTTGGGCTGGTTGACCAGCGCGCGCGCCAGGGCGATGCGCTGCTGCTGCCCGCCGGAGAGCTGGGTCGGCTTGCGGTTCTCCATCCCCGGCAGCCGCACCATCTCCAGCGCCTCCAGCACCCGCCGACGGATCTCATCCCTGGGCACCTTGCGCATTTGCAATCCGAAAGCTACGTTCTCATAGACGGTCATGTGGGGGAAGAGGGCATAGTTCTGAAAGACCGTGTTGACGGGGCGGCGGTAGGGCGGCGTCTCTCCCTGTCGTTCACCGCCGATATAGATCTCCCCGTCGGTCGGCAGCTCGAAGCCAGCGATGAGGCGCAGGGTCGTCGTCTTGCCACAGCCGGATGGCCCCAGGAGGGAGAAGAACTCCCCCTCCCGGATCGAAAGGGTGACGCCGTTGACGGCGACGACGGACCCGAAGTGCTTGCTGACGTTCCTCAACTCAACCACATAATTGTCCATCCGACGGCCTCCATAAGCCTCCTGTGATAAAGGACAAACCTGAAAGTATCAGGGGGCCGCCGGCCCCCGCATATCCTCATTCACTGCCGTCAGCACGCTCCAGTCTTCCGGCGTCATCCCCCACCGATAGGATAGCTTGTAGGTGCGGAGGATGTAAAAGGTTTCGGTTCGCTGAACGCCCTCCACCTGGAGGAGCTTCTCGCTGAGGAAAGAGGCCAGATGGGCTGTATCCCGGCAGAGGACCTCTACCAGCAGGTCGAAAGCGCCGGAGATCATCACGAGGTAAGAGACCTCTTTAAAAGTGGCGATCGTGCGCGCTGCTTTCTCCAGGCAGGGGGGCTCCACCGCGACGCCGACAACGGCCGTGGCCTGCAGGCCCAGCAAATGGGGGTCCACCACGCCGACGATCTGGAGGACGCCTTTCTGGCGCAGCCGGGCCACACGGTTGCGGACGGTCCCTTCCGATACGCCGACCTGCCGGGCGATCTCTTTAAAGGGGAGCCGTCCGTCGAACTGCAAACGGGCGATGATCGCCCGATCAATCCTGTCCATAGGCCTGTCCTCTGCTGGTGGACGTTTCCCAAACCGCCTGCCCTCAGTGTATCATTTTTCCGCAAAATCGTCAAGTCGAAATACGTTTAACATTATTTAACAATGCCAAAATTACGAAATTCGCAGAAACATACGGAAGGCGGGTAGCCTCCTTCGCTTCATTCGCCCCGATTCGCACCCACCCACAGGCAGGTGTACTTCAGTCTGGGGGCGAGATGTCCCTGGCCCGGGCCGGACCTGGGGAAACACGAATGGCGCGAATGGAAACGAATACCGCCAAAATGTTGACAAATCCATCAGGATGTTATATACTGAATATGTTCACCGAATACATTCGGTGCTGGAGTGCCGCTTATCCCGCACGGGAGTGCCCTATGGATGAAAAGCAAGCCCGGTTGAGAGAAATCGTCGGAGAATCCGCTGTCCAGGAAGCCCCTGGATTAGAGGAACCTTCCTCACTGGCCCCCACCCTGATCCCTCCGCTGAGACCCCACCTCCTGGTCAGGCCGAAGAGCGTGGACGAGGTGCAGAGGGTCGTCCTCTGGGCAAACCAGACGCAAACGCCGCTGGTGCCTGTGAGCTCCGGCCCTCCCCACCTCCGGGGGGATTCGCTCCCCACCGCTCCGGAGGCAGTCATCGTGGACCTGAGCGGAATGAAGCGGGTGTTGAAGGTGGACCGCCGGAATCGGCTGGCGCTGATCGAGCCGGGAGTGACCTACGGGCAACTCCAATCTGAACTGCAGAAACACGGCCTGCGGGTGATCATGCCGCTTTTGCCCCGCAACAGCAAATCGGTGCTCGCGGCCCTCCTGGAACGAGAGCCACCCATCTCCCCCCGATACCACTGGAACATGCTGGAGCCCCTGCGCAGCCTGGAGATCGTATGGGGCAATGGGGATAAGCTCTACAGCGGGAGTGGCATCTATCGGGGGGAAAGGGATGAGGATTGGCAGGAGGGGAGAGTCCCCGTGTGGGGCGCCGGGCCGGGCCAACTGGACTATTACCGGCTCGTCTCAGCAGCCCAGGGCACGATGGGCATCGTCACCTGGGCGTCCGTGAAATGCGAGGTGCTCCCCCAGGTCCACAGGCTGTTCCTGACCCCCGCCGCAAGGCTGGAAGAGCTGCTGGATTTCACCTACAAACTCCTCCGGTTCCGGTTGGGTGACGAGCTCTTCATCGTCAACAGCACCTCTCTGGCCATGATCCTCGCCCGGCAGCCGGAAGAGGTCCCATCACTGAGAGACACGCTGCCCGCCTGGGCCGTCGTCATCGGGGTCACCGGTGGGGAGATCCTGCCCGGGGAAAGGGCTCAGACTCAGGAGAGCGACATCCGGGACCTGGCTCAGGGGTTCGGGTTGCCCCTGCTGCCGGCGGTGCCGGGTTGCCGGGGCAGCGACCTGCTGAAGCTCCTCTCCCACCCCTCCGAAGAGCCGTACTGGAAAATCCGCTACAAAGGTGGGATGCAGGAGATCTTCTTCCTGACCCCCCTGGAACGAACGCCCGCCTATGTCGCGACGATGCTGACGGCGGCCAATAACCACCGGTACTCGGCCCTGGATATTGGCATCTATATCCAGCCGGTCCACCAGGGCGTCTGTTGCCACTGCGAGTTCATCCTTCCGTTTGACCGGAAGAGCCAGACGGAAGTACAGAGGGCGCGGGAGTTGTTCTGCGACGCCAGCCTCCAGTTGTTCCAACAAAAGGCGTTCTTCTCACGGCCGTATGGGATATGGGCCCCCTGGGCCTACAACGCCGACGCCCAGACCACAGCCGTCCTGCGCAAGGTCAAAGAGATCTTTGACCCAAACCACATCCTGAATCCGGGCAAACTGTGCTTTTAAGGAGGCCGTCCGATGCCGCTGGAAGATTTCGCAGGGGAGATGGACCGCTGCAGTCAGTGCTCCTACTGCAAATGGATCCCCTTTGACCAGATGAAGAGCTGGCGCTTTGCTAAGAATTGCCCGAGCATCGCCTACCACAATTTCAACAGCTATTCCGCTCGCGGTCGGTATGCGGTTGCCCGGTCCCTGATCCGGGGGCAGATTGACTACACGGATACGCTGCGGCGCATCGTCTTCACCTGCCTGACCTGCGGCTCGTGCGATGTGAGCTGCAAGATCTGCCGTTACAACCTGGAGCCCCTGGAAATGGTCCGTGAACTCAAGTTCAGGGCGGTGGAGGACGGGCAGGGGCTGGATGCCCACAGAGCGGTGATAGAGAGCCTGAACAGCGAACAGAACACGATGTCGCAGCCCAGGGCCAGGCGAGGGGATTGGGCCGACGGCCTGGACGTCCCTCGCCTGCCTGCGGAAAAGGCGGAGGTCGTCTTTCATGCAGGCTGCCGCTTCAGCTACGACCCCGACCTCCAGGCGACCGCCCGGGCAGCGGTCACTCTGCTGAAGAATGTGGGCGTCCGTATCGGGATTATGGGGGAGCGGGAGCTGTGTTGCGGCGGCCGGGTGTACTCCATGGGCTACCGGGATGCGTTCACCCGGTTCGCCCAGGCCAACGTGAAAGCCTGGGCCAACGCCGGGGTGAGGATGGTGGTCACCTCCTGCGCCGATGGGTACCACGCCTTCAAGCGCCTCTACCCCCGGCTGGGCCTCCAGATGGAGGTGCTGCACACGGTGGAACTCATCGCCCGCCTGATCGAAGAAGGAAAGATACAGTTTCGCTCTCCCGTGCCGATGACCGTCACTTATCACGACCCCTGTCATCTGGGCCGGCAGGGAGAGCCGTATGTGCCGTGGGACGGGGTCGAGAAGAAAATCCTGAACCAGATCGTTGTCTACGAGCCACGGAGGCCCCGATACAACGGCGCCTGGGGGATCTACGACCCGCCCCGACAGGTCCTCCGCTCGATCCCCGGCGTGGAGCTGGTGGAGATGGAGCGGATTCGGGAATACAGCTGGTGCTGCGGGGCGGGGGGAGGCATGCGCGAGGCCTATCCCGAATTCTCCCTCTGGACCGCCCGCGAGCGGATCGCCGAAGCCAGGGCTACCGGCGCTGAGGCGCTGGTGAGCGCCTGTCCGTGGTGCGAGAGGAATTTTACGGACGCCGTCGGCACGCTGGGGGAGCCGATGCCGGTTTACGACATCGTTGATCTCGTGCAGAAGGCCCTGCTGTAAGAGAGGGGGGTGACATGGCACTGCCCAGGCACATCTACAGCGCTCTGGAGGACATCGTCGGCCCGGAGAACATCTCCGATGACCCGGCGGTGCTGGACTCGTACCGCTACTCGCTGGCCCACACCGCGATCCACGTCGGTCCTTACTACGACACGTTCACCCCCAGAGGGCTGGCGGTCCTGCTGCCGGGAAGCACCGAGGAGGTCCAGGCTATCGTCCGACTGTGCAACAGGTACAGGATCAAGTTCAAAGCCTCCAGCACCTTCTGGTCCGCTCAGGGGTACCCTTCGGGCGACAACACGATCCAACTGGACATGCGGCGTATGGACCGGATTCTGGAGATAGACGAGAAGAACTTATTCGCCGTCGTCGAGCCGGGGGTGATCGGGGCCACGTTACAGGCCGAGGCAATGAAGGTGGGTCTGAACACGCACATCCCGGGATCCGGGTGCAGTTGTTCTGTACTGGCCAGCGCGACCTCTTATTTCGGGTCCGGGCCGAGCAACCTGTACGGCGGCTGGTATTACGATAACCTGCTGGGCGTGGAGTGGGTTATGCCCACAGGCGAGATACTGCGGACCGGCGCGCTGGGCGCCGGCTGTGGCTGGTTCTGCGGCGAGGGGCCAGGTCCCAGCGTGAGGGGGGTGTTCCGTGGCCTCACTGGCGCCAAAGGCGCGATGGGCGTGTTCACCAAGTGCGCCATCAAACTCTTCCCCTGGCCCGGCCCGGACAAACTCCCGGTGGAGGGGACCGTCCCGGCCTACCGGGTCTCGCTCCCGGAGAACTTCCGCGCCTATACGCTGGCTTTCCCGTCGTGGAAGGCGTGGGCCGACGCGGTGTATCTGATCTGGGATGCTGGCATCGGCTACACCGCCCACCGGCAGTTCAACATGTTCGGCCGCGACCTGAAGTACGCTATGGTCAAAATCCTCACCGACCCCACCCGGACCCTGGGGGACCTGGAGGAGCTGCTGGCAGACCCGGAGGTACAGCGGGTCACCGAGGAGTCCCGGCGCGACTTTCAGATTGTGCTGGCCGGCATGACGCCGCGGGATCTGGAATGGCAGGAGAGGGCGCTGGACGAGATCCTGGCCCGAACCGGCGGCTGGAAGGTGGAGGCCATGAATGCGCCCGAAATCCACGATTGGACGCTGCTCTACCTGATCCGGCTGGGGCATAAGAACCTGAACCTTGTCTACGGCGGGGGGTACGACGGCTGCTTTGGCCTCTTCGGCGTTCCGGACTTCGGGACGCTGCATGTGGAGGAGGCTGGCGAGTTCAAAAAGGAGTGGGAGAAACAGGGAGCTATCGTTGCCGCTGGCGGCGACTGCATGATGGGGCCTATCGGCGGGCAGGGAGGCGGGGGCACCTGCCTGTGGGAAAACTTCACCCACTTTGACCCGCACGATAGGGAATCGGTAGAGGGCACCCGCGAGTTCTTCGACGCCTGCTCCGAGTTCGGGCTAAAGAAGGGATGGGGTGTGGGTATGGAGAAGTGGAACGCCGCAGCCATTGGGCCGGATGGTCGGACGCCCCCCAAAGAGGTGCGCGACCGGATCCACCTCTCCGCACCCCAGCCGTCTATCTACCGCTATCAGAGCAAGATCCGAAAGGCATTGAACCCCAACAATCTGGGGGACGCCTACTACGAAACGCTGGATGATGACTGATGTAGCGCAAGATTGAATCTTGCGCTACCTTTTAAGAACAGCGACGAGGCGCTCCATACAGGAACGCATCGCCGCCCTCAGGTCGTACCCGCCGTCGCGAAGCGCCCAGTCAAACACCACACCCCGCGCCATCACAAACAGGAACCAGACAATCTCCTCCGCACTCATATCCGCCCGGATTTCCCCCCTCTTCTGGCCCTTGCGGATCAGGTCCTGCAGGATGGTCAGCATGGGCCGATCCTCTTTAATGAAGAACTTGATCCTGGGGTTGAAGAGCTGCTGGACCATCTCCACGCCGCTGGCGATGTTGAACCGGGCATAGTGGTCGAAATACTCCAGAATCAATTCAGAAGTAGGCTTTTCTCCCAGGTTGGGAGCCACCTGGGTGGAGAAATACTCATCGGCCCGGAAGAAGATCTCAGCCAGGATGTCGTTTTTGGATTCAAAGTGGTGGTAAAAGGCCCCTACAGAGACGCCCGCCGCCCGGCTGATTTCGGCAACGGTGATGTTATCAAACCCTTTGCGCTCCATGAGCGCGACCGCGGCGTCGTAGATCCGATTCCGGGTTTCCAGCGCCTGTTCCTGTCGTCTGGTCAGGGGTCTATCGGCCATATCTCTTCTATAATAACATAACGCTGAAAGCTGGACAAGGGCCTGCCTGAGCAGAGGTGTATTTCAGTTTGGGGGCGAGATGTCCCTGGCCCGGGCCAGACCTGGGGAAACACGAATGGCGCGAATGGAAACGAATGCCGCGAATGGAGCAGGTATCCCTCCTGTTCGCTATATTCGGGCCATTTGTGGGATTCGCGATCCACCGGCGAGCGAGAGGACCACTTGCCCCAAAATGGAAATACGCCCCCTGAGCAGCAGCCTGCGGCGAGCAAAAACCACGGAGGACAGAGGACGCGGAGAGAAACCTGAGAGACGCTCTGAAAACTTCCTATCCTCTGTGCCCCCGTGGTGAGAACCGGGGAGCGATGCAAAGGTTACTCCCGGGATTTTACCCTCCGCCTTCCAGGCTCTCAAGAATGATCTCGGCGGCGATCCTGGCTCCTATTCCGGGCAGGAGGCTGCATTTCTCAAACCCCTTTGCCGCTGCAAAGGCCGCCATATTCTCCGGGCTGGCCGCGGGGTCCATATACCGGCCAAATATCACCCTTTCCTGCAACTCAGGACACAACACAGACCCCACCGTGGCCTGGAAGCGCGGCATGAATTTCCGTGCCGCCTGGACCGCCGCTCCGACCGCGTCATAATTCAACACATCCTCACTGCCGAAATAGAGGCCCAGGGCGATCAATCCTCCGGTCACCGCCCCGCACATCCAGCCGGTCCCGCCGAATCCAGGGAATGGAGAGAGCGCCTGAACGACCTGCAGGTTTCCCAGGCCGAACTCCTCCAGAAGTGCCAGCGCCGTCCCTCTGGCACAGTTGCGAGCAAGGAAGTTGTACTCCTCCGCCCGCCGCTGAACCCGATCCAGAATTTGCCGCCTGTTTGCCAGGACTTCATCCCGGCTCAGCACCTTTCTGGGAATGCCCTCCTCGGCCATTTTCCGATACCGGGCCACAATCGCCGCCTGATCCCAATCCCTTTCCGCCAGCTCCTGTGCTCGGGCTCTCAGTGCCTCGTAATCCACCATCTGACACCCCCTTGTCGTCATCCAGGCTTTCCCGCGGTCCACCGGGCCAGTTGGGTTACAGCCCAAGATAGGCCCTTCTCACGTGGTCGCTTTCAAGCAGCTCAGAGCAGGCTCCCTCCATACAGATTCGACCATTTTCCAGCACGTATGCCCGGTCGGCGATCTCCAGAGCACGCCGGACGTTCTGTTCGACCAGCAAGACGGTAATCCCCTGGTCGCGGAGCTCCTGTATGATGCGAAAAATCTCCGTCACCAACAGTGGAGCCAAGCCGTAGGAAGGCTCGTCGAACAGGCACAGCCTGGGTTTAGACATCAAGGCCCGGCCTATCGCCAGCATCTGGCGCTCCCCACCGCTCAGGGTCCTGGCCAGTTGCCGGCCCCTTTCCCTGAGTACAGGGAAGATCCGATAAACCTGCTCCAGCGTTTCCCTCCTCCGCTCCCAGGCATGGTAGGGGTAAGCGCCCATCTCCAGATTCTCACGCACCGTCATATCAGGAAAAACCCTTCCCCCTTCGGGCACGATGGAAATGCCCAGCTCCACGATGGCGTGAGAGGGCAGGCCGTCTATCCGCCTGCCCAGGAACGTCACACTACCAGAAGCCGGACGCAGCAGGCCGGATATGGAATGAAGCAACGTCGTCTTGCCAGCCCCGTTCGAACCCACTATGGCGACGATTTCCGCATCGTGGACCTGGAGACACACATCCCACAAAGCCTGCATCTTGCCATAGAAAGTGTTTAGATTGCAGATATCCAGCATGGGACTATTCTCCCAGATATACTTCAACGACCGTTCTGCTGGTGGCGATCTCCTGGGGCGTTCCTTCGGCGATCTTCTCGCCGTGGTGCAGCACCATAATGCGATCACAGACGCCCATAATGGCTTTCATAACATGCTCAATCATAAAGATCGTGACCCCCTGGTCCCGAATCCTGGTCACCAGCTCCATCGCCTGGGCCACCTCGGTCGCGTTCAGGCCGGCCATCAACTCATCCAGCAGCAGGAGTTCTGGCCTGGTAGCCAGCGCTCTGGCCACTTCCAGCCGCTTTTGATTGGCCAGGGTCAGGTTCCCGGCCGGCAACGCCTTCATAGCCGACAATCCCACGAAATCCAGCAACTCTGCGGCCTCCTCCAGGGCCTCCGCCGTCGCCGGGCCGTTCGACCTCCCGAACAGCACGCCCAGCAGCACATTTTCGAGAACGGACATCTGGGGGAAAATCTTGACCGACTGGAAGGTCCTCGCCAGGCCCTTCTTACAAATCTGATGGGGTTTTAGACCGGTGATCCTTTCGCCTTTGAATCTGATATCTCCCGATCGGGGCACAAGGGCTCCCGAAATCAGGTTGAACAGCGTGGTTTTGCCGGCGCCGTTAGGGCCGATCAGGCCCACGACCTCACCCTGCTCAATATGGAAATCCACATTTACCACCGCGGCCAGCCCGCCGAAATACCGGGTCACCCCCTTCCCGTCAAGCAACGGCATCTTGACCTCCTGCGATTTTTCTCCGCACCCTCTGCATCAGCCCGACAAGCCCTTCGGGCAGATACAGGATGGTCACGATCAAAACCACGCCGAAAATCAGCATGTAATAGTAGGGGAACCTGGTGATCAGAATCTCTTCCAGGTAAGCAAAGATCGCCGCGCCCAGGACGGGGCCGTAGAGTTGCCCCAGGCCGCCGAAAATAGCCATCAGGACAGGCATGAAGGAAAAGAGCGGGTTGAAGGCGATGTAAGGATCAATGTATGTCCACCTTGTCGCCATAATCGCCCCGGCTGCCCCTATGAAGGTACCGCTGATGGCAAAGACAACAGTTTTCAACACATTTACATTAATACCTATGTGGGCTGCGGCTTCTTCACATTGCCCAATGCTCTGGAGAGCCAGCCCAAACCTGGAGCGCCGGATCAGGTAGGTGGCCAACAGCAACAGGACAAGGATGATGAGCATGACATAATAAATCGTAGTGTTATCCACGAGGACCACAAACCGTCCGCGCGTGCCCGTAAACTTGACCTCATACCACAACAGAAAGTACTTGATGAGCTCCACCAGCCCGAAGGTAAACATAGCAAAGTAGACGCCCCTCAACCTGAGGGTCAGGGCGCCGACGAGAAGGGCGAGACAGAAACTCGCCAGGCCACCGGCCAGGATAACGATCGGCAAAGGCAGTCTGCTCCCCAGTATGGCAGAAGTATAGATGCCGACCCCGAAGAACGCCGCAGGCGCCAGGGAGATGTAGCCGGTAGGGGCAGAGAAGAGGACCCAGCTCAGGGTGAGGATGACATACATCAAGATGTCGGTTACCAGGATCACAGTGTAGGTTGAAGCATAGAGGGACAGCGAGGCCAGCAAAACCAGGATGATGAAAATCAGCCCCGGCCCCCACATCCTTTGAAAGTCAACCCTGTTGATTTTCATCTGGCTATCTCCCCATAATGCCTGTCGGCCTCACCAGTAGCAGGAGGATGAAGATGACATAATAGGCCACCAGCGCCAGTCCCGGTTCAAAGTAAGAGACGATGCTGCCGATAAGGCCCAGGACAAAGCCGCCGATGAAGCTGCCGGGGATACTGCCCAATCCGCCCAGGACCACCACGATGATGGCAATAACGGTGTATTCGAGGCCCATCACGGCATGAACAGGATAGCACATACTGATCAACATGCCAGCGATCCCGGCCATAGCAGCGCCCAGGCCGAAGCATAGAGCCAGCATGTTGTTGATGTTGACCCCCATCAGCCCCGCGGTGGCCGGGTCCTGGGCTGCCGCCCGGATGGCCTTGCCCGTGCGGGTAAGTTCAAGGAAAAGATAGAAGGCCACCCCGATGACAATGGCCACCCCGAAAGTCACGAGACGATTGGCGCCAAATAGCGTTCCCAGCAGATGGACCGGAACAGCCAGATAAGAGTACCCTTTGATCTCAGGCCCCCAGGTGAGCAGAGCGATGTTCTGGAGGATGAACATGAGGCCGAAGGCGGCCAGCATGGAGTTGCTCTCAAAAACGCCTGGCGATGCTGACGAGGCCAGCAGGCGTTTGAACAAGGTCCGGTGGATGATGAAACCCAGGACAAAGGCCACAGGGCCGCACACGGCGAGGGACACCAGCGGATTGATGCCAAATGCCGTATACAGGCTCCAGGTGGTCAAAGCCCCAAGCATGATGAACTCGCCATGGGAGATGTTCAGTATCCGGGCAACGCCGTACTGCAGGCTAAGCCCCACGGCGATCAGGGCGTAGAGGCCGCCCAGCAGCAAACCGGTGATGAGGACCTCCAGGATGGTTATCATCGTCATATGGACCCTTTCCCGTAACAATATGGGGCGCAGGCTGTCTGAGCAGTGCGCGATAGCCCCTGTGGTAAAGGCTCGTTACCGTAGCACCCTCAGACAGCCTGCCTCAGTACCCGTCTCACCGGGAGCGAAGCCTCCGTCCTGTTTAACCGGTCGGCCACTGTGGCTTGGGATAGACCATCTCCGCAGTAGCCCACCTTTCGGGGCCGATGACCTCATACACGCCGTTGATCCACTGGCCGATCTCCCCGGTATGGCAGTCCTTGGACAGGAGCCCGTTCTCAAACCAGGTATCTCCCAGCACCGTCTGGAAGTGCTCGGTAGCGATGATCTCGCGAATCTTCGCCTGGTCGAGGGTTCCGGCCTTCTCGATGGCCTGCTTCCAGATTTCCAGGCCGGCCCAGTACAGGGGATGCCCCCACGGGTCCTGGATTTCCATCGGCTTGCCTGTATAGAGCTTATCGGCCAGTGCCTTGGCCGCATCGGATTGCTTGGGGCTGAAGGAAGTGAAGCCGATCACCCCCTCCGCCGCCGGGCCAAACGACGTATAGTAGAACCCGAAGTTGACGCCGGGGCCGCCTACCCAGGCCTTGGGGTTGAAGCCAAGCTCGATAGAGGTCCCGGTAGCGGGCATGATCTGGTCAGGATAGGCGAAGCAGCAGAAGACATCGGGGTTGGCCGCTTTAGCCTCTCTGATGACGGGCGACAGGTCCTTGATGTCGGGTGGGACGCTCTTCACGCCGAGGATGTTAATTCCTACCTTCGGAAACTCAATGCCCGCCACGCCGGAATATTCAATACCGTGGAGGTCCGCGATGTAGACAATGTAGGCTGTCTTGGCGCCCTTCTTGGCCAGCAGGTCAGCCAGGACAGGAAGCTGGTACCAGTCGGAGAAGCTCAGCGTCACGAACACGTAGGGCATGCTGGGAAGCATGTCCTTGATGGTCGTGGCGCCGCCCTCGGCCGTGATCAACACATACCCGTACTTGTTGGCGATGGGGGCCTGAGCAAAGATGAAGGAGGTGCCACACGCAGGCCACAGAAAGTCCACCTTGTCCTCGACGATCAACTTCTCCGTCAGCCGCGTCATCGTGCCCACATCGCTTTTGTCATCGTAGACCACCAGCTCGATGGGCAGCTTCTTGCCGTACTCCTCCACGTATACCCCGCCATCGGCGTTGACCTCAGCGACGAAGGTCTCGTAGACCGGCCTGAACGCCGAGTCTCCCACCACAGCCAGTGGGCCGGAGAGGGGCCTGGACATACCGACGACGATCTTGTCTTTAGCTGGCTTGGGCGTCGCTTTGGGAGCACAGGCCCCTAAAGCCAGCCCGGCGCCGGCCAGGGCAGCAGTGCGAAGGAACTCCCGACGGGTCCAACCCTTGGTAGCCATCTTACTCCTCCTTTCGGACCTTGGCAATGCAGCCTTGTGTGGTCTTTGCGAATGGGTATCCAACTGTGCCTGATTACAAGAGATCGGTTATCTTCTCATACTCCTATCCCTCCTGATTCTATCGTGATTGGGAGAACGGATCAAAAGTCAAAGACGCTATCCAGCTCCTCGTCACGGATGACGAAGACCACGTTGTGAGGAGGCAGAGGCTCTTCGTAGAAGAACCTGGGCAACCGGTCATCCTCTCTGGTGAACCCTGCTTTCCGGTTGAATTCCCGCTCCGCCTTCAGCACCCGCCGGCCCAGGCCGAAGGGGAACTCTTCCGGCTCCAGCGGCCGGCCCAGTTTGGCGCTGATGGCCTTGCTGACCACCTCAAACCCTTCCGGGCTCAGCAGAGAGACAGCCGCCATAAAGCACAGCCCCAGCGAGTCATAGGCGGCAATCGCAATCTGGAGAAACCGGGAAGTCTCCACCTGCCCTTCCGGCTTCAGCGGGTTCAGCGCGCCCGTCAGGTACGCCCCGACCACATTCCCCGCCGTGTGGTCTGCCCCCATCGGCGAGGTCGCATAGGTCACGCCGTTTCCCAGCATAGCCCGGGGGTCGTAGGCCGCGATGGTCTGCCCCTTGACCGCAGGGACCCGGTCGTGGTTGAAGTGTCTGCCCACCGCAACACCGCCGCCGCCCAGAATCCAGCCGAACTCTGTGCCTCTGCCGATTTCCTCCACCATCTCCAGGACAGCCCCGGCGTCCCCGAACTTCCGGTATCCGGCGTCCATTGCCACGGCAATAGCGGCCCCTGTGCTCATCGTGTCTACCCCGATGTTGTCGCACAGGTTATCCAGCCGGGCGATCACATCCAGGTCGGTGATGCCGGTCATCCCGCCCATCGCCCAGATGGTCTCGTACTCCAGAGAACTGGTGACGAACCGGCCGTCTTTATCCACATACACGTTGGAGCAGTGGATGATGCACTGGGTACAGCCCAGATGGGTGGGATTCCCGCCCCGCTCCTGGATGATCTCGGCCATCCGCTCCCCGCAGATGTTCTCCCAGCCGTCCAGCACCCCCCTGCGCGCGTTGTAGCTGGGGAAGGCGCCCATCGTATTGACCGGAGCGACCAGGGCCGCCGTGCCCAGTTTGGGCATCACCTCGGCGTTCATGGGGTCCGATTTGACCATCTGGACGATGGCCTGGACGGCCTCTTTAAAGGCCTGGGGGTCTGCGACGGGATCGGCGCTCTTTCCACGCTGGTCCACCACCACCGCCTTGAGCCCTTTAGCCCCCATCACGGCCCCCATGCCGCCCCGACCGGCGGCCCGGCAGGGGTGACCGTCCACATCGGAGGACTGGACGGAAGCAATCGCCATTTTGTACTCGCCCGCCGGCCCGATACAGAGCACGGAGGTCTCCTTCCCGTAGGCCTCCAGGAGCTTCTCCACCAGCGGATAGGTCCATAAGCCCCTGTACTCCTGGGCCGGGATGAGGCTAGCGTTCCCTTCCCGGTCAATACGGAGCAGGTAGAGTTCCCCTTCCGGCGCCTGGCCCTCCACGACGATGGCCGTGATGCCCAGGCGGCCCAGGGAGGCCCCCATGGTGCCCCCGACGTTGCTCTCCTTGATGCCGCCAGTCAACGGGCTTTTGGCCCCGATAGAGGTGCGGCTGGTGTTGGGAAGCGTCGTGCCGCTCAACAGGCCGGGGGCGATGATCAGTTTGTTTTCCGGCCCCAGGGGATCGCAGCGGGCCGGCACTTCGGCGTTGACGATGGTGGAGGTCAACCCCCGGCCGCCAAGCCCTGCATATTCCGGCGGCACGTCTTCCACGCGGACGCTCTTTGTGGTCATATTGACCCGGATCAGTTTCATCGCCGACCTCCCTGGTATTCCATCCGCAGGACCGGCTTAACTACACGGCCGGCTTCCATATCCTTCACCGCCCGGTTGATTTCCTCAAACGGATAGAACGTGATCAACCGGTCGAAGGGGAAACGCCCCTGGCGATACAGTTCTACGAGCCTGGGGATGAACAGATCGGGGATGGCGTCGCCCCCCAGGATTCCCCGGACGGTCCGACCGTTCATCAAGAGGTCCATATCCAGGGCGACCTCCGTGCCGGGCGGCACAACGCCCACCAGTCCGCACACACCCAGGCGGGGCAGAGAGTCCACCGCCTGCCGCAGCACCCTGGGATTGCCCACGCACTCCAGGCTGAACTGGACCCCGCCGCCGGTGATCTCCCGGATCGCCTCCACAGGGTTTACCTCGGCGGCGTTGACGGTGTGTGTGGCGCCCAGCTCCTTGGCCAGCTCCAGGCGGTCCGGGTTGACGTCCACAGCGATGATGGTCGTACAGCCGCACACCCTGGCGGCCAGAACGGCGCTCATCCCCACCGTGCCGGCGCCGAACACGGCGATGGAATCCCCGGGCCGGGCCTGAAGCGAATGGATGACGGCGCCTGCGCCGGTCATCACGCCGCAGCCCATCGGCGCCAGGACCTCCAGGGGCACGTCGTCCGGCACCTTGACCACATTCCGCTCGCTGGCCAGGGCGAAATTTGCGAATGAGGACTGGCAGAAAAAGGAGCCGTGGACCACCTGATCGCCCCTGTGGAGAGTTGCGCTACCGTCGGGGCGAGC
The DNA here is from genome assembly GCA_041082215.1 of Anaerolineae bacterium. Taxonomy (GTDB): domain Bacteria; phylum Chloroflexota; class Anaerolineae; order B4-G1; family DUEL01; genus JBDOIF01. The sequence continues at coordinate 90,810 of JBDOIF010000006.1, forward strand.
GCCGTGGAAGTTGTGCAGGAAGAAGTTCAGGCAGTAGAGGACCTTACCGGCCCGGCATGCGGGGCATGTCCCGCAGTAGTCCCAGGTCAGCACCACCGAGTCGCCCGGCCTGACCCGGGTGACACGCGCTCCGACCCTCTCCACGATGCCGGCCCCCTCATGGCCGAAGACGCTCGGCGGTGCGGGGATCGGCAGATGGCCGTCCCGGGCCCCCAGGTCGGTGTGGCAGATGCCCGAAGCGACCATGCGGACCAACACCTCATCTTCCCTCGGCTCGTCCAGCTCCAGTTGCTCGATCCTGAAATCCCCACCCGTTTCCCAGACGACGGCCGCTTGGACCTTCATACGTCCCCTCCCTTTTCGATCCAGGTTATGAGCCCCGACAGGCCCCCGATGGAGGGAGCCTGTCGGGGCCCGTTTCCGACGCCCCATCAGTACACGCCGTACTCTTTGGCTGCCTCGATCATCGCCTTGACATTCTCCGGCCTGGCTTCGTCGAAGAAAGAGCCGTTGGCAACGATGAGGCCGCCGTCTTTTCCGGCTACTTCTATGATCCGCCTGACGTACTCCTTCACCTCCTCCGGGGTTCCCAGATTCAGCAGAGCGGACGGCACATTGCCGAGGAGGCAGGCATTCTGGCCGAGGGTTTTCTTGACGTCGGCCATATCGGTCAGGTCAATCATCCACACCGTCTTGCCCCTCGGGAGGTCCTTCACAACCTCCAGGCGGGAGCTGTAGCCTCCTTCGGCCGCCGGGAGCGGCACGCACCCGCCCTCGATCAGGCCCAGAATGACCTCTTTCAGGGTGGGCCAGTAGAATTTCCGGAAGTGCTCGTCGGAGAGGAAGCCGTCGGCGCCCTTGTGGAGCGGGATGAAGATGAGCGGATTACCGGTGGCCTGGGCCGAGTTGACCCCCATCTGGATCATCAGCGGCGTGAGGACTTCCATGGCCTTGAGGAGCTTTTCCGGCCGTCGGTAGATATCCACCATGATCCCCTTGGTGCCCCGCAGCGTATCGCCGATGACATCAAACGGGGCCTTGGTGAACCCGCCCAGGAGCGTCGGATACCCGAGGGTGGCCAGCTCAACGTCCACACCACCGATAGGGGTGACCCATTTCAGGGCTTCGGCCCCGGCTTCAAAGAGGGCCTGGAACGTCGCCTGAACGGGGGGCAGGCCGAAGGGGATGAAGGTGAGGGCCAGGCCGTACATCTCCAGGATGCCGGGGAAGAACGGGAGCATGGGGAAGCCGCCCAGCGCCCCGAACACGCGCGGCAGGTAGACGTGGATGAAATAGCCCGTGGGGTCCTGAATCAGGGCATCGTACTCCTCCGGCTTCATGTACTCGCCCTCGTTGCACTGGTAACAGTGCTCCGGGGCTACGCCGTGGCCCGGCCAGGAGTACAGCTTGTAGTCGAGGATCTCAAAGAACTTCCCCGGGCCAGGTGCATATGCGCCCCACTGCAGGTCCGGATCGAAGTCCAGGATAAATTTCTTGAACGCCGCGGCGCACCTTTCGTAATCGTACATAGCCTCCTGGACGGTCATCCCGGCGTACTTCCAGGGGAACATGCTGGGGAAAACAGTCACCGGCACCCGGTCCGGCAACTTCTCCATCTCAATCGCTGTCCTGACCCGGAGGACCCGCTCCTTATATTTCTTCTCCGCCTCCGGACTCTGGAAGGGGAGGGGATTCCCCTGGGGGTCTTTCGGCGAGAGTTTTCCCTGCCAGAGTGCTTCTCGCTTTTCGTCGGGCGACAACTGATGGTTCATTTTCGCTACCTCCGTTGCGCTGCTGAAGGGTGTTTACTGGACGCCGACCCACTTCTTGGCCAGGGATACGCCCGATACGGCGTCTCGCCCATAGGCATCAGCGCCAACGTACTGGCTGACCTGTTCGTTCACCTGACCACCGCCGATCATGATCTTCACCTGGCCCCGCAGGCCAGCCGCCTTGATGGCGTCAACGGTCTCTTTCATGGATTCGAAGGCCAGGGTCAGGAATCCGCTCAGGCCGACCACCTGAGGTTGAAAATCTCGGAGGGCTTCCACGAACTTCTGTGGAGGGACATCTACGCCCAGGTCGAGGACCTCAAAGCCGTTGGCGTCCAGCATGAAGCAGACAATGTTCTTGCCGATATCGTGGATGTCCCCTTTGACGGTGCCCATGAGCACCTTACCGAGCCGTCTGACCTCCGGGGATTCGGCCAGTTTGGGCTTGAGGATTTCCGCGATCTGACCCATCATCTCGCCCGCCAGCATCAGTTCTGGCAGGAAATAGATGCCCTTCTCGTACCGCTGGCCGATGATGTCCATAGCCTGCCGGGCGGCATCCAGAATCGCCATAGGCTTTGCGCCTTTCGCCAGCATATCCCGGACCATCTGGATAGCCTCTTCCTCCCGCATATCCGCGATGGCATTGACCAGTCCTTCTGACATTGTACCCTCCTGTCAAAAAGATGTGGTTATGAAACTGCCATTCCCCGATTGACCGGACCGTTCAGGTAAATTCAGAGACCTCCTTTCATTGGGCAGGACTTACACCGTTTCGCTGGTTTTTTTACCCTAGAAGGCATATCCGAATCTCACAGGATAAACAGGGAAGCCAGGAGCGAGTGCGGCATGTTTTCTGGTAAGGAAGGGATGATGTATGCAGCCTGCATGTGGCCTGGACGCTCCGACACTGCCCGGCAAGTCCAGACACAGTAAATGGTACACTTATATAGGGAAGTTGTCAAACGCCAAACAAACTGCACGAAGTCATATGCCGAATGCATTCGGTGAACATCTTTAGTATACATCAATTCGGTGGATTTGTCAATGCCGCTTTGGGTTTTGGGAGTTTGGGTTCGACTTGACTTAGAACGTATGTTCCTATATAATGAACGTGTAAGGAAAAGCAGGAGGTGAGGAGATGGAAGAACGATGGAATCGGCTGACGAAGCGACAACAGCGCATCCTCCGCTATATCTGGGAATCCATCACCGGTCGGGGTTACCCACCCTCGATCCGGGAGATCGGTCAGGCGGTGGGCATCTCCTCCACCTCCGTCGTCAACTACAATCTGGAGCGGCTGGAGCAGGAAGGGCTGATCGAGCGGGACCGGGGGTACTCCCGCGGCCTGCGGCTTTCGGCGGGGGGGGAATCGCTCTTCTCCTCGTTAGAACCAGATGAAAAGGTTGTCTCCGTACCCCTGCTGGGCGTGATCGTCGCTGGCGAGCCGATCCCCATCCCCCCCTCCGACTTCTCATTGATGGGGGTTGAAGAGACGGTTGAGCTGACCCGCGGTATCCTGGGAGACCCCGACAGGCTCTTCGCGCTGCGCGTCCAGGGAGACTCAATGATAGATGCCCTCATCCACGACGGGGATATCGTCATCCTGCGGCAGGTCCCCCGGGTGGAGAACGGCGAGATGGCAGCGGTCTGGCTATCGGACCGGGAGGAGACAACGCTGAAACGGGTGTACTGGGAGGGAGGCCGGGTCCGCCTGCAGCCGGCCAACCCGTTGATGGAGCCGATCTACATAGACGACCCAACTAAGGTGGAGGTGCAGGGCAAGGTGGTGATGGTGATCCGACGGCTCCACTGAGCCGCCTCTCTATCCCTGCTGCCCACCTCCAGAGGAAGGCGACAGGTCAAACCGGGTCCGCAGTTTTTCCACCAGGCGGAAGCGATCCTCCGCCTCTCTCCCGAAACCCGCGGCCTGGTAAGCCCTTCCTACCCCCTCGTGAATATCCGGTTCCAGGGGTTGGAGGGCAGATGCCCGCTCCAGGTATGGGAGGGCTTCCTCCGGGCGGTTCTGGTAAAGAAGGACCATTCCCAGATGATAGTAGCCCCAGGCAAAGGCCGGTTCCCCCTCTTCCGGATCCACCACCCGTCGCAGAGCCGCCTCCGCTTCCCCCAGCCGCCCGGCGCGCAGGTGGAGCATCGCCTGGCGGAAGCAGTCATCTACCAGACGAAAATGGCCGTATTTTTCCAACTGACCGAAGAAGGAGGAAATATCGAAATCAAAGGTCCGCTCCACCCCACAGGACTCGCACCGGGCCTTCAGCCGGTCCACAGGCCCGGAGGGGGAAATGTGCAGCTCCTGGCTTACCGTGGCGAAATACCCACCACATTCGCACCGCTGATTGGCAACATAAACGTACTCAAAGGTAACGCTGTTGACGGGGATCAGGCCCTCTTGCACCCTGTACCTGCCTTTGCAGTTTTCCCCCTCCGGGGCCGCCTGCCCCTCGGGCACTCGTAGGGGAGTGTATCACGAAAGAGGAGAAGTGTCAAAGGAAGCTGATGCGATGGATGTCGTTTTGACTTTTCCCTCTTTTTGGTGTAAGATAAAAAAGAGCCGACAATGCACCCAACATCACAGCTCAGTAAGGAGGCTACCATGTTCCATACCATCATCATTGCAGGGCATCTGGGGCGCGACCCCGAGATGCGCTACCTGCCCAACGGGACGCCGGTCACCAACTTCTCCGTGGCGTCCACCCGGCGGTGGCCCACTCAGGACGGCTCCATCCAGGAGGAGACGATCTGGTTCCGCGTCTCCGCCTTTGGGAAGCTGGCCGAGACCTGCGCCCAGTACCTGGCCAAAGGTCGGCCGGTGCTGGTCGAAGGGCGGCTCCGCCCCGATGAGACCGGCGGCCCTCGCCTCTGGACCGGGCAGGACGGCACGGTCCGCGCCTCCTTTGAGGTCGTGGCCAATACTGTCCGCTTCCTGGGGCGCCGTGAGGAGGCCCCCGGGCCTGAAGTAGAGGTTCCGGAATACGAGGAGCCGCTGGAAGAAGAAGAGATCCCCTTCTAGCCTTCCGAAAATACGACCGGGGTGGTCCGTCCACCCCGGTCCGGTTGCTATCTGTGGGGCGACCCCCTGGGGTCGCCCTTATCTTTCCAGCATCACCGTTACCGGCCCGTCGTTGTGGATCTCCACCAGCATGTGGGCACCGAACTCGCCGGTCTGCACCGGCACGCCCGCGCGGGCCAGCGCCTGGGCGAAATGAGCCACCAGCGGCTCCGCCACCTCCGGCGGCGCGGCATCGGTGAAAGAGGGGCGACGGCCCCTCCGGGCATCGGCGTACAGGGTGAACTGAGAGATCACCAGTGCCTCTCCCCCCACGTCCAGAAGCCCGGCGTTCATCCGCCCCTCGGCGTCCTCAAAGATACGCAGCCCGGCCACCTTCTGCGCCAGCCACTCCGCCTGCTCCTCGGTGTCGCCGTGCGTCACCCCTACCAGCACCACCACCCCGGGGCCGATGGCCCCCACCAGCCGCTCGTCCACCCTCACCGAGGCCCGTCGGACCCGTTGTACCAGCGCGCGCATCCTACGCTTCCCTCCGCACCAATCCGTCCATCCTCCGGATCAGATCAACCAGCGCCGGAGGCTCGCCCGGAGCACCATCCGTGGCGACCACTGTCTTCATCCCTCCCTCCGTCCGGATGCTGAGGGCGTAGATCGTCCCGCCGGAGTCCGGATCGTTCGGCAGGTAGAGGTCCTCCATCTCAAAGAACCCCGCCTGCTCCACCTGCTCCATCAACACCATCAGCGCCTCGGGGTCCAGATACCCCTCCGTCGCATCCCCGTGCACCACCCACCCGTCGGCGTAGATCTCCCACCGTTCGTAGCTCCCGCTCTCCCCGTTGACCCGTTCGTAGACGATAAGGGGGAGGCCAGATGGGGCAGACAAAGGGGGCAACTGGACCGTGGGGGTGGTGGGCTGGCAGGCGATCAGCAGGACCAGAGGCATCAGCAGCAAGAGCCTCCCTGCGCGGCGCATCTTTCCCTTCACCGTTGCAGGCGCGATGTGACCGACACTAACCTGCAGAGGGCAACCCTACCGCCGCCTTGACCTCGGCGATAACCCCGGAGGCGATCGTCGAGGCGCGGCGGGCGCCGTCGGCCAGGACATCCCACACCAGGTTCGGGTCGGCCGCCAGCTCTGCCCGGCGCGCGCGGAAGGGGGCGAAATGGTCGGCCAGGTTTCGCGCAAAGAGCCGCTTGCATTCCACACAGCCGATCCGCGCCGACCGGCAGTCCTCCTCAATCTGCGCCACCTGCGCGGCGGAAAAGAAGCCGTGGAGGGTGAAGACGTTGCAGACCTCCGGATGGCCAGGGTCGGAGCGGTAGCGGCGGGCCGGGTCGGTGACCATCTGCATCACCCGCTGCTCGATCTCCTCCGGCGAGGCCGCGATCTCGATATGGTTATCCAGCGATTTGCTCATTTTCTGCTGGCCGTCTATCCCCAGCACTTTCGGGAAGTCCGTGTACTTGGCCTGAGGCTCGACCAGCACTTCGCCAAACTGATGGTTGAACCGCCGGACGATCTCCCGCGTGAACTCCAGGTGAGGGGCCTGGTCCACCCCCACCGGGACCGTATCGGCCCTGTACAGCGTGATGTCGGCAGCCATCAGCACCGGATACCCCACCAGCCCGTAGTTGACGTTATCCGGTTGCTGACGCACCTTCTCCTTGAACGTGGGCAGGCGGGTCAGCCAGCCCAGCGGAGTGACCATCGAGAGAATCGTATGGAGTTCCGTCACCTGGGGCACGTGGGATTGGACGAAAAGAATGGTCCCCCGATCAGGGTCAATCCCCGCCGCCAGCCAGTCCAGCGCCATCTCGTAGGTCCATTCCTGCAACTTGTCCGTGTCCCTCAGCGTGGTGAGCGCATGGAGGTCCACAATGCAGTAGACGCAATCGTAATCATCCTGCAGGGCTACATAGTTACGGATGGCGCCCAGGTAGTTGCCCAGGTGCTGACGGCCCGTGGGCCGGGCACCGGAGAAAACACGTCCTCTCTTTGCACCCATGGAGCTCCCCTTGCCTCCTTAAAGCCTGTTCGAAAACATCCGCAGGACAGCCCTTCCAGCCTGCTCCACTCGCCTGTCCCCTGATAGTGTACCACAGGAGGGATTGGGGGACAAGCCCCGCTTGCGTTCCCCCCACCATCTTCTATAATAACCTTCAAGCCCCCGAAGGGTGGGATCGGTGTGTCCGGCAAGCCGAAAGGAGAGGCGCGATGAGAGAGCGATTGGACAGGATGTGGCGGGCTTTTGCTAACTTCGCCATCCTCTTTTCATTCATCGTCAACTGCGTGCTGGTGCTCACCCTGCTTCTGGCGATCGGCCCCCTGCTACAGATGAAAAGCAGCCTGCTGGAACCGCTGCTCCACAACCTGGACCAGGCCTTCCTGGGGCTGGCGGAGACGAACATCCGGACAACGGTGAGCGTTGATCAGCCCATCGGCATCCGCTTCGACCTGCCGCTGGATCAGCCGCTGGACCTGAATTTCGAGCTGCCCATCCGCCAGCAGACACAGGTCCGCCTGACAGCCCCGACCCGCGTGGAGAACGTGCAAATCTCCTTCTACCTCCCCGGCGGCGGAGGGGTGATCAACGGCACAGGCTCGATCGTCCTCCCTCAGGGCGCGGTCTTGCCGGTGGAGCTGGATATGGTCGTGCCGGTGCAGAAGACGATCCCCGTCCAGATGACGGTGCCGGTGAGCCAGTCCGTGCCGGTGGAGATGAGCATCCCCGTCTCGATCCAGTTGGGGGAGGCAGGGCTGGACCCGGCGGTGCAGCGGCTGCGGGACGTCTTCACGCCGGTACGTGCGCTGGTGGAGAGCCTGCCGGATGGCTTCCGCTTCAAGTAGGACGCGGAGACACCCTGCGTCTCCCCGCCCCTGTGTCTCCTTCTCTCCGACAGGAGGTGCACGCTGACAGACCACCCGCCTATCTGCGATTATGAAGGCTCCCGCTACCGGACCGAGTTCTGGGGCGAGGGGCGGGAGTATGAGGATCGCGTCGAGCGGGCAGCGATGCGGGCGCTTCTTCCCCCCGCCGGCCGCCGCCTGGTAGAGATCGGCGCCGGGTTCGGCCGGCTGGCCGACCTCTATGCTGGCTACGAGGAGGTGGTCCTCCTCGACTACGCCCGCTCCCAGCTCGAACAGGCCCGCGAGCGGCTGGGGGGAACCGGCCCTGGAGGACGCCCCCGCTACCGCTACGTGCAGGGCGACTTCTACCGCCTCCCCTTCGTCCCCGGCCTCTTCGACACCGTCGTGATGGTCCGCACCCTCCACCACGCCGCCGACGCCCCCGCCGCCCTCCGTTCCATCTCCTGCGTCCTGGCCCCCGGCGGCGCCTTCGTCCTGGAGTTTGCCAACAAGCGGAACCTCAAGGCCATCCTCCGCTACCTCGTCCATCGCCAGTCCTGGTCCCCCTTCGACCCCCGGCCGGTGGAGTTTGCGGAGCTGAACTTCGACTTTCACCCCGTCTGGATCCGCCGCCGCCTGAAGGAGATAGGGCTGCGGGTCGAGCGGGCGCGGACCGTCTCCCACTTCCGCGTCGGCTTCCTCAAGCAGGCAGTGCCCACCGACCTGCTGGTGGCGCTGGATCGGCTCCTTCAGCCGACGGGGGCGCTGTGGCAGTTGACCCCCAGCGTCTTTCTCCGTGCCGTCGCCCCGGCCGACAGGCCGCCCGCGCCGCCGGGCACCTTCTTTCGTTGCACCGTCTGCGGCTCGACGATGCTGGTGGACGAGGGGGATCGGCTGAGCTGCACCGATTGCGGGGCCTGTTTCCCCTGCCGGGAAGGGATCTACAATTTCCGTGGGGAGGAACGATGAGCCAGCGGGAGCCGTTCTTCGCCGGGCTGATCTACAACGAAGAAGGGGAACCGGTCCGTGCAACCCGGGTGGGCAGCGAGCCCTTCTACGCCATCCCCGACGGAGGTTTCCTGCGCCACGTCGAGGCAGTGGAGGTGGATCGGCAGGTACTGACCCATCTCAAAGAGCGACTCCTGGCGATGAAGGACGTGGTGGTGGAAGGGGTGATGCAGATGATGGGAAGCGACGACCCTTTCACCCGGGCGGCGATCGAGATGAGCCTGGAGAAGATGGACCAGATCGCAGAACTGCCGGCCCAGCCCCCCAACATGGAGGACCTGCGGCTCTGGCTGTGGATGACCGGGTTCAAGGTGGTGGTCAACGTGCATGGGGAGGTGGTGCGGGTGGAGCTGCCGGGGCTTGGGCCGGAGAGCGAGTGAGACACCTTTGTTCTGTCAGGAGAGGTGTATGGGGGGATTGACTCTGATGGCCGTATTCGCCCATCCCGACGATGAGGCCTTCGGCATGGGGGGGACGCTGGCCCGGTACGCTGCCGAAGGGTGCGACGTCTATCTGGTGACGGCCACCCGTGGCGAGGCGGGGAAGATCGCCACGCCTGGCCTTGCCACCGCCGCTGACCTGCCGAGAGTGCGGGAGGAGGAGCTGCGTTGCGCCTGCCGGGCCTACGGCATCCATCCGCCCCTGTTCCTGGATTACGTGGACGGGCAGTTGACAACGGTCCACCAGGGGCAGGCGGTGGGGAAGCTGGTGCGTATCCTGCGGGAGATCCGTCCCCATGTGGTGGTCACCTTCGGGCCAGATGGGGTCTACGGCCACTACGACCACATCGCCGTCCACCGCTGGACCACCATTGCTGTGGACCTGGCCGCCGATGCGGATTGTTTCCCCGAACAGGTGAGTGGGAGCTGCCGTCCCCATCGGGTCAGCAAGCTCTACTATGGGGCTTTGCCGGAAGAGCAGGTGGCCGCCATGTCCCAGGGGGGGAAGCCAGCGGCGGTGATGATGGACGGGGTCCCATTCTATTTTGTGGGGCGGAAGCGGGAGGAGATCACCACTGTCATTGACGTGAGCGCCTATGCAGAGGTGAAGCTCGAGGGCATCCGCTGCCACGCCACCCAGATTGACCCTCACAGTCCTTTCATCGAACAGGCCGAGGCGGTGATTCAGCTACCCTGGTTCCGGTACGAGCACTTTGTCCTGGCCCGCTCCACGGCTGGCTGGCCGGAAGGGGTGGAGACGGACCTCTTCGCCGGGCTGAGGTGATCCCCTGACGGGATGCGGAGACACGGGGACGCGGCGATTTCCCCGCCTCCGCGTCCCCGCGTCTTTTAGAAAGTGGTCGTGCCGGTGAAGTGAAAGGCGGAAAGCTTCAGCGCCGGAGCGCGCGTCATAAAGAGGCCCGAACGCTCGCAGCGAAGCTCCTGCCCCACCATTTCCGCCCCTCTCAGCGCCTCCACGTAGCTCTGGGTGAAACGGAGGTTCCGCACCGGCGTCGTGACCTCCCCATTTTCAATGAGAAAGGTCCCATCCCGTGTCATACCGGTCACGACCGCCTCGCGGGGATGGACGACTCGGGTGTAATGGAAGCGGGTAATGTACAGCCCGCGCTGGGTGGACGCAATCATCTCCTCCAGCGTGTGCTCGCCAGCCCCCATCACGGGGTGCAGGGGGAGCGGCCCCATCATTCCGGCGCTCAGCCAGGGAGAGAAGGGGTTGACCGCCGGCATCGCGTGGCCGGTGACGGGCGCGTTTCCCTTTTTTGCCCACCGCCGGTCGTAGACCGCATCCCCCACGATTCCCTCACGGATGATCTCCACCCGCCGACGGGGCACTCCCTCGAAGTCAAAAGGGAGCGGCCAGCCGGCAGGGTCCCGCCCGTCGTCCCAGATGGAGATCAGGGGGGATACCAGCAGCTCCCCCTGCCGGTCGCTCATCCAGCTTCTCCCCTCCATCACCTGCATGCCCCCCGCCATCTGGCTCAGGAACGAGACGATGTCCATCACCGCGTAGGGTTCCAGCACTACCGGATAGACTCCCGGCTCCAGGGGCCGGGGGTCGCGGCCTCGCAGCGCCCGCTGGATCGCCTCCCGGCCCAGCTCCGCCACATTCACCTCTTCCACCTTCCATGAAGCTCCGGCGGCATAGCCAGCGCTGCTATCGGTCATCACCACCGTGGTCAGGTCGGCGCCGGTGGTGGGATGGTAGACGAACAGGCCATGGCTGTTGGCCACAGCGAATTCGTAGAGGCCGGTGCTGAAAGCCCCGGAGGCGTTGACCCCCGCTTCCTCGGCCTGGCGGCAGATCTCGCCCACATCCCGCGCCCGGTCGGCGGGCGTGTAGGCGGCAGTCCGTTCGTCGAAGGCCGCCACCGGCTCCACGTCGGTCGGCTCCGGCAGGCCGGGGTAGTCCGGGTCTTCCGGCGCAGGCTCGGCCCGGCAGGCGGCCACCGCCGCTTCCGCCACCCGCTCCAGCCCCTCGGTCCTCAGGTCGTTGGTCGTCGCCACACCAACGGATCGGCCCACCGCAGCCCGAACGACGATCACCGCGTCACTCTCCGCCACATTCTGATGGATGACGTTGTTGGCAAATCGGGTCAGCCGCTCTTCCAGTCCGAAAAAGACCACTTCCGTCTCTTCTGCCCTGGAGGCAGCGAACACCCGGTGTACGATCTCACGTATGGCTGTTTCACCGATCATCTCTCTCCCCCAAGGAGTACGGAATACGCTATCGCGTATTACGTATTGCGTATCACCCCCACCTGCACATCCCTGAACCGGGCCGGGGCAGCGCCGTGGCCGGTGTGGGCGATCTGGCCGGGCTGCCCCTTGCCGCAGTTGGGGGTTCCCCACACCCGCCAGTGGCTGGCATCGCAAATGGCGTCGCAGGAACCCCAGAACTGGGGAGTGATGCCTGTGTAAAGAGCGTTCTTGAGGAGGCGGACCATCCGACCGCCCCTGATCTCGTAGGCGATCTCCGTGCCGAACTGGAAGTTGAGCCGCCTGTCGTCAATAGACCAGGAGCGGTTGGTTTCCATGTAGATACCCTCTTGAGTGTCGGCGACCAGATCATCGAAGCTCCATTCCCCTGGCTCCAGGTTGATGTTGGTCATCCGGACCAGGGGGATGCGGTCCCAGCCGGAGGCCCGCATCGCCCCGCCGGAGTGGGCGGCGGCCGGGTCCTCCCCCCGCAGCCTGGCCAACCGGACCGCCGTCTCGCGGGAGGAGAGATAGCCGACGAAGATCCCTTCCCGGACCAGGGGGACCCGCTGGGCAGGCACCCCCTCATCGTCGTAGCCGAAGGTGCCCAGGCCGCCAGGGATGGTGGCGTCGGCGGTGAGGTTGACGATGGGTGAACCGTAGCGGAAGGTGCCGAGCTTTTCGGGGGTGAGGAAGCTGGTCCCCGCGTAGGCCGCCTCGCTGCCGAACACCCGGTCCAGCTCCGTGGGATGGCCGCAGGATTCGTGGACCTGAAGGGCGAGCTGGGTGGAGCCGAGGATGAGGGTGGTCACCCTGCAGGGGCAGGGGTCGGCAGTCAGCAGGGCCACCGCCTCACTGGCCACCCGCTCCGCGTTCCCCGGCAGGTCCATCTCCTCCACCACCTCCCACCCGCCGGTCCGCTGGTCGCGGGCGAAGGAGTTGGGGTAGGACCGCTGCTGGATCTCCCCGTCCCCCACGGCATAGGCCACAATCCCCCCACCCGTCTCCATCAGCTCCTGCTCTATGAAGGAGCCTTCGGTGCTGGCGAAGGTCTTTCTCTCCAACCAGGAGACGACAGAGCCCTGGGCAACCCGTACCCCCTTCACCCGTCGCATCCCCTCATCGGCGGCCATGAGGAGGGCCAGCTTCGTCTCCAGCGGGACGGCAAAGGGGTCCATCCGGAAGGGGGTGCGGTAAGTGGCGACGTGGACCTCGGGCGGGCCGATGTCCACCGGCTCCTTCCCCACGGTGCTGCTGGCGCGGGCGATCTCGACCGCCTCGGCGGCCACTCGCTCCACCTCCTGTCGGGTGAGACGGGAGCTGGCGGCGAAGCCCCAGGCCCCGCTGGCAATGACCCGCACGCCGAAGCCGAGGGTCTCGCTCTCGGCCAGGCCGGTGACCGCGCCGTTACGGACCGCCACGTTTTGGGTGCGGCGGTGGACGATGCGGATATCGGCATAGGTGGCGCCACGGGCACGGGCTGTATCGAGGGCCAGGTCGGTCAGGTCCTTCAAGGTACACCTCCTTCGGAAAAAGAGGATCATCTCCACCTGTTCTCGATAAGTATATCCGATTTGGAGGAAAAGTCTAAGGGGGCCAGAAGCAGGTGTATTTCAGTTTGGGGGCGAGATGCCCCTGGCCCGGGCCGGACCTGGGGAAACACGAATGGCGCGAATGGAAACGAATACCGCAAGTGGTGCAGGTATCCCTCCTGTTCGCTGTATTCTGGCCATTTGTGGGATTCGCGATCCACCGACGAGCCAGAGGACCACTCGCCTCGAAATTGAAATACGCCCGCCAGCCGAAAACGCTTTACCCCCGATTCCCGCGCTTGCGCTTCTCGATGATTGGGGTAACATTCTCTAGCAGGTTGTAAAGGCTCACTGCAGAGGCGCGGGGTTAAGTGGACATCCTTTTTCTCACCCCTCAACTACCCTATCCTCCTCATCAGGGGACAGCTTTACGCAACTGGGGGCTTGTCGCCCATCTATCCAACCATCATCGGATCCACCTCCTTTCCTTTCTCGGCCCCGGACAGTCCCCTCAGCCCGCGCCGCCCCTCGCTGCCGCGTGCATCCGCGTCGAGGCCGTCCCCCAGCCCCTGCGCCCTCTCTCCCGTCGCCTGCGGGACCTGCTCCTGACCCGCCAGCCCGATATGGCCATGCGGTTACATAGCCCGGCCTTCCGCCAGCGCCTGGCCGCCTGGCTGGAACGGGCCTCCTTCGATATCGTCCACATCGAGGGGATCGAGATGGCTCCCTACCTGGACATGCTGGAACAGGCCCGGCCCCGCCCCTTTATCCTGTTCGATGACCACAACTGCGAGTATCTCCTGCAGAAGCGGGCCTTCCTGACCGATCTGGCCCATCCCCTTCGGTGGCACGGCGCGGCCTACTCGCTTGTTCAGTGGCGGCGGTTGTGCCGATACGAGGCCCAGGTCTGCCGCCGCGCCGATCACGTCCTGGCCGTCTCCGAGGCCGATGCCGCTGCCCTCCAGACGCTGGTCCCCGGGCTGGCCCCGACCATCCTTCCCAACGGTATAGATGTCTCCATCTATCACCCTGACCTTCCCCCGGCCCCCGGCATGGGCGAGGCGGCGCTGGTCTTCACCGGCACGATGGACTTCCGCCCCAACGTAGACGCGGTGATCTGGTTTGCCCGGCAGGTCCTTCCCCGCATCCGGCAGGTGGTGCCTGAGGCCCACTTCTGGGTAGTCGGGCAGCGGCCCCACAGGCGGCTCGATCCGCTGCGGGGGGAGCCAGCGGTCACGCTCACCGGATGGGTGAAAGACGTGCAGCCCTACATCGCCGGGGCAGCGGTCTACGTGGTCCCGCTCAGGGTTGGGGGAGGCACGCGGCTGAAAATCCTGGAGGCGATGGCGATGGAGCGGGCGATCGTCGCTACCCGGCTGGGAGCGGAGGGGTTCCCGGTCACCCACGGCCGGGAGCTTCTCCTGGCCGACAACCCTGACGGCTTCGCCCAGGCTGTTGTCTCCCTGCTCAGGGACCCGGCCCGCCGGGCTGAGCTGGGCCGGGCCGCCCGCGCCTTCGTCCAAACCCACTACGACTGGTCGGTCCTGATCCCCCGCCTGGAAGCCATCTACCCTCATCACGTACAGACATAGGGACGCAGGACAAACTTTTGCATCTTTCCAAATTGATCCGACAAAGGCCAAAGCCGCCGGGCGATTCTTTCAACGGGAGGGGGCAGGGGGAGAGGTGAGGGCTGTCCGGCTATTGGCATTTATCAAGCTGCAATAGCTTGTCCTACATTTGACAATTTCGCTCAAATAGATTATACTTATTGCCGTTTATGCGCTCTGCCCTTCGAAAGAAAAAGCCCCAGATTGAAATAAGGAGGTAGAACGATGGACAAGTGGGAGTGCATGGTCTGCGGCTACATTTATGACCCGGCGGTGGGAGACCCGGACCGAGGGATCCCGGCCGGGACCCCCTTCGAAGACCTGCCCGACGACTGGGTCTGCCCCGACTGTGGCGCCGATAAGGATATGTTCGAGAGGGTCGGGTAACCCGATATGGCCCGTTATATCATTGCAGGTAACGGCGTCGCCGGCGTGACGGCCGCCCAGGCCATCCGCAGGGCCGACCCCGAAGCCGACCTCCATATCTACAGCGCCGAGCCCTATTTCTACTACCGTCGTCCTCAGCTTCCGGCCTATATGGCCGGAGAGATAGAGGAAGCGGAGCTGTATTACCGCCCCCCTGAGTGGTACAGAGAGCAGGGCATCCACGTTCATCTGAATAACCCGGTGGTGGAGCTATCCCCCCCGACCCATCAGGTGCGGCTGGGGGATGGCTCCACCTCCCACTACGACCGGCTCCTTCTGGCGACCGGCGGGTGGGCCTGGACGCCGCCCATCGAAGGGACCGACCGGCGGGGTTTTTTCACCCTCCGCACACTCGACGATGCCCGCGCCATCCGGGCCTTCGCCACCTCTGTCCGTCGGGCGGTGGTGATCGGCGGGGGGCTGCTGGGGCTGGAAGCCGCCCGGGCGCTGGGGGCGCTGGGGCTGGAGGTCACCGTCCTGGAGTTCGCCCCCCACCTGATGCCCCGCCAGCTCGACCGGGAAGGTGCGGCCGTGCTGGACCAGATCCTCCGACGGGCAGGCATCCACATCCTCACCGGCGTCGTCACCGAGGCAGTCCTGGGCGACGGGGCGGTTTCCGGCGTTCGGCTCAAGGACGGGCGGGAGGTCCCAGCCGAGCTGGTCCTCTGCTCGACGGGCATACGCTCCGAGACGACGCTGGCTCGCCAGGCGGGGCTGACGGTCCAGCGCGGCGTGGTGGTGGACGAGCACCTGGAGACCAGCGCTGAGGACATCTACGCTGCGGGAGATGTGGCAGAGGCCGGCGGAGTGGTCTACGGCATCGTCCCTGCTGCTATCGAGCAGGCCCGCGTGGCGGCGGCCAACATGGTCAAACCGGGCAGCGCCACCTACCACGGCACCCTCACTGCCACCACCCTCAAGGTGGTCGGCGCGGAGCTGACCTCCCTGGGGGAGTGCGTGGTGGAAGATGAAGGCCTCCTCCAGTTGCGCCGCGCCGACGTCGAGGCGGGCCGCTATCGCAAGCTGGCCATACGGGAAGGCCGGATCGTCGGGGCGATCCTGCTCAACGACCGGGAGCGGACCCTCCCCATCCGTCGGTTGATCGAACAGGGCACGGACGTTTCGGCCTGGGTGGACCGGCTGCTGGACGACGACTTCGACCTGGCAACGCTGGGATAAGAGGTGAGAAGATGGGGGAACGGACGGAGCGCAACCTCTACGAGGCCTTCGTCGGCGAGGCCAAGGCCCACCGGCGGCTCCTGGCCTTCGCCCGCAAGGCGGATGAGGAGGGGTATCCGGACGTGGCCCGACTCTTTCGGGCCGTCGCCTATGCCGAGGGGATCCACGCCGACATGGCCCTCCGTCTCCTGGGCGAGGCGGTGGTGAAGGGTACCGAGGAGAACCTCCAGTCTTCCTTCGAGCGCGAAACCACCGTCAGTCGGGTTGCTTATAACCAGTTCATCCGTGAGGCGGAGGAGGAAGGGGACCGGCGGGCCGCCCTCGTTTTCAGCCGGGCGCGGGACGTGGAAGAGGCCCACGCCGCCCTCTACAAACGGGCGCTGAGCTGCCTCCTCCGGGAAGAGCCCTGCACCTACTACGTCTGCGATGTCTGTGGCTACGTTGCCGAAGGGGAGTTGCCCGACGAGTGTCCCGTCTGTGGGGCAAAGCGGGAGAAGTTCGTGCGGATTGATTGACAATCCGGAAGGAGGGATTCAGATGGCCGTCTTTACCGCTGCCGAAGCGCTGAACATGGCCCTGCAGATCGAACGAAACGGTGAGGTCTTCTACAGGACTGCAGCCCGCAGGATCGGAGAGGCCGGGGTTCAGGCAGTGCTGGAGGACCTGGCCGTGCAGGAGCAGCGGCACTACAAAGCGTTCCAGAAGCTGGCCGACCGGGTGGGGGAACCGCCCTCGCTATCGGCCCCGGAATGGGAGGAATACGACACCTACGTGCAGACCGCGCTGGAGAACGCCCTTTTCGCCGGTCCCGACAAGGCGCTGGCAGTGGCCGAGGGGCTGCAGAGCGCCGAAGAGGCTCTGCGGATGGCCCTGGGCTTTGAGAAAGATACGCTCCTGTTCTTCTACGACCTGCGGGAGATGATGGCCGAGGCGGAACGGGGGGTTGTGGATGAGATCATCCGTGAGGAGAAAGCCCACGTCCGACGGATCGTGTCCCTCCTCCGTCCCCAGGTGGCCTATTCCTAACGCTGCAGGACAAATTGTAGGGCAAGCTTTCAGCTTGCCCTACAGTGAAGAAATGCGTGGCCTGCCGGAGAAGGTACGCGTGCGGGCAAACTGTAGGGCAAGCTTTCAGCTTGCCCTACAGAGAACGCCCCCGCCGCGCTGTAGAACAAGCTTCAGCCTGTCCTCCGTGCAGGGCAGGCTGAAAGCTTGTCCTGCAGGGTTACCGGGTCAGCGTTGGGATGATCGCGCCGAAAAGGGAGTAGAGGTCCAGCGCGGCCAGCCCCGCTACTATCCCGACCAGCGCCAGCCAGCGGCCCCAGTGGGGGGCAAACGCCACCGCCTCCAGAAGAGCGGCCAGGCCGAAAGCGGTCCCCACAGGAAAGAAAGATAACCCCACTCCCATTGCCCTCAGCACAATGAGCAGGGCCCCTGCTCCGGCCAGAACGGCGGCCGTTCGGGGAGCTACAAGGGGGGAAAGGAGCCATTCCAGCCCCGCTGCCGCCCCCACTGCCAGGGGGATCAACGCCGGAAAGAGATACCGCCCCTGGTGCTGTACGAACGTCAGGTTGTACCAGAGATAGGAACCGACCGTCAGCAGGGCCGAAGTCGCCAGCAGAAACGCCGCCGGTGAGGCCTTCCCCCCAGATCGGCTCTGATCCAGGCCCCACCCCACCAGCCCCGCCAGCAGCAGCCCGGAGAAGAGCGCCAGGGCCTGATAGATGGAGGGCTGGAGCGGAACCCCCATCCAGCCGAACTGGCCCCAGAAGCTCTGAAAGGTCGTGCGGGCCATTCGGCCCAGCAGCCCGGCCCATCCGTACTGGGCCAGCCACTCGGCCGTCCTGGGCTGGCCGACCACGACTCCATTGTGGCGGGCCAGCCCCAGCGGATCGGCCCACCCGTAGAGAGAGAGGTTGCGGGCAAGCCAGGGAGCAGCGAGTAGAAGCGGTGGCAGGAACACCCGGACCAACTGTGCCGCTGCCTCCCGCGGCGAGGCCCTCCCCCGCCGTGCCCCCAGTCCCACAGCCAGCAGAGCCACCGGCAGCGTCACATAAGCCGTCGTCTTGGTCAGCAGGGCCAGCCCCAGGACCACCCCCAACCCCCAGGCCAGCCGCCGGTTCCCCCACCCACCCGGGGCCGTCAGCCTGACTCCCATCAGAAGGGCAAGCCCCACCATCACCTCCGCCAGCGAGTCGTTATTCACCCCCGACACCATTGCCAGGTGCTGCGGGAGAAAAGCGACGAACGCCGTCGCGGCCAGAGCCGGGAGGGGACGGTCGGGGAAGAGGGTACAGGCAAGTCGCCAGGTGATGAGGAGCAGGAGCCCCCCCAGGGCCACCGAAGCAGCCCGCAGGGGGAACAGGGCCCCGTGAAAGAGCAGGTAGATTGGTGTGAGGAGCAGGTAGTAGAGCGGCGGCTGGTGGTCCTCATAGGTCAGAGGTTCGACGGAGAGATCCGGGGGGAAGCCATTGTCTACCAGCCGCCGGATATAGGCGTGGTCGTAGTCCCCCTCCTCGATCACCGGCAGTCTTCCTTCCTCAACAATTGCGCGGACGTAGTTGTAGTGGGCCGGCTCGTCGGGGACCTGCCACGGGGGCGTGCAGGCAGCGTAGAGGAGGGCCAGGACAGCGTAGGCCAGGAGAATCAGAGAGAAGAACAGCCGGTCGTTTTTTCTCATCGTGTGCATCACACCCGGAACTAAGGGGGCGACAGGGCTTTTCCCCTACAGGGGATAGGCCTGCAGGTGCAGGTCAATCAGGACCACCAGAGCAGTCAGGAGCGGCACGGCCTGGGCCAGCGGAGAGGATGCCACCTCGATGATATAGCTGGGGCCGCGGACGGCGCGCAGGATCTCCCCCACCAGCTCGCCCACGGGGAGCGAGGCCAACAGCTCCGACGATAGAGCGGAACGTAGGTCCCCCTCCTCCATCAGCATCAGCGAGGGCTCCGTTTCTTCCCTCTCCTCCCCCCACTCCTCGGGGTAGAGAGCAGGTTCGTCCCGTTCCGGCAGGGCGAAAATCTCGTACAACTGCTCTCCGTATCGGTGGCCGTGGGCCGTATAGGTCAATTCATCCAGGTAGAGCCTGTAGCGGGGCAACCGCAGGAGAATGCGGTCAACCAGGTTCCACCGCTCCTCAAGCAACAATGGCTTTTCCTCCCCTTCCAGCAGGAGGGTATAGACTCCCCCCGTTGCCCAGGGAGAAGGGGGAGGGGGGATGAGCTGGCCCAGAGGGACATAGTCGGCGTCGAAGAGGGATACCTGCCGTGTGGGGTTGGGCAGGAAGAGGCCAGCAGGTTCAGCGATACAGCGTACTCGCTCCTCTTCGTCAACCAGCTCATACCGGTAGGCCTGTAGCTCGGAATAACTGTGCCTGTAGACGCCGTACCTCATTCACTACCTGCCTGGCGAAGCAGCGCCTCCGCCGCCGCCCGGTTCACCTCCCGGGTCTGTCCCCCCGGCTGGGGAGGGCCGATCACCCCCTTCTCCTCCAGAAGCTCGATGATCCGGGCCGAACGGGTATAGCCGATGCGCAGCCGGCGCTGAAGCAGGGAAATAGAGGCCCGGCCCTCTGCCAGGAGGACCTCCACGGCGTCGGGCAGGAGGTCGTCTTCGAAAAGGCCTGCTGGGGGGAGCAGCTCTTCCTGGAGGGGGAGCTGGGCCGGCCGGGAGGGGGCGGCAGAAGGGGCCTCGGCCGGGGAAGGCCCCTCCAGGGTTCGTCCGCCCTTCCAGTACCGGACCAGCCGGTGGAGTTCCGCATCGGAGACGAACGCCCCCTGCAATCGGATCGGCTGGGCCGAGTCGGGGGCCTGGAAGAGCATATCCCCCCGGCCCAGCAGCCGCTCTGCGCCGGGGATATCCAGGATCACCCGCGAGTCCACCGAAGAGGCAACGGCAAAAGCGATCCGTGCCGGGAAGTTGGCCTTGATCAGCCCGGTCACCACATCCACACTGGGCCGCTGGGTGGCGATGATCAGGTGGATGCCCGTCGCGCGGGCCATCTGGGCCAGTCGGCAGATCGCCCGCTCCGTCTCCTGCGGGGCCAGCATCATCAGGTCGGCCAGCTCATCCACAACAACAACGATATAAGGTAGCTTCTTCAGCTCAGGCTGCCTGGGCACGATCCGCTCGTTGTAGTCCACGATGTCCCGTGCTCCGACGCTGGCAAACCGCCGGTACCGACCGTCCATCTCTCGCAGCACCCACTTCAACGCCCCTACCACCCGCTCCATATCCACCACCACCGAGTCCAGGAGATGGGGGATCCCGTTATAAAGTGTCAGCTCCACCCGCTTGGGGTCCACCATCAGGAGCTTCAGATCATCCGGCGTGTTCTGGAGGAGAAGGGCGGTAAGGATAGCGTTGATGCAGACCGACTTGCCGGAGCCGGTGGTGCCTGCGATAAGGAGATGGGGCATCGCCCGCAGGTCGGCCACAAAGGGAGCGCCGGAGACATCCTGCCCCAGCCCCAGACGGAGGGGGGAACGGACCGCCTCCCAGGCCTTGCTCTCGATAATATCCCGCAGGGCGACCAGGGCGATCTCCTGATTGGGCACCTCGATCCCCACCAGCCCCTTGCGGGGCACCGGGGCTTCGATACGGATTGTCTTTGCGGATAGGGCCAGCGCCAGGTCGTCGGCCAGGCTGGCGATCTTGCTCACCTTCACCCGGGTCTGCTTTCCCCGACTGTTGGTAACGTAGAGGGGTTCCACGCCAAACTGGGTGACCACAGGCCCCTGATTCACCTCTTTCACCTTGACCGGCGCCCCCAGGCTGGACAGCGTCTCCTCGATAATGCGAGCCTGCTGCCGGAGGATCTCCTGATCCAGGTCCTGCTCTCCCCCAGGCTCCAGGATCGCATCCAGCGGCGGCAGCTCCCAGGGAGGCCCCCCGATCACACGGAGCTGGGGCCGGTCAGCGAAGGCGGGGGAAGGGGTGGGCGAGGGCGGGGCCGCCCTGGGACGGACGGTCGGTTCCTCTGGCTGCTGGAGGGGCGGCCGGGGGGGCGGCTTCCGCTCCCGGGCTGTCGGGGGGAGCTGCACCGGACTGCGCCGGAGCCTGCGCTGCTCGACCCATCGGAACAGGCCGCGGGCGATGTCGGCCGGAGAGATCCCGAAGGTGAAGTAGACTGCCAGCAGCCAGAGGGTCAGGACCACCAGCGCCGTCCCCACCCCGCCCAGGCCCCTCACCAGGAGCATGCCCATCCCGGCGCCCAGGTAGCCGCCGCCGTAGCCAGCCTCGGCCGCGGCCTGGGGAGTAAGCCCTGTAAACCAGACCGCCGGGAAATGGACGGTGATGAGGAAAGCGGTAAAGAAGAGCAGCCCCCCTACCACCTGTATCGGACGGGGGCGGGGGATACGATCACCAAAGCGGCGCAGGACGAGGTAAAGCCCCACTGCGCCGAGGAGGAAAGGGACGAGGTAAACCCCCCAGCCAAAGGCGCGGCTGAGGAAGACCACCCACGGCTCCAGCAGCGCCCCCCGCTGGACAGAGAGAAGGGCCAGAAGGGTAAGGCCGGCCAGACCCAGCAACAGATAACCCAGGATATCCAGCCAGGTATCCAGGCTGAGCTGGAGCAGAGGGCCACGTTGTTGTCGGCGTTTGCGGCTGCCGTTCCCCTTCTTGGCCGTGCGGCGCGAACTGCTGCCTGCCATATACAAGGTCCCTTAAGGATTATAACATATCTCCCGCTCTATCGCCACAGCGAACCGGGGCTGGGGAGCTGGCCTAAGGCCTTTCGGTCGGCCAGTCGGCGGTGTAGAAGGCCAGGTAGGCGGGCATCATCTGGGACCAGTAGGCGTTGGAGTGATCGCCCTCGCCGACCCAGTACTCATGGGCCACCCCGCGTTCCTCCAATATGTGATGTAGCCGCTCTACCCCCACCCGCGCCCAGTCTGCATCCCCTGCATCCAGCCAGATGCGGAGGGATGCCACAGCCGGGTCCGCGGCCAGGTTGTAGGGGTCGTAGAGGGGGTGGGGGTAATTGACGGAGAGAGCGGCGCTGTGGGCCCCCACCGCCGAGAACAGCTCCGGGTGGCGAAAGCCGATCTCCAGCGCCCAGACCCCGCCGCGGGAGATGCCGCCGATGGCCCGTCCCTCCCGCTGCGCCCAGGTGCGGTAGGTCCGGTCAATGCAGGGGATCAGCTCGTTCACGATCAGCCCCTCCACCGAGTAGTCCCCGCCGCTGGTGTTGACGTAGATCCCCTCCGGCGAGGGGTCGCCGTTGGGCATCACGATAATGAAAGGCGGGTAGGCCCCGGAGCTTATCCCGGCTTCTGCCGCCTCGTCGGCTCCCAGCCGGTCCCAGTGCCACTCGTCGAAGGGATAGCCGTGGAGGAGGTAGAGGACCGGGTAGGACCGATCCTCCACATCGTAGCCCGGCGGCAGGTAGATGCGGTAGGCCATCTCCCGCCCCAGAATCCGGCTTTCATAGCTCCCCTCCTCGACCCGTCCGGGGTGCTCGACGTAGAGAGGAGTGGGAGTTGGGGTCGGCGTGGGGGTAGCGGTTGGGGTGGGCGTGGAAGTGGGAGTAGGGGTAGCAGTAGGGGTGGGAGTTGCCGTCGCCAGTGGAGCCAGGGTAGGGGGGAGGTAGGTTGGCGCAGGCGAGGGGTTCTGCCCGGTGCAGGCAACCAGCACCGCTGCCAGCGCCAACGTCAGGAGGAGGAGGTTCCGAAGGTCGGTGTGAGCCATGTCGAAGCCGTTATCCATTTGTCTAGCAACCGGTCCCTTCCACCACCTGCGCCCCCAGCCCCGGCCGACAGACCAGCACCTCCAGCACAGTTGGGTCGGCGCGGAGGTCGGCCAGCAGCCGCTCCACGTATTCCGGCAACGTCAGTATATGGACGTTGGCCCCGGCGTCTATCGTAAAGTAGGCCGGCACACCCTGCTCCCGCCATCGGCGGACCCGGTGCATCGTCGCCACCGTGGCGGGGAGCCAGTAGAGCAGGGAGGGACGGGAGGTCATCATCACCGCGTGCATCAGGAGCGCGTCCTCCTCCGCCACCTCCCCCAGAGCGGCGAAGTCCCGCTCCGCCAGCGCAGCCAGCAGCCGCCGGTTGAGTTCCGCCACATAGGCCACCCGGGCCGGATGCAGGGGGCTTGTCTCCGCCAGCCGGTGACCGAGGCTGGAGGAGACCTCCTTTTCGGCCCGGGAGAGGAGCACCACCAGGTCGCAGAGTTCCCACCAATCCGGCCCGTGGAGGGGTTCGGCGAACGAATCCTCATCCCGCGCGCCGGTGTGGAGGAGGACGAAGCCACCGAAAATGGAGCGGGCGGCGGAGCCGGAGCCCAGCCGGGCCAGCCGGCTCAACTCCTGCCTGGAAAGCTCCAGCCCCAGCGCTGTCGCACAGGCCAGGGTGAGGGCGGCAAAACCAGAGGCGGAGGAGGCGATGCCGGCGCCGGTGGGGAAGTTATTCCTCGACTCCACACAGGCCCTCCACGGCGTACCCGCCAGGCGGCGGAAAAGGTCCAGGTGGCGGACCACCCGCTCCCGAGCCGTGCCGGAGAGGGGGACGCCGTCCACCACCACCTCATCCTGCGCCAGGTCGGCCCGGAAGGAGACGGTGGTGACGGTTCGGGTCCGGTCGAGGGTGATGGAGATGGAATCGTTGGCCGGTATACGCAGGTCGGCATTGGCGTTTCCCCAGTACTTGGTGAGGGCGATGTTGGCCCCGGCCTCAGCGGTGGCGGTTTTTTCTGTCATATGAATAAGGCGGCCTCCTCCTGGATGCAGGACAATGGATGTAGGGCAAGCTTAAGCTTGCCCCACACTGAGGGCGACGATAATGGTCCGGCAGAAGGCCGGCAGGTCGGAGGGCATGCGGGAGGTGATCAGGTTCCCGTCCCGCACCACTTCCTCGTCCACCCACTCCGCTCCGGCGTTGACCATGTCGTCCTTAATGGCGAAGAAGCTGGTGGCCCGGCGGCCTCTGAGGACGTCGGCGGAGACCAGCATCCAGCCAGCATGGCAGATGGCGGCTACTATCTTCCCCTGCTGGAAGGCCTCCCGGACCAGGCGCACCATCGCCGGGTACCGCCGCATCAGGTCGGGAGCGTAGCCGCCGGGGATGATGACCGCGTCAAACTCGTCTGCCGAAACCTGGTCAGCCGTGACGTCGGCCGTCACCGGGTAGCCGTGCTTGCTGGTGTAGGTTTCGGCGCTTCCCGTGCCGACCACCTTTACCTCCGCTCCCTCCTCCTGCAGCCGCAGGAGCGGGTACCAGAGCTCGAGGTCCTGATAGTTGTTCTCGGCCAGGATCGCAACCCGCTTTCCTGAGAGCCTCATTTTGCCTCCTCTTCCATGTTCACTGGAACAACTTCCACTGCCTGAGGGCCCCTGTCCGTCACCTGGACCCGATAAGTCACCGGCACTCCATCTTTCAGGCGCAGCCTCTCATCCCCCTCCACAGCGATGCCGGTGCGATGGAAGAAAAGCTCGTTGCCGCTGTGCTGGACAATGAAGCCGTACCCCTTATCCGGGTCATACCACTTGACGACCCCTCTGTGCAGTCCAGGGCCCAGCTCTGCGGCCTTTTCGCACTGGGGGCACAGGGAGGGGAGCGAAACGTCGAACCCCAGTTTGGTCAGTCGCCGTTGCTCCTCCACAGTGAAGACGAACCGTCTTCCGCATTTCTGGCAGGTAGCCCAGGTATCGCGATAAGGCATAGAGTGACCTCCTTATGATGCAGGACAAGCTTAAGCTTGTCCTACAAAGATGACAACATTGATCACCCGGTCCCCCTGGCGTAGAGAGATAACCGGCGCGCCCTGTGCTGAACGGCCCAGCCGGGGCGCTGAACGGGCGCGGACGGTCTTGGTGCCTCCCTTCTCAGTGACCAGTACGACCGCGTCGGCGGCCTGAACCACAGCGGCACCGGCCAGACCCATGCCAGCTTCGGCGAACCGGGCGGTCACCACCCCCTGCCCGTAGCGGCCCTGGACAGGGTACTGGCTCAGCGGTGTCCGCTTGGCCCGCCCGTCCTCCGCCACCACCAGCAGGTCGGAGCGGGGCCGGACCACTGTCAGCGCCACCACCCGGTCTCCCTCACCGGCCAGTTTGACCCCCTTCACCCCGCCTGCCGGCAGCCCCATGGGCCGAACCTCACCCTCCTTGAAGCGGATCGCCTGACCCGCCCGGGTGACCAGCAGGACCTCGTCCTCCCCTCCAGTCACAGCAACCCAGCCGAGGGCATCTCCTTTCCCCACGCCGATCACCGGGAAGGGTTCAGCGCTCACGCCAGGCAGCTCTTCCAGAGCGACCCGCTTCACCATACCGCCGCGGGTAGCCAGGAAGAGATAGCCTGAAGGAGAAGGGGGGAGGGCCAGAGCGGAGACCATCTTCTGACGGCGCGTCAGGGGGGTCAGATCGGCCAGGTGGGAGCCTTCCCCCTCCCAGGCCACCCCTTCCGGCAACTGATGGACCGGGTAGGCGGCAGCCTGCCCATCGGCGGTGAAAAGGTAGAGCGTGCACCGTGTCGAGGTGGCCAGGAGCGCCAGGGGCGGCTCTTTCACCCGGGAGGGGACACGGGGAGGTTCCCCTTCTTCAGCTATGCGGGCCACCCGCCCCTCGCGGGTGACGGCCACCCACACTGGCAGGTCGGGCACCAGCTCCCCCGGCACCACCGCCTTCGCCTCCGCCCCCACCACCTGCGTGCGGCGCGCGTCCGCATATTTCTCCTTGACCGCCAGCAGCTCCTCCCGGATGACGCCGCGGAGCTTGGCCGGGCTTTTCAGCAGAGCGGTCAGGTACCGGATCAGCTTTTGCTTTTCCCTGTACTCCTCTTCAATCTTCCGTCGCTCCAGGGCTGCCAGCCGTTTGAGGGGCATATCCAGGATGGCGGTGGCCTGAGCGTCGGTCAGCTTAAAGCGCTGGCGGAGGTTCTTATGGGCGGTCTCAACGGAGCGGGAACGTCGAATGATCTCGATCACCTCGTCCAGGTTGTCCAGCGCCACCAGCAGCCCTTCCAGGATATGGGCCCGCTCCCTGGCTCGCTCCAGATCGTACCGGCTGCGGCGGGTGACAATCTCGATCCGGTGCTCGAGATAGACAAGGAGAGATCGCTTGAGGGTGAGCAGGCGGGGCTCCCCGTCCACCAGAGCCAGAAAGATGAGGCTGAAAGTGGCCTCGAGGGGAGTCGTACGGAAGAGCTCGGTCAGCACCGCTTCCGGCTCCGCCGTCCGGCTCAGCTCGATCACCAGCCGCAACCCCCGCCGGTCCGACTCATCCCGCAGGTCAGCGACCCCCTCGAGGCGGCCTTCCCGCACCAGGGCGGCGATCCGTTCCACCAGGCCGCTCTTGTTGACCTGATAGGGGAGTTCGGTCACCACCAGCCGGTGGCGGGAGCGGCTCATCTCCTCCACGTGGACACGGGCGCGGACGGTGACGCGGCCACGTCCGGAGCCGTAGGCGGAGGCCAGGACATCCTCTCCTTCCTCTCCGTACCGGTAGGCCAGGCCGCCGGTGGGGAAATCCGGCCCCTGGATGAACTGCATCAGCTCCTCCACGCCGATGTCATCCAGCCGCTGCCAGTTATCCAGAAGGTACACCAGGGCGTCGCAGACCTCGCCCAGGTTGTGGGGCGGGATCGAGGTCGCCATCCCCACCGCGATCCCAGCCGCCCCGTTCACCAGCAGGTTGGGGATCGCCGCGGGGAGTATGGCCGGCTCCTGGAGGGTATCGTCGAAATTGGGGAGGAAGTCCACCGTCTCTTTCTGGATGTCGGCCAGCAGTTCCATCGCGATGGGGGCCAGGCGGGCCTCGGTGTACCGCATCGCCGCCGGACTGTCCCCATCCACCGAACCAAAGTTCCCCTGCCCATCCACCAGCGGATACCGCAGACTGAAATCCTGCGCCATCCGCGCC
>JBDOIF010000027.1:0-1219 GCA_041082215.1 Anaerolineae bacterium
CCCAGCAGGTGGTGGCTCCACACGCCCAGGGAGACCAGAAGGTCCACCATAATGACCGTCCGCACCACCGACTCGCCGTAGAGCCGCCGGCCCACCAGCAGCGGGATGAGCAGGTACCAGACCCCGGCGGTGTAGATGAGGACATTCCCGTCGGCCACCATGTCCAGCCCCCACCAGAACCAGTTCTTGTAGACCAGCGCGTCTACGGCCATCGGGTTGAGGGGGTGGCCGAAGAGGGCAGCCAGCCCGTAAACCAGGATGAGCGCGCCGGCGGTGAGCAGGACAATGGCGTTGATGACGGTGTCTATGGACCCCCGCGCCACGGCGACGATGAAGACGGGCAGGCCGTTGTAGTCCAGCGGGACGGCGGTCTTATCCTCCTTGCCGAAGAGGCGCATCAGGCGCGGGATGCCGAACGCCGCTCGCAGGAACTGACCGAAGGTGTAGGACTGGGGGTTGCTCCTGGCCAGGACGGTGCTGAAGGTGTTGAAGGAAAAGAGCAGGATGTTGACCATAATCACTGCCGCACCGACCGTGAAGGGAATGGTCCCCACCAGCGGCACCCGGTCAAAGGAGACGGGCAGGGGCCAGTAAAGGGTGTAGAGGGAGTTGAAGATGGCGAAGAAGCCGGAGAGCCAGCAGAGGAGAACCCCTCCCGTCTGCAACCAGAAGTTGACCGGGACCAGTTTCTTGTGGCGGATTTCCCGCTTAAGCAGGTAGGGGACCAGGAAGTAGAACGCGCCCATGACGGCCATATAGGCGAAGCCGTAGACACCGACGATGGGATGGACGGTCATCATCCCGTAGAAGAGTTCGGCCTCGGTGGGTTCGTGGTCGGTAATGCGGATGGCGTTGAGGGCACGCTCCATGCCCGCCAGCGCCTGCGGCGCGGCCATGTGGGTGCGCATCAGGATGCCCTCAAAGCCGGTCATCGCCAAAAAAATGAGGGCAACGACGGCGACGCGCAGGGTCCACTTCTCGTTCCAGCCCATTCTTGCACCTCCTGTGAGACGTAGGACAACTGCTCGCAGTTGTCCTACGGCACTACCTGGATGGCGTCGGGGACGAACATCTCCGGATGGCGGGGGCCGGAGTACTCGGTGGAGCGGACGTCGTAGAGGCCGGGTTCGTCAAACCGCCAGAGGATGCGGTTCTCATACCCCGGAACCACCTGCATCTGGAAGACCATCCGGCCGTCCTTGCGGAAGACGCCGAAGCC
>JBDOIF010000032.1:0-7156 GCA_041082215.1 Anaerolineae bacterium
GGGGCGCGGCTCGCTGCCAGACGAGGGGCCAGCACCATCACGCCGACCAGCCCGCCCAGCACTACCAGGTCGGCCACTCCCAGAAGAAGGATCACCAGCCACTGCTTCCGCGTCATCGCTCCCCTCTCCACCATGAAATCCTGTCCGGATGTGAGCCTCGCCGCCAGGTTGGCCACGGTGCGGGACAGGTCGCACACGTACTTCAAGCGGGCGACGGCTTTGACCGCGCGCACCGGCCAGGCGCCCTCGGCCAGTGCTACTCAACGGCCGTCCCCTTCTTGGGCTGGCAAAGAGCCGTCAGTTTCTCCAGGATGCGTGTGCGCGTTCCATCGTCTATGGTTCGTTCCTGCCAGAGGTTGCCCAGCTCTTCGGGCAGCCGGTCGAGCGTCCACACGGCAACCGCCGGGTTCTCCACCGTCACAGTGCTTTCCGCATCTGCCCAGACCACAGCTGGCGTAACCCACTGGTGGATGCCACCCACGCGTAAGAAACGGGAGAGACGGGCAGCGTTGTCCTGCGCCTGGCGGCTGGGGCTCCTGCGCAGGGGCTTCCAGCGTCGCCCAGCCCGCACCTCCCAGTGCTCACCGACGTTACGGTATTTGCCGCTGAGCGACTTGACCTCCAGCGCCCACACCCCTGGCGGGCCGATCAGCACAGCGTCGATGTCGCTCGGCCTCCGCCCCGGCAGAGCCACATTGCGAAAGAGGGTCCAGTTTCCATCAAGAACCTGGCGCATAGCCTCGACGGCCTGCTCCTCTCCCTCCTGGCCCTTGCGGTAGCGCTCGATCTCTTTTTCCAGCCAATTAACAGCAATCCTGATCAGAAAGTTGAACAGCCAAGAGATGGCAGCCATAAGGGCCAGCGCTATGAGTAGTGCGATGAGGCCTTCAGGTGTTGATAGCACCTCGGTCAGCGGCCTGCTGGGCCGGGCTGACCGCGAGCGGAGAAAAGTTAGTATACCCCAGGTCATCACAGCCCCAAAAGATACCCCGAGGATTAACCCTTCAGCCATCATCAACTGCAACTGCTTGCGTTCGGCGAAACTCCTGCCGCCGGAGACCACCTTCAGCGGACCCGCTGGCGGCGGAGGCTCCTTCACGGCCTGTTCCAGGCTCAGAGCGGCCAGCACAATCGCCGCCCGGCGCACGCGGTCATCCCAGGCGTTTTCGATCGCGTAGACCAGGTCTTTGAGCAACAGGCGCTTGGCATCCACCAGCGCGCCCATCGGCTGGCCCTTGAGCGGCCCAAAAGGCCAGGGAGTAGCCCGCGCCTGCTCGATGGTCAGACCGGCGGCAACGGTTGGGGCGGGAGCAGGAGAAGCGGGTGGTGGAGGCTGGGCATGCTCCAGATGCTCCAGGAGCACCGCCGCAGCGGCCTTGAGCTTGGGATTATAAGCCCACCTGGCAGCCCATTGGAGGCGTTCCCTATCCAGGTAGCCCTCGTCCAGCAACTCGCCCAGCGGCCGGGGATTGCTGCGCAGCCACAGGACGGAACGGGCCTCCTCGACGCTCATGGGCAATTTTGATTTATCGGTGGTGGCGGCTTTCTCCCGCATAGCACCTTCCCGGTCACAACAGTTGTACTGATTATGAGACGATTTCTATATATAATGCAGCTCTTTCGCCGCCTTCGTCAGCTCGTCCCGGAACCTGGGGTGGGCGATGCGGATGAGCGCCTGCGCCCGCTGCCGGATCGTCTTCCCGTACAGATCGGCCACCCCGTACTCCGTCACCACGAAATGGACGTGGTTACGGGTAGTGACGACCCCCGCGCCGGGCTTGAGCATTGGCACGATCCGGCTGACCTCATCCCCCTTCGCCGTGCTGGGCAGGGCGATGATGGGGATGCCGCCCTCGGAGCGGGAAGCACCGTAGATGAAATCCAACTGCCCCCCCACCCCACTGTACAGCTTGGGGCCGATGGAGTCGGCGCAGACCTGGCCGGTCAGGTCCACTTCAATAGCGGAATTGATCGCCACCTGCCGGTAATTCTGGGCGATGACGAAAGGATCGTTGATATATTCGGTGCGGTGAAGCTCGATGATGGGGTTGTCGTGGGCCCACTCGTAGAGCCGGCGGGTTCCCAGCATGAAGCCTGCGGTGATCTTGCCCGGATGGAGGGTCTTGCGGGCGTTGGTCACCACCCCTGCCTCCACCAGGTCTATGACGCTATCCGAGAACAGCTCCGTGTGAACGCCCAGGTCCCTCTTGTGGTAAAGGAACTGGAGCACTGCGTCGGGGATTTCGCCGATCCCCATCTGCATCGTCGCGCCGTCGGGGATCAGTTCGGCGATGTGCTCGGCGATGCGGGTATGCAGCTCCGAAGGCCCTCCCTCCGTCATCGGCAGTTCCATCAGAGGGTAGTCCACCGGCACAATATAGTTCAGTCGGCTGACGTGGATGAAGCTGTCTCCCAGGCAGCGGGGCATATTGGGGTTGACCTCAGCGATGATGATCCTGGCCGACTCGGCCGCCGTCTTGGTCAGCCCCGTCTCGATGCCGTAGGAGCAGAAGCCATGCTCGTCGGGGGGGGAAAGGTGGACAAAAGCTACATCCACCGGCAGGATGCCCTTGCTGAAAAGCAGGGGAAACTCGGAAAGGAGCACCGGCGTAAAGTCGGCCCGGCCTTCCTGCACCGCCTTGCGCACGTTGGGGCCGATAAACAGGGAGTTGGCCCGGATATGCCCCTCCATTTCCGGCGCCACGTAGTCGCTGGAGCCGATGGTCAGCGCGTGGCAGATTTCCACGTTCTCCAGTTCAGGGGCCCGCTCGACCAGCGCCTTCAACAGCACCTGAGGGACGCTGCAGTTGCCGGTGAGGAAGACCCGGTCCCCCGATCGGATCGCCTTGACCGCCTCAGCGGCCGTTGTGACCTTGCTTTCGTAAATCTTACTCCAACCTGTCGGCATGGTTCCCCCCTAAGCGCCAGCGTTGTAGGCCGCCGCGAGAGCCTCGTGGACGATCCTGCCATCCCGCACAGCCACGCCCCGCGCCAGGGCAGGCATCTGCTCGACTGCCCGGTCCAGCCCCACCTCGGCGATGTGCCGGATATAAGGCCAGGCGGCGTTGTTAAAGGCATGGGTGGAGGTGCGGGGCAGCACCCCGGGGGCGTTGGGGACGCAGAAATGGACCACCCCCTCCTCGATAAAGATGGGATCCCTCAGGGTAGTCGGGCGGCTGGTCTCCACGCACCCTCCCTGGTCTATACTGAAGTCGAGGATCACCGCTCCCTTCTTCATCGAGCGCACCATCTCCCGGGTAACGAGGATGGGGGCGCGGGCGCCCGGCACCAGCACTGCGCCGATAAGGACCTCGACGAATCGGGCGACGCGGGCGATGTTGAAGGGGTAAGCGACCATGGTGGTCACCTGCCCGCGGAATAGCTCGTCAATGTAACGCAGCCTCTCCTGGTTGCGGTCCAGCATATACACGGCGGCCCCCAGGCCCAGGAAGGCCCGCGCGGCGTTGGTCCCCAGCACCCCTGCGCCGATGATGGCGACCCGTGCCGCCGGGATGCCCGGCACGCCGCTCAGGAGCACGCCGCGCCCGCCCCAGTTGCTCTGGAGGAAGGTGGCGGCAAGTTGCGGAGCCATCCGTCCGGCCACCTCGCTCATCGTCCTGAGCACCGGCAGGCTGCCGTCGTCCTCTTCGATCGTCTCGTAAGCGATAGCCGTCACTCTCTTTTCCAGAAGGGCCTGTACCGTATCCCGGCTGGCGGCAGCCAGATGAAGGAAGCCGCAGAGGATCTGCCCCTCGTGCAGCCACTCCAGCTCCTCCCTGGTCGGCCGGACCGCCTTGAGGACCATATCGGCGCGGCGGTAGGCCTCCTCGGTGGCATAGACGATCCGCCCGCCGGCCCGTTCATAGTCGTAATCGGTGAAACCCGCCTGCTCGCCAGCCCCCTTCTCCACATAGCAGATATGGCCTGCCTGGGTGAGCAACTGCACCCCATAGGGAGTCAGCCCCACCCGCATCTCCAGATCGCGTCGCTCTTTTGGAATGCCGATGTTCATAATGCACCCCCCATCTGCCTACTCGCTCTCCCGCGCCCGCACCAGAAGCACCGGACACGGTGCACCGCGCAACACCCGGTCCGTAACACTTCCATATACCCAGCGGCTCACGCCGGAGAGGCCGTGGGAGCTCATCACAATCAGGTCCACTCCGAACTCTCCAGCGCAGCGGAGGATCTCCTCGGCCGGATTCCCCTCCCGCACCCAGTATTGTACCGAAGCACCGTACCCCCGCAACTGGTTGGCCACCCCACGCAGGTAGAGCTCCATCTGGGCCTTTGCCCTCGCCAGCGCCGTGGTGGAAAGCTGCATCCCCGGCGGGTAAGATGAGAGCAAAGCGACCGTCCGATCCCCCAACCCCGTACTCAAAACCGAAATCAGGTGAACCTGGGTCTCCCCTGGACGGACCAGCGCCCGGACGTGGGGCAGGACGCATTCGGCCAGCTCCGACCCATCCAGCGGCACCAGAATACACCGATGGGCTATCGGTTCAACAGCCGGTCGCTCCAGACGGCCCATCTCCCCCCGGGTCCTGAAACCGGATACCCACGACGCTACTTCGGCGGCCGCACCCGCACCAGGAGCACAGGGCAGTTGGCCCCCCGCAGGACCTTGTCTGCCACGCTCCCGTAAACCCAACGGCTGAGCCCGGAGCGACCATGGGTACACAGCGCGATCAGGTCCGCCCCGATCTCTTCGGCGTACTGGAGGATCTCCTCTGCTGGCTGGCCGAAACGGACCACCGTGTGGATCTTCAGCGCTCCGGACTGTAGCCGTTTGGCCACTCCTTCCAGGTATTCCCCCAGCTCTCGCTCGATCCGCTTCCGCTCCGCCGTCTCCATCGCCAGGAAGTCGGCTGTCATATAGAAGGGGTAGACCTCCACGGCGGGGGCCACTGTGGGCACCACCACCGGCGCGACAGAGAGCAGGTGGACCTCGCTATCCCGTCCGCGGACGATCTCCGCCACGTGCGGCAGCACCTGCTCGGCCAGTTCCGACCCGTCCAGCAGAACGACGATTTTCCGGTACATCGCACCCTCCTGGCGGGCTGAGGTCACTCAACTGGAGATGAAGGATTGGGAGTGATCCTCTCCTCAAAGGTGGTTGGCCGTATGGTCTGAGCGATCGCCTGCAGTTCACCTGCCGCCCCGGTCAGGCTCCGATCGCCGGTCGCTTCCAGCTTCTCCAGCGCGGAGAGCAGATACATCCGCACCGTGGTCGGATCGGCGGCGGGGTCCAGCGCCGCATCCAGCAGGTCAACCGCCTCGGGCGCCATGCCACTGGCCGCCATCTCATCCCGTATCGCTGCGACGCGCGCCCGAGATTCCTGGCTCAATGCCCGGTCGCTCCCAATCGAATACCACCACGTGCCCTGGGCCAGCGTCAGACCGAGAAGAACACAGGCCAATACGGTTGAGAGGGTCCCAATCAGGACAATACCGATGCGCCGCCCGCGTTTGGAACCACGGGGTCTCATCCCCGCGCCACCTGGCCCTGTCCCATTCAGTGAGGCCATCTCATGCCTCCGCCAGCATTGCCCCCCTGCGCAGAGCCTCTTTATTCAAATCCAGCAGTTTGCGATGTCGCTCCGGCAGATGGTTCTCGAGCGCCTGCTCCACCGCCTCCAGCGGCACCACGCCGGTGGCCTTCACCAGCGCCCCCAGACAGACCACGTTGGCCAGGCGGACGTTGCCCAGCTCTGTAGCCAGGTCGCTGGCAGGGACGTAGATCACACGAATATCCTCCCGTCCACTCCGCTGAGGGACCAGGGAGGAGTTGACCACCAGCACCCCTCCTGGCCTGACCAGCGGCTCGAACGCCTCCATTGAAGGGATGTTGAGGACAACCGCAGCGCTGGGCCGGCGGACCAGGGGGGAGCCGATCTCTTCGTCCGAGACGACCACCGTGCAACGGGCCTTTCCGCCGCGCATCTCGGGGCCGTAGGAAGGGATCCAGGTGACGTGGAACCTCTCGTCCATCGCCGCGTAGGCCAGGAGCTGCCCGGCGAAGAGCGCCCCCTGACCGCCGAAACCGGAGAAGATGATCTCCTCCTGTACCTTCCGTTTCGCCTTCTGCATCCTACTTTCCCTCCTCCAGCGCTCGCACCGCATCCGTCACTTTCGTATCCCCCAGCGGGAAGTAGGCCACCATATGCTCTTTGGCCCACTCCAG
The DNA here is from genome assembly GCA_041082215.1 of Anaerolineae bacterium. Taxonomy (GTDB): domain Bacteria; phylum Chloroflexota; class Anaerolineae; order B4-G1; family DUEL01; genus JBDOIF01. Next base: position 6,185 of record JBDOIF010000032.1, read on the forward strand.
CGCTTCCACCGGCCCCATGTGCCAGTTGGTGTTACAGGTGGAGAGGATCTCCACCATCGAGAAGCCCAACCCGGCCAGTTGCGTCTGGAAGGCCAGCCTGATCGCCTTTTTGGTGCGCCGGATGCCCGGCACGTCCAGCACCGCCTGGCGGGTGACGTAGGCCGCGCCGGGAAGCATGCCGATCAGTTCGGCCATCTTCATCGGCCAGCCCGCTGTCTCCACATCCCGCCCGCGCGGGGAGGAGGTGGTGACCTGCCCGGGCAGGGTGGTGGGGGCCATCTGCCCGCCCGTCATCCCGTAGATGGCGTTGTTGACGAAGATGGTGGTGATGAGTTCTCCCCGGTTGGCGGTGTGGATGATCTCCGAGGTGCCGATGGCGGCGAGATCCCCATCGCCCTGGTAGGTGAAGACCACTTTGTCCGGGCTGACCCGTTTGATGCCGGTGGCCATCGCCGGGGCTCGCCCGTGGGCCGCCTCGCAGAAGTCCATATTGAAGTAGTCATACGCCAGCACCGCGCACCCAACCGGCGCCACGCCAATCGTCCGCTCCCGGACGCCCAGTTCGTCAATCACTTCGGCGATGAGCCGGTGGATGACCCCGTGGGTGCAGCCGGGGCAGTAGTGGGTGAATCGGGGCGTCAGGCTCTCCGGGTACTGGTAGACCAGCTCCATATCGGCTGGGATCTCAACAGTTGCCATTTCGCTCCTCCTGGGTTCTCCAGTTCTTGTCTATGGTGAGACCAGGCCCGTTTCAAAATGGAATACCTGTAGTTCTTCTGACGCAACTCTCCCACTCATTGAGAATTTCTATACCAACTGCCTCTTATCTTGTTTCCGCGTCCAGTTCCTCCAGTTTGGGCAGAATCTCATCCGGCAGGGGGATGATGCCGCCCATGCGGCCGTAGAAGCGGACGGGGCAGCGGCCCTCCACCGCCAGCCGGACGTCCTCCAGCATCTGCCCGGCGTTCATCT
>JBDOIF010000037.1:0-5085 GCA_041082215.1 Anaerolineae bacterium
AGAAAACAATGGGAGGAGCACCGGCTGTCCCAACCGCTCTTGCCCTTGCTTCCGCCCTGCTTCTACTCCCTCTTTCCCCTGGGGCAGCCGGAGTCTGACGCGCAGGAAACGGTGCAACCGTCGCACATTGACCACCGCAGCCGACCCAATCACCATACAGGCCGCCCGAAACCGCCCGCGCACCGGCAGTTTCCCTCCCGAAAACGGATGTTTGACGCTCCGCACCGTGGATTCTACGGCCGCCCGCAAGTTCCGCCCGGTCTGTTGGTGCTGAGCAGATTGGCGCCGACGCTCTGCCCGCCGCCAATCCTCCATCGTGAAACGCAAGACCCACTCTCCCGACCGCTGGCGCAGAACTACCGGGCAGCGGTATCGCTCCACACAGGTGGCGCAGGCGTCGCCCGCAAAGACGGCCACAAATGCTCGGCCCGACCCGGAAAGGGTCACGGCCGCTATGACTCCGACCGGGCAGGTGACCCGCTCCGGTGTGCCCGTCGCATCCGTCCCGACCTGGAAATCATCCAGGTAGAACTGCTCCAGGTCACGCGGCCGGCCCCGGATGGCCGTCTGGATCAGGGTGACCTGATGTTCGGCCAGCAGCCGGTCATTGTCCGGACTCCCATAACCGCCATCGGTGACGAGCGTCTCCACCCCGGTGCGGGCTTTCAGGTCCGGCAACGCCTCGGCCAACAGCACGCTGTCGTCGGTGACGTTGGGCGCCACCTGCACCTGGGTAATCAACTGGACCGGGTTCTCCGGGTCACAGGTCTCGGTGACGTTGACCACGTAGCCCCGGTAGCGCTTCCCGCCTTTCTCCCGATAGGTCGCCTCCAGGTCGTCCGGCGACTGCAGACTGCTGGCGCTCAGTTCCCTGGACTCTTTGACCTCCAGGCGCTCCTGCTTCAGGCGGAAGTGCTCGGCGAAGACCCGGGCCAGAACCTGATAGACGGGCTGGTCGCCGTAGTCGGCCTCCAGTTCCGTCAACAGACGGCGCATCGCTTCCCCGATGCGCTGCAGGTGGGCGGGGAAGTCTTCTTTCTTCAGCCGATAGACATACTGTCCGGCGTGCCCCTGCAGATAGGGGGCGAAGAGGTCCGCATACCGTTGCTGGTCCTCTTCCGAGAGCATGCGGTAGACCCGCTGCAGGACGGTCACCAGCAGTTGGATGCGCCCCATCTGGCGAATATTGGACGCCAGGAGAGTGCTATCCATCCGCTGTTTCCCGGTCTTGAGGGAGAAGGCCTGGAGTTGCTCATCGGTCACCTGCTCAAAGGCCTGCTCCAGCAGGTTCTCACCCGTCTCCTGCATATGGCGAGCCAGCCGTTCTCGGAAGTAATAGAGGGTGCGCAGGTCAAAGTACCCTTCGCCCAGGTGGCGATAGCCCAGGGCATAGCGCACCTGGACATTGTAGCAGAACTCGTTGTACATCTCTTCGTCCGTCCAGCCGTTGGCCGCCTTGAGAAACTCCAGGGCGACCAGCACATTGACCGGTACGTTGGGGCGGGAAGGAAGATCCGCATACAGGACAGCGAAGGGCGCTTCGTCCAGACGGCAGAAGAATTCCTGATAGAAGGTCTCTGCCCAGGAGTTCTGCAGTCGCTGCCGCAGCGGTTCGGGCAGTTCATCTACGTGGCTGGTCAACGGGATTTGCAGGTGCCGGGTGTTCTTTCGGAACATGGCCTTCTCCTCTACCGCGTTTCCCGGATTATAGCAGATCCGGCCCATTTTGAGGAGAACGTTCAGAATCGGGTGCTATCCCCTTTTTGCAGTGGAGTCATAATGTTAAAGAGGCTAATTCTGTTGGTATTGATTGTGATCCTGGAACGTGTTGTACGCAAGGATTCAAGTGTAAGTATGATGGTAGTACCCGCTCTTATACCTGCCAGCTAGATAGTAGTTGTGGAGTTGTTCCTGAGCCCTCACGACAACCAGGCATTAATCCTCCTCCACCACCTCCCGGCGGTGGAGGGGGGCCGACGCCGACCTCACCGCCAGGAGCCACATCGCCTCCCGGCCAGCCAACGCCAGGGGGAAGGTATGTTTTGGGTCATGTTTTCGGGATGGTTCACAACTGGCAACCCGACGAATCTTTTAATCAATAAAATCTGCGGAAATCTGCGTTAATCTGCGTCCTGTTTTCATCCGCGTTCATCCGCATCCAACCTGAAACGGAGGTGCACCGTGAACGGACTCATGGAGTGGGGCCTTCAGGTCATCGCCGGGCTCCAGCATCTCAGCCCTGCGCTGGACTGGCCCTTCCGGGCCTTCACGTTTATGGGCGAGGAGGAGTTCTTCCTCCTGCTGCTGCCGCTGATCTACTGGTGTCTGGACCGGCGGACGGGCGCGCGGTTGACCGTCGCCTTTCTGCTCTGCGCCTACACCAACGCGGTGGCGAAGACGCTGGCCGCGCTCCCGCGCCCGCCGGAGTACGCGCCGGGGCGGGTGAAGGTGCTCTGGGACGCAACCGGCTACGGCTTCCCCAGCGGCCACACCCAGAGCGCCGTCGTCGTCTGGGGATACCTGGCCGCGCAGGCCCGCCGCCGCTGGGTCTGGATTCTGGCGGCGGTGATGATGCTCTTCATCCCCCTCTCCCGCGTCTACCTGGGCGTCCACTTCCCCCACGACGTCCTGGGCGGATACGTCATCGGCGCGGCGCTCCTGCTCCTCTACCTCTGGCTGGAACTGGGGGTGGAGCGCTGGCTGGAGGAGAAAGGGCTGGCCTGGCAGTTGGGCGTGGCGCTGGCCGTCCCCCTGCTCCTGATGCTCCTCTTCCTCACCGGGGACGGCGTGACCGAAGGGGCAACGCTGATGGGGATGGGCGTCGGGTTTGTGCTGGAGCGACAGTGGGTCCGCTTCCACTCCGGCGGCCCCCTCTGGAAACGGGTGGTCCGCTTCCTGCTGGGCGTGGTCGTCCTGGTGGGGCTCTGGCTGGGGCTGCGGGTGGCCTTCTCCGGCCTGGAACCGGCCCTGCTCTTCCGCTTCGTCCGCTACGGGCTGGTGGGGCTGTGGGGCGGCCTGGGCGCGCCCTGGGCCTTCCGCCGCCTGAGACTGGCGTAAGTCATGCCAATCCTATACCTGACCCCCGCTTCTATCGGGTATCTGACCCAACTCATCCTGGCGGTGGCGATTGCGAGCTACTTCGGCCGTCGTGCCGTTGTCGCCTGGCGGCGCGGGGAAAAGAGCACGCCGGTTCCCCTGCTGGCTCTCTTCTACGCCTCCGTCGTCCTGGTCATGCTGTTGTTCTTCCTGGACGCGGCGCTGCCGCCCACGCCGCGCCTCTACGCTGTGTACCTGGAGAACACCGCCATTGGCCTCTTCCTGACCCTGCTGACCCAGTTCGCCTACCGCTTCCCTCGCCTGTACCCCCAGCGCAAATGGGAGGCCCGCTTCGTGCTGGCGGCAGACCTCCTCTACACGCTCTGGGAGGCCGGATTCGCCGTCTATCGCGGGCAGTTGCTGCTCCAGGACAACTACGTCGTATACCGCTCCATTGCCATGGACCGCGCCCTGATGGTCTGTCTCGCGCTGGCGCCGCTGGCCTTCCTGCGCCAGACCGTCGCGGCCTCCGAGCACGAGGGGGCGCGGCCCGGCCTGCTGTACCGGTCGGGCATCGGCCACCTGATACGGCCCCAGGGAGCGGCCGCGAAGGCCGCGCGCGCCTTCGCGCTGGTCTTCCTGATCCCGGTGGCTCTGGGCCTGGTCAACATGGGGCGCGCCCTCTACGCCATCCTCCCGGCGCTCTTCCATTCGGCCACCTCGGCGGGCATCCTGCTCACCCAGTTCCTGTTTGCCCTGGTCTATCTCAACTACACGCCCGAAATGACGACTTTCCAGGTACGCCTGGTGGGCATCACGCTGGTGACGGTGCTGGCCGTCTTCGGCGCGGCGGGCTGGGTGATGACGCCATCCTACGTGGCCGCCTACCGGCCCGCGCTGGCCGACCGGCAGACGCTGCGGTTCACCCCCAACGCCGCCGGTGGCTACGACGTGACGCCGGTGGAGTCCCACTTTGACGCTGACCCGGGCCGTCCGCTGGACTTCCGGAAACTCCAGCCCAGTGACGACCCATGGGAAGAGGTGGCGGAGATTCCCTTCCCGTTCCCGTTCTACGGGAGGACAGCCCGGACCGTCTGGGTGATGCGCAGCGGCGCCGTCAGCATGGATAGGCCGTTAGACTATCCGAGCATGGAATACCACTACGCCGCGACGCCCGCGATATTCCCGTTGTTCGTGCCCCTGAGACCAGCGGCCAATGGGGGAGTGTTCGCCCGGAGTGAAGGGGAGCGCCTGATCATCACCTGGTACCGGATGCCCGCCGTCTATAACCCTCAGGAGATATTTACGTTTCAGATGGTCCTGTACCGGGATGGCGCCTTTGAGATCACTACCAACGGCCTGCCTGACCTGGCATACCAGCCCGATACCGGCCCGTTCGCGAACGTCTGGGTGATGGGCGCGCTGCCGGGGAGGACCAACCTGTCGCCAGAGATGGTGGACCTGACCCGCCTGCCGGTCCACAGCGGGCCGCAGGGCATCATCCAGGACCACTATCTGGAGTTTCGCCGCCACCTGCACGAATTGCTCCGCCCGCTGGCGGTTCTGATCCTGCTCAGCAGCCTCTTTGTCATCGCTGGTTTCCCCATCCTGTTCCACGTCAGCCTGATCCGCCCGCTGAACGCGCTGCTGGAGGGGGTTCGGCGGGTCAACGCGGGCGACCTGGAGACCAGTATGCCGGTGCAGTACCACGACGAGATTGGCTTTCTGACGGAGGCGTTCAACGGCATGGTGGCGCGATTGCGCGAACTGGTCACGGGATTGGAGACCCAGGTCGCCCGGCGCACCCAGCAGTTGACGGACCAGAACATAGACCTGATGCAGGCGAAAGAGGCCGCCGAGGCCGCCAGCCGCGCCAAGAGCGCTTTCCTGGCGAACATCAGCCACGAACTGCGCACACCGCTCACGGCCATTATCGGTTTTTCGGAACTGCTGGCGAGCGACCCCCATGCGACGCCCCGTCAGAGGGAGAGCCTGGCCATCATCAACCGCAGCGGCGAGCATCTGCTGGCGCTCATCAACGATGTGTTG
>JBDOIF010000051.1:0-3335 GCA_041082215.1 Anaerolineae bacterium
CCTGACCGAAGGTCAGGAGAGGGGAGGGGGTGGCCCGAAGGGCCGGGGGTGGGGTGAGGAAGTGGTGTCCCAACTTATGTCCGAACCTCAGTGTCAAACGGGCACTTGCCTTCCTCCCGGTGGATGATAAAATCAGGAATCACGCACTTCGGAAAAACCACAAAGACATCGGGAAACGGGGACGTGGGGACACGGAGATGCGGAGACGCGGAGAAATACCGGGAAACCTCAGAACCTTCTAAGGAACTCTGCGTCCTCTGTGTCTCTGCGGTGAGTAAGCCCTGATCATAACCATCGCCAGCCGGCATCTTCCTTCGCCTGACGGGGTTATACCGTTTGGAAAGGATCGTCCAGCCAGTTCAGCACAGGAGAATTCAGGGTGTCTTCTCATCTGCTCATAGCCAATCCCGTTGCCGGCCGGGGAGCGACACGGCGATTGCTCCCCCGGGTGCAGGAAATGCTGAGAGAGCACGGCCTTTCTTTCGACACAGTGATCACCGAGCGGCCATGGCACGCAGCAGAGCTGGCCCGGCAGGCCGTCGCCAGCGGCTACCGGGTCGTCATCGCGATGGGAGGGGACGGAACCTCCAACGAGGTGCTCAACGGGCTGATCCAGGCCCAGGAGGCCGGGGAGGGAGACGCCGCAATGGGGGCGCTCTGCGTGGGCACCGGCAACGACTTTGCCTATGGGGCGGGCATCCCCCTGGACCTGGAGGCCGGATGTGCAGCGCTGGCAAGGGGCCGCACCCGTGTCGTTGACGTGGGGCTGGCCAGAGGGTTCCGCTATTTCGGAAATGGCGTTGGCATCGGCTTCGACGCTGTCGTCAACGTGCAGGCCGCTCGCTATACCCAACTGCGCGGCTTCGCCGTCTACCTGGTGGCGGTCCTCCGCACCCTCCTCTTCTACTACCGCGCCCCCCTCACCCGCATCGAGCTGGATGACATGGTGCTGGAACAGCCGACGCTGATGGTCTCCATCATGAACGGGCGGAGGATGGGAGGTGGGTTCCTGATGACCCCCCATTCGGCCCCCGACGACGGCCTGTTCGACCTCTGCATCGGGGCGAAGATGAACCAGTTGCAGATGCTCTCTTTTGTCCCCCGCTTTATGCGAGGCACACAGGTGGGCCGGCCCCGCATCACAATGGCCCGCTCCCGTCACGTCCGGGTCGTTATCAAAGACGGGACACAGACAGTCCACGCCGATGGCGAAACCCTGTGTCTGGATGCGGACGAACTGGAGTTCGAGGTCCTGCCGGGGCGCCTCCGTGTGGTCTGCTGAGGGTTCGGGCAGAATGGAGGGAAACCTGCCCACCTGGCTCCGCCGCTTCGGCCAGCTCTTCTTTCGGCTCCTCCTCCAGTCCGTTGTCCACATAGAGGCAACGGGCCTGGAACGGATACCCACCACCGGCCCCCTCATTATCATCAACAACCACGTCAACTTCCTGGACGGGCTGTTAACTTATCTGCTCTCCCCCCGTCATCTGGTGGGGTTCAGCAAGATCGAGAACTTCGAGCACCCGGTCCTGGCCCCCCTGATGCGGCTGGGGGGAGTCATCCCCGTGCGCCGCGGCAGCCCGGACGTGGCAGCGGTGCGGAAAGCGCTGACAGCACTGGGAGAGGGGGAGGCGCTCCTGCTGGACCCGGAGGGGACCCGCAGCCACCACGGGCGGCTGCAGGCGGGACGGACGGGTGTGGTGCTGCTGGCTCTGATGACCGGAGCTCCTATCCTGCCGGTGGCCGTGTGGGGGCAGGAGAGGTTCTGGCACAACCTGGCCCGTCTGCTCCGGACCCGGGTGTGGGTTCGGGTGGGCTATCCCTTTCACCTGCAGTCGGGGGGTGAGCGTGTACGGCGGGAGGAGCGAGAGCTTATCTTGAAAGAGGTGATGTACCAACTGGCGGCCCTGCTCCCCCCCCCTTACCGGGGAGTCTACGCCGATCTGGAGAACGCCACCGAGCAGTATCTGATCTTTCCTCCGGGGGCAGAAAGCAACCTCCGGGCAGGGTTTCCTTAAGGGAAGGGCGGGGATCGGGAGGAGGTGAGTTATGAGAAGGGTTCGCTGTCAGCGGTGCGGTTATATGTTCACGCTTTCCAGAGAGCTGGTGGAGGCCGCCCTGGAGGAGATGGAAGCCAGGGGAGCAGACCACTACACGGTGGAATGCCGGCAATGCCGCCATGCGATCAAGATAACCCGTCAGCTCCTGGAGCGGATGCGGCCACAGGGGCCGATGGGTGAAGCAGAAGGGGATCAGGACCGCCCTCATCCATCCCCCTAGCCTCTCCCCTCTCCTGCGTGGCGGGAAAGGGGAGGAGAAGAACCGCGGAGGCGCGGAGGGCACAGAGAAACGCCGAGGAACCTCGGAATCTCCCTTAGAACTCCGTGTCCTCTGTGTCTCAGTGGTGGGAATTTACTTCCAAAACCTGGCCGGGTGGGCGGCTTGCTATATACTGGCTGGCGGGTTATAATTAATAAAGAAACCTTCCCAATTCTCCTATAAGCGGGGCCGTGAGAAAAGGCATGCCTCCCATCAGCTCGGCGACAGTCTGTAGACGCGGACGACCTCACCACCGACCCTTTACGCGCCGGGTAGCGACACTCGGGGCAGTGTTGCTTGCGCTGATCGGCTTTGCCAGCGCCTGTACCCCCTCCTCCCCCACACCGCCCTCTGCCTTTGCACCACCCTACCTCCGGATGCGCCTCTGCGAGGGGGAAGCCCAATGGCAACCGGCAGGCACCGACGATTGGGAAGCCATCGCTCTGGATGAGGAATTTGTCCTCGAGGCCGGGGGACGGGTCACGACCGGGGCGACGGAGGGGGCCCGTTTCTGCCTGGGAGACGGCAGCTCGTTTGAACTTTCCCCCGCATCCACTCTGGAGCTACGGAATCCAGGTGTTCTTCCCCGCCTCGAGCTAACGCCGATAGAAGGGCACTTCCTCTTCGAGATCCGGCAGCTTTCCTACGAACTCACCCTGCCCGTCTGCCCTGTGGACCCGCTGGGCGTCCCCACCCGGTTTGACCTGGAGGCCCATGGGGAGACCATGCGGCTGGAGGTGCTGGAGGGCTCCATCAACTGCTCCTCCGAAACGGAGATGTACGTGCTCTTCCCGTGCTGGGTGATGGAGATACAGCCGCAGGAGGAGCCAAAGGTCTATGACGGGTGTGCCGCACGGGCAACGGCCACTGCCCGGTACAGCCCCCCCTCACCCACCCGCCCGCCCCGACCAACACCCACCCCGACCTTCACCCCTTCTCCCACCCGTCCCCCTGTCCGGGTTACCCCTACCGCCACCCCGACCCCGCTCCCGCCCACCAGCCCCCCGCCCCCGCCCCCT
>JBDOIF010000058.1:0-76923 GCA_041082215.1 Anaerolineae bacterium
CAATGCAGGGGCGCGCGGCGGTGCGCCCAATGCAGGGGCGCGCGGCGGTGCGCCAAATGCAGGGGCGCACGGCAATGCACCCAATGCAGGGGCGCACGGCAGTGCGCCCAATGCAGGGGCGCGCGGCGGTGCGCCCCTGGTCATCGCCGGATGCGGGGCTTCCGGGACCCCCGAGGCGCTGGCCCTGGCCCGGGATGCCAGAGAGGCCGGCGCCGATGCCATCCTGGTCGTCACTCCCTACTTCCTCCACCCGTCCGACAAGGAGGTCTACCAGCATTTCTACGACATCGCCACACAGGTGGACATCCCCCTGATTCTCTACAACATCCCTCAGGTAGTGGACGCCGTTCTCCCCCGTGAGGTGGTCGAGGACCTGGCTGATTTGCCCAACGTGGTCGGCCTGAAGGACTCCTCCGGCAACCTGACCTACACGATGGAGATCCTGGAGTACGCCGGAGACCGGATTGACGTCCTCATCGGCCACGATGAGGTGGTGGTGCCGGCTTTGGCCGGTGGAGTGCGAGGGATGATCCTGGCCAGCGCCCAGGTCTACCCCGAGGTCTGGCAGGAGGTGCTGCGGCTGGTCGAGGAGGGCCGCCTGGCGGAGGCCCGCGCCCTCCAGCGGAAGGTGCAGAAGCTTTCCCGCATCTTCTGTCGCTATGGAGGCGGCGTGGCGGTCAAAGCGGCCCTCAACATGATGGGGATCCCCGTAGGGAACCCACGTCGCCCGCTCAAGGCGGTCGGCGGGGCGCTCATCCACGAGACCCGGGCGGAGATCCAGCTGGAGCTGGAGCGGCTGGGCAAGATTCAGGTGGAGGAGGAGCCCTTCGAGTACCCGGGCGGCCCGCTGGAGGCCCGCTTCGGCGACCTGGAGCTGACGCCGGAGGTCATCCGCGCCTATCACCTCCGCGTCGGCAGCGGCGCGGCAGGGGAGGGGCTGAACCGGGTGCAGTTGGACCTGGTCGCCGGGCGGAAGGGGACGCCGCTGGGGGAGGCCTACGCGCTCCAGTTGACCTATCCCCTTCACGGCCGGGAGGCGCTGACCACGATCCTGGAGCCAGGGCTGACAGTCCGCCCGTCCACCCTGCTTCTTCCGACGCTGCCACAGAAGAACCTCCGGCAGGCCAATATGATCTACGGCCCCACTCAGTCGGCGCTGGCCCGGGCCATCGTGGACGCGCTGGAGGCGGGGGCGATCCCGGAGTCGGCGGTGGACGAAGAGGTGATGATCGTCCTGGCGACGGTCCATCCCAAGGCACTGGACCGGCGCGCGCTCTATCACAGCGTCTATGAGGCCGCCCGCGCCGCCATCGCCCAGGCTTTCGTAGCGCAAGATTGATCTTGCGCTACAAGGAGGACTCTATGGGCTATAAAACTGAGTGGTTCCGGGGCATCTATCCCGCGCTGGTGACTCCCTTCACGAAGGATGGGGCGTTCGACGAGGCTGCCTACCGGGCGCTCATTCGCTATGTCCTGCCCCACGTGAACGGGGTGGTCCCCTGCGGGACCACAGGCGAGTTTTCTTATATGAGCATCGAGGAACGCAAGCGGGTCATCGGGGTCTGCCTGGATGAGGTGGGGGGACGGGTGCCGGTGGTGGCCGGGACCGGCTGCCCCTCCACCCGCGACACGCTGGCCCTCACCGAGTGGGCCCGCGACGCCGGGGCGACCGGCGTGCTGGTCGTCGCCCCCTACTATCTCAAACCCTCTTTCAACGAGGTGTATGACCACTACCGGGCGCTGGACGGGCTGGGCGTCCCCCTGGTCCTTTATAACATCCCCCAGTGTGCCGGCACCCACTTCCGCTGGTGGACGGCCGAGGGGATGCTCCTCGATTTCGACAACGTGGTGGGCATCAAGGACTCCTCCGGCGACCTGCCTTTTATGGAGGCCCTCTTCGAAAAGGTCAAGGGCCGGGTGGGGATCTTCGTCGGCCACGACGAGGTGGTGCAGGCGGCGCTGGCCGCTGGCGCCGACGGGGCGATTCTGGCCTCGGCCAATCTGATCCCCGACATCTGGCAGATGGTCTATCGGGCCACCCTGGAGAGGGACCTGGAGACGGCGCAGATGTGGCAGCAGAAGGTGCAGAAGCTGGTGCGCATCGTCGTACAGTGCAGCTCCACCCAGGCGGTCAAGGAAGGGTTGCGGATGATGGGGCTGCTGGTGGGCGACTCCCGCCATCCGATCATGCCCGGCGGCGGCTTCCGGCGGGAGGACTACGAGGAGATGCGGCTCCAGCTTGAGGACCTGGGCAAGCTCCGGGATGCGGAGGTAGTGTACGACCTGGGAAGCAGGCAGGTGCACACCTGCGTCCCCGCCACGCCGGATACCCCGTCCGTGGTGGCTGGCTGGACCCTGCGGGTGGGCGAGGGGTTCGCCGGGCCGCCCTTCCAGGAAATTGCCCACGTGGACCTGTTGCTGGGCCGCCGGGACGGGCCGGTGGGCCGCGCGGTGGAGCGGGCGCTGGCCGGTTGGGGCCAGGAGCGGGGGCTGAAGGTGATCTGCGAGCGCCCGTTGACGTTATTGGTCCCCACGGTGACCATCCGCACCGCCAGGCAGCGCCGCCTCTTTTACGAACACGCCGCGGAGGGGATCAGCCTGGCGGTCCGCAAGAACGTCGAGAGCGGCTACCTGCCGGAGGAGGCGCTGGACGAGCTGGTGCTGATCGTTAACGCCTTCGTCCATCCGGCGGCCTCCATCGCCAAACGGGTGGCCCTCAACAACTACAAGGCGATGATGCAGGCGGTGCGCAAGGCCATCGAGGGGCGGCCCACCCTGGCGCAACTCTTCAACGAGAAGGCCGCCGCCCGCCATCCGTTCCGGTACGCGCCGTAGGGGTGCCGTAGGGGCGCAGCGCCGCTGCGCCCCCACCGTTGTTTCCCCTAGGGTTGCGGTGAGACCGACCCGGCGATCCGGACGAGGGTTTCCACAGTGATCTGAGGAGAGCCGGAGGCGAATTCATACACCACTTCTCTGGATCTCCAGTAAAGGACGGGCCATGCCCTGGGTTCCCATTGATGGTTAATCCACTTCCCGTAGACCACTGCGGCCGGCTGGCCGTTTACCTTCACCTCCTCGACGACGGCGTCGGGAGGGATCACCGGCCCCTGCCCTTCTTGGGCCGGGCAAAAGATGAACATCGTCAGAGGAGTCTCGCCGTAGGCGTTGCTCCACATAAGGATCGCCGTGGCGGCTTCGTCGGTGTAGCGGTCCACCTGCACCGACCGCAACTCCAGCCCTTCCGGCAGCCATTCCGGGAGCGCCAGTTCGCAGGGGAACGCAGCCCGCGCCTCCTCCAGGCTGACCGGCGGGATGAGCCGGATTTCGGGCTTTGTCGGACGGGGCAGGCTTTCGGCTTCATAGAACCAGATGCCGCCGATGATGCGGATGCCCTGAGCGACCGCTTCCCGGACGGAGGGGAAGCACAGAAGGGCAAGGGCGAAAACCACAGCAAGGCCGGTCAGGCCCAGGGCGACCCGCCGGCGCAGTGGGGGTCTCTTCGGCTCCTGGCGGATCCGCTCGTACAGCGCCTCGGCGAACTCCGGCCGCGGCGGCTGGCGAAGCCGGTACAGGAATTCATCACTCATCGGCAACCTCCTCCCATTCGGAGCGCAGTCTGCAGACCACGCGGTACAGGATGGTCCCCACGTTGGACTCGCTCAGGCCGGTCAGCCGTGCGATGGCCCGGTTGGTCAGCCCCGCGCCGTACTTGAGGGCGATCAACTCCTGCTCGCGGGCGGGCAGCCGGGCGATGAGCGATCGGAGGCGACCGGCGTCGTTCCCCCGTTGAACCACCTCTTCGACCGAGCAGGGGTCAGGCATGCCAGATAGCTCCTCCAGCGGGACCTCCTGAGAGTGGCAGCGGAAGTGGTCTATGGCTACGTTGCGGGCGATGGTGAACAGCCAGGTGGAGAAAGCCCCCCGGTCATTTCGAAACCGCTTCCGGCTGCGCCACGCCTTCTCGAAGGTCGCCGCTGTAAGGTCCTCCGCCACCGGCCCATCCCCCACCCGGTAACGAAAGAAGTTGTACACACGGGGCAGCAGGTCGGCATATGCGGCTTCCCAGTCTACTGCCTCGGGTCGGGCATCTTTGTGGATGGACTGGCCTGTTCTTTTATTCATCCCATAGAATTATACGGGAAAGAAGGAGAAGTGTCACAGGGGGCGTATTTCAATTTCGGGGCGGGTGGTCCTCTCGCCCGCCGGTGGATCGCGAATCCCACGAATGGCCCGAATACAGCGAACAGGAGAGATCCCTCCCCCATTTGCCGTATTCGTTTCCATTCGCGCCATTCGTGTTTCCCCAGGTCCGGCCCGGGCCAGGGACATCTCGCCCCCAGACTGAAATACACCTCCCACCCGATGACTCGTTGCATCCTGGCCGGGCGATGGTATAATAACAGGCGGCGAATCCAGGATCAGAGGTGAAGGATGAAGTTCGGTAACTTCGGCATCGGGGAGCTTTTGATCATCCTGGCCATCGTTGTCCTCCTTTTCGGAGTCGGCCGGTTGGGGAAGATCGGGGCCGAGCTGGGGAAGGGGATCCGGAACTTCCGGCAGGCTCTTTCCGGGGAAGAGCGGCAGGAGGAGAGGGGGGAGTCGGAACCAGCCAAGGACTAGGCCCGGCGCTGGCTTGCTGAGATTGTCCTGATGGAATTCTTCAACATCGGCACGGGCGAGCTCGTCTTTCTTGTCCTGCTCGCCATTCTGCTGGTCGGCCCCAAGCGGGCGGTGGAGCTGGTGCAGCAGGGAGGGCGTCTGATGGCCCGGCTGCGCCGGGAGTGGATGGCCGTCCAGCGGGACGTGCTCTCAGAGGTCCAGGCGCTCAAGGAGGAGACGCTGGGAGCGGTTGAGCCATCGCTGCGGGAAGACCTGAGACGGGTGGCAGAAGAGACGAAAGCGCTCGAGAAAGAGGTACAGGCGATCGGAAGGCCAGCCGGGTCTCAGGCCCCGCGCGGGAAGGGCGAAGCTCCTCTCCCCCAGCCGGTGGGGCCGGGTGAAGACATGGCGGGATGAGCGAAGAGGCCGGCCAGTCCATATTGGAACACATCGAAGAGCTCCGTCGGCGGTTGTTCCGGGCGCTGCTGGCCCTGGCGGTAGGGGTGTTGATCAGTGCTCTTTTTGCCCAGCAGCTTCTGGAGTGGCTGGCCCGCCCCGTCGGCGGCCTGGAGAACCTGGAGGCCATCGAGGTTACGGAGAACGTCGGCGTCTTCATGCAGGTGACCCTTCTGGCCGGTGTCACCCTGGCGATGCCGGTGATCCTATACCAGCTCTGGCGGTTTATCTCCCCGGGCCTTTTCCCCCACGAGCGCCGTTACGTTTATCTTCTGGCCCCTCTGGCAACCTTCCTTTTCGTCGGCGGAGCCGCTTTTGCCTATTTCGTTATGCTCCCGACAGCCATCCCTTTCCTGCTCGGCTTTGTCTCCATCCCTACCCGACCCCGTCCGGCCAACTATATTTCCTTTATCACTAACCTGATGTTCTGGATAGGCCTCAGTTTTGAGACCCCTCTGGTGATCTTCTTTCTGGCGAAGGCGCGGGTGGTGGACTACCGGACGTTGCTCAAGAACTGGCGGGTGGCCCTTTTTCTGATCGCTGTGCTGGCAGCGGTGGTGACTCCCACGCCCGATCCGGTCAATATGGCGCTGGTGATGTTGCCCCTGATCCTGCTGTATGGCCTGAGCATCCTCCTGGCCCGCGTCGCCTATCGGCCGCAGAGGGACCTGGAGAGTTCCTGAGTTTTCCTCATTTTTCCCCCGCTCAGAATAAGCCCGCAGCACGTAGCGCCGGATCCAATCCGGCGCTGTGTTTTAGGAATTTTTTAATGATTCTCTAGAAATTGTTTCACTGTCAGGGGTTATACTCATTATTGTGGACTTAGGGGGGTGCAGAGGGCTAGCCACGGAGGAGAAGGGAGTCTGAGGCATCATTTGTTCTGCCCCTGTTAGTTGACTGTTTCTCAGCTTTTTCCGTACACCTCTCCTCTTCTGCGTTGTAAGAGAGTCCCGCCTGGGTGGTTGCATTGTCGGGCGGTGATCGGGCGGGCCGTCTCGCTCCGACCGGATCCTCCTGGGTTAGCGGTTGTTTTGGAGAGCCCGACGAGCACTGGGGCTGAGGCCATTTCTGGGGCGCTCCAAACGTCTGGCCCCTCATAGCAAGTATGTGCTTCTCCCGGATTGTGGACCGGTGGAGTGAAGGGAGGGTAATCAGATGGCTTCGGAAGCCACGAAACCGTGGGGAATGGTGGGGTATGTGTCCCTCGTGGACAGGGGCCGGGGCCGGCTGGGCTACAGGTTCCTCAAGCGGGCACTTGACGTGGAGGTGGCCTTGTCCTTGCTTTTCCTGCTGGCCCCTCTTATGGCCCTGATCGCGGTCCTCATCCGGCTGGAGTCCCCCGGCCCCGTGATCCTGGTGCAGAAGCGAGTGGGGAAGGGGGGACGGGTGTTCGACTTCTATAAGTTCCGTTCGATGCGCCACGAGGGTGACGGGGGAGAACACCGAACCTACATAAGAAGATATATCAATGGCCCCCTGGAGGGGGAGGAGCCTGCCTGGATGGAGGGAAGGGTGAGCCGGCCGTTCAAGCCCAGCGCGGCGGGCAAGGTCACCCGGGTGGGGAGGTTCCTCCGCAAGACCAGCCTGGATGAGCTCCCTCAACTTTTCAATGTGTTGAAGGGGGATATGAGCCTGGTAGGTCCTCGCCCCCCTATGGCGTATGAAGTGGAGGAATATAAACCCTGGCACTGGCGGCGTTTCGAGGTTCTGCCGGGGATAACGGGATTGGCTCAGATCAACGGGAGGAGTAAGCTGACCTTTCCTGAGATCATTCGCTGGGACTTTAAATACATCGAGCATTGTTCATTTCTCCTAGATCTGATGATCCTGTTGCGCACAATCCCTATGGTGCTGACGGGACAGGGGGCGGGCTAGCGGAGGGAGTACGTGAGGGTTTGTCTGGTTGTGCCGCCATGGCGCTACCTGACGACAGAGGCCCCTCCGCTGGGCGTGGCGTACATCGCAGCCGCGCTCGAACAGGAGGGGCATACTGTACAGGTAGTGGATTGGAGCCAGGAGCCGCTCCCCTCCCTATCGGGAATGCTGGGGGAGGGGCGGATGACCGCTCTCTCTGCCATACGCCCCGACATGGTGGGCCTGAGCGTGATGAGCGGCAACTGGCTCAGCGGCAGGATGATCCTCCGATGGGTAAAGGAGAATCTGGGGTGCTGGATTGTAGTCGGTGGCCCGCACGCCACGGCGCTTCCTGAGTCCGTCCTGCAGGCAGGGGCCGACTTCGTGGTCCGGGGGGAGGGGGAAGAGACCGTCCTCGAGCTGGTCCGGGCTTTGGAGGAGGGAGGGAACGGCCTGGAGCGCATCGCGGGACTCTCCTTCCGGCGGGGGGAGCAGATCGTCCATAACCCCCCTCGCCTGCCACAGGCCGATCTGGATAGCCTCCCCCTCCCAGGCTTTCATCTGTGGGACCTGGGACCGTACTCCGAAGGGGGTTCAGGGTGGGGGGTGATGCTGCCGTTGCTGGTCGGGCGAGGCGGAGAGGGCACATACCGACAGCGAAGCCCGGAGGGTGTGGCAGAGGAGATGGCCCTGCTGGCCCGGAATCACGGGCGGTATGTGGCGCACCTGATAGGAGATGTGCTGTTTGACGGGGGCCGCTGGCTGGAGGGGCTGGCACACCAGATGGCTGCCCGTTTGTTGAGGGTGGAATGGCGGTGCCAGGCTCCACTGGAGCACCTCACCCCGCGCCTGCTGGCCCGGATGCGCGAGGCGGGATGTCGGTGGGTGGACTGGCATTGGGAGGGTAACGGGGAGGCGCTTTTCGCCAACTGGGAGACGGTGCAGAGAAACGTGCTGTGGATGACCAGTATGGACGTCTTCAGCATCGGCCATTTCCGGTTGGGCGGGGTGGGGGAACGGCCCGATCATATCCTGCGGATGGTGGAACGGATATCCGAACTGGAGCTGGATGCCGCGGAGTTCTCCTGGTTCATTCCCCACCCGGCAACTCCCGCATGGGAGCTTGTAAAGGACGGAGGGGGCGGGATGCTCTGGGAGGATTACTACGAAAGTGTCGGGAACCCGCGGGGATGTGCAACCAGCCTGAACGTCTCCAGGGCCTCTTCAGCAGAGGTGAGGCATCTCCTGCGCCGGGCGCGGTATCTGTTCATCGAGGCCAGGCGCCGGAGAAAGTACCAGCTCTACTTCGGTAAGCAGATCGGCGAAGCCCTGTGGTGGGTTTCCAGACAGCCATGGATTCAGAGTCTGGGATGGGAGCTTGCCCACCGACGGATGGCCCGCGGGAACGGGGGAGGCGAGGAGGCGGAAAGGCCGACAGGCCCTCTCAAAGCGGCGTCGGGGGAAAGCCCCACTGCGGAAGGATAACAGGAAGGTCGAAGGTGAAGGTCGTCATTCTGGCCGGAGGATATGGGACCCGCCTCAGCGAAGAGACGGGGGTGAAGCCTAAACCGATGGTCGAGATCGGCGAACGGCCCATCCTGTGGCATATCATGAAAATCTACTCGACCTATGGCATCAACGACTTCATCATCTGCTGCGGCTACAAGGGGCATGTGATCAAACAGTATTTTGCCTCCTACTTCCTGTACATGTGCGACGTCACTTTCGACCTGCGGAACAACCGGATGGAGATCCACCAGAACGATGTCGAACCGTGGCGGGTGACGCTGGTGGATACAGGGGAGAAGACGATGACCGGCGGGCGGCTCAAGCGGGTCCGGGAATACGTTGGGGATGAGACCTTCTGCTTCACCTACGGCGACGGGTTAAGCGATGTGGACATTGCGGACCTCATCGCCTTCCACCGCCAGCAGGGGGTGCTGGCCACGATGACCGCCGTCCAGCCGCCGGGCCGGTTCGGGACCTTCAGGCTGGAGGAGGGGCAGACGAAGGTCACTCAGTTTCGGGAAAAGCCTCAGGGGGACGGGGCCTGGGTCAACGGCGGCTTCTTCGTCCTGGAACCGGGGGCCATTGACTATGTGGACGGGGATGATACCGTCTGGGAGCGGGAGCCGCTCCAGCGGCTGGCCCGGGACGGCCAACTGGCCGCCTACCGGCACTACGGCTTCTGGCATCCGATGGACACCCTGCGGGATAAGATGGTGCTGGAGGAGCTGTGGACCTCCGCCAACCCGCCCTGGAAGGTCTGGAAATGAACCGGGATTTCTGGCGCGGCAAAAGGGTCCTTGTCACCGGCCACACCGGGTTCAAAGGAAGCTGGCTCTCTTTATGGTTGCAAAGGTTAGGGGCCAGGGTGGTCGGCTACGCCCTCTCCCCACCCACCCAGCCCAGCCTGTTCGAGATCGCCCACGTCGCCGACGGGATGACCTCCGTTCTGGGCGACATCCGCGACCTGACCTACCTTCGGGCGGTCCTGGCGGAGCACCGCCCCGAAATCGTGATCCATATGGCAGCCCAGCCGCTGGTTCGCTATTCCTACGAGCACCCGGTCGAGACCTACTCAGTCAACGTGATGGGGACGGTGAACCTGCTGGAGGCGGTGCGGCAAACGCCGGGGGTCCGGGCAGTGGTCTGCATCACCAGCGACAAGTGCTACGAAAACAGGGAGTGGGTGTGGGGGTATCGGGAAGAGGACCGGCTGGGCGGGCGGGACCCCTACTCCAGCAGCAAGGGATGCGCGGAGCTGGCCATCTCCGCCTACCGCCGCTCCTACTTTCCGCCGGAGCGGTACGGGGAGCACGGGGTGGCGCTGGCCAGCACCCGGGCGGGCAACGTGATCGGCGGCGGCGATTGGGCCAGGGACCGTCTGATCCCGGACATTATGAAAGCGTTGCTGGAAGACCGACCGGTGGTCATCCGCAACCCCCACGCCATCCGGCCCTGGCAGCACGTGCTGGAGCCGCTGAACGGCTACCTCTGCCTGGCGGAGCGGCTCTACACCGACGGGCCGCCGTTTGCCCAGGCGTGGAACTTCGGGCCGGATAGCGAGAACGCCAGAACGGTGGGCTGGATCGTCGAGTATCTGACCCGCAGGTGGGGCGAGGGCGCCCGCTGGGAGCTGGACGGGGCCGAGCATCCCCACGAGGACACCTACCTCAAGCTGGATAGCTCCAAGGCCCGCAGCCTGCTGGGATGGGCGCCCAGACTCCCCCTTGCCACCGCTCTGGAGTGGATTGTGGAATGGTATCAGGGGTATCGGCAGAAGGCGGATATGCGGGCGCTGACCGAAGCCCAGATCGAGCGGTTTGAGGCGATAGAGGTGGCATGATTTTTGAAGAGACCCGGTTAAAGGGAGCTTATATCGTCAGTCTCGAGCCGATCCAGGACAATCGGGGGTTCTTCGCCCGGGCCTGGTGCCAGAAAGAGTTCGCCGCCCACGGCCTGACCACCACCTTCGTCCAGGCGAACATCACCTACAGCCCCAGGCGGGGTACCCTGCGCGGCCTGCACTATCAGATCGCGCCGCACGAGGAGATCAAGCTGGTGCGGTGTGTGCGGGGCGCCATCTTTGACGTCATCATTGACCTGCGGCCCGACTCGCCTACCTACCTGCAGTGGCTCAGCACCGAGCTGACGGCGGAGAACCGGAAGGCGATCTACATCCCCGGCGGTTTCGCCCACGGCTATCAGACCCTGGAAGACGACACCGAGGTCTTCTACCAGGTGGGGCAGTTCTACGCCCCTCAGTACGAGCGCGGCATCCGCTGGGACGACCCGACCTTCGGGATCAAGTGGCCCATCAACCATCCGGTCATCCTCTCGGAAAAAGACCAGCGGTGGCCGGATTTCGAGCCGTAGGGCACGTCGAGCGATGGGAGATGCCGGGCTGGTCGGGCTGCTGGCGGATACATGGTGGTTCGGCCTGACGGACCGTCTGGCAGAGCCGGATTTCAAGGACCTGGCGGCCCGTCGCGCCAAGCAGGGGTTCTCAGCCATCCAGATGGTCGTCGGCATCCCGCCGGAGGTGGGGCCGGAAAACGAGAACGCCAGAAGCCCGGCCGGGTTCCCGTGGACCCTGGACGGGCAATTCAATCGGGCGTATCTCCAATTTGCCAGAGGACGTATCGAGTACCTGAACAGCCTGGGGCTGAAAGCTGTCGTCTACGGGGCGTGGGGGCATCAGATCGAGTGGCTGGGCCGGGAGAGGATGGCCGGGTGGTGGCGGCTGATCGTCGAGACGCTGGACGATCTGGACGTGCTCTACTGCCTCTGCGGCGAAAGCAGCCTCTGGATCGGCCAGGAGGGGATGCTGCTCCCGGATAAGACAACTGCCGAACTGCTGGCCCGGGTCCGCTTCTCCTGGCTCCCCCCGCGCCTGAGGGCCTTTCTCGGCGCTGCTGCTCACCGTCTCAAGAAACGGCTGCACCGGCGCCAATGGGAGGCCCGCCGGCAGGCATGGGGATCTGTGCTGGAGGAGGTAGCCCGGCGCACCGGCCGGCCCATCCTCATCCACCCCACGGCGGACGAGACGGGGTATGAGGCGGTGCCCAACCCCGAGCGGTTGGCGGCCAACACCGCCCAAACCGGGCACGACGAGGGGGCCAGGAACCGGCTGTGGCGGCTGCCTCTGGAGCTGGACCGTCGCGGCCTCGCCCCCCGGGGATACATCAACCTGGAACCCTGGTACGAGGGGATAGGGGATCGGTTCTGGGCCCCGGACCAGCTTTATGCCTACTGGGCCTCGATGCTGGCCGGCGCGCTGGGCCACTGCTACGGGGCCCACGGCATCTGGAACGTGGGGGACGGAACGTTCCTGGCCCACTGGGGCAGGCAGACCTTTGCCCGGGCGGTGGCGCTGGAGACACCCCGGCTGATCGGGCTTTCCCACCGGCTGCTGATGGAGTGCTGGGAGCCTGGGGGGGAGAGCTTTTACCAGACGAGAAGGGGGGAGTTGATCGCCATCGGCAGGCGATGGGGCGGGAGGGTGGTCCAGTTCTTCCCGGACGTTGCCCGTGTGGATCGGCTGCCGGAGGGGAGGTGCTGGCTTCCGCTGGAAGGGACCTTTGCAGGAACCCGGCCTTCCAGCGGACCGGCTGTCATTCTGTGAGGACGCGAATGACACGAGTGGAGGCGAATTGCACAAATGTGAGCGTCTTTTCCGATTCGTGGGGTTCGGATCATTCGTGGAATTCGTGATTCGTAATATGCAGGGGGATCGGTTGCCCCAAAATTGAAGCGCGTCGGGAAGGCGCCTATGGTCATCGTGGATAAAGCGTTGGAGGAGCGGGAGCGGGCAGGGAGTCCGATCCGGGTGGCGATGGTGGGGGCCGGGTACATGGGGCGCGGCATCGCCCTCCAGATCATCACCGCCACGCCGGGCATGCGGCTGGTGGCGATCGCCAACCGCACCCTCTCCCAGGCGGAGCGGGCCTACCGGCAGGCGGGGGTGGAGTCGGTGCGCGTGGTGGAGACGGAGGCCGGGTTGGAGGAGGCGGTCTCCCGGGGGGAGTATGCCGTCACCGAAGACGCGATGCTGCTCTGCCGGGCCGGGAACATAGACGCCGTGATCGAGGTGACCGGCACCATCGAGTTCGGCGCCCGCGTCGCGCTGGAGGCGATCGAGCACGGCAAGCACGTGATCCTGATGAACGCTGAGCTGGATGCCACCCTGGGGCCGATCCTGAAGGTCTACGCTGACCGGGCCGGGGTAGTGGTCACCAACGCCGACGGCGACCAGCCGGGGGTGATCATGAACCTCTACCGGTTCGTCCGTGCCATCGGTTGCCGACCGGTGCTTGCAGGCAACATCAAGGGGTTGCACGACCCCTACCGCACCCCGGAGACCCAGCGGGCCTATGCCGAGAGGTATCGTCAGAAGCCGCAGATGGTCACTTCCTTTGCCGACGGCACGAAGATTTCGATGGAGATGGCGGTGGTGGCCAATGCGACCGGCTTCCGGGTGGGCCGGCGTGGGATGTACGGCCCTCACTGCGAGGATGTGTCGGACGCGCTGGAGCTGTTCCCGATGGATCAGATGCTGGAGACCGGCCTGGTGGATTACATCGTCGGGGCCAGGCCGGCGCCGGGGGTGTTCGTGCTGGGCTACAACGACCATCCCCTGCAGCAGGAATACCTGAGGTACTACAAGATGGGGGAGGGGCCCCTTTACGTCTTTTACACCCCTTATCACCTGTGCCACCTGGAGGTGCCGCTGACGGTGGCCCGGGCGGTGCTTTTCCATGACGCTGCCGTTGCCCCGCTGGGAGGCCCGGTGACGGAGGTGATCACCGTTGCCAAGCGGGACCTGAGGGCGGGGGAGGTGCTGGACGGCATCGGCGGCTTCACCTGCTATGGTGTGCTGGAGAACTACGAGGTGGCCCGGGCCGAAGACCTGCTGCCGATGGGACTTTCAGAAGGGTGTCGGCTGCGGCGGGATGTGCCCAGGGACCAGGCTATCGCCTACGGCGACGTCGAACTGCCGCCGGATCGGCTGAGCGACCGGCTGCGGGCACAGCAGACGGCCTGTTTCGCCCCGGTCCATGCTTCTGTGGCGGCGGTGTAGGTTGGGCGGACGGGGGGAGGAAGTCATGAGTGTCGAAGGTATGGAGGAGCGGCCAGCGGCGGGGTTGCTGACGTCTGCGCCGTCGGGTCAGGTGCCGGTGATCCGGATCAGGCCCTCCAGAGGATGGGTCTCTCTGAGGCTCGGTGAGCTGTGGGAGTACCGGGAGCTGCTCTATTTCCTGATCTGGCGGGACATCAAGGTGCGCTACAAGCAGACGGTGCTGGGCGCAGCCTGGGCGATCATCCAGCCCTTCTTTACGATGGTGGTCTTCAGCCTTTTCTTTGGAAAACTGGCACGGGTCCCTTCCGATAACATCCCTTATCCCATCTTCAGCTACGCCGCTCTGGTGCCGTGGTCTTTCTTCGCCAATGGCCTGACCCAGGCCTCGACCGGCATCGTGACCCATGCCAACCTGATTACGAAGGTATATTTCCCGCGCCTGGCCATACCGATCGCCAGAGTGCTGGCCGGAGTTGTGGACTTCGGGCTGGCCTTTATCGTGCTTTTGGGGATGATGTTTGCCTATGGCATTGTGCCGACCGCCAACGTCCTCTGGCTGCCCCTTCTTTTGCTTTTGGCTCTGGTCACCTCGCTGGGGACGGCCCTCTGGCTTGCGGCGATGAACGTGCAGTTCCGGGATGTGGGCTACATTGTGCCGTTCATCACCCAGTTCTGGATGTTCGCTACGCCGATCGCTTATCCCAGCAGCCTGATCGAGGACCCCCTGTTACGGACGCTGTATGGCATCAACCCGATGGTCGGTGTGGTGGAGGGTTTTCGCTGGGCGCTGCTGGGCGTTGAAACCGCGCCGGGGCCGACGATCCTCGTTTCGTCGCTGGTGGCGTTGACCCTGTTGATCGGTGGGGCGTTTTACTTCCGCCGGATGGAGAAGACCTTTGCGGACGTGGTGTAGGGAAGCCCGATGAGCGATATCGCCATTTGGGTGGAAGGTCTGGGTAAGCAATATCGCATCGGCAAGAGGCGCGAGCGGTACATGACCCTGCGCGACCAGTTGGCCAATGCCTTAGCGGCGCCATTTCGCAGGGCGGGCAGGCTCCTGCGCGGTCAGGCTACCGGCGCGGCCGAGCTGGACGAGACCATCTGGGCTCTGCGGGATGTCTCTTTCGAGGTCAGACGTGGCGAGGTCGTCGGCATCATCGGCCGCAACGGCGCGGGGAAGAGCACGCTGCTGAAGGTCCTCTCGCGGATCACCGAGCCCACGGAGGGGCAGGCCGAGATCCGCGGACGGGTAGGCTCCCTGCTGGAAGTGGGGACTGGCTTTCACCCGGAACTGACCGGGCGAGAGAACATCTATCTGAACGGCGCCATCCTGGGCATGAAGCGGGTCGAAATCGAGCGCAAGTTCGACGACATCGTTGCTTTTTCCGAGATCGAAAAGTTTATTGATACGCCGGTGAAACACTACTCCAGCGGCATGTACCTGCGTCTGGCCTTCGCTGTGGCTGCTCATTTAGAGCCGGAGATCCTGTTGATAGATGAAGTCCTGGCGGTGGGGGATGCGGCGTTTCAGAAGAAGTGCATCGGCAAGATGGGGAGCGTGGCAAGAGAGGGCCGAACGGTTCTGTTCGTCAGCCACAACATGGGGGCGATCACCCAGCTATGCGAGCGGACCCTGTGGCTGGACGAGGGGCGGCTGAGGCTCAGCGGGCCCTCTTCGGAAGTCGTCGCTGCTTACCTGTCCTCGGGGACGGAGGGGCAGGCGACGTGGTGCAACCCCTCTGCGGCGCCGCGCGATCTGGAGGTCCAGTTGAGGTCGGCGCGTGTGTTGCTGGGGGACAACCGGCCGGCGGCGACCGTTGATTTCGACAGCCCGTTCAGAATTGAACTCACCTACGACGTTTTTCAGCCGATCAGAGACCTGTCCGTTGCTTACCAGTTGATGGATTCCCAGGGGAGCCTGGTGTTTGAGGCCATGGACACGGACATGCCTGAATGGAAGGGCCGGGTCAGAGATCCAGGGCGGTATGTAGCCACCTGCCGGGTTCCCGGTTACCTGCTCAAACCGGGCCGCTATCACCTCTCCCTTGTTTCATTCGTCGAGCGGGTGAAGATCATCGAACGGCAGGAGGGGGTGCTGACTTTCGACGTTTCTGAGGTGGGGTATTGCCTGAATCCCGGCCGGTTGGGCGTTGTCTCGCCCGTGCTGGAGTGGGAAGTGAATCGGGTGGATGGGGCTGGGCGAGTCCTGTGAAGATAGCCTGAAATAACCAGCGCTTGGGTCTGTACGGAGCTGACGAGTTATGGGTGCGACATCTATAGATGCTGTGAGGCTCAGCGTGATTATCCCCTGTCTGAATGCGGCTGATACGATCGCTGTCCAACTGGAGGCGCTTGCCGATCAGCAATGGTCCGAGCCATGGGAGGTCATCATTTCCGACAATGGCTCGACGGATGGGACCTTAGCGGAGGTTGAGCGATACCGGGGAAAGTTGCCCAATCTGCGGGTCGTTGATTCTTCCGACCGGCGCGGGCAGCCGCATGCTCTTAATATTGGCGCACTGGCTGCTCGTAGCGAGGCGTTGGCGTTTTGCGACGCCGACGACGAAGTGGCCCCTGGCTGGGTGGCCGCCATGGGTGAGGCCCTTCGTCAACACGATTTCGTCGCTGGTCGGTTCGAGGTGAAAAAACTTAACCCTCCCTGGCTGCAGGCAAGTCACCCCCAGCAGGAAGGACTCAACAGGTTCCGTTATCCCCTGTTCCTTCCGCATGCGGGAAGCGGCAACATGGGCATCAAACGCGCGATCCATGAAGCTGTGAGCGGATTTGATGAATCCATGCCCTACCTTTTTGATACCGACTATTGCTTCAAGATACAACTGGCCGGAACGCCACTGCACTTTGTGCCGGATGCGGTCGTCCATATCCGAAGGCGCAGCAGGTTGAGCGACATTTTCCGCCAGGGGCGAAACTACGGTGAGTATCACGTCCTGCTGTACAAGCGATACCGACCGCTGGGCATGCCCCGGCTTTCGTGGAAGGCGGGCTTAAAGGGATGGGCGTATCTATTGTGGCAGTTGGTTCAGGTACGCAGCAAAGCCCAGATGGCGAACTGGATATGGAATTTCGGGTGGCGAGTGGGACGATTGAAGGGGTGTGTCCGGTATCGGGTGCTGGCCTGGTGAGGAGCTTCGATGGGGTTTGATCGGTTGAATCCGCGCAGAATCATTACAGGGGGACTCCGAAGGGTGCTGGGCACCATCACTCACGTCTCGACTCAGAAGCCGGTGGTCGCCCTCACCTTCGACGACGGGCCCCATCCCGAATTCACGCCCCGTCTGCTCGAGATTCTGCAAAAGCACCAGGCTCACGCCACCTTCTTCATGGTCGGCGGGGCCGCACAGCGACACCCGGACATTGTACGACGGGTCGCAGAGGCCGGCCACGCCATCGGTAACCATTCCTGGGATCATTCATCGCTCCCTTTACTTACCGGGAAGGAACGGCGGGCCCAGATCCGCGCCTGCGAAAAGGCCCTGGCTCCATACGGGCAGCGGCTGCTTCGCCCTCCATATGGCCATCAGAGCGTGGCCTCTCGCCTGGATGCCCTGTGGCTTGGCTATCAGGTCATCACGTGGAACGTGACCGCAAGCGACTGGCAGGATCGCAGTGCGAACTGGATCACCGACCGGCTGGTGAACGAGGTCAGGCCTGGAGACATCGTCCTTTTCCACGATGCACTCTACACCTACGTGGAGAAGCGCTACACCGACCGGGGGCCGACCCTCCAGGCGGTGGACCTGCTCCTGGAGCGCCTCGGCGAGCGCTTTCGTTTTGTGACAGTGCCCGAGTTGCTGCGAAGCGGCAGGCCGCAGCGGCGAAACTGGTACCAGAAAGCGGATGTGGACTGGCTGAACCGCCTGGAGGGAGCCTGCGGGGAGCCCCGGCGCTACGCCCACAGCAGCGGTGGGGGGTGATCGGCCAATGGAGAGAAACAGCCTGACATCAGAACCCCTGGTCAGCGTGGTGACGCCGGTCTACAACGCGGAACCGTATCTGGCCGAGTGCATCGAGAGCGTCCTGGCGCAGACGTACAGGAACTGGGAATACGTGATCGTCAACAACTGCAGCACCGACCGCTCTCTGGAGATCGCGGAGCGCTATGCCCGCCAGGATGCCCGCATCCGCGTCCATAACAATCGCGAGTTCCTGAAGCAATTTCAGAACTGGAACCATGCCTTGCGCCAGATTTCCCCTGCCAGCAAGTACTGCAAAGTGGTGCATGCCGATGACTGGCTCTTTCCTGAATGCATTGCCCGCATGGTGGAGGTGGTCGAGGCGCATCCGTCGGTGGGGATTGTCAGCGCTTACCGGCTGGATGAGAACCGGGTGGATCTGGACGGGCTGCCGTATCCCAGTACCGTTGTGCCGGGGCGGGAGATCTGTCGGCTGAGCCTGCTGGGGGACCTGTGGGTGTTCGGCTCCCCCACTTCCCTGCTCATCCGCTCGGATATCGTCCGCAGCCGTGAGGCTTTCTACGACGAGTCCACGCTTCATGCGGATACGGCGGTATGCTTCGAGATTCTAAAGGATTGGGATTTCGGGTTCGTCCATCAGGTCCTGACCTTCACCCGCCGGCACAACGAATCCCTGACTTCATTTACTAACCGGTTTGAGACCCGTCGCCTGGCGAATTTTATAGTGCTCGTCCGGTACGGCCCGGTCTATCTGGGAGAGGCGTATGAGGATCGCCTGGAGCAGGCACTGGAAAGCTACTACAGGTTTCTGGCCAGGAGCATCTTTGCGCTGAAAGGCAGGGAGTTCTGGAACTTTCACACCAGCGAGCTGAGAAAACTGGGATTTCCTCTCCGGACCGCCAGGTTGGCCAGGGCACTGTTTTTCGAGCTCTGGGATTTCAGAGAGGCTACCCGGCTGGCAAGGCAGGGCATCAAGCTGAGGAGGGATCAGAGGGCATCTGAAGGGACTCCGGAGTTCAAGGCAGTGCTCAGCTCGATATATAGTCGGGAAAGCTGAGGGTTCTGATATGAACTCAGGCCAGGGTAAGGTCAGGTTTAACCCGTTTCATCTGCGCCAACCCGCCGTCAAGACCCTGGGCGAGATCGGGATCCGGGCCTGGATGCGGCTCCTGCTCGCCCTCCTGCCCGGGTCGCCGTCCTTTACCTATCTGGCCGCACTGCCCCTGGGACCCTATAAGGACAAGCGGCTGGTGTTCGATTACGCCCGCAATCGGTCTTACGTCTCGCCGAAAGCGCAGATCAAGTGTTCGAAATTGCAGATGGGTGCTCGCTGTTTCATTGACGACTATGTGACCATCTACGCTCATCCAGGCGCTCAGGGCGGAGTCTACCTGGCGGATAACGTCCATCTTTACCGTTGGTCTATTGTGGAACTGGGCCGGGGGGAAAGCTCTCTTCGGGTCGGCGCGAACACTTATATCCAGGCCGGGTGCATACTGAACGCTTTTGTCGGTAGCATCGTCATCGGGGCAAACTGCATGATCGCCCAGCATTGCGTCTTCATGCCCTATCAACACGGGTTTGCCGATGCTGCCCGTCCGATGCGGGAGCAACCGCTGACCAGCCGGGGAGACATCGTGCTGGAGGACGATGTGTGGCTGGGGGCCAACGTGTGTGTGCTGGATGGGGTGACCATCGGCAAGGGGGCTATTGTCGGTGCGGGTGCCGTGGTCACGAAGGACATCCCGCCCTACGCCATCGCCGGCGGCGTTCCGGCGACCGTGATCCGCTTCCGGGAGAGGGAGGTCCCTGAAGGTGAGTGAGGGGAAACCAGCGTCGGGCCGGATCATCCCTTTCTGTCTCAGCATCGGACTGGGGGTGGCTATGCTACTCCTGAGCCTGACCCTGAGCCTGACCCTGCCGGGTGCGACTGACGCCTCCGGGCCGGGGGGAAAAGGGGAGGTCGTTGCCGGCCTGGCTTCCGACGCTCTGGAATGCCTGGCTGTGGGCGGTAACCTTGGAGCTGTGGATGGGGGTGTTGTTCACCTGAACTGGTCAGGCCAGGCTGAGCGGGCGCGATTGATATTGAGCGTCTCCGGGGCGGATGCCTCTCACACAATCCGGGTGAACGGACAGCCGGTGGCTTCGTCTCCCATTCATCCCCAGGGGCAGCCATGTCGCGATGGCGAGGTCTTTTACATCGCGATTCCGCCCCAAGTCCTGGTGCAGGGAGAGAATCTCATCGAAATCACCAACGATGCTATGGCCAGCGATGAGTGGACCGCGTCCCGGGTTCGGCTGGAGGTGCTGGGCCACTTCGTGGTCTTTCCGACCGGTGGGGCCGTCGTCGGCGCCGACGTGGCCGCGACCGACGTGAGTTCGTTCACGATCACATTTATCAACCCTTACGATGGAACGGACCAGGAGGCCAGGGTGGTGCTTCCCGACGGTTACAGTGGCGATCCAGCGCCGCTGGTGGTCTATGTCCACGGTCGTACTTCCGATATGTACGAAGGTGAGAATACCCTTGGTGAAGCCACAAGGAGCAGGGGCTGGCTGCTGGCCTCACCGCAGTTGCACGGCCGCTGGCCCTACCCTCCCGACCCGCCGGGAAAGTACGCTTACGCCTCGCTGGAGAGCCAGTACGACATCATCGGCACGGTGAACTATATGCTCGATCACTATAACGTGATTACAGACCAGATCTACCTGGTGGGCTATTCGATGGGGGGGCAGATCGCGGCGGTCACGGCGGCCAAGTTCCCCCATGTCTTTGCCGCCGTCTTTGACAACAAAGGCCCCACCGATATGGCCCGCTGGTATGACGAGCAGTGGGAAAAGGAGTGGATGGAGCGGGAATGCCACATCGCCGAAGTGCCTCGGAATCCGACGCAAAATCCTTTCTGCTATCAGCGCCGTTCAGGCATCAACTTCGCCAGCAACTATATCCATATACCGATTTCCATAACCCATAGCGTGAGCGACACGCTGGTGCCCATCCATCACTCCCGCGATCTGCGCGATGCTATCAATAGCTATGGCCCGGACCGTACAGTCCTTGTTTATGAAGATAGGGTGGTGGGTCCCACATGTGATGACGGCGGTAGATACCACTGTTACGAACCTGACCCGATGGATGTACTGGGTTTTCTGGAGCAGTTCACGCTGGGCAATCATCCGACCAGTATGTACGTCGCCACCGATGAGTCAAAGTCCTATTACTGGTTGAAAATCGCCCAGACGGGTGGCGATCACTGGTCGCAGGTGCAGGTGGCCTGCTACCCCCTTACGGCTACCGTGACGGCCTGGATCTCAGATACCGCGCCGTTGACCCTGGCTTTCAATCTGGGCTCAGCAGCCCTGGCTTATGAGAGAATCTCCGATCGGTTGAGACAACCGGGGATGGGGTTCCCGGCGACGACCTATCTGATCAAGGGGGGAGGTAACAACTACCTCTATGATTACGGGTCCGGTTATCTGACCACGGCCCTCTCCACGACAGGCGACTTTGGCCTGACTATCTCTGCGGTCAGGCTCGATCTGTCGGCTCAGCCGGATATGGTGTCGGGGTGGCAGGTGGTGACCTCGACGATCAGGGCCGAGGGGAGGGACGGTCTGGGTAATCCCGTACCGGATGGCACAGCCGTTGGGTTTTCGACAACCAGGGGTATCTTCCCCAACGGCAGTACGGTTTACACCGCTACCATCACGGGAGGTCAGGCCACCGTCACCTTGACCCTGCAGCCTGGAGAGATTTTGGCGGAGATTACCGCCCGCCTGGGAAGCGTGACCGCCACCACCTCTGTGGAGGGATTCCCTTTTAAAGTTTGTCTCCCTCTCATCATTAGGGAGTGACGGTTGCTGATAACGGAGCGAAATGCTGGCAGGATATGATCTTGTCTATTTTGGGCCGGGGCCTTGGTCGGGCCTGTGGCGCAACCGGCATTACCTGATGAGCCGTTTTGCTCGTCAGAATCGGGTGTTGTATGTGGAGCCGCCGCCATATCTTCGACCCGTAGTGAGACAACTGCTGCAGGACAGGAAGCCCTGGCGGATGCTGCGGAGGCCATTTTTGAGCCAGGTACAGGACGGCCTGCATGTCTATCACAGTCCAGTTTTCGCCCCAATCAGCGGCCGCTGGCCCCTGAGTGCGATGACGCGCCTGATACGTCGGGCCCTGCTGCTTCGGACAATGCGGCGGCTGGGGATGGAGCGCCCCATCATCTGGCTCTCACGGCCGGAGATGGGGAGCCTGATCGGGCAGTTCCGGGAGCGGTTGACAATTTACCATGTGGTGGATGAGTACACCGCTTACCAGGGTGTGACGGAGGAGCTCGCCTCGCGGCTTCGCCGGCAAGAGGAGGAGCTGATCGCCCGGGCCGACCTGGTGATCGTGGTCTCGCAAATGTTATGGGAATCCAAACGACAGCGCAATCCACACACCTATCTGGTGCCAAACGGCGTGGATTTTGAGGCTTTTCAGCACGCTATGACCGGAGAGAATCCTCCACCAGAGGACCTGATCGCCATAAAGGAGCCTCGCCTGGTCTATGCCGGGCTGATCGGCTTCCGCCTGGATCTGCCTTTGCTGATTGCGGTAGCGCGGCGGCGACCGGAGTGGTCATTTGTCCTGATCGGGCAGGTGGATGGGCGGGGGTGCGAGGATGAGCTGAAAAAGCTGCAGGGCCTGCCCAATGTCCACTTTTTGGGTATCCGGCCTGCCTCTATGGTGCCTTCCTGCCTGCTGGCCTGTCAGGTCTGTCTGTTGCCTTATCGCCGGAGTGAGGAATCCCGGCATATTGACCCGATCAAGCTCTACGAGGGGATGGCTTCGGGGAGGCCTGTGGTATCCACCCCTATTCCGGCGGTGCTGCCTTACAGCGACCTGATCTGGATTGCTTCTGATGACAGGGCCTTTGAGGCGGCGATAGAGGGGGCCTTGGGGGAACAGGATGGAGAGAAGGCGAGAAACAGGCGGTCTGTAGCGGCTGCCAATACCTGGGAGAAGAGGGTCGAGCAGATCTCCGCGCTGATCCAGGCGCGTCTTGGCGACGGTCAACAGGTGAAGTGAAATACCATGGTCGGTCATCGTTATCGAGTCCTTTATGTGGAAAACGCAAACAGTGTGGGGGGGTCCATTATCAGCGTCTACCGGCTGGTCCAGGAGCTGGACCGACGGTATGAGCCTGTCATCCTGTTTCACCGGCCCAACGGTTATGCTGCCCGCTTCCATGAGCTGGGCCTTGAGGTGATCGTGCTGGAGGAGGGAGACGGGCCTTCGCTTCAGGGTGGGCGTGGCCGGTCACGCGACATAGCAGCCTGGCTGGGCCGCTACAGCTCAGGCCTGGCCCGGGCTTACCGGGGAGCGAAATTCATTTATCTGCTTGGGAGGCAGACCCTACCGGAATCCTGGCGCATTTATCGGGTGATCAGGAGCCGGGGGATTGACCTGGTGCATCTGAACAATCGGTTGAGCAGTAACCGTAGTGGGGCTCTGGCCGCACGGCTGGCTCGCGTTCCGTGCGTATGTCACGTCCGCGACTTCGACCGACTGACCTGGTTCGACCGCTGGTTGCTGGGAAGTGTGGATTACTTCGCCTTTATGTCGCGTGCTTTGGAGCAGCAGTTAAGAGCGATAGCGCCCTCTCTTCGCGGATCAGTCGTTTACGATGGCCTGGATTTGAGCCGATTCGTTTATTCTCGGGGAGGGGATGGGGTTCGTCGAGAATTGGGCCTGAACCGGGAGGACTTCGTGGTGGGGAATGTGGGGCGGTTGGTGCCGTGGAAAGGGCAGGAGGTCTTCTTGCGTGCGCTGGCCCGCGTCGCGCCGCAGGTGCGCAATCTCAAAGCGCTGATTGTGGGCGAGCCGGACCCGCCAACGGAGACCGCCTATTTGAAGCATTTGCAGTCCCTGGTTCAGGAACTGGGCCTGTCGGATATTGTCCGGTTCACGGGGTTCTATTCGGATATTCCCCGCCTCATGGCTTCGCTGGATGTGGTGGTACACAGTTCCTCGTCACCGGAGCCGTTCGGCATCGTGGTGATCGAGGGCATGGCGGCGGGCAAGCCGGTGATCGCTACCGGGGCTGGGGGGGTGCTGGATATTGTCGAGGATGGGCGGAACGGGTTGTTAGTGCCGGTGGGAGACGACCAGGCGATGGCTGAGGCGATCTTGAGCCTGGCCCACAGCCCCGATCTGGCGGTTCAGTTGGGGACGAATGCATGCCAGCGTGTGAAGGCGCATTTCGCGGTGACCCGGTACGCCCAGACGGTGCAGGCCATCTATCAGGGTTTACTGCTGGGAGGGGAGTCGGCCTGATGGTGCTGACGGATTTTCTGCTGCCAAGGCCCTATAAGCTGTATACCATTCTCAGAGCCAGGCGTCATCCAGCGCCGATAGACCGGGCTCGGGTTGAGAGGGTGTTGGCCTCTTTTGACTGTGGTCAGTTGAAAGGCTGCCGACGGCCAGCAATCGGACCCAGCCGTTCCGCAAATTTCATTCTGGAGACGAGTGATGGTCTGAAGGTCCTGAAGCAGTATAGGCCAGATATGAGCCTTGGGGGCATCACCTATGAACACTCGGTTCTGAAACACCTGGCCAATCATCACTTCCCTTCACCCAGGCTGATCCCGAACAGGGAAGGAGAGACCTGTGTAGAGATAGACGGCAGACATTACGCCCTTTTTGAGTTCATCCCTGGTTTCCGCTACAGTGATTACTTTTTTCTTTCCAGGAAGATGAGGTTCTTTCTTACAGAGGCAGGCAAGACTCTCGCCCATTACCATCAAGTTGTAGAGGGTTTGGTTCCATCCGGTAGGAAGCTGGACGGTTTTGTCCCCGATGGCTCGCGGCGGTGGCGCGATCAGAGCTGGTATCTGGATCTGTTTGCAGCATCTGAGGAGTTGTTTAGGGCGAGGGGGGCGGGATCGGAATCAAGCCGGTTTTTCCTCGATAACCTGGCGCGGCTTGAGGAATGCTATATTGATCTCAACCAGAGGCTTGCTCAAAGTTTGATCTCGCTACCCAAGTTGGTTATCCATGGAGATTATGGTCCCTATAATCTTCTTTTCAATGGGGGGGCACTGGTGGCTGTACTGGATTTCGAATGCACTCATCTCGATCTGCGGGCCATCGAGATCATTACATCTCTGGTCCGCTTTGCCAGCTCAGATGCAAGGTTTGACTATGATAAAGCCAGGGTTTTCTTCAGGGCCTATGTTTCACAGTGTCCCCTCTCGAGGGGCGAGATCGAAAGGATGCCGGATCTCTTCCGGCTGGAGAAAATCAGAGTATTGGCTTGTCTGCTGGAAGAATACTTTAGTTTAGCAGATTCACTGATGCTTCGCTACGCTCGTCAGTTGATGGGCCGGATTGATTGGATGGCAAAGAACAGCGACGAGTTGGTTCAGGTCTTGCTGGAGTGTGCGGAGACAAGAGGCTGAGATGACTCAGATGCCGAGAACGAACGAAGCCAGCACAGCCTCACATCCTAAGGCTTCGGGAGGAATAGATATGAGCACAGAAGAGTTTGGGCAGTATATCCATATTTTGCTGAAGAGATGGTGGCTCTTTCTGATCCTGTGTGGCACTACTCTGGGAGCGATCTTTTTCACCTTCTACACAGCACCGCCCCAGTACAGGGCTACAGTTCGCTTTCTCGTCAATGCCCCTCCTTCTGCGGATGTCACCCTTTATCCTGGTTTTGATCAGCCCACCCAGAACCAGCAGATCGCGGCCACACAGGCGCGCTTTATGGAGATACTGAAGAACTCCACAGTGGCCTGGGAAACGGTGAGGGCCATTGAGACCTCGATGGATGGGGATGAGTTGCTCCAGCGAACCGAGGTGGAAAAGCCGACGGACTCGGAGTTTGTCCGGGTGTCTGTGCTGGCCGACGACCCGCAGGAGGCGGCCGATCTGGCCAATGGGCTGGTGGATACGGCCAAAAAGTACTACGGCCAGATTCTGGCGCGTCCTTCGGCGCTGGCCCGGCAGTTCATTTCCCAGCAGGTGGAGGAAGCCTTTCAGGAACTCCAGGCAGCCAGGCAGGCTCTGGCTGATTTCAAGAGGGAAAATCAGATTGGGGACCTGCCAGCCGAGATTCAGTCGCAAAGGAACATCCTTTGGAATCTGGTTCTGGAGCACGATCAGGCCCTGGCCCAGAGGCAGGTGGAGCAGGCTCTGGCCTACGAGAGCCTCATCGCCCAGCGGCAGGAAGAGCTTCAGCGGCTGATCGCGCTGAGCGATGAATATGAGGAATTGAACAACGCGATCCGGAGAGCCGAGGCCTATTACGAGTTCCTGCTGGATAAAGAGACCGAGGCCAAGCTGAAAGAGAACGAGATTCTCAATGCGGGCTTTATCCAGATCGTCGAACCGGCTCGTCCACCGACCCGGCCTGTGTCACCTCTCGATCTCAAGGTCCTCGTTATCGGTGTGATGGCAAGCCTGGTCGTCAGCACAGTGGTCGCCTTTGTGCTCGAATACAGGGAATCCCGACGGCCACGACAGGCGAAAGAGGCGGCGGCAAGCTTTATCTCCTGATCCGTCCATTGCGCATGTTGCCTGTGGATTGGATGTGTGTCCCCCTGGTCGGTAGGCCGTGGAGGATAAGGGCAGGTATTGATGAGAATACCGATGCTATCTGCTGGTTGGGCGCGTTTTCGCCCGTTATCTGGAGTGCGGTGGGTCCTCTATGCCCTGATCGCGGGGGCATTGGGAGGGTTGCTGGGTCGGATGCTGGCCTCCCCCTTCAGGGATTTCGTGGCTCCCTTGATCTTTATGGGGGCCTGCATCCTCCTTGCGCTTAAACACCCGCTGGATGGGCTTCTCTTTGCGCTGATCGTGCATCCCTTCATCAATTTCTTCTATCTCAACATAGATCTCGGTGCAGGCATTCCCTCTATCAGCTTGTTGCGAGTGATCGTCGCCCTCACGTTCGCGCTGATCCTTGCCCGGATAGCCACAGGAAGGTATCGCTCTTCACGCCTCACTTCGGTTGAGGTGTTGATGGTTTTGGCCACGATAGGGCTGGGGCTGGCCGCAGCACGAGGTACTGCCAAGACGACGTACTTCCAGTGGCTGTTCGATAAGTTTATGGCACCTTATATGCTCTATTATGTCACAAAACATCTGACGCTCAACCGCCCGGCGGTCGAGCGAACGCTGTGGACTGTGATGCTCATCGGTGCTTATTGTGGCATCTATGGGATTTACACCCAGACAACAGGCAACATCCTTTTTGTGGAAGGGGAACTCACAGGGCCGCTCTGGTACAATGAGCATCTCCGGATTATGCGGGGGCTGCTGGATTCCCCCCACGTTTTCGGGCTTGTGTTCTCGCTGGCGCTTCCCATAGACTTTTACCTGCTGATCAGGGCCTCCGGGGTGGGTAAGAAGCTCCTGCTGAGCGTTATGTTGCTGGCCACTCTGGGCGGGCTCTTCTTTACCTACAAGCGCACTGCCTGGATAGCCACAATGGCCAGCTTCCTGGTCGTCATGTTCTTTTTCCCCCGCTTCCGGCGTTTGTTCCTCGTCCTTCTCATCCTGTCCGGCGTGGTCATTGCGCTGTACTCGGACCAGATCAGCGATAGCGCCGTGGTCTCCCAGCGGCTGGGTGAAAAAGCGAACACGCTGAACGGACGGCTTGAGCTGTGGCAAGCTGCCTGGCAGGAGTGGAAGCGAGCGCCTTATTTTGGACATGGCTTTGGGGGTTTT
Source organism: Anaerolineae bacterium (assembly GCA_041082215.1). Lineage (GTDB taxonomy): Bacteria > Chloroflexota > Anaerolineae > B4-G1 > DUEL01 > JBDOIF01. The sequence continues at coordinate 27,146 of JBDOIF010000058.1, forward strand.
TTCGCCAGAACCTCTTTAAAAGCTATAGAAAGTCATTATCTGTGGCTGCTGGTAGATAGCGGCCTTGCGGGTTTCATCCCTTACGTCCTGATTTTCCTGCTTGTTTTCAGGAACAGCGTCCGGCTCTTCCGGGCCAGGGCGCCAGTGGTTTTTGTGGAACCCGACCTGGTGGCGATCTTCTGGGGTGTGTTTGTCGCCTACCTGGTCAGTCTCTCTACAGTCGTTATGAACCACGAGCTCCCCCATACCCTGTTCTTCCTGCTGGCCGGAGCAATAGTTGGCTCACAGGAAGTAGCTCTTGCTCAGGAGGCGGGCGAACCCTCGGGGAAAGGGCGTCCCATGCGGCTGGTCCAGGCCGACAAGAGGGAGGGTATGCGATGAGAGTGGCCATTCTCGGCGACTACCCCCTTGAGCCCAATCGCATTGCCGGTGGCGTCGAGGCCGTCGTCAGTTATCTGGTCGCCGAGCTGAGGAAGTTTGAGGACCTCGAGCTTCACGTGGTGACATTTCACGAGGATGTACGACAGCGATATGTATGTCAGCAGGGAAGCAATCTCACGGTGCACTATCTGCCGCCCGCCTACCGCTTTGCCAACGTGACCTTTTTTGTTATTAACAAGTTCCGGTTGCTCCGGGAGCTGGCAGGCATTGAACCGGACCTGATCCATGCTCATATCGCGGGCACTTACGCTGAGGTAGCCCATATGACAGGGCTTCCCACCGTCTTGACCTTGCATGGCATCCGATATCGCAGCAAATGGCTACAGCAAGGGTGGCTGAACCGGCTGGTGCGACGGCCGTTGATCGCCCGCGAGGAAAGGGCCAGCGTCAGAAAGGCCCGTCATATCATCGCTATCAATCCTTATATTCAGGAAGAATTCGGCTCCCTCATCCGGGCGACCGTCTACCCTATCGAGAATCCGGTTCCCGATAAGTTCTTCAACCTGGAGAGGCGGGAGAAAGGGGCCTGGGTCCTCTATGTAGGCCGCATTACCGGGGGCAAGGGGGTAGAGCTTTTGATCCAGGCTATGGCCTCCGTGCGAGATCGCATACCTGAAGCTCGGCTTCATCTGGCTGGTGGGGCAGGTGACGCTTCTTATCAGCGGTCTTTGCAGGAGCTGGTGAAAAGCCTGGAGCTGGACGAGAGCGTGCACTTCCTGGGCCTTCTGGATGAGGAGCGCCTGCTTGAGGCATATGAGCAATGTGCGCTGGTGGTCCTCCCCTCTTATCATGAAACGGCCCCTATGGCTATCCAGCAAGCTATGGCGGCGGGGAAACCTGTGGTGGCCACCAGGGTTGGAGGTGTGCCCCATCTGGTTGCTCATGGGAAGACAGGCTTGCTGGTTGATTATGGAGATATAGCCGGACTAGCAGAGGCCATCATCCATATCTTGTCTGACGATGTGTCGCGAGTTCGGATGGGGGAACAAGCCCGAAGGGAGGCATTGCAACGATTCCATGTAGCCGTTGTGGCCCGCCAGACATACGAGGTATACCAGAGAGTTTTTAAGGAACACGTCAGGGGCAAATCATGGCAGGGATTTTTGGTATTTATGACCCGAAAACGGCTCGGGAGCACCTGACAGCTCTGGCCTTGCGTATGCAGTCCGTTATCACCCATCACTCGTGGTACCAGGGCCAGGCGGTCGTGCAGCCGCCGCTGGCCGCCGGACGGGTGGGCCTGGGGATCCTCAACCCGCAACCGCAGCCAGCTGGCAATGAAGATGAGGCGGTCCTGGTATGGATGGATGGCGAGATTTACGATTTCCAGCGCCAGGAGCTTGCCCGTCGGTTGCAGGCCGCCGGTCACCGGCTTGAGGGTAAGGGTGATGCAGAGCTACTGGCTCACTTATATGAGGATGAGGGTGAGGATTGTTTGCGTGACCTTGACGGTACGTTCGCCGTGGCGGTTTTCGACAAGCGTCTGAACAAGTTATTGATCGGCGTGGATCGTAGTGCCTCACGGCAGTTGTACTTCTATACCTGCGACAACCGATTCCTGTTTGCCTCCGAAGTGAAGGCCATCCTGCAGGACCATCGTGTGCCACGCCAGTTGGATGAGCAGGGGTTGATCGAGTTCTTCACCTTTCGCCATCCCCTTGGCGAGCGTACGCTGATCAGGGATGTACGCTTCCTGCCTGCGGGTTGTCTGGCCGTCTTCTGCGATGGTCAGGCTCAAGTTAAGCGTTACTGGGAACCGTTTGTTGTCGATGATTTCTCCAGAACGCGAGAGGATTACCTGGCCGGGCTGGAGGCGGGGTTGCGACTGGCACTGGAGCGACAGTTATACGATGACAGGCCTATTGGCGAAATGTTGAGCGGAGGCCTGGATTCTCGCTTGTTGGCCGGTCTGGTGCCGCCCCAGCGGATGGAGCATTTTCATACTTTTGGTCGAGGCCCGCTGGAATGCTGGGATGTCAAATTCGGCGCAATGGTTGCCAGGGCGGTGGGCAGCCAGCATCATATCTTTGAACTCAAACCAGACTTTCTCCCTCCTCTGGCCAGGCAGGGCGTGTGGTTGACCGACGGACTGATGACCGTGGTGGATATCTATGAATTGAGTTCCATCGAGCTGGTTAAGTCCTATGTTGATGTTGTTTTCCTGGGTCTTGGCCGGGGGTGTGGCGTTTTGGGCGGCGTAGAATTGAGCAACCGGCTGCTGGAGGCCCGAAATCTAGACGAAGCAGCACAGGAATTCTTCGCTCGACAGGGGACTTATATTCCCCAGGATGTGCAGGCCCGGTTGCTCTCCGGCCAGCTCTATCAGGATACGCAGGGCGCAGCCTTTGAGACCTTCCGTCAGATGCTGGAGAGCTGTCGGGCTGACACTCCCGCCGGTCATGTTGAGGTCTTCTGTATCCAGTGCCGTTGGCCGCGCTCGGCAGGCTATGGCCCTTTCCTGGCCCGCACGCGGGTTGAGACCCGCCACCCCTATCATGACAATGACTTCTCCGATCTGGTGTGTCGGGTGCCTGCCCGCTGGCGGCTGAAGCGGCAGATGGAAATAGCCCTTCTCAAACGCGCCCGGCCTGACCTGGCCCGGATCCCCTATGACTATACCGGCTTGCCGGCCAGCATCAGCACCCCCACCGTCATGTTTATTCAGCGCGGGCTTTACTATATGCGCCGTAGGGCAAGTTATCTGACCCGCGGATGGATCCCGGCCGGTACAGAGCGAGAGCGGGCTAATTACCCTGTCTGGTTTCGCACCAGCCTGAGGAAGTGGCTGGAAAGTATCCTGCTGGATAAGCGTACTCTGGATCGTGGCTACTTGAACGAGGCCTTTCTCAGGCAAATGATCAGCGACCATATGGAGGGTCGGCGGGACTATTCCGTGCAGTTCGGGCTTCTGCTGACCTTTGAGCTGTGGAACCGCCTGTTCATAGACGGGGAGCCTGTGGTCACCGATGAGCCATTTTGATGTCCGGTATCCCGTCTGGCGAGTTCGAGCCGTCCTCGCCAAAGGCCCGGGACACCTGCTGAGGCTGGGACAGTGGTATGCAAGGAGGGCCGTTCAGCAGGCCCGCAGGTGCTGGCGTCCCTCGGCGGTGGGCGAAAGCGCGTTTCTGGCCCAGCTTTCCCTGCCCTCCATCGGGCAGACTGAGTGGGACGACGGTCCTGCAATGGTCAGGCAGGCAGCGGTTCAGCATTTCAGAAGGCGCGCCCGGCCCGTGTTTTTCTTCGACCCGAACGACATCCAGGCCCTGGTCGTCAATGTGAGAGATGTGGATAAAGAAAGAACCATCATTCAGGCCAATGAGATCTGTGACCTTGTTTTCCGCTTCCGTGGCGAACCGCCTGTCGCGTTCAATGGGCTGGTGGATTGGTTCTACTGCCCACGGGGGAACCGCGACTGGACATGGGAGTTGAATCGCCATAGCTACTTTGTGACCCTGGGGCGGGCCTATGCCTATACCGGGGACGAACGTTACGTCCGCACGTTTCGCGATCTGTTGCTCGATTGGCTCAAGCACAATCCGGTGGGGCTCGATCAGCCCAATTGGGCCAGCGTGCTCGAGGTTGCTTACCGCATCAATGCCTGGATTTGGGCCTACCATCACTTCCTGACAGCCACTGGCCTCGACGACGATGCCCTGCTTGCCTGTCTTCGTGGCCTGTGGATTCACGGCCGTTATCTGGCGACCAACCTGGAGTATCACGTGCCCAACAATCACCTGCTGCTGGAAAGCAAGGCATTAGCGATGTGTGGCCTGTTGTTCCCCGAGTTCAGGGACGCAGAAAGGTGGCTCGAACAAGGGCTTTCGATCCTGTGGCGGCAACTCCGCCAGCAGGTCAGTCCAGATGGCGTGCACAGAGAACAGGCGACGATGTATCACCGGATGATCGCCAGCGAGTTGCTTGAGATGCTCGTGCTATTAGAGAACAACAGCATCGCCGTGCCCCCAGACATAATGGGCATTTTCAGGCGATTGCTCGATTTTGAGCGTGCCTTTACAGCGCCCGATGGCCAGGTCCCTTTGATTGGCGACTCGACCCTCAGCGATAGCTATATCCGCTTCTCCGCCCTGGCTGGCGGCGCGGCTTTCCTGGGTTATACCGATGGGGCATCCGCCACCGTTGACGAGGCAACTCTGTGGCTCCTGGGTCCGGAGCGGGCTTTGCGATCACCCCTCTCTGGTGAAGTTTTGGCCCCTCCGGCCTCGCAGGCTTTCCCTGAAGGCGGCTATTTCATTATGCGGGATAGCGATGGCCGGGGAGCTCCTTTTCTGATCTTCGACTGCGGGCCTTTCGGCTATCGGCCAGCACCGGGCCACAGCCACGCGGATGCCCTGAGCTTTGAGCTGCATGCCTGCGGGCGGCCGCTGGTCGTGGATCCGGGAGTATATAGCTACCACCTGGGGGGGCAGTGGCGCAACTACTTTCGGAGCACCCCTGCTCACAATACGGTCGCTGTGGACGGAGAGGACCAGTCGTTGTTGCTGGGTATGTGGCATGTCCTCCGACCAGCCCGGGCCACACTCCACGAGTGGGTTACCACCCAGCAATTTGACTTTGTGGACGGTTCCCACGACGGATATGCGCGCCTTCGTCAACCCATCATTCATCGGCGACAGATCTTCTTCGCCAAACCTGAATACTGGGTTATCCTCGACCTCCTCACCGGGCAGGGCCAGCACCGGTTTGACCTTTACTTCCATCTGATGCCCGATGCCCGGGTCGCCCTGGATCCGCTTTCGGGCGCAGCTCACATCAGTTATGGCGATGGAGCGGGCCTTCTGATTTATCCGGCCACCTGCGCCGATTCCCAGGTCGAGGTTATCACCGGCAGCCTCGACCCGATCCAGGGCTGGGTTTCCCGACTTTCAGGGGAAAAGACTCCCGCGCCAACCCTGCGATACAGGAAAGTCACAGATGCCCCGATCATGTTCGTCACCGTTCTTTATCCCTCTGCCCGGATAGGCCGGGCCGCTGTCAATGTGTCGCCCTTGGTTGTGACCGACGGGGAGGACGTCTTCGACGAGGTGGCGGTAACCGGGCTAAGGGTCGAAGTGGACCCATATGTGGACTATCTGGTGGTGGACCGTCGTAAGCGGCCGGGTCATAAGACCTTCGAGGATTACACCACCGACGGAGGGCTTGTTTACCTGCGACGGCGTGTCTCAGAGGGTACGCCGATCAAGGCCATCGTGCACCGGGGCAGCGAGCTCAGGCTGAACAACGAGCCCCTGATCATGCACACCGAAGGGCGCGTGTTCTGTGGGGCGAATACTGAAGGTTAGGAGGCGGTGACGATGCCCGTTGTCGCTTATGTCTCGCAACAGTTTCCCTGCCTGACGATGACCTTCATCTACCGCGAGGTTCTGGCCCTCCGCCGTCAGGGTCTGACCATCCGCCCGATCTCGACCTGGCGTCCTCCGGCGGGCGTGATGTCCAAGGAGGCAGAAGGGCTCATCGGTGAGACCTTCTACATCTTCCCGTTGCCCTGGCTAAGGCTGCTGGGCAACCATCTGCGCTATTTGCTCACGCGGCCGAAGCGCTATCTGGGGACGTTGGGGCAACTTGTGCTCTTTAACCGCGAACCGCTCAGGCACCGATTGCGCCTGCTGGCCCATTTTGTCTATGCCGTCCGGGCCGCTGCCGAGGTAGAGCGCTGCCAGGCTCAGCATATTCATGCCGACTTTGCGCTGAACGCCGCCACGGTCGCTATGGTGGCGTCGCGGCTTACAGGCAGGCCTTTCAGCTTTACCGCCCACGCTGCCGATATCTTTGTTGACCCCATCCTGCTCCGGGAAAAGATCGCCGCCGCCTCCTTCGTCGTAGCGATCTCAGAGTATAACAGACGATACCTGATCAGTATAGCGGGTGATAACGGAGTAGCCGACAAGATTCATATCGTTCACTACGGACTGGATATCGGTCAATTCACTCCCGATCCGGAACGGAAACCCAATGCCATTCCGGTGCTTCTGACCATCGGGCGGCTGGTTGAGAAGAAAGGTCTCCCGTATCTCGTGAAAGCCTGTCGCATCCTCGTCGAACAGGGTTACGAGTTTGAGAGCCTTGTTATTGGGCAGGGGCCTGAAGAAAAGATGCTACGCCAACTTGTCCAGGAATATGGCCTGGACGATCGGGTTCATTTGCTCGGGGCGATGCCTCAGGAACGGGTGCGGGAATTGCTCCGGCAAGCGGACATTTTTGTCCTTCCGTGCGTGGTGGCCAGCGACGGCGATCGGGACGGCATCCCCGTGGTCCTGATCGAGGCGATGGCTATGGGGTTGCCTGTGATCTCGACCTCTCTTTCTGGTATCCCGGAACTGATCGAAAACGGGGTAAGCGGCTGGGTGGTCTCCCCGCAGGACGAGGAGGAGCTGGCCAGAGCAGTGGCTATACTGTTACGAGATCCCCAGCAGCGAGCAAAGATGGGCGCTGCTGGGCGACGTAAGGTCCTGGAGGAATTCAACATAGAGCGGAGTGCAGCCCAACTGCGTGCTCTGTTTGGTGGATTGGCGACCGGATAAGAGGATGGGGTGGAATGCTTTTCAAGAGATGGTTCTGGGTGGGGAAGGCGGTTGCGCAGGATGAGCTTGTCCGATGGGCAATTTGCACGATGCTTGCCGGTTTTCTTCTACTGTTGTTATTTGCTTTTCAGGGCACGGGTGCGGAATCGCCTGTTCCTGGCGGACCGGGAAGTCTGAGCACCGATGGTTCACCGACTCCCCTCGGCGATTACAGGATGTTCCTGCCGCTTGTCATGCGCAGTGAAACCTGGCGGCCTTTCTCCGACGATAGCCCCTGGAATATCCCCATCCCTGCCAATCCGAAAATAGATCCCAATTCCAGTGCAATGATCGCCCATCTCCAGCAATCGTCGAGCCCAGTATTCTGGATCAACATCTACACCTATACCGTGCCGGTCTGGATGGCCGATAGTTCGACTCCTGAATACAAGGTGACCTGCACACAGGGGTACTGCGGCCCCGACTTTGACCACGTCCCTATACCCGACGGGGCCGTTCCTGACCCGGGCAACGATGCCCACATGCTCATTCTTGATCTGGGGAGGCATACATCGTGGGACTTGTGGCTGGCGCAACGATCCCCGAACGGCTCCTGGACGGCCGGGTTCGGCACGACGTTTGACCTGAACGGAGATGGCGTAAAGCCCTACGGTCAGGGAAGCGCGCGCGGCTCGGGTTTTCCCTTGGCAGCAGGGTTGATTTATGCAGATGAGGTCAGGGCAGGACACATCCGCCATGCGCTGGTTATGGGTTATGACTGGCCCCGCAACTGTCTGGTGTATCCGGCCAGCACCAACTGCGGCCTGAGCACCGATCCGAATGCCATCCCAATCGGCGCTCGCCTGCAGTTGGACCCGTCATTGAACCTGGATTCGCTGGGTTTGAGTCCGGGGGCCAGAGTTGTGGCCCGGGCTATGCAGGAGTACGGCCTGTACATTGGCGACAACACCTATGGCCTGAGCCTCTATGCTGAATCTTTCTATGGCAAGCCCGTGGACGGATGGGCAGGGCTTCTGAGAGAAAACGATCTGGTCGGAATCCCAATTGACAGACTGCGCGTACTCGAATTGGGGGAGCTGAGATGTGACCCCCATTAGACATGGCACAATGGAGCGTTTCATCTTCCCGGTGTGGTTGTCCATCGCCGTTATGACCCTCCTGGTCGGTTTACTGCCAGCATGCAGGGTGACGAAGCCGTCCGCCGGGCCGATCACCGCGCCTCGCCAGTCGCCCCCCATGGGGTTGCCAGATAGCCATCCGGCTGCTACTGCCGGCTCTCTGGATTTGTGGACCCGCCACACGCTTGGTGGCGGTGGCGGACAGACCGGCATCGCTATTGACCCGATGAATACCGATGTCATATATGTGACCACCGATAACGGCGGGATCGTCAAGTCAACCGACGGCGGGGAAACCTGGTTCTCGATCAACAACAACATTGGCAATCGCCTGCTCGCGGATGTGGAACTCGATCCCCTTAACCCTGAGGTCGTTTACGTGACGGCACAGGTCTATGCCCGAAGCCCGGATTGGAGCGACGACCCCACAAATGGAGAATTATACCGCTCCAGGGACGGCGGACGGAACTGGGAGGTGGTGTATGCCGAGGGCATGGGGGCGGGAGATGGGAGAAGTTTTGGGATTGTGCAGTGGCCGAGCACAAGGAGCATCCTGATCCCCTGCGATCCGGCCGATCCAAACCGCTACGATGCCGACGGCGACCGTCTCACAGATGTCATTTTCATTGGAGGATGGGATGCAGATGAGGCAGCCGCTGACAAGCGGGCGGGCATCTGGAAAAGCACCGATGAGGGGGTTACCTTCACCCAGATGGCTTTGAACGATAAGAATATCTGGGTGTTGCGTCAGGACCCCGATGATCTGGAAACCCTGTATGCCGGGACATACGGGGACGGCCTGTTTGTCAGCCGGGATGGGGGAGCGACCTGGGAGGACTGGAGCGATCGGATTCCGGTGCCTGTGATCAGCGACATCGCGATTGTGCCCGGCAGCGACGTCCTGTACGTCGCCACGAACGGATTCTTCACCCCTTATGGCGATGATGAATACCACAACGAGCGGGGAATCTTTAAAAGCATAGATGGAGGGGCAACCTTTTTCCCCGTTAACTCGGGGTTGGAAAAAACCAGCCTGAACTTCGAGGTACTGCTCCTGGATCGGACCGACCCCTCCGGCCAGACGCTCTACACCGGCCCCTGGGGGGGAGAGAGGCAGGGTATTTATAGAACCACCAATGGGGGAGATCGCTGGGTGCGGATGGAACACGAGGTCAGAGACCACCCTCACTGGTTTTCCCGTTTCGACAATCTATGGACGCTTGAACAGGCTGGTGATGGGACGATATTTGCAGGAACCTGGCGGGGGATCTATCGCTATAGCCCAGCGAGCCGTCGCTGGGAGATTAAAGTGGATGGATTGGGCAATGTGAGCGTCCGGAGCATCGCCTTCGAACCGGGCAACCGTTCGACCATCTATCTCGGCATCCTGGACAGTACTCCCTGGAAGAGCACCGATGGAGGGTTGACGTGGACGAACATCGGCAGGGGGTTTACCACAGCGGATGGAAAACAGCCGGCCGCCGCTTCTGACTTTGCAATCCCCGAAGTGGAACCTCAGACGATATACGCGACAGGCGTTGGGGCCAGCGGCCGTTTTCTGAGCGCCGTCAACAGGTCGGAGGACAGAGGCGCTCACTGGCATCGGATCATCCGTGGCCTGCCGCCGACCACGGCTGAAGACCCCCAGTGGCAGGCAAGCGCGATCGTTGTCCATCCTCACCACCCTGAGGTGGCCTACGTCGCTTTACGGATGAAGTCCGGGGGCGGGCGTATCTACAAGACGACCAGCGGTGGGGAGCAATGGGACGAGGTGTATGCATTTCCTGAGAACCCTACGGATCTGGCCATTTCCGCAACCGACCCGGAGACGGTTGTATGCGCGACGGAGCGGGGGATCGTCTATGTGGGCAGAGGGGGCGGCAGCCAGTGGCAGTCGTACGATCTGGGGTTGGGATTGCTCTATGCGGTTGATGTATTTCCCACCGATCCGGACAGAATTCTGATCGGCGCCAATATCGCCGGCGCTTTTTTGACAACCGACGGCGGTGAGTCCTGGCGCCATATCTTTGATGCCGACGATCTCCAGCCCTTCATCGGCGATCTGGCTTTGAGCGATTTTGCGCATGATCGGTACTGGCCGACGATCAGAGCCGTGCGGTTCGATCCCCTTGATCCCAACGTGCTCTACATCGGGCACAACCCGGGCATCTGGATGGGGGTCGGCGTGCTGAGATCCCTCGACGGAGGGGAGAGCTGGGAGTCACTGGCGGATGGGAAGTTTCAGATGCGCTCTGTCTATGGTTTTGACCTCGACCCTGAGAGCCGTGATCTGGTCGTGGGGACGTGGGAGATATACTACTATCACGCAGGTCATGCCCACATCTACAGGCAATACCTGCCTGCCATTCTTGTCCCTGGGAGGTGAGATGGAAGCGGTTAAGGAGGGGAAGTGTTCGGAGATCGAGAGGCGTGCCGCTGTGCGCATTCCGCCTGCTCTGTTTCTGGCCTGGGCGCCCCCCAGCCACACCCGGCGCAGCGAGTTGATGGCCCGCAGGCTGGGCATCCCTCTGCGACGGGTCCATGTCCTGAAACTGAAGCCTTACCTGGCGCCACTGCGCTACAGCATCCAGGCCGTTCTGACCCTGATCATCCTGTTTCGCGAACGCCCGAAAGTGGTGTTTGTCCAAAACCCTCCCATCTTTGCGCCTCTGTTTGCCTGGATGTACTGTGCCCTCACAGGGTCTGGCCTGATCATTGACTCCCACACAGATGCGCTACAAAGCCGAATCTGGCGATGGTCTCTCCCGATCCACCGCTTTCTCTCCCGTCGTGCTGTGGTAACGATTGTGACCAACGAACACTTGAGTCAGATTATTTCCGGTTGGGGGGCCAGGAGCCAGATCGTTGTGGACATTCCCAGTGATCTCCCTTCAGGAACGCCCTATCCGGTGCAGCATCCATTTAACATAGCTATGGTGAGTTCGTTCGCTCCTGACGAACCGCTGGATGAGGTGGTGGAGGTAGCAAGGAGTCTGCCCGATGTGGGCTTCTACGTCACCGGCGATCCGGTGCAGGGCTTCAAGCGCCTGCCAGCCGATCCGCCCCCCAACCTGCACCTGACCGGGTTCCTGCCCGACGATAAATACTACGGCCTGTTGCGCTCGGTACAGGCGGTCATGGCCCTGACGACGGAAGATCACACCATGCAGCGCGGCGCCTGCGAAGCGGTCTGGTTGGGTCAGCCTGTCATTACTTCCAACTGGCCCCTGTTGCGTCAGACCTTCCACAAAGGCACGGTCCATGTGGATAACACCGCTGAGGGTATCCGGACTGGCGTGTTGGACATGCGCGCCCAATACCAGCGACTGGCTGAAGAAGTGGCATTGCTCCAGGAAGAGCGCCGGCGTCAGTGGGGGGAGATCGAAGATTGGCTAGAAAGGCTGGTCTCTGGGGCTTTTGAACATCCGGCTCCGAAGTGGAAGCATGGGGATAGCATATCTTGAATTCCTTCGCCGCGCCAGGGGATTGGGGTCCCTGCGGCGTCGCGCGCAGACGATCGCCCGGCGGTATGGCCTGACGTCATCCAGGATGATGGAGGCTATAGATGCCTTGGTAAGTGAACTGGAGCAGTATGAGTGCCGGGCGACCTTTCCCGTCACCGCGGTGGCCCTGGCCCGAAACCCCGCTCCTATCCGCTACCTGAGGGAGCGGGGGGCGGAGATAGCGGTTCACGGGTGGAACCATGTAGACCTGGAGCGCTACTCGCTGGAACAGCTACGCGAGTACCTCTCGCGTGCTCTGGAACTCTTTGAGCGGCAGGGGATCCCGGTTTGGGGTTTCCGGTCCCCCTATCTGCGGCACAACGGCGCGATCCGCCAGGCGGCTGAGGAGGCGGGCTTTCGCTATGTGAGCAATCAGCCGGTGTTATGGGACACCATCGAACTCTCCGGGTATTCCCGGGAAAGGCTTCAGGCCTATCAGCAGGCGATAGACTTCTACGGGCCGAAGGTGTCTGCCGAGCATCTTTCGCTGCCCGTCATGCAGGGGCGGATCGTTGAAATCCCTGTGTCGTTGCCGGATGACGAGATGCTGGTTGAGCGGCTGGGGGCCGGGAGTGCCCAGATAGCCGAAGTGTGGACGAGGATTCTACACCAGACCTATGCCAGGGGGGAGTTGTTTGTCTTGCAGCTTCACCCGGAGAGGGCGGAGGTCTGTGCCCCGGCCCTGGGCCGTGTCCTGTCCGAGGCGCGTGCCCTGAACCCACCGGTGTGGATCGCATCCCTGCATGAGGTTGCTGAATGGTGGAGACAGCGGCAAATTGAATCCGGCCGGGCACCTTTCTGGCCAGGGAATGCCCGCAGTGCCCTTTCAATCACCGGCGACATTGACGCGCTGACCCTGTGGGACTACGGGGCACGCTTTATCGGAAGATGAAGGGAATGTGGAGGGCCTGATGGGAAAACGGGCGTGTATCGTCCGTCAGGACTGCTACCCGCAGGACTTGCTCGTCCGTCGCGAGGCAGAGGCGCTGAAAGAAGCTGGCCTTAACGTAGACGTCATCTGCGTACACTCCTCTGGCCAGCCCCGACAAGAGACGGTCAACGGGGTGCATGTATATCGCCTGCCGCTTCAACGTAAGAAGCGGGGTGTGGCCCGGTATCTGTTTGAGTATTCTGCCTTCTTCCTCCTGGCAGCGATCAGGCTGACCCTCCAGCACCTGCGAGATCCTTACGCCCTTATCCAGGTCAATACGATGCCGGACTTCCTGGTGTTTGCCACGCTGATCCCACGATTGCTGGGGGCAAAGGTCGCGTTGCAGATGTATGAGCCTATGCCAGAACTGTGGGCAACCAAGTTCAACTTCCCGGCGTTTATCAAGGTGCTTGAACTGATCCAGCAATGGAGCCTGAAGTATGCTCACGCTGTTTTCACGGTGACCGAGCAGTTGAAAGAGACCCTGGTCGCCCGCGGAGCCGATCCCGACAAGATCACGGTGATGCTCAATGTTCCGGATGAGCGGTTCTTTGAGACAGAGGTGAATGGGGCGTTGTCCCCTGCCGATGGTCGCTTCACATTGATATGCCACGGAGCTATAGAAGAGCGATATGGGCACGATACGATGCTGGAGGCAATTCGCCTTCTCAAACCGACAATCCCTCACATTCAGCTTCGTATCATGGGCAAAGGTAGCTACGAGGAGGAGTTCCTGAGGCAGATCAGGGCATCGGGGCTTGAAGATCATGTCAGGTATCTGGGCTTTGTGCCACTGCCTCAATTGGTGGCAGAGTTGCGCAGAGCAGATGTGGGAATCGTGGCCCAGAAATCTTCACCTTATTCTCACCTGGTGCATACAGGTAAGATGTATGATTACCTGTACTTCAATAAGCCGGTGATTGCTTCGAGGTTGAAAGCGGTGAGAGCCTATTTTGACGAGGAAAGCATATGTTATTTCACGCCAGGCGACGCTGAGGACCTTGCACGGGCAATCCGATATCTCTACGAACACGGGGAGATTCGTGAAAAGTTTGCCAGAAATTCCAGACGTCTCTATGAACGGTACCGCTGGCAGCGGCAACGGGAAGCATACATCCAGGTCGTCCGAAAGCTGGTTGGAATTGCGGCCGTTGAGGTCTGCACAGGTGAGGCCTGAGTATGGCGATAACGATTGTCCGACAGCTTGACGTAGAACGGTGGCGAGATTTCGTGGACAACCACCCCTCAGGTAATATCTTCCACACCCCGGAGATGTTTCAGGTGTTTGAGCAGGCCAAAGGGCATTGCCCCGCTTTGTGGGCAGCCGTTGACAGTGGGGAGCGGGTATTGGCCCTTTTGCTGCCCGTGAAAATCACGCTGATGGGAGGCCCGCTGCGTCGCCTGACGACCCGGGCAGTCGCTTACGGCAGTGTTTTATGTGAACCCGGCCCGATGGGCGAGGAGGCGCTGGCGGTTTTGCTCCGTACCTACGTCCGACAAACAGGCGGTGAGGTGCTCTTCACCGAACTGCGCAATCTCTCGGACCAGAGGAGGATTCAGGCGGTGCTTTCCGATTGCGGGTTTGTCTATGAAGACCATCTAAATTATCTGATTGACCTGGATCGCCCGGTGGATCAGATTTTCCAGAGCATCGGTGCCCGAACGCGCAAGCACATCCGCCGCGCTCTCAGGCGGGGAGAGGTGGTGATTGAGGAAATCAAAGAACGAGAACAGATAGCTGCCTGCTATGATCTCCTCCGCCGGACCTATCAGACGGCCCGCGTCCCTCTGGCCGACCGTTCTCTGTTTGAAGCTGCCTTCGACGTGCTTCACCCCAAAGGCATGGTGCGGTTCACCCTGGCCCGTGTGGGTCAGGTGCCTGTGGCTACTTCGGTAGAGCTGCTGTATAAGGACACGGCCTACGCCTGGTACGGCGGCGTGGATCGCGCCTACAAGTCCTGCCGGCCCGGCGAGTTCCTGACGTGGCATATTCTCCAGTGGAGTGCCGAGAACAATTATAAGATATACGATTTCGGCGGCGCGGGCAAACCAGATGAGAAGTATGGCGTGCGCGATTTCAAGGCCAAGTTTGGGGGGGAGCTGGTCTGCTACGGCCGCAACACTTTCATTCACTCCCCATTCCGGTTGTTCTTGAGCAAACTCGGATATGGGGTCTACCGCCGGTTATATAGCGTTGTTCCCGATCGAAGTCGGCGAGGCAGGGACGAGGCGGATTCCAATGATGAAGTGGGGTAGGCGGCTGATCGAATTGATCGAGGACTGGAACTATCTGATCGGGCGCGATGGATGGCGGGCAGCGCTGCCGGTAGTGGGGAGAGAGGTCATAGAATTGCCCTGCCGGTGTAAGAAATTCGCAATTCTGACACGATCCCTCCTGGAGCCTCTGCCCGACCTGGAGCCTCCTCTGGCCCTTGAGATCCGCGAGTTCAGGCCCGCCGACTTGGAGCTGGTGCGGCCGATCAACCGCCCTTCGGAAATCAGGACCTGCGCGCTGAGATTGGCCCGCGGTCATCAGGGCCTGCTGGGCCTGTACCAGGGCCGGCCGGTGGGGTATGCCTGGAGTTGTGCAGAGACATCCCTGGAGAGGGTACACCTGAGGCTCGAACCGGGCGATGCACTCTGCACAGATGCCTATACAGTCCCAGACTTCCGCAGGCGTGGTATACAGACTGCGCTGACAATCGCTCGCTTTCGTCTGCTCCGCGATCTGGGTTACCGGAGGGCCGTTGCTTATATCGAACAGAATAACCGCCCATCCCTTGCCGTGTGGCGTCGTGTGGGCGGTCAGGTGGCAGGATATTTCTGCTTCATTCGGATCGGCCCCTGGCGCTGGGTGCGGTATAGGAAGGGAGTGGGAGAATGAGGATCAGCATCTTCGGTCTGGGATATGTGGGCGCCGTCTCCGCGGCCTGTCTGGCCCGGGATGGCCACGAGGTGATCGGGGTGGACATCAACCCGATGAAGGTGCAGTTCATCAACGACGGATGCAGCCCCATCAGCGAGGAATCGCTTGATACGCTGATCCGGCAGGGGGTGGAGCAGGGCCGCCTGCACGCTACCACCGACTCGCGGGCCGCTGTCCTCAACTCCGAAATCTCCCTCATCTGCGTCGGCACACCCAGCCACGATAACGGTAGCCTCGACCTCACCGCCGTCCGACGGGTGTGCCGGGAGATCGGCGAGGCGCTGGCCGAAAAACAGGGGGAGCATATCGTCGTGGTCCGCAGCACCGTCCTCCCTGGCACAACCCACCGGGTGGTCGTTCCGGAGCTGGAGCAGGCCTCCTCCAGACGGGTGGGCGAGGGCCTGGGGGTCTGCGTCGCTCCGGAGTTCCTCCGCGAGGGAAGCTCGGTGGAGGACTTCTACCATCCCCCCTTTACCCTGATCGGCCAGGAGGAGGCCCGGGTCGGCGAAAGGGTGGCCCGGCTCTTTGCAGCGGTCGAAGCGCCGGTGATCTATACCTCCATCCCCGTCGCCGAGATGGTCAAGTACGTCTGCAACGCCTACCACGCCCTTAAGGTCGCCTTCGCCAACGAGATCGGCGCCATCTGTAAACAGCTCGGGATTGACAGCCACGAGGTGATGGACATCTTCTGCCTGGACCGGAAACTGAATATCTCCACCGCCTATCTCAGGCCGGGTTTTGCCTTCGGCGGTTCCTGCCTGCCCAAGGACCTGCGCGCTCTCCTCTACGCCGGCCACCATCTGGACCTCCAGCTCCCGCTCCTGGAGGCCGTCCTCCCCAGTAACGAGCTCCAGATCCGAAGGGCATGGGAGATGATCCAGAGGACAGGTAAAAAGCAGGTGGGCGTGCTGGGGCTCAGCTTCAAGCCGGGGACCGACGACCTGCGCGAAAGCCCGATGGTCGCGCTGACCGAGCGGCTGATCGGGAAAGGATATACGGTCTGGCTGTACGACCGCTACGTCTCCTGGGCCAAACTCCACGGGGCGAACAAGGCCTACATCGAGCGCGAAATCCCCCACATCTCCCGCCTCCTCTGCGCTGAACTGGAGGAGGTGGTGGAACGGAGCGAGGTGCTTGTGATCGGCCACCGGTTCCCGGAGAGGGACCGGCTGCAGGCGCTCCTGCGGGCGGACCAGGTGGTGATCGATCTGGTCCGCCTCAGCCCCGACGGGTGGCACGGCCCCGGGCGGTATGAGGGGATCTGTTGGTGAGAGTGGAGCGGAAAGGAGGGTGATATGCTCAGGGCAGCCGTGATCGGCGTGGGCAGTATGGGGGCCAACCACGCCAGGATATACAACGAGCTGGAGGAGGCCGATCTGGTGGCGGTGGCCGACGTTCGGGAGGAGGTTGCCCGACGGGTCGGCCGCGTCTACAGCGCCCGGCCCTATACCGACTACCGCTGTCTGCTGGAAAAGGAGCGGCCGGACATTGTCTCTGTGGCGGTGCCGACGAAGGAGCACTTCGCTGTGGCAGTAGACGCGCTCGAGGCAGGCGCCTACGTGCTGGTGGAAAAACCGCTGGCCGCCACCGTGGAGGAGGGAAAACAGCTTGTCAAACGGGCGCATGCCTTAGGACGGCATCTGATGGTGGGCCACATCGAGCGGTTCAACCCCGCTGTCGCCGAGCTGAAGGCTCGCATTGACGCTGGCTGCTGTGGCACTCTCTTGGAAATCCATACCCGCCGCCTCGGTCCCTTCCCATCCCGCATCCGCGATGTCGGGGTCATTGTGGATCTGGCCACTCACGATCTGGATATCATGCGTTACCTCACCGGCTCCGAAGTCCTCCGCCTCTACGCCGAAACCGGCTCCCATATCCATACCTGCGAGGATGTCCTTTCCGGCCTGGTCCGTTTTGCCAATGGGGTGCTCGGAGTCCTGGATGTGAGCTGGCTCATCCCCACCAAGATTCGGGAGCTGTACGCCGTGGGGGAGCAGGGGATGTTCCGGGTGGACTACGTCACCCAGGACCTCTACTTCTACGAAAACGGCTTTTCTGACAGCCAGTGGGGCTCCCCCGGCACTCTCTGGGGGGTCGCAGAGGGGCAGATGATCCGCCTCTGCATCCGTAAACAGGAGCCCCTCCGCGTCGAGCTGGCCTCCTTCGTCCAATCTGTGCTGGAGGACCGGCCTCCGCCGGTCCGCGGGGAGGACGGCCTGGCCGCGCTGGAGCTGGCCCAGCACCTGCGCCTGTCCGGCCAGAGCCAGGAGGTCGTTCGGCTGAAGCGGCTGCAGGAACCAGCAGGAGTGTATCCGACATAAGTACCGGCAAGATACGGATGAACAGCCGGAAGATCAGTGGAGCTCCGCAGAACTCCATATTCTCTGTGCTCCGCGGTGCAAAGACAGGAGGAGATATGAGCCCGGAAGCCTTCATCCACCCCACGGCCGAGGTCTCTCCCCAGGCCCGGGTCGGGGCCGGGACCCGCATCTGGCATCAGGCTCAGGTCCGTGAGGGGGCCTCGCTGGGTAACCACTGTATTGTAGGAAAGGGGGCGTATATTGACAGGGATGTATCCGTCGGCAACAATGTCAAAATTCAAAACGGCGTCTTCCTCTACCACGGCTCTACCGTCGAGGACGGCGTCTTCCTCGGCCCCGGCGTAGTGCTGACCAATGACAAGTACCCCCGCGCCATTACCCCTGAAGGGGAGCTGAAGGGGGACGCCGACTGGGAGGTAGGACCGATCCGCGTGAGGGAGGGAGCCTCCCTGGGGGCAGGGGCCATCGTCCTCCCCGGCGTCACCATTGGCCGCTTCGCGATGGTCGCGGCAGGCGCAGTCGTCGTGCGAGACGTGCCCGACTACGGGCTGGTCGTCGGCGTCCCCGCCCGCCTGCTGGGCTTCGTCTGTCTCTGCGGCCGTCCCCTGGAGATCGAAGCCCATATGGAAGAGGCCGTGTTGATGCGCTGTCCCGTCTGTCAAAGGTCGGTGGAAATCCCCCGTACCATCTGGGAGGAAAGCCAATGATCCCTGTCGCCCAACCGCTGATCGGTGAGGAGGAAAAACAGGCTGTACTGGAGGTCCTTTCCTCTGGCCAATTGGCCCAGGGGCCGAAGGTGGCAGCCTTCGAAGAAGCGTTCGCCGAATATTGTGGGGTGCGGTTTGCCATCGCTACCTCCTCCGGCACGACCGCCCTCCACCTGGCCCTCCTGGCCCACGGGATCGGCCCGGGAGACGAGGTGATCACCACCTCCTTCTCCTTCATCGCCACCGCCAACGCCGTCCGCTACGCCGGGGCCCGCCCGGTGTTTGTGGACATCGAACCGCACACCTTCAATCTGAATCCAGCCGGGATCGAAGAGGTCATCACCCCCCGGACCCGCGCCATTATCCCTGTCCACCTTTTTGGCCTCCCCTGCGACATGGAGCCGATCTTGGAGATCGCCGACCGGCACGGGCTGGTGGTGATCGAAGATGCCTGCCAGGCCCACGGCGCGGCGGTCAACGGACGAAGAGTGGGCAGTTTCGGCACAGGCTGCTTTTCCTTTTACCCCACCAAGAATATGACCACCGCCGAGGGGGGAATGGTCACCACTGACGACGAAGAGGTGGCCGAACGATTGCGGGTGATCCGCAACCACGGGATGCGGCAACGCTACAAACACGAGATTCTGGGGTATAATTACCGCATGACCGACGTCCACGCCGCCCTGGGGCTGGGACAACTGGCCCGACTGGAAGCGTTCAACGCACGGCGCAGGGCCAACGCCCGGTACCTCAACCAGCATCTACGGGGGGTTGTAACTCCCTGGGCGCCGGAGGGGTTTTATCACGTCTTTCACCAGTATACCGTCCGGGTGCCGGACGGGAAGCGGGATTGGCTGGCCGAGCGCCTTCGGGAGCAGGGGATCGGTACAGCGGTCTATTATCCGATCCCGATCCATCAGCAGCCGACTTTCCGCGGCCTGGAGAACCCGGTCGGGCTGCCGGAGACGGAGCGAGCCGCCCGGGAGGCGCTCTCCCTGCCCGTCCATCCGGCGCTCGGTGAGGAGGAGCTGCAGAGGATCGTCGAGGCGGTGAACCGCTCGCTGGAAATCATCTGATCCAGACAAAATCCCGCGGAGTCGCAGAAGGGCGCAGAGGGGAGCTCTGTCCGCCTCCTCTCAGCGTTCTCCGCGCCCCAGCGGTAATGAGTTGTACACCCTATGCCGATCCGCCTCTATGTGAGCAGCAGCCCGGATATGGAACCGGAGCGGGAGGCGGTGGGACGAGCCGTCGCTTCTCTGCCCATCTCCACTGGCTGGGAGATCCACCACACCCCCCATCCTGAGGAGCCGCTCGATCAGGCCCTCGCCCTTGCGGCCTCCTGCGACCTGTTTGTCGTCCTCCTGGGGGCGGACTTCGCCGCTCCGATGGGGGGCGAGTGGCGGCAGGCGATGGAGAGCCGCCGGGTCGTGCTGGCCTTTCACAGGGAAGGGCTCCACTCCCCCTCGGGGGAATGGGCGCTCCGCCAGCGGGACGTCGCCTGGGAGCCCTTCTCCTCCGCCCAGGAGCTGGAGGGGCTGCTGGCCCGCCGACTGGCCCGCGCCCTCCTCGACCGGGGGGAGCGGCTGGGGCTGCGTGTGGAAGATGTGGAAAGGCTGCTGGCTTTCCTGAGCGAGGAGGAACCCCCTTCCCCCGGACCAGACCGTCGCACCGGGGCTGGCCGCTCCGGGGTGATCCTGGGACGGGAAGGGTGACGCTCTCCCCTCCGCCGGGGAGAGGGCAAATGGTGGAGGCATCCGGATGACCCTGGTCTCCGTCGTCGGCTGCGATACCTACGACCCCGCTGCCGTCCGGCGGGCGGTGGAAAATGTGCTCGCCCCTCTGGGAGGGATCGGCCGCTTCGTCCGCCCCGGAATGCGGGTGCTCCTCAAGCCCAACCTGCTGGCCGCCGCCCCGCTGGACCGGGCTGTCACCACTCACCCGACGGTGGTGCAGGCGGTGGCGGAGATGGTACAGGAGGCCGGTGGGGAGGTCTGGATCGGCGACTCCCCGCCCGGACCGGCCAGGGAGGTCCCTTCCATCTGGCGCAGGAGCGGGATGGCGGACGTGGCCGACCGGACCGGAGCCCGGCTCCTCCTCTTCGACAGCGTGGCCTGGAAGCGGCTAAATGGCAACGACTACTTCATCGCCCGCCCCCTCCTCGAGGCCGACCTGGTGATCAACCTCCCCAAGCTGAAGACCCACGTCCTTACCCTCTATACGGGAGCGGTGAAGAACCTCTTTGGCTCTATCCCCGGCGCTCGAAAACGGGAGGTCCACCTGCGGGCCCCCGGCGTGCAGGATTTCAGCCGGGCACTGGCCGATGTGCTGGAGCTGGTCCGGCCCGGACTGACGATCCTGGACGGGGTGGTGGGGCAGGAGGGGAACGGGCCGGGAATGGGAGGAACGCCCCATCCCTACCGGTGCATCGCGGCCTCGACTGACCCGGTGGCGCTGGATGCGGTGGTTGCCCGCGCGATGGGATACCGGCCCGGCGAGGTGCTCCACCTGGTCGAGGCGGACCGGCGGGGGCTCGGCCAGGCCAGTCCCGATACAGTGCGGGTGGAGGGGGATCGGCAGGCGCTCGATTTCGGCCCCCTCCGCCTGCCCAGACCGCGGTGGTATTTCCGCATCCCCTCCTGGATGGCCGCACCGCTCCGACGGGGGGTCCGGTTGCAGCCCTATCTTTTGCCATCCCTCTGCGCTGGCTGCGGTCGTTGCGCCGGGGCCTGCCCCCGCCAGGCCATCACCCCTGGTCACCCCCCGGCATTCGATCTGGAACGCTGCATCGGCTGTCTCTGCTGTGCCGAGGTCTGCCCCCAGGCGGCCATCGAGCCCCGCCGCAGTCTCCTCGCCCGGCTGGTGGGGATGTGATCCGAATCTTTCTGCGGCCGCAGTAGCTTCAGTGACAGTACTGATCAGTGATGGGTCTCCCGGTCGAACAGGCCCCGTTCCCGCGCCACACGCTCGCACCAGCGGAACACCCCCAGCCCCACTCCGGCGGAGAGAAGGGCGATGCCGGCCAGGATGGCCAGGAGCCAGCCGTTGCTCAGCGGGCCCAGGAAGCTGAACTCCGCTTCTATCCCCGCCAGCAGCGCCCGTCGAACCAGCTCCAGCCAGTAGGTGAGGGGCATGGCGTAGCCCAGAGGCTGGAGAAAGGGGGGCAGGAGGGACAGGGGGAAGATCGCCCCGCTGAAGAGGTACAGTGCTCCGGCCACCGCCTCCCCCACCATCCAGGCCTCGCGGGCCGTCCGCAGCGTGACGCCGGCCAGGATAAGCCCCAGAAAAGCCAGCGCGGGCAACCCCAGCCCCATCGCTGCCGCCAGGAGCAGCCAGTTGATCCCTCCCAGGCGGAGGGGGACCTGCAGGAACACCACCCCGAAGAGCAGGGTGATGAGCACCGAGAGGGTGCCGGTGAGCACGCGGGCCATTGCCCGCCCCATCAGATAAGGGACCATCCGCACCGGCGAGGCGTAGAGGTATTTCAGGGTTTGATAATGCTCCCGGTCATCAATCACAGCCCAACTGACCCCCATCAGCACGCTGCCGACGTAGATGTAGAAGGCGTTCCCCAGGAAGATATAAGCGAAAAGAGGGTCGTTTGTCTGCCTGCCGCCGCTGACGACGGTGTACATCAGCACCAGGATCATCGCCCCTGCCACCGGTTTGATGATGGAGTAGATGGCGAAGAGGAAGGGATCGGTCCAGTTCGACTCGATCTGCCAGCCCAGCCAGGTGGCCATACGGAAGGATCGGAGCGCCTCTTTCATAACAAATATTATACCGCTGTAAGACAACTCGCGCGAGTTGTCCTAACCGGAATTTGTGGTAAAATTTATAGGTGGCCGCAGCCTGAAGAGTCAAATTCCGGCTGGCTACAGCATCCGGCCCGATGGGTTTTGGGGCGGAGGGCTGCCTGTTCTGGGTCCCCGTAAATGGCCCGGCCATCCCCGGCCGGGCTTTGCTGTGGAAAGGGCGGGGGAACAACCGGCCTCCAATTCGAGTTGATAATAAATTGAATCCGCAATTTTGACGATATTCTCATTTCGTGTTATACTTTAAGTTCGCATTTTTCTACCCGGCCCTGGAGGGCTGGGCTTCGGACAGGAGTTCGGACAGGGTAGGATAGTGGACCTCACCCCTCCCCTACCCCCTCCCTTCTCCCGCCGCGCGGGAGAGGGGAGGGGGCCAGGGGGTAGGGTGAGGGGGATGGGGTGAGGTCAGAAGCGACCGATGAGCGTTTGTGTCCGAACTAGCGTCCGAATCTCAGTGGGGGGCCGTTGACGGTGATTTGAGGGGGAGGTATGCAGACATCGGGTTGGGGCAGTAAGTCCTACGCTCGTATGGCAGGCTCTTTGAGCTTGCCGACATTGATCGAAGTCCAGCTGGAATCCTATCGCTGGTTCCAGGAACAGGGGCTGAGAGAGCTCTTCGATGAAATCTCGCCTATCGAGAGCTACACCGGCACCCTTCGTCTCCATTTCCCCAGCTTCAGGCCGGAGAGCGCCCAGTTGGGGCTGAAGTACCGCTTCGGCGAACCCACTTACAGCCAGGAAGAGTGCCTGGAGCGGGATGTCACCTACGCCGCGCCCCTCTTCGTCGAGGTCGCGCTGGAAAACCGGGAGACAGACGAGATCATCAAGTCGGAGATCTTCCTGGGCGACTTCCCGCTGATGACCGAGAACGGTACTTTCATCATCAACGGGACGGAGCGGGTGGTGGTCAGCCAGTTGATCCGCTCCCCCGGCGTCTATTTTGACGTCGAGGAGGACCGGGCCACCGGCCGGCGGCTCTGTATGGCCAAGCTGATCCCGGACCGGGGCGCCTGGATGGAGTTTGAGACCCGCAAGACCGGCTATCTTACCCTCAAATTCAACCGGAAGCGCACGGTCCCGGTCACGATCATCCTCCGGGCCCTGGCCGCGGTGGACGATGGGACGGGGTCAGATGTCCTCACCCAGGGGACAGACGAGGAGCTGCTGGAGCTGTTCGCCGATGTGGATGTGCTCCCTGAGGTCCAGTGGATCCCTACCACCATCCGCCAGGAACCCAATTGGGAGCCGGAGGAGGGGCGGACCATCGCTCAGGAAGCGTTGCTTGAGTTCTATCGCCGCATGCGGCCGGGTGACCCGCCCACGCTGGAGAATGCCAGGGAATTCCTCACCTCTCAGCTCTTCGATGAACGGCGGTACGACCTGCAGCGGGTGGGGCGGTACAAGCTGAACCAGCGGCTGGGGCTGAATCTGCCGCCCGATTGGCGGACGGTGACCAAAAGGGACATCGTCGCGCTGGTCCAGCATATGATCCGCATCAACAACGGGATCGAGGACGCCGACGACGTAGACCACCTGGGCAACCGGCGGGTTAAGACGGTCGGCGAGCTGATCCAGAGCAAGTTCCGCGTCGGCCTCCTGCGTATGGAGCGGGTGGTCAAAGAGCGAATGTCCCTCCGAAGCGAGACGGAGTCCCCCACACCGGTCAATCTGATCAACATCCGCCCTGTGGTCGCCGCTATGCGGGAGTTCTTCGGCTCCAGCCAGCTTTCCCAGTTTATGGACCAGACCAACCCGCTGGCGGAGCTGACCCACAAGCGAACCCTCTCCGCCCTCGGGCCCGGGGGGTTGCGAAGGGAGCGGGCCGGCTTCGAGGTCCGCGATGTCCACCACTCCCACTATGGCCGTATCTGCCCCATCGAGACCCCCGAGGGACCCAACATCGGCCTCATCGGCCGTCTGGCTACCTACGCCCGGGTGAATGACCTGGGCTTCATCGAGACCCCCTACCGCCGGGTGATCCGCTCCGTGCCCCCTACGGTGGAAGCCCTGACCGGGAAGACGCTGCGGGAACCGGTGGTGGACCCCGAAAGCGGGGAGGTGGTGGCCGAGGCGGGGGCCGAGGTCACTCCCGAACTGGCCGAGCGGATCGCGGCTCTGAACCTCCCCGATGAGGTGCCCATCCGCCCTCAGGTGACGGACGAGATCGTTTACCTTTCCGCAGACAGGGAAGAGCACTATACCGTCGCTCAGGCCAATGCCCGGCTGGACGAGAAGGGCCACTTCGTCCATCCCCGCATCTCCGCCCGAAGGGGGGAGGAGTTCCTGCTCACCTCTCCGGAGCAGGTAGATTTCATTGACGTGGCCCCCTGCCAGGTCGTGGGCGTCTCGGCTGCCCTGATCCCCTTCCTGGAGCACGACGACGCCAACCGGGCTCTGATGGGCTCCAATATGCAGCGGCAGGCGGTCCCCCTGATCCAGCCGGAGGCTCCCCTGGTAGCCACAGGGATCGAGCGGCAGGCGGCGGTTGACTCCGGTCAGGTGATCCTGGCCGAGGCCGACGGCGAAGTGGTCAGCGTCACCGGCGACCGGATCGTGGTGCTGGAGGAGAACGGCCGCAAGCGGGCCTACTCCCTCCGCAAATACGACCGCTCCAACCAGTCCACCTGCATTGACCAGCGGCCGACGGTCTACAAGGGGCAAAAGGTAAGAAAGGGAGACGTGCTGGCGGATAGCTCTTCCACCTGCGGGGGGGAGCTGGCCCTGGGCCATAACGTCCTCTGCGCCTTTCTCTCCTGGGAGGGCGGGAACTTCGAGGATGCGATCCTGATCAGCGAGAGCCTTATCCGGGAGGACAAGTTCACCTCCGTCCACATCGAAAAGCACGAGGCGGAAGCAAGGGATACCAAGCTCGGACCGGAGGAGATCACGCGGGATATCCCCAACGTGGGGGATGAGGCTTTGAAGGACCTGGACGAGGACGGGATCATCCGCATCGGCGCAGAGGTCGGCCCCTCCGACATCCTGGTGGGCAAGATCACCCCTAAGGGAGAAAAGGAGCTGACGCCGGAGGAGAAGCTGCTGCGGGCCATCTTTGGGGAGAAAGCGCGGGAGGTGAAGGATTCCAGCCTCCGTATGCCCCACGGCGAACGGGGTAAGGTCGTGGATGTGAGGATCTTCGACCGGGAGGAGTATCAGGACCTGCCCACCGGTGTCGAGCGGATGGTGCGGGTGAGCGTGGCACAACGGCGCAAGATCACCGAAGGGGATAAGATGGCCGGCCGCCACGGTAACAAGGGGGTCATCTCCCAGGTGGTGCCGATCGAGGATATGCCGTTCCTGAAAGACGGCACGCCGATCGAGCTGATCCTGAACCCCCTGGGGGTGCCGGGCCGGATGAACATCGGGCAGGTGCTGGAAACCCATCTGGGGTGGACGGCCAGTCGGCTGGGGCTTCAGGCGATCAGCCCTGTCTTCGACGGCGCGACGGAGGACCAGATCGCCGCCGAGCTGGCCCGCGCCTGGCTGATTGACCGGGCCTGGAAGGAGATCACGGAACGGGCCTGGGCCTGGCTGAAGGCCCAGGATTACCCGCTGGAGACCCTCACCGATGACGATGAAGCCCGTCTGCTGTACATCGTCGCCTGGCTGGCCAATCGGGGGTATGACGAGGGGCAACTGGTGGAGAACGTCGTCTACGCCCGCCGTTCCGTCCTGCGGGAATGGCTGAAAGAGCGGGGGTATGACCCCGATGAGCTTCTCTCCTTTGAGGACGACACCCGGTCGCTGGTCGAGCGGGAGGAGGCGGACCGGGCCGCCCGGGTGGCCTGCCTGCGGATCTGGCTGGAGGACCGGGGACGGGATACGGCGGCCCTGAAGGACGAGGAGGTGGAGCTGCTGGCGACCGAGGTGAGCCTGGAGCTGAAGGACCCATTGCCGACGCTGGGAAAGGCGATCCTCTACGATGGGAAGACCGGTGAGCCCTTCGACCAGCCAGTGACGGTGGGGATGATCTATATGATGAAGCTGGCCCACATGGTCGAAGATAAGGTGCACGCCCGTTCCACCGGCCCCTACAGCCTGGTCACTCAGCAGCCGCTGGGCGGGAAGGCCCAGTTCGGCGGGCAGCGGTTCGGCGAGATGGAGGTGTGGGCGCTGGAAGCCTACGGGGCGGCCTACACCCTGCAGGAAATGCTCACCATCAAGTCGGACGACGTGCAGGGGCGGGTGCAGGCCTATGAGTCCATCGTCAAAGGGGAGCCGATCGGCGAGTCCGGTGTGCCTGCCTCCTTTAAGGTGCTGGTCAAAGAGCTCCAGAGCCTCGGCCTGGCGGTGGAAGCGGTGACGGAGAGCGGCGAGGTCCTCCACTTCGGCCGGGAGGAGAGCCGCTTCCGCGTCCCCCGTCTGGCTATGGGGTTGCTGGGACTGGGAGATCGCAAGAGTGGCCCATTTGACTAAATTCCGCTCTTGTGTTAAAATATCTGTTCGTTGGGAGGGCGACAGCCATATCTCCTGTCGCCTGGTTGACAGAGTAGCTTTTGGACATGGGGAGAAGGAGGCCATCGAAAGGGTGGATGGCCTTCTTCGCTGACGCATCTGGGGGGAGTAGCGTGCCTACGATCAACCAGTTAGTACATAAGGGGAGAAAACCGAAGCGGAGGAAGACAAAGGCTCCGGCGTTGCAGTTTGTCTTCAACTCCTACCGGCAGCGGCGGTACCGGGAGCCTAAAGGGGCCCCGCAAAAACGGGGGGTCTGTACCCAGGTCCGCACGATGACGCCGAAGAAGCCGAACTCCGCCCTGCGGAAGATCGCCCGCGTGCGGCTGACCAACGGCATTGAGGTCACTGCCTATATTCCGGGTGAGGGGCACAACCTGCAGGAGCACTCGGTGGTGCTGGTGCGCGGTGGCCGCGTGAAGGACCTGCCCGGTGTCCGCTATCACATCATCCGCGGCGCGCTGGATGCCGCAGGAGTTGATGGCCGTGTCCAGCAGCGGTCCAAGTATGGCACCAAGCTGGGCAAGAAGTAGGGGGTAGGGAAGCATGCCCAGACGGTATCGTCCACCCAGAAGGTCAGTTGAGCCAGACCTGCGGTACAACAGCGAAATGGTCGCCCGGTTCATCAACAAGGTGATGAGGGACGGCAAGAAGAGCCTCGCAGCCCACATCGTCTACCGGGCGATGGATATCGTCGAGGAGCGGGCGAAGCGGCCTGCGCTGGAGGTCTTCGAGGAGGCGATTCGGAACGTCTCCCCGGTGCTGGAGGTGAAGCCCCGCCGTGTGGGAGGTTCCACATATCAGATTCCGGTGGAAGTGCCACCCCATCGGCAGGCCAGCCTGGCGATGCGTTGGATCCTGACGGCAGCCCGCCAGCGACCCGGCCTTTCGATGGCAGAAAAGCTGGCTGCCGAGTTGATTGACGCGGCCAATCGGACCGGGGCGGCGGTTAAGAAACGGGAAGATACGCACAGGATGGCGGAAGCCAACCGGGCGTTTGCCCATTACCGGTGGTAGTACGCAACACGCAATACGCAACACGTGCCTTGTGTTTCGTGTTGCGTGCTCCATAAGCGGTGTGGCGGGCGATGAGCAGTGCACACTCTCTGGAGCGCGTTCGCAATATCGGCATCATCGCCCACATTGACGCCGGAAAGACGACGACCACCGAGCGGGTGCTCTTTTACACAGGTAGAACCCATCGGATGGGGACGGTTGACGAAGGGACAACCGTCACCGACTGGATGGTCCAGGAAAAGGAGCGGGGGATCACTATCACCGCTGCGGCGGTGACCTGCTTCTGGCGGGACCATCAGATTAACATCGTGGATACACCGGGGCACATTGATTTCACCGCCGAGGTCCAGCGCAGCCTGCGAGTCCTCGACGGCGGAGTCGTGGTCTTCGACGCTGTAGCGGGAGTCGAGCCGCAGTCGGAAACGGTCTGGCGACAGGCTCGCTCCTTCGGCGTGCCCCTGATCGCGTTCGTTAACAAAATGGATAAGCTGGGCGCCGACTTCGCCCACGCGGTGGGGACAATCCGCGAACGGCTGGGTGCCAACCCTGTGATGGTCCAGTGGCCCATCGGCCGGGAGTCCTCCTTCCGGGGAGTGGTGGACCTCCTGGAGATGCATGCGGTGGTGTGGGTGGACGAGCTGGGGAAGTTGCCTCAGATCGAGCCGATCCCCCCCGAACTGCTCGACGAGGTAATGGAGGTCCGGGAACAGACGCTGGAGCAGATCGTCGAGCTGGACGACGAGCTGACCCTCCGCTACCTGGAAGGGGAAGAGATCGCGGCAGCGGAGCTGAGACGGGTTCTGCGGGTAGCCACCTTGAAGGGGGAGCTGACTCCCGTGCTCTGCGGCTCGGCGCTGCGGAACAAGGGGGTACAGCCCCTGCTGGATGCCATCGTGGATTACCTGCCCTCCCCGCTGGACATCCCACCGGTGGAGGGGGAGAACCCCTACACGGGAAAGGTGGAGACCCGTCCGGCCGATATGAATGCGCCGCTGGCGGCCCTGGCTTTTAAGGTGGCCAGCGATCCCTATGTGGGCCGCCTGGTCTATCTGCGGATCTACTCCGGCAAGCTCAAAGTCGGCAGCACTGTCTACAACCCTGGGCGGGAGCGAAAGGAGCGGATCGGCAAGCTCCTGCGTATGTTCGCCCGCGACCGGGAGGAGGTGCCGGAGCTTGCGGCGGGGGACATCGGGGCGGTGGTGGGGTTGAAGCACACCTTCACCGGCGATACGCTCTGCGTACCCACTGCCCCTATCGTCCTTGAGTCCATCCGCTTTCCGGAGCCGGTCATCTTCGTCGCCATCGAGCCGAAGACGGCCGCCGACCAGGACCGGATGAGCGAGGCGCTGCAGCGGCTGGCCGAAGAGGACCCCACTTTCGTGGTCCGCACCGATGAGAACACCGGGCAGACCATCCTCTCGGGGATGGGGGAGCTCCATCTGGAGATTCTGGTGGACCGGCTGGTGCGGGAGTTCCACGTGGAGGGGCGGGTCAGTCGCCCGCGGGTGGCCTACCGGGAGACGGTCACTGCCTGGGCGGAGGCGGAGGGGCTCTTCGACCGGCTGGCAGGCGGCAAGCCCCAGTATGCCCGGCTACGGCTGGCAGTGGAGCCGCAGCCTCCGGGAGAGGGGTTCCGCTTCGAGGACAGGACCGGGGAGAAGGATTTCCCCCCAGCATTCCTGCGGGCAGTGGAGGAAGGCTGCCGCGAGGGGATGGAGAGCGGGGTCCTGGCTGGCTATCCGCTGACAGATGTGGGGGTTATGCTCCTGGAAGTGGAGTGGGATCGGGAGCTCTCCTCCGAACTGGCCTTTAAGGTGGCCGGTTCGATGGCCTTCCGGGAGGCGGTGGAGCGGGCGGAGCCGGTGCTTCTGGAGCCGGTGATGCGGGTCGAGGTAGTGGTGCCGGAGCCTTTCACCGGCGAGGTGGTGGGGGATCTGAACGCGCGGGGGGCGAGTATTGAGTCCCTGGGGGCCCGCCCAGGAGGTTTCCAGGTGGTGCGGGCTTCAGTCCCCCTGGCAAGGATGTTCGGCTACGCCACCGACATTCGGTCCCTTACCCAGGGGCGCGGAACCTTTACGATGGAATTCCACCATTACGCGCCGGTGGATAAGGAGAGGATGGACGCTATTATCTATGGCGGTGCCTGGTAGAAAACGCTCTCGGCGTCGGGAGTTGTTCTCCAGAGCCTTTTTGGGCCGGAGGATGACTCCGGCCCGTAGTTTGTCTGTGAGAACGCTAGATTGGTGAGGCTGTGCCTTCGTGGTGGAAAAACAGAAAGGCATAAATCCTGTTAGGGAAACGAATCGTTTGCAAATCTGAAAGGAGAGAGGAGAATGGCCAAGCCAAAATTCGTACGGGAAAAGCCGCATGTCAACGTCGGGACCATCGGTCACATTGACCACGGCAAGACGACATTGACCGCGGCCATCACAAAGGTGCTCGCCCTCAAGGGGATGGCGCAGTATCAGTCCTACGATCAGGTGGCAAAGGCGGACGCCAAGATGTTCCGCCGGGATGCGACCAAGATCCTGACCGTCGCTATTGCCCACGTGGAATATGAGACGGAAAAGCGACACTACGCCCACGTGGACTGCCCGGGCCACCGGGACTACATCAAGAACATGATCACCGGTGCGGCCCAGATGGACGGGGCGATCCTGGTCGTTTCCGCTGCCGACGGCCCGATGCCTCAGACGCGGGAGCACGTGCTGCTGGCCCGGCAGGTGAACGTCCCGGCGATCGTGGTCTTCCTGAACAAGGTGGACCTGATGCCGGATGAGGAGCTGCTGGAGCTGGTCGAGCTGGAGCTGCGGGAGCTGCTGGACTCCTACGGCTTCCCCGGGGACGAGACGCCGATCGTGCGGGGCTCTGCCCTTCAGGCGCTCCAGTCGGATAGCACCAATCCCGACGCGCCGGAGTACCAGCCCATCTGGGAGCTGATGCGGGTGGTGGATGAGTACATCCCCACGCCGGTGCGGGAGGAGGATAAGCCGTTCCTGATGCCCGTCGAGGATGTCTTCAGCATCAAGGGACGGGGCACGGTGGTGACCGGCCGCGTCGAGCGAGGCACGCTCGTCCCGATGACCGAGGTGGAGATCGTTGGCCTCCGCGACCAGTCGATCAAGACCGTCGTCACCGATATGGAGATGTTCCGCAAGAAGCTGGATAAGGTGGTGGCGGGCGACAACGCCGGCCTGCTCCTGCGGGGTGTCGGGCGGGAGGAGGTGGCCCGCGGGATGGTGGTGGCCAAGCCCGGCTCGATCACGCCCCACAAGGAGTTCGAGGCCGAGGTGTACGTGCTCCGCAAGGAGGAGGGCGGCCGCCACAAGGCCTTCTTCTCCGGCTATCGGCCGCAGTTCTATATCCGCACCACCGACGTCACGGGCGAGATCCGGCTGCCCGAGGGTGTCGAGATGGTCATGCCGGGCGACAGCGTCAACCTGCGGGTGAAGCTGATCGAGCCGGTGGCCCTGGAGCAGGGCTCCCGCTTCGCCATCCGCGAGGGCGGCCTCACCGTCGGC
This sequence comes from Anaerolineae bacterium, assembly GCA_041082215.1. Classification (GTDB taxonomy): domain Bacteria; phylum Chloroflexota; class Anaerolineae; order B4-G1; family DUEL01; genus JBDOIF01. The sequence continues at coordinate 58,437 of JBDOIF010000058.1, forward strand.
GCCGGCGTGATCACCAAGATTCTGGACTAGACAAGCAATGGCCAAACAGAAGATCCGTATCCGCCTGAAAGCTTATGATCACCGGGTGCTCGATGAGTCCGCCAGGCGCATCGTGGAGGCGGCTGAGCGAACGGGCGCAACGGTCGTGGGGCCGGTGCCCCTGCCGACGAAGATCGAACGCTTCACCGTGCGTCGTTCGACGTTCATTGACAAGGATTCGCACGAGCACTTCGAAATCCGGACGCACAAGCGGCTCATCGACGTGATCGAGCCGGATAACAAGACGATCGACACGCTGATGCGGCTCAATCTGCCGGCCGGGGTGGATATCGAGATCAAACTGTGACCTATGACGTATGACGTATGACGTCAAACGTCAGGCGTCAAACGTCAGGCGTCAAACGTCAGGAGTGGGATGATGTGGCCTGGCCCAGGGCCGACAGTCCCATGGTAGGAGTGTTGCCTTGAAAGGGATTCTGGGAAAGAAAGTGGGAATGACCCGCATCTTCACCGAGAAGGGTGAGGCGGTCCCGGTCACCGTGATCGAGGCCGGGCCCTGCTGGGTTACCCAGGTGAAGTCGGTCGAAAAGGATGGCTATAGCGCGGTCCAGTTGGGGTTTGAGGAAGTGAAGCCCGGCCGGCTGACGCGAGGCCAGTTGGGCCATCTGGGCTTTCTGAAACCGGACGGAAAGCACCCGCGGCGCCGGGAGCTGCCCAATCCGGTACCACCTCTGCGATACCTGCAGGAGTTCCGGATGAAAGCAGAGGAGATACCCGCAGAGGGAGAGAAGATCACCGTGGAGGTCTTCGAGGTGGGGGACCGGGTGGACGTGGTCGGTACCTCGAAGGGACGGGGGTTCGCCGGGGTCATCAAGCGGCACCACTTCAGAGGCCAGCCCAAAACCCACGGCCAGTCCGACCGACACCGGGCTCCTGGCTCCATCGGCGCCACCACCACTCCCGGCCGGGTTCTGAAGGGGACCCGTATGGCCGGGCGGATGGGAGGCCACCGCGTGACGGTGCAGAACCTGGAGGTGGTGCTGGTGGACCCTGAACGGAATCTCCTGGCGGTGCGGGGAGCTGTCCCGGGTCCGAAGGGGGGGCTTGTGGTGGTCAAACGGGCCCGCAAACAGGGCTGAGGCGGATCGGGAGGAGATGAGGCATGGTCGTTCCTGTTCGGAACATGGCCGGAGAACAGGTGGATGAGGTTGAGCTGCGGCCTGAAATCTTCGAGGCCCCGGTCAATGTGGCGCTGATGCATCAGGCTCTGGTGCGACAACTGGCGAACGCCCGCCTGGGGACGCATAAGACGAAGGGCCGGGGCGAGATCAACCGGACGAAGCAGAAGTGGTATCGGCAGAAGGGGACGGGCCGGGCCCGTCACGGCAGCCGCAACGCTCCGATCTTCGTCGGTGGTGGCATCGCCCACGGGCCTCAGCCCCGCAGCTACGGGCTGCGGATGCCGCGGAAGATGCGCCGGGCCGCCCTGCGCAGCGCCCTCTCCGCGAAGGCGGCGCAGGAGCAGATCGTGGTGCTGGATCGGCTGGAGATGGAGAAGCCCAGGACCAGGGAGATGGAGATGGTCCTGCAGAATCTGGGCGCGGAGAGGGGAGCGCTGATCCTCCTGCCCGAACGGAACGAGGCTGTGGAGAAATCGGCGCGCAACCTGCCCGGGGTGAAGACGCTGCGGGCCAGTTACCTGAACATCCGGGACCTCCTGCAGTATGAAAAGGTCCTGATCCCCCTGGGCGCGCTAGAGGTCATCGAGTCCATTTTGGGGTAGTGCCATGCATCTGTACCAGGTGATCAAACGCCCTGTCATCACAGAGAAGACGCAGTCCCTGGCCGCTGCGCACCGGCAGTACACTTTCGAGGTGGACCGGCGGGCGAACAAGGCGCAGGTGAAGCAGGCCGTGGAGACGGTATATGGCGTGCGGGTGACGGCAGTGAACCTGGCGAACATGCCGGCCAAATCCACCAAACGGTGGGGCCGCCGCCGGGTGGTGCGCCGCCCGATGTGGAAGAAGGCCGTGGTGACGGTGGCGGAAGGGGATACGATCCCGGTGTTCGAGGGAGGCTAACGTGGGAATCAAGGTCTATAAGCCGACGTCGCCGGGCCGACGGGGGATGACCGGCTTAACCTTTGAGGAGGTTACGAAGGCGGAGCCGGAGCGAAGCCTGCTGGTCCCCCTGCGGAAGAAGGGCGGCCGGAATGTAGAGGGGCGAGTCACGATCCGCCATCGTGGCGGAGGACACAAGCGGATGTACCGCCTGATCGACTTCAGACGGGACAAGCACGGCATCCCCGCCCGGGTGGCCTCCATCGAATACGACCCCAACCGGTCGGCCCGGATCGCCCTTCTGGCCTACGCCGATGGGGAGAAGCGGTACATCATTGCCCCCCTGGGCCTCCGGGTCGGAGATACGGTGGTGAGCGGTCCGAATGCGGATATCCGGGTGGGCAATTCCCTGCCGCTGGAGCGGATCCCTCTGGGGACGATGATCCACAACATCGAGCTGTTCCCGGGGCGAGGTGGGCAGTTGGTCCGTGCGGCGGGGACCTCGGCCCAGTTGCTGGCCAGGGAGGGTGATTACGCTTCTGTCCGACTGCCCAGCGGAGAGGTCCGGCTGATCCGCAAGGAATGCATGGCCACCATCGGTCAGGTGGGGAATGTGGATCACGGCAACATCAAGCTGGGGAAGGCCGGGCGGAAGCGGTGGCTGGGGCGGCGACCCCATGTACGTGGCTCGGCTATGACCCCGCGGGACCACCCGCACGGCGGCGGAGAGGGGCGGACGCCCATCGGGATGCCAGGGCCGAAGAGCCCGTGGGGAAAGCCCACGCTGGGTAAGAAGACGCGGCGCAACAAGGCCACGGACAAATACATCGTCCGTCGGCGGGGCGTACGGCGACGGTAGCAGTTGGGGAGGGATAAATGTCGCGGTCGCTGAAAAAGGGCCCGTATGTAGACCCAAAGCTGTTGGGGAAAATCGAAGAGATGAACCGGAAAGGGGAGAAACGGGTCATCCGCACCTGGTCGCGCGATTCGACCATCTTCCCCCAGATGGTTGGCCACACCATCGCTGTCCACGATGGGAGGCGGCATGTGCCCATCTATATCACCGAGAACATGGTGGGCCACAAGTTGGGAGAGTTCGCCCCTACACGGACGTTCCGGGGGCATGTGGTGAAGGAGAAAAAGGGGAAGGTCAGGTAGCAGTAAGGGCCGGAGGAGCGAGGAGATGGAGGTTCGTGCAAGAGCAAGCCACGTGCCGATGTCGGCACAGAAAGTGCGCCGGGTGATCGATCAGGTGCGGGGGATGGACGTGGTGCCGGCCCTGGAGGTGCTCCGCTTCCTGCCCCACGCCGCAGCCCGCCCGGTGGAAAAGCTGGTCCGCTCCGCCGTTGCCAACGCCGAGGAGAACATCGGCCTTTCCCGGGACAACCTGTACATCGCATACATCATCGCCGATGAGGGGCCAGGTGTGGCTCCTGGCAAAGGACGGCGGCCCCGCTTCGGCGGGCGCGGACGGTATCGCCCCATCCGCAAGCGCTCCTCCCACATCACTGTGGTCCTGGACGAGCGGGTGGAGGAGTAAAAAAGGAGGTCGGATTTGGGACGCAAGGTTCACCCCCACGGTTTCCGGCTGAAGGTCATCCGCGATTGGCAGACGCGCTGGTATGCCGAGGACCCTGAATACGCCGATCTGCTGCGGGAGGATATGCTGATCCGCGATATGATCGAAGAGCAGTTGATGAACGCCGGCGTCTCCCGGGTGGAGATCGAGCGGTTCCCCAACCAGGTGCAGGTGGTCGTCTGGACTGCCCGGCCTGGGATCGTGATCGGCCGGAAGGGAACCTCGGTGAAGGCGCTGCGGCGGGACCTTGAGGAGCTGACCGGCAAGAAGGTCCATGTAGACGTGCAGGAAGTGGAACAGCCAGAGCTGGATGCCCGGCTGGTGGCCCAGAATATCGCGGCACAGTTGGAACGCCGTATCTCCCATGGGCGAGCGATGAAACGGGCGGTCCAGCAGGCGATGCGGGCTGGCGCGAAGGGGATCAAGGTGATGTGCAAGGGCCGTATCGCCGGCGCGGAGATGGCAAGGGCCGTCTGGATGCGGGAGGGCCGGGTTCCTCTCCAGACCCTGCGGGCGGATATCGAGTTTGCCAAAGGGGAGGCCCATACGACCTATGGCCGGATCGGGGTGAAGGTGTGGATTTATAAGGGCGAGGTGCTGCCCGAGGCGAAGGCGAAGGAAGAGGAACCTTTCATTGCCTGACAACCTCGCCGTGGAGGGGATGAGCCGATGTTGATGCCGAAGCGGGTCAAGTACCGTAAGCAGTTTCGTGGACGCATGAAGGGGCAGGCAGGTCGGGGTACGGAGGTGGCCTTTGGGGAGTACGGCCTCCAGGCCCTGGAGCCGGCCTGGGTCACCAGCCGGCAGATCGAGGCAGCCCGTCGGGCCATCGTCCGCTACGTCCGGCGACGTGGCAAGTACTGGATCCGCATCTTCCCCGATAAGCCGGTGACCGCCAAGCCGGCGGAGACCCGGATGGGTAAGGGGAAGGGTGCGGTGGATCACTGGGTGGCTGTGATCAAGCCGGGCCGCATCCTCTTTGAGCTGGCGGGCGTCCCGGAGGATCAGGCCCGGGAAGCGATGCGGCTGGCGGCCAACAAGCTGCCTATCAAGTGCCAGTTTGTGGTCCGTCACGAGGGAGTGGGGGATTAGGATGCTGGCAAGGGAACTCCGTCTGTTGACCGATGAGGAACTCCGGAACCGCCTGAATGAGGCATATCGGGAGCTTTTCAACCTCCGGCAGGAATGGTATCTGGGGCGGCTGGAGGATAACAACCGGGTCACCGCGGCCAAGCGGGAGATCGCCCGCATCCAGACGATCCTGCGGGAGCGGGAGTTGGCGAAACGGGTGGAAGGAGGCGCGCTGTGAGGGAGCAGCGAAAGTGTTTGGAGGGGCGCGTCGTCAGCGATAAGATGCAGAAGACCGTCGTGGTGCTGGTCGAGCGGACCCGACGCCACCCCCGGTACGGGAAGGTGGTGAAGGTGTGGAAGAAGTTCTATGCCCACGACGAGGGGAATGAATGTCGGATCGGCGATCGGGTGCGCATTGTCGAACACCGGCCCCTCAGCCGGCTCAAGCGGTGGGTGGTAGAGGAGATCGTCGAGCGAGCGGAGGCGCCGGAGGAAGTGGCTGAGGAGGTGACGGCATGATCCAGCAGGAGACCAGCCTGCATGTGGCCGACAACACAGGTGCAAAAGAGATCCTCTGCATCCGCGTCCTGGGCGGCTCGAAGCGACGGTATGGGCGGGTGGGAGATGTCATTGTGGCGACGGTCAAACAGGCTGTGCCGAACTCCTCCGTCAAAAAGGGGGATATCGTCCGGGCGGTGATCGTCCGCTCCGCCAAAGAGTACGCCCGACCCGACGGCTCTTCCATCCGCTTCGACGACAACGCTGCGGTCCTTCTGGATCAGACCGGCACCAACCCGCGCGGGACCCGGATTTTCGGGCCGGTGGCCCGGGAGCTGCGCGATAAAGGCTTTATGAAGATTATTTCTCTGGCGCCAGAGGTACTCTAACGGAATACGCAACACGATCCGCATTTCGTATTCCGTGTTCCGTATTTTCGTGAGGTGAAGAGTGGGTATCCGGATCAGAAAGGGAGATACGGTGGAAGTCATCAGCGGGAACGACCGCGGGGTGCGCGGTAAGGTCCTGCGGGTTGTCCCGAAGAAGGATCGCGTGGTGGTCTCCGGCGTGAACATCGTCAAGAAACACCAGCGTCCGGTTCGGGCGGGTCGTGGTCAGGTGCAGCCGGGCATCATCGAGTTCGAGGCTCCCATCCATCTCTCCAACGTCATGCTGGTCTGCCCGCACTGCAACGCCCGGACGCGCGTCGGCTTCGAGCTTCTGGAGGACGGGCGCAAGGTGCGTATGTGCAGGAAGTGCGGCCGGGCAATTGACTAGGCCGAGGGGTTTATGGAGTGAGCGGAATGCAACGACTGCAGGCTTTCTATCGGGAACACGTTCGGCCAGCCTTGATCAAGGAATTCGGCTACCAGAACGTGATGGAAGTGCCGACGGTCCGGAAGATCGTCGTCAACGTCGGCATGGGGGAGGCGCTGGATAACCCGAAGGCACTGGATTACGCGGTGCAGGACCTGATGGCGATCACGGGGCAGCGGCCGGTGATCACCCGGGCCCGTAAGTCTATCGCCGGATTTAAGCTGCGGGCTGGCCGCCCCATCGGCGTGAAGGTGACCCTGCGGGGGGAGCGGATGTGGGCCTTCCTGGATCGGCTGTGCAATGTCGCTCTGCCCCGCCAGCGGGACTTCCGGGGGGTGCCGGCCGCTTTCGACGGGCGCGGGAACTATACCCTGGGGCTGCGGGAGCAACTGGTCTTCCCCGAGGTGGATTACAACAAGATTGACAAGATCCGGGGGCTGGAAATCAGCATCACTACCACGGCAAGGACCGATGATGAAGGGCGACGGCTCCTGGAGCTTCTGGGAATGCCGTTTCGGCGGGAAAGGTAGCGGAGGAGCGTATGACGAGGAAGTGCCTTCCAATTCGTGAGACCAGGCGGAAGTATAAGGTGCGGGTACGCAATCGTTGCGCGCGATGCGGCCGCCCACGCGGTTACTACCGGCGCTTCCAGTTGTGTCGAATCTGCCTGCGGGAACTGGCGCTGGAAGGAAAGATCCCCGGCGTCGTGAAGTCCAGTTGGTAGGGATGAGGATGGGCCGATGACAGTGATAGACCCGATCGCTGATATGTTGACGCGCATTCGAAACGCCATCGCGGTGGGACAATCCGTGGTGACGATGCCTTCGTCCAACATGAAGGTCGCTATCGCCCGAATCCTGAAGGACGAAGGGTACATTGAGGATTACCAGGTGGTGGAGTACGAAGAACAGCCGCGCTACCGGCTGGTGATCCGGCTCAAATATGTGGGGGAGCGAAGGGACCGGCGGCCTGTGATCACCGGGCTCGAGCGGGTGAGCAAGCCGGGCCGTCGGGTCTACACCAGCGCCAAGGACATTCCCTGGGTGCGCAGCGGCATGGGCATCGTCATCCTGACCACCCCCAAAGGGGTGCTCACCGGCCAGCAGGCACGCCGCCTCGGCGTGGGTGGCGAGGTCATCTGCTACGTCTGGTAGGCGGCGAGGGAGGTGAGAGGTGTCGCGGATTGGTCGTAAGCCGATTCCCCTGCCACCAGGGGTGACGGTCAAAATCGAAGGGAGCCGGGTGACGGTGCGGGGGGCAAAAGGGGAGCTGACCCGTACTTTCGACCCGGATATGCGGATCGAGCTGGAGGAGAACACCCTGCGGGTCCACCGCCCGGCGGATACCCGACGACATCGGGCGCTGCACGGATTGACCCGGGCGCTTCTGGCCAATATGGTCGCGGGCGTCTCCCAGGGCTTCGAAAAGCGGCTGGAAATCCAGGGGGTGGGTTACCGGGCCGAGACCCAGTCCGATGGGAGCCTGGTAATGTATCTGGGGTTCTCCCACCCGGTGCGCGTGCAGCCGCCCGAGGGGATCACCTTTGAGGTGGACCCCCGGACCCGGGTAATCACCGTGCGGGGGGTTGATAAGGAGCTGGTCGGAAGGGTTGCGGCGGAGATCCGGGCCTGGCGTCCTCCAGAGCCCTACCGGGGCAAGGGGATCCGCTACGTCGGCGAGGTTGTGCGCCATAAGGCGGGCAAGGCATAATCGGGGAGCGATGGCGAATGGGTGAGAAAGAACGTCGTCTGGGACGGCTGCGCCGGCATCGGCACGTGCGGAAGAAGGTGTTCGGCACTCCCGAACGGCCGCGCCTGAACATTTTTCGTAGCCTGCGGCATATCTACGCCCAGGTAATAGATGATACGCAGGGCCATACTCTGGTCGCGGCTTCCACACTGGACCCGGAGCTGCGGGAGCAGGTGGCGGGGCTGAAGAAGGTGGACCAGGCGCGGATCGTGGGCAAGGCCCTGGCCGCCCGGGCCCGGGAAAAGGGTGTGGTCCGGGTGGTCTTCGACCGGGGGGGGTATAAGTACCACGGTCGGGTGAAGGCCCTGGCAGAGGGAGCCCGCGAGGGGGGGCTGGATTTCTAGCACGGAGGCGGTATGAGCGCGAATCTGCGGGACCGTGAGGTGTTCGAAGTAGAGCAGGAAGGGCTGGACGAGCGGGTTGTGGACATCGCGCGGGTGGCGAAGGTCATCAAGGGTGGCCGCCGGTTCGCCTTCCGGGTAGTGGTCGTGGCAGGCGACAACAACGGCCAGGTCGGGATCGGCGTGGGGAAAGCCCGCGCTGTGCCAGACGCCATCCGCAAGGCGACGGAGCGGGCCGTGGCCTCCATGCAGCCCATCCCCCTGGTCGGGCGGACGATCCCCCATGAGGTGGTCGGTCGGTGCGGCGGGGCCGAGGTGCTCATCAAACCGGCCTCTCCTGGCACCGGCGTGATCGCCGGTGGTGGCGTGCGGGCCATCCTGGAAGCGGCCGGCATCCACGATGTGCTCACCAAGTCCAGGGGCAGCTCCAATATGCTCAACGTCGTCAAAGCGACGATGGACGGGCTCCGGCAGCTCCGGAGCGTGGAGGAACTGGCCCGGGATCGAGGGCTCCCCGAGGCTCAGGTGATGCCTTTCTGGAGGCGAGGCCGATGAGCGCGAAGAAAAAGCAGAAGCTCCTGCGGATCACGCTGGTCAAAAGCCCTATCGGCTACTCGGAGCGGCAGAAGCAGACGGTGCGGGCCCTGGGCCTGCGACGGATGAACCAGACGGTGGAACAGGCAGATACGCCGGTCATCCGCGGGATGGTGGCCAGGGTCCAGCACCTGGTGACGGTGGAAGAGGTTGAGGCATGAAGTTGCACGATTTGCGACCGGCTGAAGGTTCGAAGAAACGCCGCAAGCGGGTCGGCTGCGGTATCGCTGCCGGCCACGGGAAGACGGCGGGCCGGGGGACCAAGGGACAGCGGGCCCGCAGCGGCGGTAGCCTCCCCTCCTACTTCGAAGGAGGGCAGCTACCACTGGTGCGAAGGCTCCCCTTTGCCCGGGGCGTCGGCTTCCGCGACCCCTGGCGGGTCCGCTTCACCCCTGTAAATGTGGAGCGGCTGGAGCGGTTCGAGCCGGGCAGCGAGGTCACCCCGGAGCGGCTGGCTGAGGCCGGCGTCATCCAGCGGGCCGACGAGCTGGTGGCGATCCTGGGGCGGGGTGAGCTGACCCGATCTCTCACGGTGAAGGCCCACCGCTTCTCCGCCAGCGCCCGCGCCAAGATCGAGGCGGCAGGCGGACAGGTGGAGGAGCTGGAATGGCAGCGGGGAGGACGACGGACCCGATAGGGGACGGGAGGAGCGATGATTCAGGCGTTGCGTGATGCTCTGAGGCTGCCCGATTTGCGAAAGCGGCTGTTCTATACGCTGCTGATCCTGGTCATCTTCCGGGCGGCGGCCCACGTGCCCGTGCCCGGCCTTGACCGCCAGGCGCTGCAGCAGCTCCTGGAGGGCACCAGCGGGGCCAGCCAGCTCTTCAACCTGCTGGACCTGCTCTCCGGCGGTGCGGTGGCTAACTACTCGATCCTGGCCAACGGGGTCTATCCCTACATCAACGCTACCATCATCCTCCAGTTGCTGGTCCCGGTGATCCCGGCATTGAAGCGCATCACCGAGGAGGAAGGGGAGGCCGGACAGCAGAAGCTGAACCAGTGGAGTTACTACATCACCATTCCACTGGCAGCATTGCAGGCATGGGGGCAGGCTCAGCTCTTCACCTCTGCTGGCGGCGGACAGCCCATCCTCCCCCGGTTCGGCTTTCACCGACCGGATTACATCCTGCCGACGATCTCGGTGCTGATGGCAATGACGGCCGGGACGATGTTCGCCATCTGGCTGGGGGAGCTGATCAGCGAGCAGGGCATCGGCAACGGCCTTTCGCTCATCATCTTCGGCGGTATCGTCGCCCGGGCTCCCTACAATGTGGCCCGCATCTATACCTCCGATGGCTGGCTGGGCATCCTCTTCTTCGCCGTCATCACCGCCCTGACGATCTTCGTCATCGTCTATGTGCAGGAGGGGCAGCGGCGGATCCCGGTCCAGTACGGCAAGCGGGTCCGGGGGCGACGGATGTACGGGGGCGGCAGCACCTACATCCCGCTGCGGGTCAACATGGCCGGGATGATCCCCCTCATCTTCGCCCAGTCCTTCCTGACCTTCCCGGCGGTGATCGCCCAGTTCTTCGCTGGCTCGTCCAATCCCGGCGTGGCCCACTTCGCCGCCAGCGTGATGAACTTCTTCAGCGGGACAACGACGGAGTGGTACACAACACTCCTCTACGCTATCCTCTTCTTCGTGACTGTCGTCGGATTTACGTACTTCTACACCTTCGTCCTGGTAGAGCAGCAGGACCTGCCGGGGGCGTTGCAGAAGCAGGGCGGGTTCATCCCGGGCATCCGGCCGGGGAAGATGACCGCTAACTACATTGACGGGGTCTATAAACGGATCACGCTGTTCGGTGCTCTCTTCCTGGGCGGGGTGGCGGTGCTGCCCTTCATCACCCAGCTCATGATGAATACGCGGATGTTGCTCATCACGTCGGCAGGACTGCTGATTGTGGTCGGCGTGGTGGTGGATACGATGCGGCAGCTTGAGGCCCAGTTGCTGATGCGCCACTACGAGGGGTTCATCAAGTAATGGGCTGTCGGATCGTGCTTCTGGGATTACCAGGCTCCGGTAAGGGAACGCAGGCGGAGCTGCTGGCGGAAGTGCTGGGCGTGCCCCACGTGGCCAGTGGGGACCTCTTTCGGGAGCATCTGGACAAAGGGACGGAGCTGGGACGGCAGGCGCGGGCCTATATCGAGCGAGGGGACCTGGTGCCGGATGAGGTGACGATCGGGATGGTCTCCGAGCGGCTGGCCCGACCGGATTGCGCGGAGGGGTTTATCCTGGACGGCTTCCCGCGCACGGTGGCCCAGGCGGAGGCGCTGGAGCGAGCGTTGCGCGGGATGGGAACGGCGCTGGACGTCGTGCCGCTGATCCGGGTCCGGGAGGAAGTGGCGCTGGCCCGGCTGGCGGGCCGGTGGACCTGCCGGAAGTGCGGGGCGGTCTACCATGCCCTGTTTAACCCGCCTCGGCAGGAGGGGGTGTGCGACGCTTGCGGCGGGGAGCTGTACCAGCGGCCCGACGAGACGCCGGAGACACACCGCCGTCGGCTTCAGGTCTACCAGGAACAGACAGCGCCGCTGGTGGAGTACTACCGCCAGGCCCGGCTGCTGGTCGAAGTGGACGGGGAACAGTCCATCGAGGATGTGCAGGCCGACCTGCGGGCGGTTGTGGAGACGGTCTGCAGGGACGGATGATCCATATCAAGTCGGAATCGGAACTTAAAAAGATGCGCCGGGCCGGCCAGATCGTGGCCGAGGTGCTGGAGCGGATGCGGGAGCGGGTGGCGCCGGGTGTGACTACGGCGGAGCTGAACGCGCTGGCGGAGGAGGTGATCCGGAGCCACAACGCGATCCCTTCGTTCAAAGGGTATCCGCCGGGCAGTCCCCACCCTTTCCCGGCCTCCATCTGTGCGTCGGTGAACGAGGAGCTGGTCCACGGGATCCCCGGCCCCCGTCCCCTCCGGGAGGGGGACATTGTCAGCATTGACGTGGGGGCCATCTACGAGGGGTATCACGGCGACGCGGCGGTGACGTTGCCGGTTGGAGAGATCGGCGAGGAGGCCCGGCGGCTCCTGGAGGTGACCGAGGGAGCGCTCTATGCCGGGATCGCCCAGGCGCGGGCCGGCAACCGCTCTGGCGACATCTCGGCGGCGATCCAGGCCTATGTGGAGCGCCACGGTTACAATGTGGTGCGGGAATATACCGGCCACGGCATCGGCCGGGAGATGCACGAGGAGCCGCAGGTGCCCAACTACGGGCTGCCAGGACGGGGCGTGCTGCTCCGGCCCGGAATGACCATCGCGCTGGAGCCGATGGTCCTGGCCGGCGATTACCAGGTGCGGGTGCTGGAGGACCGCTGGACGGTCGTCTCAGCGGATGGGCGGCTGACCGCCCACTTTGAGCATACCATCGTGGTTCGCGACGGAGAAGCAGAGATACTGACGCGGTTGGGATAGGGGGAAGGTATGAAGGTTTCACCGTCTGTCAAGCGAAGATGTCCGAAGTGCAAGATCATTCGCCGACGGGGCGTGGTTCGGGTGATCTGCGAGAACCCGAAGCATAAGCAGCGGCAGGGTTAGTGCCTGAAGGGCCTTTGGATCGGAGGGAAGAATGGCGCGTATCGCAGGGATAGACCTGCCACGGAATAAACGGGTTGAGGTGGGACTGACCTATATCTACGGGATCGGCCGCTCCCTGAGCAACGAGATCCTGCGCAAGGCCGGGGTGGATCCGAACACGCGGATCAAGGATCTGACCGAGGCGGAGGTTGCCCGGCTGAGGGAGATCATTGACCGGGAGTACAGGGTCGAGGGCGACCTGCGGCGAGAGGTCCAGATGAACATCAAGCGGCTGATCGAGATCGGCTGCTATCGTGGCCTGCGCCATCGGGTGGGACTGCCGGTGCGGGGACAGCGGACACGCACCAACGCGCGGACGAAACGAGGGCCGCGGAAGACGGTGCCGGGTCGGGGCCGCCGCCGCGGGATGAAGAAGAAGTAGCCTTAGGGTGGAGGTAGTATGCCAGGAGCTCAGAAGGGACGGGGGCGGGGTACCCGCCGGGTGAAGCGGAGCGTGTCCAGAGGGCACGCGCATATCCACGCCACGTTCAACAACACCATCATCACGATGACGGACCTGCAGGGGAACGTCGTCAACTGGGCAAGCGCCGGGTCGGTGGGCTTCAAGGGGTCGCGGAAAAGCACCCCTTTCGCAGCCCGACAGGCGGCCCAGCGAGCGGCGAAGGACGCGATGGATAACGGGATGGTTGAGGTGGATGTCTTTGTGAAGGGGCCGGGCCCGGGCCGGGAGGCGGCGATCCGCGCCCTTCAGGCAGCGGGGCTCAGGGTCCGCTCCATCACCGATGTGACGCCTATCCCGCACAACGGGTGTCGCCCTCCGAAGAAGCGCCGGGTGTAGAACGGATCGTTGGGGAGGAAGTATGGCCAGATATACAGGCCCTGTTTGTCGAATCTGTCGTCGGGAGGGGCAAAAGCTTTTCCTGAAGGGGGAGCGGTGCAGCTCCCCGAAGTGCGCGCTGGAGCGGCGGGATTACCCGCCCGGGGAACACGGGCAGATGGCCCGCTTCCGGCGCCAGCGGCCCTCCGACTATTATCTTCAGTTGCGGGAAAAGCAGAAGGTACGCCGCATCTACGGGGTGATGGAGCGGCAGTTCCGACGGTATTTCCGGCTGGCCGAGCGTCAACCCGGCCTGACGGGTGAGAACCTCCTCGCCCTGCTGGAACAGCGGCTGGATAACGTGGTCTTTCGGCTGGGCTTCGCCGACTCTCGCGCTCAGGCCCGCCAGCTTGTCCAGCACGGCCACTTCACCGTCAACGGCCAGCGGACCAATATCCCCTCCTATCTGGTGCAGGAGGAGGATGTGATCGCCGTCCGGGAGGGAAGCCGAAAGCGAAGCTATTTTAAAGAGCGGGTAGAGCAACTGGATGCCCAGCGCGTGCCGCGCTGGTTGAGCCTGGATCCGGAGACGCTCACCGCACGGGTGGTGGGGAGGCCTGCACGGGAGGATGTGGATATCCCGATCCAGGAGCAGTTGGTCGTGGAGTACTACTCACGCTAAGGCGGCCGATTCGGTCAGCCTGGAGGGAGGAAGGCGAGGTTGTTCACGCCGGTTTTACCCAAGATTGAGACGGAAGCCATCTCGCAGCAGTACGGCCGGTTCATCATCGGCCCGCTGGAGAGTGGGTATGGCGCCACCCTGGGCAATGCGCTCCGAAGGGTGTTGCTTTCCTCGCTCCCAGGAGCTGCGGTGACATCTATCCGCATTCTCGATGTCCCCCACGAATTCGGGACCATCCCGAACGTGCGTGAGGATGTGATCCAGATCATCCTGCAGGTGAAGAAGCTGCGTCTGAAGATGCACGGGGACGGACCGATGCGGATGGTGCTGGAGGCCAGAGGAGAGGGAGTCGTCACAGCGGGGGATATCCAGGCCCCCCCTGAGGTCGAGATCCTCAATCCTGACCTCTACCTTTTCACCACCGACTCCCCCGACGCCCGCGTCGAGATGGAGTTCACAGTGGAAAAGGGGCGGGGATACTCTCCGGCAGAGGAGCGGGGACGGCTGCCCATCGGCGAGTTGCCGGTAGACGCCATCTTCAGCCCCATCCGTCGGGTGGCCTACGACATAGAACGGGCCCGGGTGGGCCAGATGACCAACTACGATCGCCTCACGATGGAAATCTGGACCGATGGGCGGATCAGTCCGATGGAGGCGCTGAAAGAGGCCGCCCGTATCCTGGTGACCCACCTGCGGCTGGTGGCCGGTGTCACCGAGGAGCCGGAGATCGAAGAGGAAGAAGAGGGGATCCCCAGTCAGGTGTACGAGGTCCCCATCGAGGACCTCGGCCTCAGCGTCCGCGTCTTCAATGCCCTTAAGCGGGCCGGCATCTCCAAGGTCGGAGAGGTGCTGGATATGCTGACGAGGGGGGAAGATGCGATCCTCACTATCCGCAACTTCGGCGATAAGTCGCTGACGGAGCTGAGGGAGAAGCTGCGGGAGGCAGGGTATCTGGGATACCTGGAGGAAAGGCCGGCGGGGTAAACGCCGGTAGTCGGAGGTGTATGGATGCGGCATCGCGTGGCAGGTAAGAAGCTGAATCGCTCAAGCGGCCATCGCCGTGCGCTGCTTCGAAATCTGATCTCCGGGCTGATCCGCCACGAACGGATTCAAACGACAGAGGTGAAAGCCCGGGTGGTTCGTCCCCTGGCGGAGCGGCTGGTGACAAAGGCCCGCAAGGCCCGGGCAGATCGGGTGGTGGAGCTGGCCAAGCAGGGAGATAAGGTGAAGCTTTCGGCCTGGTTCAATGCCAGACGGGCCGACCAGTTGATCGAGCTGGCCAGGCAAAAGGATGAGGAAGGGCTGGAAAAGCTGGCCAGCGAGCTGGCCCTGCATGCCCGCCGACAGGTGGCGGCTGTGGTGACCGATAAGGAGCTGGCACGGAAGCTGGTGGAGGAGATCGCACCCCGCTACGAAGACCGCCCCGGCGGATATACCCGGATCGTGAAACTGGGACCCCGCAAGGGGGATGCGGCCCCGATGGCCGTGCTGGAGCTGGTGGAGGTAGAGTAGCGGCGCAGTTTGTTGCGTCGCAGACCGGACATTTCCAATGCGGGTGCGGGCAGTCGTTGCCTATGATGGGACGGATTACCAGGGCTTCCAGCGGCAGGCCAATGGTCCCACCGTCCAGGAGGTCCTGGAATCCGCTCTGGCCCACGTTACCGGGGAGGAGGTAACCGTCCTGGCAGCAGGGCGCACCGACGCGGGGGTGCACGCCGAAGGACAGGTGATCGCCTTCGATACGGAATGGCGACATCCCTTAGAGGCGCTTCTGAGGGCACTCAACGCCCTGCTCCCCCCCGATGTGGCGGTCCGGGAGGTGGCCGAGGCAGCGCCTGATTTCCATCCCCGGTATGATGCCCGCAGTCGGCGCTACCGGTACACGGTTTACAACCATCCGATCCGTTCACCGCTGGCCCGGCGGACCAGCCTCCATGTGCCGGTGGCGCTGGACGTGGAGGCCATGCAGGCAACGGCCCGGCTGATCAGGGGAGAGCACGACTTTGCCGCCTTCGGCCAGCCACCCAAAGGGGAAAACACGGTCCGACGGGTGATGCGGGCAGAATGGGGCGGGGAACCGCCCTGGCTCTACTTTGATATTGAAGCAGATGCCTTTCTCTACCGGATGGTGCGTAGCCTGGTGGGGACGATGCTCCAGGTGGGTTCGGGACAGATGACGGTGGAAGCCTTCGAAGAAGTCCTGACTTCGCGGGATCGGTCGAAGGCCGGGCCGACAGCCCCGCCTCACGGGCTGTGTCTGGTAGAAGTAAAGTATGAGCTGGAGAACACGGATTAGAACACGGATATAGTGGGAGTGAGTGAGCGTGAAGACTTACGTGACGAAACCAGGTGACGTGCAGCGCGAGTGGTTCGTCGTCAATGCTGAGGGTAAGACCCTGGGCCGTCTGGCGGCGGGAGTTGCCCGCATCCTGCGGGGCAAACATAAGCCGATCTACTCCCCCGCTGTGGACGTGGGGGATTACGTGATCGTGATCAACGCCGAAAAGGTGCGGGTCACGGGCCGGAAGCTGGACCAGAAGTTTTACTACCGCCACTCCGGTTATCTGGGAGGGCTGAAGCAGGCCGGGCTGCGGGATATGTTGTCCAGGCACCCGACCCGGGTGATCGAGTTTGCGGTGAGGGGGATGTTGCCCAAGAATGCGCTGGGGCGGCAGATGCTCAAAAAGCTGAAGGTATACGCCGGGCCGGACCACCCGCATCAGGCCCAGCAGCCGAAGCCCCTGGATTTGTAGTGGAGGAGGAGATCAGGGATGGCAAACCAGCAGTATTACTATGAAGGGGTGGGACGGAGAAAGGTGGCCACGGCTCGGGCACGCCTCTATCCGGGAGGTAACGGCCTTGTTGTGGTTAACGACCGTCCACTGCAGGAATACTTCGCCCGAGAGATGGATATCGCCTATCTGCTGGAGCCCCTGAAGGCTACGGGGTTGGAGGGCCGCTTCAACGTCTCGGTGAAGGTCCGTGGTGGGGGGATCACCGGGCAGGCCGGCGCGGCCCAACTGGCCATCGCGCGGGCGCTGCTCAAGGCGGACCCGGAGCTCCGGCCGATCCTGCGAAAAGGCGGCTTCCTCACCCGGGATGCCCGCGTAAAAGAGCGGAAGAAGCCCGGTCTGAAGCGCGCCCGTAAGGGACCTCAGTACACCAAGCGGTAGGTCAGGATCAGTGCAAGGAAAAGGGACAGGAGCTTCCTCCCTGTCCCTTTCTTTTTTGCCGTTACAGGCAAAATATGCTACAATCTCCTCTGAGGTCCGAGGTGGAAGGAGGGAGGATGGACGAAAAGAAGGTCCAGGAATATATCAATATTCTGCGTCGTACCGACGTATTCTACGACCTCTCTCAGGCCCAGTTACAGATGGTCGCTTCCCTCTGTTCTGAGGCCGAATACAAGATGGGGGAAATCATCTTCGAAGAAAACAGCGCGGGGGACGAGCTTTATGTCATTGCCAGGGGCGAGGTGGAGATACTGGTGGACCCCTCTCTGGTGCAGACGACGCCCAGCCCCAGGCCCTCAGGTCCGGTTACCATTGCCACGCTCCGCGCAGGGCAGACCTTCGGAGAGGTGGCGCTGGTGGACCGGGGACTGCGCACCGCTTCTGCCCGCTGCGCCTCCCGGGACACCCGGTTGCTGGTGATCCCCCGGGAGCGGCTGATCACCCTCTGCGACAACTTCCCGGAGCTGGGATACCGGGTGATGCGCAATGTGGCGGCCGATCTGGCTTTCAAGATTCGCGGCACGGACCTTTTGATCCGGGAGCAACTGCTCTGGCGCCCTCGTGCTACAACGGAAAAAGCCCGCTCCTGAGAGTAAGGGGCACAAGAAGGCACGGACGGAGGCAGGTGTTGACCTCCGTCCGCGCTTTTTTGGGGGACTGCTATCTTACTGTAGCTCGAAGATCCCCGCCGCGCCCATCCCGCCGCCGATGCACATCGTCACCAGGCCGAACTGCACATTGCGGCGGCGCATTTCGTTGAGGATCTGTACCGTCAATTTGGCCCCGGTGCAGCCCAGGGGGTGGCCCAGGGCAATAGCCCCGCCGTTGACGTTGATGATCTCCTCATCAAGGCCCAGTTGGCGGATGACGGCGATGGACTGGGCAGCGAAGGCCTCGTTCAGCTCGATCAGGCCGATGTCCGAAAGCGACAGGCCGGTCAACTCCAGCACCTTCGGCACAGCCACCGTCGGGCCGATGCCCATGATCTCCGGCGGCACCCCGCCGACGGCGAAACCGACGAAGCGGGCCAGTGGCTTCAGCCCCAGGCTTTCTGCCTTCCCTCGCTCCATCACCAGCACCGCCGCTGCTCCATCCGACATCTGGGAGGAGTTGCCGGCGGTGACCGTCCCGTCTTTGACAAAGGCTGGCTTCAGCTTCGCCATCGCCTCCAGGGAAGTGTCCCGCCGCGGCCCCTCGTCGGTGTCGAAAATGACCCTGTGGGTGACCGGCTTCCCATCTTCCAGAACGACTTTCTCCACCTCCAGAGGTACAATCTCATCTCTGAACTTCCCTGCGTCCAGGGCGGCGATGGCCCGCATATGGCTCCGATAGCCGAAGGCGTCCTGATCCTCCCGGGTGATGCCATACCTGCGGGCCACGTTCTCCGCCGTCTGCCCCATGCTGACGTAGACCTCGGGGTAGTTCTCGGCCAGGTGGGGGTTGGGGGTAAACTTGTTGCCGGTCATCGGCACCATGCTCATGGATTCCACTCCGCCGGCGATGATGCAGGTGCC
>JBDOIF010000065.1:0-1776 GCA_041082215.1 Anaerolineae bacterium
TAGAGTGTAGAGATTCCCATAATCCGCACCAGCTGCTCGGCGACTGTCTCCAGAACCGCCTCCAGTTCCAGCGCGGAACTGACCTGGAGGTCAATTTCGTGGAGGGCGGTCAGCTCCTCCAGCCGTCGCTGGGCTTCCTGATAGAGAAGGGCGTTCTCCACCGCCATCGCTGTCTGGTCGGCCAGCGCCTGGCAAAACTGTCGATCCTCTGCCGGGTAGGGCCGCACCCGGTCGTGGTAGAAGACCAGCGCGCCCAGCGCCTGCTCCCGGCGGCGAATGGGGAGGACCAGCACGGAGCGATACCCCTCCCGGCGGCTCGCAGCCTGAAAGGAAGGCATCTCCCAGGCCTGCTGGGCATCCTCCACCCATACCATCTCCTCCCCTTCGGGGCTGAGAAGGGAATGAAGATCGGCCAGGGAGGAGTTCAAGTATTCCGGCGAGAGTCCCTCGGCGTAGACAGCCCCGACCTGCCCGGTTCTGGATTTGTGGAGGTACAGGACGGCCCGATCTACGTCGAGGACTTCCCGTGCGGCGGACACGATTTCCCGTAACACAGCCTCCAGGTCCATCCCCAGTGCCATGTGGCGGGAAGCCCGGGTCAGCGCCTCCAGGCGCTTCACCTCCCGTCTCAGCCCCTCGAACAGCCGGGCGTTCTCCAGCAGGGTTCCGAGCTGCCGGCCTAACGCTTCCAGTGTCTGCTGCTCCCCTCTGGAGAGCATAGAATCTGGAGGCAGTGTCGCGACGAGAAACCCCAGGGCTCGATCCCGGCCCAGGATGGGGATGGCCAGGTTGACATCGCAGTCGGGGAGGCGGGAGATCACCTTTTCTCCCTCCAGCCAGACCAGACGGCACTCGGCGGTCGCCCTCCTGCAGAGGCATTCCTGGAACGGCGACCCTTCCCCCTGCCAGAAATGACAGCGGGGGGAAAGGCCCTTCGCAATGATCAGACGGGCCTTCCTGCTCTCCTCTTCTATCAGGAAAGCCCCCAACCCTTCATCCACCCCGAGGAGCCTGCCGACCTCGTCCAGTGCCGCCGTCAGCAGTTCGCTGGGGGAGAGGAAGCGGTCGGGGACACTGGTCAGCCTGGCGAGGGCGTTGAGCCGCTCCGTTCGGCGGCGGGCGGAGCGCTCCGCCTCTATCAGACTGAGGCCGATGAGCGAGAAGGCCAGCCCCAGGGCGAGCATGTTCATCAGCAACAGCCCGACGATGAACAGGGGGGATTGGGCCATCGTCAGAGGATGGATAAGCTTGAGCATAGCCCACAGCGCGTAGGCTCCTCCCAGAACCCAGGCGATTCCCGGGTTTCTTACATGGCGGGCGTATCGAAGAAGGGCATACATGGTGAAAATGTCCACCGCGGCGGAGAAGGCGGAGATCGGAGCCACGATCAGGCGGCTGTCTGAAGGGAGGTGGAGAAAGACCCCCAATGCCCAGAGGATGGGGATCAGCCCCCAGCCGTAGGTTCGGAGCGCGATGGGCCGGCCAATGAAAGAGCGGGTACCCGCCCACAACAGGAAGCCGCTGAGCCCCAGGGTGGAAAGATTGACAAACTGCCAGGGGAGCGGATCGGCCATCATGGATTCCCCGGCCAGGGCGAGGAAGCGGAGCGTGTAAACAGCCCACCCCATCGCCCAGAGCCCCATGCTGGGCTGGCGGCCCCGCTGCCAGAGGTACAGATAAGCTGCGATGAGGATGAGGAGAGAGACCGCGGAGGTAAGGAAGGTGCCGATGATCAGGTCCGTCATTGCCCCTGCGCCCCCTTATCCAGCCGCTCCA
>JBDOIF010000080.1:0-12574 GCA_041082215.1 Anaerolineae bacterium
GGGGCATCGGCTTCGGACTCTTTGCCCTTTCCCTCTGGTTCACCGACCATACTGCAGGAGAAGCTTCCTATCCCCTTATCCTCCTGCCGACCATCGGCCTGAGCAAGCTTCTCCAGGTGTGGCGCGCCCGACGCGCGGCCAAATATGAGTCTCCATAAGACCTCGTGCTCCCTGGATTCCGTTTGCAGGACAAGCTTCAGCTTGTCCGACAGCTTACACCTTGCTGGAAGGAAAAGAGTGTGACTCTGACCGTTTCCCCCCACCATGATCCTGCCGTCTTCGACGCGCTGACAGACGAATGGCTTGCCCTCCTGCGCCGTTGCCCCACCGACACCGTCTTCCTCACTCCCGTCTACAAGCGGGTCTGGTGGCGCCACCTGGGGGAAGGGGAACTGCTCCTGCTCGCCGTCCGCGACGGAGATGAGCTGGTCGGCATCGCCCCCCTTTTCATCACCGGGCAGGCGGGGTCGAAGCGGGTCCTCCATACGATCGGCTGCGTGGAGGTCTCCGACTACCTCGACCTGATCCTCGCTGCTGGCCACGAAGAGGCAGTGATTGACGCCATACTCGATTTTCTGCAAGGCCCCACTGCCCCTGCCTGGGATCGGATGGACCTCTGCAACATTCACCGCGATTCGCCCACGCTCCGCCTGTTGCCAGCGCTGGCCCGGGCGCGCGGCTGGAAGGTGGAGACAGAGGTCCAGGAGGTCTGCCCGGTGGTGGAGCTGCCGGAGAGCTGGGAGGCATACCTGACCGCTCTGAAGGGCAAGGACCGGCATGAGCTGCGGCGGAAGATGCGGCGGGCCGAGGCGATGGAGGGCCTCCGCTGGTACATTGTCGGGCCGGAGCAGGACCTGGAAGCGGAAATGGAGGATTTCCTCGACCTGATGGCCCGCAGCACGCCCGAAAAGGCGGCCTTTCTCACCCCCCGGATGCGGGCCTTCTTCCACGACCTGGCCCGTGCCACCTTCGACGCTGGCTGGCTACAGCTTGCCTTCCTGCAGGTAGGGGAGCGCAAGCTGGCCGCCTATCTCAACTTTATCTACAATAACCGGGTCCTGGTTTACAACTCCGGCCTGGATTGGAAGGCCTATCCGTGGCTGGGGGCCGGCGTCGTCCTCGCTGGCTACCTGATCCGCCATGCCATCGAGGAGGGACGGGAAGCTTACGACTTCCTGCGGGGTGACGAGCCCTACAAGTACCGCCTTGGCGGTCAGGACGTGACGGTCCACCGCATCCTGGTCGAACGGGAGGGGTGAATTGCGTCCGATCGAGCTGAAGCGCCACTTCGAGCCGGAGGAAAAGGAACGGGATGAGTTCCCCCTCCTGCCTTTCCGGGTGGGGCCGGGCATTGGGAAGCTTCACATCTCTTACGAAGTGAGCCGCGCTATCACCGCCGACAAGGCAGGCTGGGAGGAAGGGAACATCGTGGACATCGGCCTCTTCGACCCGCGCGGGGCCGGGTTCCCCGGCGGGAGGGGCTTCCGTGGCTGGAGCGGGACCAGCGTTCGCCAGATCACCGTTGGCCTTGAGGAAGCTACCCCCGGCTACCTCCCTGGCCCTATCCAGCCCGGAACCTGGCATATCCTCCTGGGCCTCTACCAGATCGCCCCAGAGGGGTGCGATGTGCGGATCACGATCCGGCTGGAGGAAAGCTCCCCGTCCTCTCCGCTCTCCTCCTCCGTCCCCATCCCCTGTCCCTTCGACCCGGACCCCATCGCCTGCGGCCCCCGCTGGTTCCGGGGCGACCTCCACAGCCACACCCACCATTCGGACGGGACCGGATCGCCCGCGGACCTGGCAGCGGCGGCTCGGACGCAGGGGCTGGATTTCGTGGCCGTGACCGAGCACAATACCGTCAGCCATCTGCCGTACCTCAAGGCGGCCGCGGACGGCCCGCCTCTGCTGATCCCCGGTGTGGAGATCTCCACGTACCACGGGCATGCGAACGTCTGGCCGGTGACCGACTGGCTGGACTTCCGCATCTGGGAGGATGGCTCGATGCGCCTGATACGGGAGCTGGTCCGGGAGCAGGGTGGACTCTTCTCGGTCAACCACCCCAAAGACGACGGGCCGCCCTGGCAGTTTGGAGAGCTTTTCGACCCGGACTGCATCGAGGTCTGGGGGGGGCCCTGGTTCATCTCCAACTACCAGGCACTGGCGGTGTGGGACCGGCTTCTGCGGGAAGGGCGTCGGGTGACGGCAGTGGGTGGTTCGGACAAACACCAGCCCCCTTTCACGGGAGAGCTGGGCTGGTACGAGCTGGGCACGCCCACCACCTGGGTCTGGGCGGAGGAGCTTTCCATCCCCGCCCTTATGGAAGGAATACGGGCAGGGCGGGTCTTCATCTCCGAGGGACCGGAGGGGCCGCGGTTGGAGCTGATCGCCGAGGCGGGCAGCCGCCAGGCGACGATGGGTGAGGCGATACCGGTCACTCCCGGCAACCCGATCCGACTGATCTGCCGGGTGTGGGGCGGCGAGGGCAGCCTCCTCCGCCTGGTCTCCGCCCGGCGGGTGCTGGAGGCGGAGATCGGCGCTGAGACGTTTGTCAGGGAGTGGGAGATCGAGGTGGAGGACGACCGGTACTTCCGTCCCGAGGTGATCGAGCCGCCGGAGGAGCCGCTGGAGAAAGAACCGGGGGCGTTGATAGCGCGGGCGCTGGGAAATCCGGTATACATAACGTCAGAAAGCAAACGTTAAACGTCAAACGTCAGGCGTCAACGGGGGCAGGAAAGATGGTGATCGGGGTCTGCCGGGTGAAGCTACACCTCCCCGGCAACGGCTCTCTGAAAGGGAAGCGGAGCCGACTGAAGCCGCTCCTGAACCGGTTACGGCGGGAGTTCAACCTTTCCACCGCCGAGGTGGACCTGCACGACGTGTGGCAGTCGTCGGTCATCGGCCTGGTGACCGTCTCCAACGATGCGGAGCGGGCCCACGCCGTCCTGCAACAGGCCGTCCGCTGGATCGAGGTCCATCACCCGGACGTTCAGATCGTGGACTGGGGGGTTGAGCTGTTATAGGGGCCGAAGCACACCCCGTCCTTCCGCCGACGGCCCGCTTCGCAGAGGGACCGCCCGCTCCCAGCCCACCCGGTCCTCCCCACATACGGACCAGGTCCCCTCCAGCGACCCGTCGGGGAGCACCCGGTAGGAGACGACGCCACAGGTCCCTCCGGCATCCCACCCCACCGAGAGCACGTCTCCGGTGAGGATGCCGGTCCCCGTATAGCTTGCGCCGCCGACCTCCCATTCCAGCCAGTAGACCTCTCCCCATTCCTCGATATAAAGGCTCCCCTCGTAGCTGCTTCCGTCCAGCCCGGTGCCGGTGACCTGGTAAGAGCCTCCAGGCCGGGCAGGGGAGGAGGGTTCCGGCAGGGAAGCCGTCGGCGCAGGCCCGATCGGGACGGGGGTCGGTTCCGAGAGCGAGCAGGCCAGCGACAGGAGGAACAGGAAAGCCAGAGCCGGGAATCCCTTATTCTTCATACCTTGCCTCCCTCGTTCAGTATACCGCAGGCAGGCGTCTTCGCAAGGGAATCATTGCATTGAGGTGTATTTCAGTCTGGGGGCGGGATGTCCCCCGCCCGGGCCGGACCTGGGGAGACACGAATGGCACGAATGGAAACGAATACCGCGAATGGGGCAGGGATCCCTCCTGTTCGCGGTATTCGGGCCATTCGTGGGATTCGCGATCCACCGGCGGGCGAGAGGACCACTTGCCCCGAAATTGAAATACGCCCATCGCAGTGGCCGCTTGTCCTCAGTCCCCCATTGGAGTATAATACGAACCATCCTGCATACTCTCAGCCGGGCTGCCTTATCGGCGGCCTCCGCTCCTGAAAGGCGATGTACCTGTGTCACCCTTTCCAACGGAGCTGTTCCCCTCCGTGCAAAGAGGAGCAAGCCGGATGGAGACCCAGATACTGTTAGTCGAAGGACAACGGTCCAGGGCTCTTTCTTGCGCCCTCTGGCTGGAGAAGAAGGGCTACCAGGTCACCTGTGTCCACACCCGACGAAAGGCGAACGCCCTCCTCGAAAAAGAAATGCCCGATCTTCTGATCGTTGACGCCCGCTTTCTTCGCTTCAACCCCTACCGCTTCTGCCAGGCGCTCCGGAGGAACGGGAACTCTGTCCCGCTCCTCCTCATCCTCCCCGAAGAGCAGGACACCTCCGGATGCGGCGCAACCGCCGTACTCCAGGGTCAGCCCACCCCCCGCCGACTGCTCCACCGGGTCAAAAGGCTCCTGCCCGGCTCGGGTGGAGAGGTCCTGCGGGCCGGAGACCTGGCGCTGGACCTGAAACGCCGAACGGTTACGCGGGGGTTGCGAACCCACCGGCTGACGCCCAAACAGACCCATCTCCTGGAGGTCTTCATCCGCAACCAGGGCCGGGTGCTGACCCGGGCTTTCCTTATGAGAGAGGTCTGGAGCACCGACTATGTGGACGATACCCGCACGCTGGAGGTCCACGTCCACTGGCTGCGTCAGGCCATCGAGGAAGACCCGTCCCAGCCCTTTTATCTCACTACAGTACGCGGGGTGGGCTACCGGTTCGACGTGCCCAGAGTGGACCCATCAGAGCCATAATCAGCCCCCCTGCCGCCACCTTCCTGACGCCTGAGGCCTCCTGCCGCAGGATTTCCTTGATTTCCCCCTCCGTTTATGGTAAGATGTCAACAGGATGAACATGAAGTTTGAGGAAATCCCCCACACCGCCGACGCCGCGCTGAGAGTGTGGGGAAATGACCTGAGGGAACTGTTCATCAACGCCGCGCACGGCCTGGCCTGGCTGATGGCCGACTCCCAGACCGTCCGCCCCGAAAAGGAGGTGGCGCTGGACCTGAGCGCGCCGGACGTGGAGACGCTGCTGGTCACCTGGCTGGGGGAACTGATTTATCTGAATGAGCGGGACGGCCTGGTCTTCATCGAGTTTGACCTGGAGGAGGTGACGCCGACCCATCTGCGGGGGACAGCGCGGGGCGGACGGCCGGGTGAAGTCCGCCGCTTCGTCAAAGCCGCCACCTTCAGCAACCTGGCCATCCGCCCCACCGAGCGCGGATTGGAGACGACCATTACTTTTGACGTCTGAATTGCAGTTCGTCATGCATTGCTCTCTGCGTGTTCTTCAGGGCGGGGGGACATATGTCTGGACAGAGCCTGAGAGGTGCAATAAGCCCAGATGTCCCTGTAGTCATTCCGCTTTGGAGTAAACTGCCTCGCGGCGAGCGATATCGTTACATATCACAGTTCATGCACCTGAATCCAGGCGCATTACCGTCTCTGGGGGCAGTTGAATTTGGGTTGCTCATGCAATGGGTTTTTGAACAACGTGGGCTGGAAACAACAGCCGTAGTCTATGAGAGAGGACGCCTCGACCTGGAATTATATAACGCGCGGCACGCGAGAAGCGAGTTCGCAAGAGCCTATGCCAGAGAGCAAGATATGCCAGCGGGTGTCCTGGGGGTGCTGCTCAACGATCTCAAAGGCACTCGCTTTCAGAGAATATATCTGTGCACGACAGGGACGTTCAGCCAACGATTCAAACCAATCCAATTTGCGTTTCCACTGGCCCTGAATCTGGTGGAAGGAGAAGAACTGCGTTCATATGTGCGAACAGCCCAGCAGAAGTGGCGGCAGGAAATGGACAGGCGAAGATCACGAACCGCGTACGTCTTGCCTGAACGTAAAGGGGTATGGCGGTTAATAAAGCGAAAGGTGCTGGGTCTATTCCGAAAACGCAGGTAAAAGTGTGCAACCGATGAGAGAGCGGCCTGTCCTGCACCTGAACGGTGCATTTTGTCGGCGCTGTCTTCAGTGGCGTGACTGATGCGGATGTTGAGGAGCGACGGACAACAGCAGTCCTTCGTCTGCGATCCGTAGTCCGTCGTCTAATAAGGGGGTGTCGTCATGGTGGAGAAGAAAGACTTCCGTCGGGTGGACAAATTCATCTGGGAACTGCCAAAAGAGACCCGTCCGGATATGCGGGTCCCTGCCCGCATCTTCGCCACGCCGGAGATGCTGGATTCCGCCTTCCGCGACCGGACGGTGGAGCAACTGGTCAACACGGCGACGCTGCCGGGCATCCTCAAGTACGCGATGGCCATGCCCGACTTCCACGAGGGCTACGGCTTCCCCATCGGCGGCGTCGCGGCGATGGACGTCAAAACCGGCGTCATCTCTCCTGGCGGGGTTGGCTACGATATAAACTGTGGCGTCCGCCTCCTGGCCTCCCATCTGGAGAAGGAAGAGGTGGCCCCGTATCTGCGGGAGCTGACCAACGCCCTCTATCAGGCCTGCCCCAGCGGCGTGGGGGAGCCGGGGCGCATCCGCATCTCGGGCCGGGAACTGGACGAACTGGTGGTGCAGGGGGCGAAATGGGCGTTGAAGCGGGGGCAGGCACGGGAAGAGGACCTGGCTCACACCGAGGAGGAGGGCACGCTCCCCGGCGCCGACCCCAGCAAGGTGAGTGCGCGGGCCCGGGAGCGGGGCGGCGGGCAGATCGGCTCCCTGGGCGCGGGTAACCACTTCCTGGAGATTGACGTCGTGGAGGAAGTCTACGACCCGGAGGTGGCCCGCGCCTTTGGCCTGTGGGAGAACCAGGTGGTGGTTCAGATCCACTGCGGATCCCGCGGCTTCGGCCACCAGATCTGCGACGACTATGTCAAGAGCCTGCAGACCGCCGTCCAGAGGTACGGCATCTCCATCCCTGACCGGGAACTGGTCTGCGCGCCCATTGATTCCCCCGAGGGCCGGGCCTACTACGGCGCGATGGCCTGCGCGGTCAACTATGCCTTCGTCAACCGGCAGGTCCTGGCAATAGGCGTGCGGGAGGCCTTCGAGCAGGTGCTGGCCGGGAAAGTGAGCAATTTCGACCTGTTCCAGGTTTACGACGTGGCCCACAATATCGCCAAGTTTGAGGAGCACGAGATAGACGGGAAACGAGTGCGGGTCTGCGTCCATCGCAAGGGAGCCACCCGCGCCTTCGGACCGGGCCGCCCGGAGGTCCCGAAGGCCTACCGGGACGTGGGTCAGCCGGTGCTGGTCCCCGGCTCGATGGGCACGGCGTCCTACGTCCTGGTGGGGACGGGCCGGGCAATGGAGATCGCCTTCGGCTCCACCTGCCACGGGGCCGGTCGGGTGATGAGCCGCTCCCAGGCATTGAAGAAAATCTGGGGCGCAGATCTCAAGCGGGAACTGGAGGAGCAGGGCCTGGTCATCCGGGCCGGAAGTACGAAGGGGCTGGCGGAGGAGGCGCCGGCAGCCTACAAGGATGTCAGCCAGGTGGTGGAAGTGGTGCACGGGGCCGGGCTGGCCCGCAAGGTCGCCCGCCTCCGCCCGCTGGCAGTGATCAAGGGGTGAGATTTCCAGCCACAGGAAGGGGAAAAGTTATGCAGGATGATTCTTACGACGAGATGCCGGATTGGCTCCGCGAGATGCGCCCCCCTATGGAGGAAGAGAGGGGAAAGGCAGCGGAACCACCGGTCGCTCCGTTCGGCCCCCTCCCCCGCCCACCTTCGGAGCGGGAGCCGGTGCTGGACGAACTGCGCGAACAGGCGTTTGGAGCCAGGTTGAGGGAAGTCACCCCCCGGTCCAGGGCGGGCCTGGGAGGGATGATCCAGGGCCTTGCCCCGTGGCAGCGGTTTGTCCTGGCCCTCCTCCTCTTCCTCGACGTGGCTCTTCTGGGCTGCATGTGCCTGGTGATGACGGGGAGGGTGGCACCCTTCTAGCCGCAACCCCGCTGCAACGCCTCAGGTCGCCCGGCGGGGGCGGAAAGCCCCCATCAGCCACGACACCTCACGGACCAGTGGGGAGGAGGGGGAACCGACCGCCAGCGGCTGACCCTGAACCAGGCTTTGAGCCTGGGCCGGATCGAAGGGGATGGAGGCTACAATGGGCCGCTTCAGCACCCGCTGGAGCGCCTCCACAGGGGGAGAGGGGCCGGGAGCGACCTGGTTCAGGACCAGGGCAATCCTGTCTACCAGCGGCTTGAGCACCTGAAGCGTACCCACCGTGCTCTGGATGGAGGACGGGTCGGCGGTGGTGACCAGGGCGATGAAGTCAGCCATCTCCAGCGCCGCCATCACCCCCTCCCCCAGCACCGACGGCAGGTCCACCACCACAACGCCGAATTCCTGCCGCAGGGCGGAAAGCAGACCCTGAACGGCCTGCCGGGGAAGCTCCCGACCGACGAGCGGCAGGAAAGGAGCGGCCAGGAGATGCAGGCCAGATGGGTGGGCCAGGAGGGCGCCTCGAACGGTCGCCCCATCGGGCCGGGCATCTCCCAGGAGCAGCTTTGACCAGTTCGGCTCCGGGCGAAGGCCAAGCTGAAGCGCCGCGTGGCCTGAGGAGGGGGAGAGGTCCACCAGGCAAACCCGTCCTGCATTCTGCTGGGCGAAGAGGACGGCCTGATTCACCGCCAGCGTCGTCACCCCCACCCCGCCCCGGAGGCTGAGGAAGGCCAGGGTCCCCTGGAAGGGGGCGGTTCGCTCAGCCCCCTTTCGGGCCAGCAGCCCATCCACATGCTTTAACAGCTCCGCCATCGTCACCGGCTTGGCCAGGTATTCATCGGCTCCGGCCTTCAGAGCCGCCTCCCGGTCCACCGGCTGGCCCCGAGCGGTGAGGATCAGGATCGGGATGTCGGCGGTGGAGGGGTTCTGTCGCAGCCGCCGACAGACCTCATAGCCGGTTATCCCCGGCATCATCACATCCACAACGGCCAGGTCGGGTGGATCGGCGAACGCCTTTGCCAGCCCATCCTCCCCTTCCGCGCTGAGGACAACCTTGTGCCCCCCCTTCTCCTCCAGAAACATCCGGATCATCTGCAGGAGGTCGGCGTTGTCGTCAATGACCAGAATACGGGCCATTGTCCCACCTCCTTTCGGGGGCTACTCCTCCTCCGCAAGGCAGAAAGCGCCGATGTGATGCTTGTTCACCAGCACCCCCCCGCCGGTGAACACCACGTCGGGCCGGATCGAGGCCCGGACGCGCCCATCCAGGATCGGGATGAACTCCTCCGTCTCCACAGAGAGCAGGCGACGCAGGTTCACCCTCGCTGAGAGCCGCAGATACCCCACCACCTCGAACGAAGGGACGGTCAGGAAAATCTGCTGCAGGTAGGTGCCGTAGTAGCTCCCATAGCTCTGCTTGCGGGAGAGCGCGTCGTCCCGATGGGGCACCAGCACAAGCGTCACATTGGCCTTGGTCAGATGGGAGGAGGTATAGGTGGCGATGATCTCCCCCGGCCGGTCGAGGGGGGAGACGTAGGCGTCTTCCAGCTCAATGAAGCCGGTCATCCGGTCGTTGAGGATGTCGAACAGAGGACGCTTGCGGATGTCCACCCGCCCGGAAATCCGGTAACTGTGAAGGAAGAAATCGGCCGTCAGCCAGTTGGCGCGCAGGGCCCCTTCTGCTGCCTGGCCCTCCCCCTCCGGGCTTCCGAAGGCATCGAACCTGTCCGTCATCCCAACTCCCTCCGCCGTTCCTGATAGGGGCAAAGCTGGCATCGCTGCTCATAGAATGCCCGCACCTCTCCGGCCTGCTTCTCCCAGTGCCCTGAAGGACAGACCGCGCAGGGGAGGACCGTCTCCCCGAGAGCAGCCTGCGGGTCCGCCTGGATCCGCTCGAAAGTGGAGAGGATACCCAGGGGGCTGGAGGTGCCGACGCGGAACCGGTCGGGGGTGCGGAGCTGGGGGTCGAGCGCCCCGGCGTAGAGTAGCCGCACCACGTCCATCGCCGTGCGGATGCCACCGGCCGCCTTGACCCCCATCGCTGCCCCCACCGCCTCCCGCATCAGGCGGATATGATCGGGGGTGGCGCCGAAAGCCTCCATCCCCGTAGAGTTTTTTACGAAGTGGGCGCCTGCCTCTCTGGCTATCCGACAGGCTGTGGCGATTTCCTCATCTACCAGCTCTGAGGAGCGGACGATCACCTTCACCAGCTCTCCATCCGCTGCCTCGACGATGGCCGCGATCTCCCGGCGAGTGTAGTCGGGGTCTCGCTTGAAGCGGCCCACATTGATCACCATATCCAGCTCCACCCACCCCGGTCCCTCCCCCCGCCTTGCCCGGCTTTCCGCCACAACCCGCCCGGCCTGCCAGGCCTTCATCTCGATGGTGGACTTGCCGAGGGGGAAATCTATCACGTAACATTCCTTCACGGGGGTCCCCCGCAAAAGCCCTGGCAGGATGTCCACCTCCACAGGGTTCACACAGACCGAAGCACAGCCATACCGGGTGGCCCACTCCACGATCTGGCGGATCTGAGGCTCCTGGGTGTCGGCCTTCAGATCGGTGACGTCGAGGAAGGAAGCCAGCCGTTGGAGGGTGAGCCAGCGGACGATCTCCAGCAGCCCGTCGGGGGGGAAATCCACCAGTGGCATCCGAAAGGCCGCTTCCATCCTAGTCCTGCTCCTCCTGTGTGGGGAAACGGTAATGGGGGACGGATCCCCAATACTGAGGGGGCCAGTAGCAGAGCCAGGCCTTGCCAACGAAGTTGTCCGCAGGCAACGGCCCCCAGGAATGGGAGTCGTTGGAATTGGCGCGGTTATCCCCCAGCACGAAGTACTCGTCGGGACCCAGTTGCCAGGAGCCGTTGTAGGGGATGGGGGAAGCCACGTAGGGTTCGTCCAGCCGGTAGCCGTTGATCCAGACAGCGCCGTCGCGGATCTCCACCCGCTCCCCCGGCAGGCCGACGATGCGCTTGATGTAGTCCTCGCCGGTCCCGTTGGGCGGTTCGAAGACGACGATGTCGCCCCGTGCTGGCTGCGCCAGCCGGTAGCTGATCTTGCTCACAATCAGGTACTGCCCGTTGTGAAGCGAGGGTTCCATGCTCGACCCACGGACCTGGAAGCGACCGGTGAGCAGATTGATGACGAAGTAGATGAGCAGGGTCAGAACAATGGTCTCGATCAGGTCCCTCAGCAGGGACTGCCCACCGAAAGCCCGGGAAAGGGAGACCTCTTGAGGTTCCTCGTCAAACTCTGGCTGGTCGGACGGAGTGTGAAGTTCCAAAGGGGAGACCCTCCCAGATAAGGTTGCCGTTATCCGTCAGATCGGAAAGGGCACACGTTTTCGTTCCTTTTGCTGCCGCTCCCGGTTGGCCTGCGCCGCTCCCCGAAAGGCCTCCAGGTCGTGGATGACGTTCCGGCCTGGCACCTCCAGCGGCAGAGGGATCAACTGACGGAGGCGGTCCAGATTCGCCGCCGTCACCGGGGCCTCCCGGTAGGCCAGCCCTTCCGCCGTGTTCGCCGCCACCAGCGCCCAGGTCCACTCATCCCTCAGCCGGTCCGCCCGCAGATGGTAGTGCTTCCGGTCCCACACCTGGGCCGAGCGCATCACATCCTCATAAACCGTCCGGAGCACCATCCCGACCACGGAGAGCAGATCCCGGGCCAGCTCCTGATCGTCCAGCACCGTGGGCAGGTGAACCAGCAGGATTTCGGCTACGATGCGCAGGTGCTTCTTTCGGTCAGCGACGGTCATACCTGCCTCAGCAATTCCTTATTTTCCTGCAGGATTTCACTCCCCCACGTAGTAGGCCAGCCCCAGCGCCCCCGGGCCGGCATGGACCCCCAGCACGGGCGCGACCATCTCGATATAGACCTCGACGCAGCGGAACCGGGCGAGCAGTTCCTCCTTTACCCGCTGGGCCTCTTCGATTGCGCCGGTGTGAAGGACCGCCACATGCAGGGGGGCATCCCCCACCCGTTCCGCCAGCTCGCTCAACATCCGATGGATCGCTTTAGCCCGGGTACGGGCCTGTCCGACGATGCCCACCTCATTCCCCCGCACACGGACCAGCGGCTTGACCCGGAGCAGGTTATCCACCATACGGGCCGCCCAGGCCAGCCGCCCGCCACGGACGGCATACTCCAGCGATTCCACCGTGGCGATCAGATCGATCCTGGGGATCACAGCCCGAACCCGCCGGACGACCTCAGCCAGCGATGCCCCCGCCTCAGCCGCCCGCGCCGCTACCAGGACGGCAAACCCCTGCGCCATCGAGATGGTCCCGGAATCCAGGACCTCGATGGGAAAGGGGGCCAGCTCCCGTGCCGCTGACTGCGCCGCGCTGAAAACGCCGCTGTAACGACCCGTCAGATGGACGGATACGATCGCCTCCGCCTTCTCCTGGATCCGGCGGTAGAACTCCAGGAACTCCCCCAGCGAGGGCTGAGAAGTCCCCACCCGCCTGACCCGCTCTCCCAGCCGCCGGAAGAACTCCAGCGGCTGAATCTCCACCCCATCCCGATAGGACTGATCCTCGATTTGAACCCACAGGGGGATCACTTCGATCCCATACCGCTCCACCAGCGGCCCGGGGAGGTTGGCTCCCGAATCGGTCGCAACGGCTACCTTTCTCTTCATCCCTATTTTCCTTTCTTGACCCAATCTTAGCATAGTTCGGCTGTGCGTCAAGTCCACCTGTGGTATAATATGTGACCACTATGAGCCATTTCAAGCTCCGCCTGATGGCTCCAACGGACGCTGACGAGGTCCGTTTCCTGGACCAGGCGGCCTTCGGCGACTGGATGTATCGCCGTAGGTACAACGAACCCATGCCCCAGCGCACCCGCGCCAA
>JBDOIF010000090.1:0-5333 GCA_041082215.1 Anaerolineae bacterium
CCCTCTCCCACAAGCGGGAGAGGGGGAGGGGCAGGGGAGGGGGTGAGGGTCACCGCGTCAACGTCAGTTTGAACTCGTCCCCCACCGCCTCTACCTGCACCTTCAGGCCGGCCCGTTCAGCCGCCCGGCGCACGTTCTCGCGGGAGGTGACGGTATCCACCAGGACCTCAATGGGAAACTGCCCCTCCCCCATCGCCTGCCGGGTGAGGATGACCGGCTGGGGGCAGGATAGGCCCCGCGCATCCACAACTTTGGCCATCTTTACACCTCCGATAGTGCGCTTGGTAAAACCCAGCACGATGTAGCGCAAGATTGAATCTTGCGCTACGACCGCTCGCGCATGGTGAAGCCCAGCACGATGCAGAAGACCAGTCCAATAATGACGGCGGCCTGTCCGTAGGGACCGGGTCCGCCCACTGTGAGCACGCCCTCGGCCAGTTTGTCGGGGACGCCAGCCAGGGCCCAGTTGTGGGCAAAGCCCGCGCCGAAGATCATCCCCAGGACGAAGAGGCCGGCGTCGCCGTCCCCCTCACCGGAGAGGAAGAGCTGACGGCCCGGGCAGCCGCCCGCCAGGAGGAAGGCCAGCCCGGCCAGCGCCATCCCCAGGAAGTTCCAGATGTGGCTGGAATGGGCGACCGGCTGGGCGACGAAGCCCGGATTGAACTGCCCCAGGACCAGATTGGTGATCAGGGCGACCACGAAGAGCGCGCCGACACCGGTGATGAGGTGAGTATCCCCCATCAGAATGACGTCCCGCCAGGCGCCCATCGTGCAGAAGCGGGTGCGCTGGGCCAGAAAGCCGATGAGCAGCCCCACACCCAGGGAGATGAGGACAGGGGCATGCTTGGAACCGGGGCCCTCTACGCTGAAGAAGATGGGGCCTTCGGGCGCGAACTGGGGGCGGAAGAGGAGGAGGAGCAGGAGGCCCAGCATGATGGCGGGCATGATCCAGCCAACGGGGGCCGGTGCCGGGCGGCTGCGGCCCAGGGAGTAGCCCCGCTTCAGGAAGAAGACGCCCAGGGCAATGCCGGCGACCAGCCCGGCGGTGCCCACCAGGCCGTTCAGGTCACCGCCCGCCAGCCGCAGGAGCGCCCGCCACGGGCAGCCCAGAAAGACCAGGGCGCCGATCATGGCGAACATCCCCAGCAGGAAGCGGACGATGGGGGCGGAACCGGCGCGGGGCTTGAACTCCCGGAAGAGGAGGGCGGCGATGGTGGAGCCGAGGACGAAGGCGATGATCTCCGGGCGGATGTACTGGACGAGGGCTGCCCGATGCAGCCCCAGCGCCCCGGCGATGTCCCGCTCGAAGCAGGCCACGCAGATGCCCATATTGGTGGGGTTGCCGGCTTTCTGCAGAAGCGGGGCCAGCAGGCCGATGACTGCCCCGGCCAGGAGGATACCCCAGCGCGAGGCAAAGAAACGGGTGAGACGCTCAGACATCGTTACGTACCTCCTTATCGTTGGATTTTCCACGCGCCGGGCCGATGCCCGGACACGGCGTGGGCAACGAAAAACCGCCGCCAGCACACGCCGACGGCGGATGGGAGGTACATGCCCCGCTTCGCTTCAGGGCGCGGCCTCACCGCCGCCCCCCGACGTGTGCCAGACGACCCACGGGCACCGCCCGGTGCCCCAGGCCCCACCTCAGGTGCGGCGGTGGCGCAACCCGAACATCGGTCTACTCCTTGCCTTCGCGGTAATTCGCTCGCTGCAGGTGTGCAACTGATGCTAATTATACTCTAATCTGCATCATTTGACCAGTCCGTGAAGTTCGCAGGGGCGTATTTCAATTTCGGGGCGAGTGGTCCTCCCGCCCGCCGGTGGATCGCAAATCCCACGAATGGCCCGAATACAGCGAATTAGGAGGGATACCTGCTCCATTCGCGGTATTCGTTTCTATTCGCGCCATTCGTGTTTCCCCAGGTCTGGCCCGGGCCAGAGACATCTCGCCCCCAAACCGAAATACACCTGAGTTCGCAGATAGATATCCCCCTGGCATGTCCGGGGATCGCGAACCCCGCGAGCCAGGCGAATAAGGGCCTATTATTCGCCACCCTTCGGCGTTACCCCTGTTTTGAGGCCGCTGCCGGTGAGGATCACCACGACCGTTCCACCCAGCTCTCCCTCGGCCCGCAGTCGGGTCAGCGCGGCCACCGCCAGGGCGGAGGTCGGCTCGACGTAGAAGCCCCGATAGGCCAGCCGGCGCTGTGCGGGCAGAATGTCCACCTCTGGCACCGCCAGGAGCCGACCCCCGCTCCTCCGCACCGCCTCCAGCACCGCCCGGCCCCGCACAGGTGCGGCGATCCGCACCCCCTCGGCTATCGTCTCCCCCTCCTCGATAGATGCCGGCTCTTCTTTCCCTTTCTCCCAGGCGGTCGCCAGCGGCGCGCACGGTGCCGCCTGCACGCCGAAGAGACGGGGCAGGTGGGCGATGCACCCTGCTGCCATCAACTCCGCCCATCCCCGCGCCAGCCCCAGAAGCAGGGAGCCGTGCCCCACCGGCAGGACGAT
The DNA here is from genome assembly GCA_041082215.1 of Anaerolineae bacterium. GTDB lineage: Bacteria > Chloroflexota > Anaerolineae > B4-G1 > DUEL01 > JBDOIF01. The sequence continues at coordinate 2,512 of JBDOIF010000090.1, forward strand.
GGCGTCCGGCACGTGGGGAGGAGGGAGCTGCTCGTAAAGCTCGAAGGCCACCGTCTTCATCCCGTGGTGGATCAGGGGGTGGTAGACATGGCTGGCATACGCCGCCCCACGATACGCTGCCTCCAGTACCGCCCGCGCTGCCTCGGTCCGCGGCCCGGGCACGGGGACCACCTGCGCTCCGTATGCCGCGATCTGAGCCTGCTTGGCCGGTGAGGCGTGGGCAGGGACGTAGACCGTAGCACGGATGCCCGCCCGGGCGGCATAAGCGGCCAGGCTCGACCCCGCGTTGCCCGACGAGTCCTCCACCACCTCCTCCACGCCCGCTGCCGCCAGCGCCGTCATCAATACCGCTGTGCCCCGGTCCTTGAACGAACCGGTGGGATTGAGGAACTCGCACTTGAAGAGGACCGGCAGCCCCTCCCACTCCGCCGCCACCAGGGGGGTCATCCCCTCCCCCAGCGTGACCGGCGTCGCTCCTTCTGGCAGCGGGAAGGCGTGTCGGTACCGCCACAGCGTCAGATCGGCCCCTTCTACCCGAGCCGGATCGTAGACGGGCGGCTCTTCGATCTCCAGAACCCCGCCACAGTCGCACCGGAACCGGATGGGGTCAGGCGGATAGGCCCTTGAACAGCTCGAACAGCTCAGGCGCACTTTCCCTCTCCCCCCGATGATAGGGGAGATAATACCATCGAACAGGAGAGCAGGCAACCCGGCTGTCCGGGCAGGTCAACCCCGCCGCACCAGCCACACTGCTTCCCCCTTCTGCCCGCGCCCCCGCTCCAGGTCGGTCATCCATAACTTCAAGGGGCGATCCCCGGACCAGAAGAAGACCTCCGAGCGGAGCCGGTCGAGCGTACGGGCATCCGGCGCGACGAAGAGGAGGTGCCCCTCCCCGATTGCATGGCAGGCCTCCCAGCGGGCCTCCCGCTCGGCGGGGGGACGGCTCAGGTCCTCCACCTCCACCGGCAGCTCCTTCCCCTCCAGCCGGAGGATCAGGTCTGGCCGGAAGGCCGTGTTGCCGGAGGCGGAGAGAGGGCCAGACGGGAACACCACCTCGTAGCCGGCCGCGGCAAGGAGGTCCGCTGCTGCCCGGACCGGCGGCCGTGGGACGAGCGGATGGGGGGACAGGAGAGCTTCGGTCATCTGAAGTCGCTGCCGCAAGCGTTCTGCTTCCGCCTCCGCCCGTGCTGCCCGCGCCTCGGCGCTCTTCAGGCGGGCCTCCAATTGGCGCAGCCGGGCCTTCAGCTCGGCCGTCCTGGTGGCCGGTTCCTGCTCCTGGCGGCCGGCCCGTAGTCTGGGGGCCAGGGCTTTCAGCACCATCTGCGCCACCTGGCGGGGTGTGAGAGCGGCCAGTCCGTCGGGGGATTGGCTGCGGAGCCGGTCTACCTCTTCCGGGCAGACAGCCTCTGCCAGATGTTCCAGCTCCTGTTGCACCTCTCGCGCCCGATCCTCCGCGGCCTTGCGGAGGCGGGCCTGTGCCTCCAGGAGGGCCTGGAGCTGGCGGAGGGAGAGTTCCTGGGCTTGCTGTTCAGGGTCCATTCAGCCAGACGCTTCTTTCTACCGTGACTCGCAGCCCTCGCGCCCGCCGCAGTACCTCCAGCGCGGCGCGGCGGTTTTCTGGCTCCGGTGCGCCTACCCATTGAGCGGCGGCCAGGACTGCCTGATGGTGGGCTTCGGCGGCGGCCCGGATCTGTTCGGCGAATCCCGTCAGGGCAGGAGGGGGGGTAGAGAAAGCGGCTTCGCGATGGATTGCGATGGCCCGATCTATCAACCCCTCGACCTCGTGAACCAGCCCGTAGAGCCGGACCGGATCGGCCCCTCCATCCACGCTCAGCAGAGCAGTGAGGTCCCTATCCACCCTTTCCATCTCCCTCATCCATCGGAGCACCATCTGGCGGTATTTTTCTGCTGCATATACGGAGGGGGAGAGGAGCAGAGGACGGCCTGCTCCGTCGCGGGGAGTCAGACGGGCGCCGAGGAGGTAGCAGAGAGCGAGGGCGGCCCATACGGTTGCCGTCCAGGCCACTACCCGCAGGAAGCGGCGGGAGAGCCGCAGCCGGATCAAGCCACCGCCTCCACAGGAGGGAGTTCTCCCTCAGAAAGGAGTCGGGCGCGGGCTGCTTCCCCCCGCTCCCAGTCAATCTTGTCAATGAAGACGATGTGATCGGCCACGAACTCATGGACCGTCTCGTCGTTATCATGCCGTTTCCGCTGGCGGTAGCGGGCCTGGACCATGATCTTGGAGCCGACGCGGAGGTAAGGGTAGCTCAACAGGGCGACATCGCCATAGGCGACAACCCGCACGTAGGAGGCATGGTCCTTTCCATCGTCCACGGCCAGGTAAAGACGCAGGAAGGGGAGGTTGGAGGTACCGATCCGCTGGAAGTGAGGCGGGTGAGTGATGTTGCCAATGAAGCGACAGTCGTTATTCCAGGTCATTGCCCGCCTCCTGGGAAGAGGGTCCATTGGTTGGGTGTGTTGTGAGCATCGTTGGCCTCCTTGAGGTGTGTTTGGGCTGAAGTCCTGCGCCCGAGACGGGCACAGGGCAGGCAGAGGAAGGGAACTCCCCGATGGGGGCAGGGAAAAGCGCGGGGCCAATGCCCCGGTGGGCATTGAGCTGAGGTCTCATCGGACAGCTGCGATGAAAACAACAATGGTTTCTGGTGGGAAATTATAGTGGGCTTTGGCAAAGTGTCAAGTCCTTGTTCTGAGGTTCGGACGCGGGTTCGGACACAGGCACTCATCGGCTGCTTCTGACCTCACCCCATTCCCCTCACCCTACCCCCAGGCCCCCACCCCACACCCCCGCGGCGGGCGAGGGG
>JBDOIF010000108.1:0-1727 GCA_041082215.1 Anaerolineae bacterium
TCCCTCCCCCTTCTCCAGGCCGACCTGGACCCGCCAGTCGGCCCCCCGCCGCGCTTCGATCACCTTCTTTGCCCACTCCCAGGCGCTCCTTCCCCCCTTTCCCGGCCGAACTTGCTCCAGCAGACGGCTTCCCTCCGCCCACTCCCCCCTGCGGATGGCCTCATACAAGGTAGACCCCATCTCCCCGCCCGCCTGATAACAGGACCGGGCCAGGTGGAAGCCGTCCAGCTGCCGAACCGCCCGGCCCAACAGCTCCGCCCCTTCATCGATCCACCTCGCCCCGTCCCCATTCATCACCACCAACCCTATCCGACTCCAGTCCCACACCCGCCCAAAGGCCACCGAAACCCCCTCCCAGAAGTCGATCCCCTCGTCCGCCTGAGCGTACACCCGCTTGCCCACCAGCCGGTGCCGATCCCCGGCCCCGGCCAACCGCTTCCACCCTTCGTATCCAATCGCCGTCCGAATCTCCAAGTACCCCTCCCTCGCCCGCTGCAACCGCACGTATAGCCCGTCCGCCTCCACAAACAGCCACGGGACCACCCGCCCACCCGCCTCCGGCACCTCCCCCCGCTCAAAACAGGCTTCCACCTCCCCCCGCTCCCACTCCACCACCCTTTCCCCTACCCGCTGAACCGACCGCTGCACCGTCATCACCGACACCACCCCCGCCGTCAGATGCTCCACTACCATCGCCGCCTCCCGAAACGAGCTCCTTGCCGCCACGGCCACCATCGCCTCCTGAAGGGAAGGAGTGGCAATCTGGCGGGGCTCCCACCCCAGGTACTCATCCAGCAGGAAGTGATACCTCCCCCCTCCATCCCGATACAGCCGCCGCCGGACGGTGACCTCCCCAAACCGACAGACCACCGTCCGCTCCCGAAACCCCACCACCTGCCAGTCCGGCGGAGCCTGCCCGTGCAGCCACGCCTCCAGGACCTCCAACCTCTCCCGCGCCTCCTGCCGCATCCGGGCGCAGCCCTCCCGGTACAACGCCTCCTCCCAGTCCTTCCCAATCAGCCCATCTTGAAGTACAATTGCCCCTGTCATCAGCCCGCTCCTCCCTGGATGGTCTGATCAACCAGAGGATACAGGACTGATGGCTATTTTGCAACTCCACCTACTAATCTGTTACAGACTCTACCGCCGGACCGCAGCTTGACAACAGCAGCGAAGGGATTATAATAATCCATTGGTAGCAGGCCGCCGGCCTCAACGAAGAAGACAACGCAGCCAGGGCAGGCGGCCTGCTGCCTGTTTTCAACCGGGGTGAAAAGCGATCACTCCCCAATGCCCGATGGACCTACCCCCGGGCCGTTCAATCGCCATCGCAGTCTCCCCTGACAGTCAAGCATCCCCACCCTACCGCCTCCAGCACCACCAGCGCCACGAAGAGCGGGTTGTTAGCCAGATACCGCCGCCAGAGGCGCCGGGGCTCAGTGCGCAGAAAGAAGAGCCATTCCAGGCCAGCGCGCTGAAGCCAGCGAGGGGCCTGCGGCTTGCGGCCGGTGAGGAAGTCAAAGGCCACGCCATATCTTCATCCCATCCCCCAAATCAAGCGAAGCGCTCTCCTTGTCTCCCCACCGCCTACAGTAGATCATATTGCAGTAGCAGATCCTCTACCCTGGCCAGGAACTTCAGCAGAGGCCTGGGCCCCAGGCCTTCAGGCAACAACTCATGCTTATCCGGAGCGCCGTAGGGGTGTAGATGCCATTCACTGCTCTCCC
>JBDOIF010000115.1:0-5898 GCA_041082215.1 Anaerolineae bacterium
AGACACCAGCCCGCCGGGCCACATCGGCGATCGTCGCCCGTTTGGTTACCGCACCATGCATCGAGCGGACCCCCCAGGGGAGAACGGGAACAGGGTTCTGAAAGCGCTTTCATTATAGCAGATGAAAAAACTACTGTCAAGCCAGACATTCGGGCCATTCGTGGGATTCGCGATCCACCGGCGGGCGAGAGGGCCACTCGCCCCGAAATTGAAATGTGCCCAGGATGGGGATTTTCGAATCCTCTCAAATGATCCCCAGCTCCCCGGTCAGCGGAATCGGTTCTTTGCAGAGAAAGCCCTCCCCATAGGCCGCCGTGATCATCATCCCATAATACCGGGCGACGATCTCCACGGCGAAAAGGATGGGGGTGTATTGAGAGCCGTGGGCCTGAAGGGCCTTCTGCTTCACCCCATAGACGTCGGTGATATCGAGGACAAAGCTCGGACGACAGACCCGCTGGAAAGAGAGGGGAAAAGTGAGGTGAGCAGGCCTGGGGATCAGCGGCTCAAACTCCGGGAACAGAGCTGGCCGCGAAGCAAGGTAAATCGCTCTCTCCACCAGGCGTGCCGTCGCCTCGTGGTCAGGATGATGGTCATCGAAGTGGGGGGAGAGAACCAGGCGAGGGTGCAGCTCTTTCAGCTCTCGAACAATCCGAAGGGTCGTCTCATAGTCAAACTCCAGCCGGGCATCCGGCAGGTCCAGCATACGGAACACGTCCACGCCCAGGACCTCCGCTGCGACGCGGGCCTCCGCCGCCCGCGTCTCCCGGTCCCCGAAAGTCCCCATCTCCCCCTGCGTCAGCACCAGAATGCCGGTCCGCAAACCCCGCGCCCTGGCCTTCAGGAGAAGACCTGCACAACCTACTTCTGCATCGTCGGGATGAGCTCCAATAGCGAGAATGTCAACGGCCATCATCACCGCTCCAGAAGAGGGGTATTCAGGTTTCGACTATACTGCCTTGACTGCAGAGCCACAGTAGGGACACTCGGCCGTGTCGGGGCTATGCCACTCCAGCTCGTCGGGCAGAAGAGGCCCCCCACAGGAAGGACACTTGCCTGGCAATGCCCCCAGCCTCCCCTCACGGGCACGGGCGAAGCGGATGGCCATCTCCCGACGGCTGGTACCCACCCTTTCGAGAGCCTCTTCCAGCCTCCTCTCCACCTCCTCGGCCTCTGCTACATACCCTTGCTTTCGTAGCGTATCTGCTACCCGCTCCGCAGCGGCTATAACCCGCTCCGGGAGGGGACGGTCGGCCAGTCCCTTCAAAGCCTGCAGTGAGTCGTCCACCGCCCTGCGGCCCTCGCCTCCCAGCGCCTCGGTGTAAGCAGCCTCCAGCAGCAACCCCGCTGCCCGCAGAGGCATCCCTCTACGGGCCGCGTTCTGAGCCAGCCGGTGGAAGATGCTGGCTGCCTGGACAGTATCCCCATTTTCCAGGGCCTGATGGGCCCGGATCAGCGCCTCCCGCACTCCTGGCTCAACCGTGCCAGGAGGCAGCCCACCCAGCGGGGGAGGCCCAAACGGTCGCAACGGTCGTCGCCTACGAAACATCTCCTTCCTCCATCCTTCTTGCGTCTTCTTCCCCCTCCGCCACCAGCGACCGGGCGAAGATCAGATAGCCGGTGTGCGCCACCATCCGGTCCGCCGGACGGAACCGGGCTGCAACCGTCTTGTAGGGGCGAAGCAGGATCTCCTCCACCTCTGGAAGGCCAAAGGGCGTCTCTTCCAGGGCCGCCAGCAGTTGAGCGACCTGGTTGGCGGTCGGCAAGATGGCCCCCAGGTATCCGCCGTTGACCAGCGCAGCGTGGGCCTGTTCCAGATAGTCCCACGGCGCGGGCACATCCAGGAAGAGGGCGTCCACCTCCCGCTCGTCGAACCCCTCGCCGATGTCCTTCAATTTGAACTCCACGATCTCCGCCAGCCCGGCTCGCTCCAGGTTCCGCCGGGCCATCTGCTGCATCTCTGGACGGACCTCGTAGGAGTAGACCCGCCCATCTGGCCGCACCGCGTGGGCAAGCACCAGCGTCATCCCGCCACTGCCCGTGCCCGCCTCGATCACCCGACTGCCAGGGCCGATGTTCATTTTAAGAAGGACGTAGCCCGCCTCTTTGGGATAGACGATCTGGGTGATCCGACGCACCTGGAGAGCGAGGTCGTGGATAGAGGGAGTCAGGAGGAGATAGGGCTGGCCGAGGTGGGTGACAACCCGGCTACCCCATGGGCGGCCGATCAGGTCGTCGTGGGCCAGAATCCCGTGATGGGTCTGAAGGGTCTGCCCGGGCGTCAGGCGGACGATCCGCCATCGCCGCCTGGCGTCCACCACCATAGCCAGGTCGCCAGCCTGAGCACACCGTTGTTTCCCGGGAAGCGCCATAGCGGTAGGATTATAGCCCACTCAAGGCCAGCCTGCAACCTTCAGCCCACCTTGGGGCGTATTTCAATTTCGGGCGGTATTCGTTTCCATTCGCGCCATTCGTGCTTCCCCAGGTCCGGCCCAGGCCAGGGACATCCCGCCCCCAGACTGAAATACACCTCCCACCTTGTAAACCGCTTCACCCTGCGGTATAATCCCCCCGACTCTAGCGACAGGAGCAGGCTATGCGGATCCTGATCACGGGCGGAGCCGGTTTTATCGGCTCCCATCTCTGCGACCGCCTCCTGGCCGAAGGCCATGAAGTGATTGCGATGGACAACCTGAGCACCGGCAGCGTGGAAAACATCGCCCACCTGGCCGGCCACGACCGTTTCCTGTTCATCAAGCACGACGTCACCAACTACATCTACATCCCCGGCCCACTGGACGCGGTGCTCCACCTGGCCAGCCTTCCCAGTCCGGTGGATTACCTGAACTACCCCATTCAGACCCTCAAGGTGGGGGCCCTGGGCACGCACAAGACGCTGGGGCTTGCTCTGGAAAAGAAAGCCCGCTATCTCCTGGCCTCCACCTCCGAGGTGTACGGCGACCCGCTGGTCCATCCCCAGCCAGAGGATTACTGGGGCAACGTCAACCCGGTCGGCCCACGGGGGGTCTACGACGAGAGCAAGCGGTTCGCCGAGGCGCTGACGATGGCCTACCACCGCTACCACGGGCTGGATACCCGGATCGCCCGCATCTTCAACACCTACGGCCCCCGGATGCGGGCGGACGACGGGCGGGTGGTGCCCAACTTCATCTGCCAGGCACTGCGGGGCGAACCCCTTACCGTCTACGATGAAGGCTCCCGCACCCGCAGCTTCTGCTACGTTGACGACCTGGTGGAAGGGATGCTGCGCCTCCTCTTCTCGGACGAAATCCGTCCGGTCAACCTGGGCAACCCGCAGGAGATGACCATCCTGGAGTTCGCCCACAAGGTACTGGAAGTGACGGGCAGCTCTTCCAAGATTGTCTTCATCCACCCCACCGACGAACGGACAAAGGACGACCCCAAGGTCCGTTGCCCCGACATCACCCGCGCCCGCCAGGTACTGGGATGGGAGCCGAGGGTCCCTCTTGAGGAAGGTCTCCGGCAAACGGCCGCCTACTTTCGGGAGCGTCTGTGAACCGTAGAGAGACCACCCACCTGCTGGCCTGGAACGCTCCCCTCTCTGCCGGACTGGGGCTGGCTCTGGCCCTGGCCGGAGGGCTGCTGCTGATCCGACTTTCCCCCACAGCAGCGGCGGTGCTGATGGGGCTTGCGGCGCTGGCAGCAGCAACTCTGATCGAGCCGTTGACGGGCCTCCTCGGCGGCCTCTTCCTCGGCCTTCTGCGCGCATACCTCCAGGCGGAGGTCCCTCAGATCCCCGCCCAGATCGGCCACCTCTACATCGCCCTGGCAGCAGGGGCCTGGCTTGCCCGCGGGCTGGCCCGACGTGAGCTGAGGATACCCGCCAGGAAGGAGGCGGTGCCGCCGCTGCTTGGGCTTCTTGGCTTCATCGCCGCGGCCTGGCTCTCGCTGTGGGAGCCAGCGGACCTGGCCGGATACGGCCTTCCGGAACTGGTCAAATGGGTGGAAATCCTGCTGGTCCTGCTCCTGGCGGTCGAGCGGGCCTCCCCCCGTCAACTCCCCTGGCTGACGGCGGGGGTGCTCCTGGTGGGCCTCTTCCAGGCCGGAGTGGGCCTCTACCAGTTCGGGCTGCGCGGCGAGGGGCCGGAGCACTTCCTGATCCCCGGCACCGATTTCTATCGGGCCTACGGCACCTTCGAACAGCCCAATCCCTACGCTGGCTATATCGGAATGACGCTGGCGGTAGCGGTGGGGGTGATGGCGGGAGGGAGAGACGTGGGGACGCGGGGACACGGGGACACGGGCGATCTCCCCATCTCCATGCCCCTGTGTCTCCGCGTCCTCCTGCCGGTTGTCGCGCTTGCCCTGGCGGGGGGACTGGTCGCCTCCTGGAGCCGGGGGGCGTGGATCGGTTTCGGGGCAGCGCTGGCGGTGATGGCAGTTGCTCTGCCCCGCCGGAGCCGGTGGGGATTGTTGCTGGTGGGAGCGCTGGCAGCCGTTGCCCTGGCCCTCTATGTGTCCGGGCTGCTCCCCCCTGCCATCGTCGTCCGCCTCACCGATTTCGCTGCAGGCCTGCGGCTGGAGGACGTGCGGGGGGTGGGGATCAACGATGCCAACTACGCCGTGATCGAACGGCTGGCCCACTGGCAGGCTGCGCTGGAGATGTGGCGGGCCAACTTCTGGACCGGGGCGGGGTTGGGTTGCTACGAGCCAGCCTATCCTCGCTACGCTCTCATCAACTGGCCCAACGCCCTGGGGCATGCCCACAACATCTACCTCAACCTGCTGGCAGAGACGGGGTTGATCGGCCTGATGGCCTATCTCGCCTTCTGGTCCATCCTCTTCTGGCAGACCTGGCAGGCGACCCGTTGCCTTTCGGGCCTCCCCCGCGGGCTGGCCCTCGGCCTTCTGGGAGCCTGGACCCACCTCGCCGTCCACAACTTCTTCGACAACCTCTACGTCAACAACGCCCACCTCCTCATCGGCCTCCTCATCGGCCTCCTCCCAGCCACCCAATCACCCAATCACCCAATTACCCAATTACCCAATGACCAATGAACCGTAAGGAACTCACCCGCTTCATCAAATTCTCTATCGTCGGCACCATCGGCGCGGTAGTGGATTTCGGAACGCTGTATCTGTTGCATGTGGTGGCAGGGCTGCCGATCGTCCTGGCAAACACCTGCTCTTTCACTGCCGCGGTGCTCAGCAATTTCACCTGGAACCGGCTCTGGACCTACCCCGACTCCCGCTCCAAGCCGATCCGGACCCAGCTCCTCCAGTTCTTCGTCGTCAACGCAGCCGGATGGGGGATCAACACCGGCATCCTGGTCCTGCTGCGTTATCCCTGCGTGTCCCTGGTGACCCAACTGACCGGCTGGGCGTCGCTGACACTGGGGGCGGAGCTTCTCTACAAACTGGGCTACAACCTGGCCAAAGCAGTCGCCACCGGCGTCGTCCTTTTCTGGAACTTTTTCGTCAACCGGTACTGGACCTATTCGGATGTGACCTGATGCGGGTCGGCATTGATTACACAGCCGCGGTGCGGCAACAGGCGGGGATCGGACGGTACACACGGGAGCTGGTCAGTGCACTCCTGGCCCTGCCCAACCCCCATCGGTACATCCTCTTCGCCGCGACCGGCCGCCGGCAAACGGCCACACGTCATACGTCATACGTACGTCATACGTCATACGTCAGTAACAGCCAGCGACCGGCCACTGGCTGCCAGTTGCGTACCATCCCGCTCACGGATGACTGGCTCGCCCGCATCTGGCACCGCCTTCGCCTCCCCATCCCCGTCGAGGTGGTCATCGGGCGGGTAGACCTCTTTTATTCCCCTGACTTCGTCCTCCCTCCCACCCTGCCCCGCACCCACACCCTCCTTACTGTCCACGACCTTTCGTTTCTCCACTA
>JBDOIF010000137.1:0-19114 GCA_041082215.1 Anaerolineae bacterium
GATTGAAACCGCAGCAGACGTGACGTCCGTCCACGCAGAACCGTTTGTGGTCCAAACGCCCAGAATCCCGACTGAGGGATTGAAACATTCGTCTGTTGTCATCTATGATAAAGCTGCCGAGCAGGTCCAAACGCCCAGAATCCCGACTGAGGGATTGAAACACCTGCCCGCAAGCAAGAACATCGCTGAGGATTTCCAAGTCCAAACGCCCAGAATCCCGACTGAGGGATTGAAACACCTTCAGCGATTCAATCCCCGCCTCTACAAGGCCCGGTCCAAACGCCCAGAATCCCGACTGAGGGATTGAAACACAGAGGATGGCCGGATCGTCCCCGAGGAGAGCTCCGGGTCCAAACGCCCAGAATCCCGACTGAGGGATAGGGAAAACAAAAGTGCCTAGGAAAACAGTCCGGGGCACTACTGTTTCTTCTGCCTGTGTGAATCCATGTCCTCCTTAGAAACGCTTTCGCTTGACGGAATGGCAAATCGGGTTTATTCTTAAAGTTGCGGCACGGCCAGACAGACTTTGGATCCGTGATTCGCAGGTTCGAATCCTGCCGCCCCAGCCTGGGGTTATTCTGTTGTGCTACCTCTAAAGAGACGATGAGATATCCGGTCGAACCGGCGGACTCCTCCTCCGTCTGTATGCGAAGTGTGGCGGCAGCGCTCCGGGGCGCTTTCCTGGACCCCTTCCAGATTCCTCCTGTCCAGCGGTGGGGCCTCTCCCTGATGGCCCCTCTCGGCCCCGAGGCGGTCCGGCGGGCGGTGGGATGGGGAGTCCGGTTTCGGGGCACTGCACCGGCCTGGGCGGACCGGATCACGGCTGATGGATTGGCCCGCTGGGCTGTCTCTCTATACGCTGGCCTGCAAGGCCCCTTCGATGCTGTCCTCCTCGGTGCCCCCAACGGCGGCGTGGCCCATCTGGCCGCGGCTCTCGGAGTCCCCTTCCTTTCCCAGCACTTCCTCATCAGCTTCCGCGACCCCACCGACCCCGACGACATCCGCACCTACTTCGACCACGGCACAGCCCTGGCCCGCCGTATCCTCCAGCGGGAGCCGATGGTGGCGGTGATCAACCACTACGATCCTCTCCACGATCGGTATCTGGTCCGGTGGGTCAACCATATCCGCCTCAAGCTGCTCGATCTGCCGGAGGCGTACCGGACCTTTATCCAGGAGCGGCTCCGACCCGGCGGCACGCTGATCTTCACGGATTGCCGGTACTCCTGGCTCCAGTATCGGGTGGGGCCACGCCACACCTTCCAGGTGGGAGGACTGGGGGATGTGGCCGACCGGGAGTTCCTGGAGGGGAGGCCGGAGATCGAAGCCGTGCGCGGAGCACCAGGCGGGTGGAGATTGGAGGGCATGCCCTTAGAAGAGCGGCCCGAGTCGGAATGGGGGGCAGAGCCGCCACTGCGGGAGGTGGTGGAGACCTTCGCCCATGCCCACGGCTACCGGTTCGTCGCCCTGGAGGGGGATCATCCGGAAGGGTACGCCCGGCTGGCGCTGGAGGCCCACCGATGGCTGAGTGAAGTGGAAGGACGGAACCCCCAGGGAACGCTGGTCGAGGTGTTCACCCAGACCAATCCGACCGCCCCTCTGGCCTCGCGGCTTCTCCCCCTCTGGCTGCCCTTCAACTGCACCGACAGCCTCCGCTTCCTGCAACAGATGCGGGGGGAGTTGCCCGCCGACAGGCCGGTGCTCCTCACCCCCCTTTCCAATTTCGTCCAAACCTTCGATACGGCAGGATGGGAGGCTTATCAGGAGGCACTGACGGGGATGGACCTGCGGGTGCTGGGGGTGCGGGAGCGGCTGTTCCCTTCCGATCCGGCGGGGCTGTGGAAGCCAGCGCGGATGCTCTCCCGCTGGTGTGCAAAACACCCGGACCCGGTCCGGGTGCGGCTGGATGCGGCTCAGCTCAGGCTCCTCGGGCAGGACTCGAACCTGCAACCAACCGGTTAACAGCCGGCCGCTCTACCTGTTGAGCTACCGAGGATCGCTTGCGCTCACATTATACCTCGAACCCCGACACACGTCAAGCACCTTTCAGAACGCGGGCGTATTTCAATTTCGGGGCGAGTGGTCCTCTCGCCCGCCGGTGGATCGCGAATCCCACGGATGGCTCGAATACGGCGAACAGGAGGGATACCTGCTCCATTCGCGGTATTCGTTTCCATTCGCGCCATTCGAGTTTCCCCAGGTCCGGTCCGGCCCAGGGACATCTCGCCCCCAAACGGAAATACACCTTTAGAACGCTGAGGGCGCTGAGGACCGGAGGATTTTCTGCGCCTCTGTGCCCTCCGTGTCTCTGAGGTCCTTCTTTTGAACGGGAATGGCGCGAATGGGGAGGAGTGATGCAACTGGTCGGGGCAGCAGGGGAGGAGAGGTGCGAAAGCGGCTCCTTCTAGCTGTTGTATTGACCCTCCTGATGCTTGGCACAGGAGCGGGAGGGACCTTTTTTCGCAAACTGGTAGTCGCTCTTCCTTCCCCTGATACGCTCTATGAACACCAGACCGGCGCCTCCGCCCGCATCCTTGACCGGCATGGCCGTCTCCTCTACGAGATCGCCGACCCCCACGTGGGCCGCCACTTCCCGATCCCCTTGCAGGAAATCCCTCTCCCCTGCCGACAGGCTACCATAGCTACAGAGGATGCCAGCTTCTATGCCAACCCCGGCGTGGATGTGATGGGCATCCTCCGCGCCGTCTGGATCAACCTGCGGGGCGGAGAGGTGCTGGCCGGAGGTTCCACCATCACCCAGCAACTGGCCCGCAACCTCCTCCTGACCCCTCAGGAGCGGGGCGAGCGGACCCTGCTCCGCAAGCTGCGGGAGTCCATCCTCGCCTGGCGCATCGCCCGCACCTACTCCAAAGACGAGGTGCTGGCCCTCTACCTCAACGAGGTGTACTACGGCAACCTGGCCTACGGGATCGAGGCCGCAGCCCGCGCCTATTTCGGTAAGGGGGTGGCGGAGCTGGACCTGGCGGAATGTGCCCTGCTGGCCGGACTCCCCCAGTCCCCCGCCACCTACGATCCTCTCAGCGACCTCGAGGCAGCGCGGAAGCGGCAAAGGACGGTCCTCCGCCTGATGGTTGAGCAGGGGTATATCACCGAGGAACAGGCCCGACTCGCCGCTCAGGAGCGGCTCCATTTCGCCGCCACTCCTTTCCCCATCGAAGCACCCCACTTTGTCATGTTCGTCCGCGCCTGGCTGGAGGAGACCTTCGGCCTGGAAGCGCTCTACACCGAGGGGCTGGTGGTGACGACCACCCTGGACCTGGACCTTCAGCATACGGCGGAGCGGGTGGTGCGTCGCCACCTGGCCCGGCTGTCCCGGGCCACAGAGGGCAGCCCACTGCACGACGTGAACAACGCGGCACTGGTGGCCCTCACCCCCTACAGGGGGGAGATTCTGGCGATGGTGGGTAGCCCCGATTATTTCGACCCGGTCATTGACGGGGCGGTCAACGCGGCGCTGGCGCTTCGCCAGCCGGGGTCGGCCATCAAGCCGATCGTCTATGCCGCTGCCTTCGACCCACGCCGCGACACTCCCCTCACCCCCGCCTCGGTCCTCCTGGACGTGCGGACCGTCTTCCCCACCCGGGAGGGACGCCCCTACGTGCCGACGAACTATGACCGTCGCTTCCACGGCCCTGTCTCGGCGCGGGAAGCCCTGGCCTGTTCTTACAACGTCCCGGCCGTCCGCGTCCTTCAGGAGGTGGGGGTGGAGCAGATGGTCACCCTGGCCCACGACCTGGGACTCTCCAGCTTCGGCGGAGGGGGACGGTTTGGCCTGGCGCTGGCGCTGGGGGGTGGGGAGGTGCGGCTGCTGGAGCTGACCGGCGCCTATGGGGCCTTCGCCAGCGGCGGCCGACGGGTAGATCCGGTGGCGGTGCTGGAGGTGCGGGACGCGGCCGGAAAGCTACGTTACCGCGCCCCCTCCGGCCCCGGTCCCCAGGTGATGGACCCCCGGGTTGCCTATCTGATCACCGACATCCTCTCCGACAACGAGGCCCGCGCCCCCGCTTTCGGCCCGGCCAGTGTGCTGGCCCTCTCCCGCCCGGCGGCGGCCAAGACCGGCACCACCTCCGACTGGCGGGATAACTGGACGGTGGGATACACGCCGCAGCTTGTGGTGGGGGTGTGGGCCGGCAACGCCGACGGGAGGCCCATGGTCTACGTTTCCGGCATAGAAGGGGCAGGCCCCATCTGGCACGATTTTATGGAGGCGGCCCTGCGGGGCCAACCGGCGCTCTCCTTCCCCGAGCCGCCGGGCCTGGAGCGGGTGCGGGTCTGCCTCCCCTCCGGCCTCCTTCCCACTCCCTACTGCCCCCGGACCCGGGCGGAGCTCTTCATCGCCGGCACGGCCCCCACCCGGCCCGACGACTGGTACCGTCCGGTGCGGACCGACGCGGCGACGGGACTGCCCGCCGGAGCGGATACCCCGCCGGAGCGGATAGTGGAGCGGGTTTACATCTTTCCCCCGCCAGAGGCATGGGAATGGGCGCGGGAACAGGACTGGCCCCTGGGGCCGGTGTCCCAAAGCCGCCCGCCGACCGGAGGGCAACCGGAGGCCGGAGGACTTGTCCTCACCTCGCCGGACCCTGGCTCCATTTACCGGCTGTCTCCGGTCGTCCCGGCCCCGTATCAGTCCGTCCGTGTGGCGGCCCGTCCGACCGGAGAGGTAGCGGTGGCGCAGGTCGCTTTGTACGTAGACGGGGAGTTGCTGGCGAGCTTCCAGGCTCCACCTTTTGAGACGTTCTGGCAACTGGTGCCCGGAGAGCACGTCTTTCTGGCGGAGGGGGTGGATGAGGAAGGCCGCCCCCTTCGGAGCAGCCCGGTCACTGTTTACGTCTACCAGTAGGACAACTCGCAAGAGTTATCCTGCTATTCCATTGCCGGAAGCACAAAGGTGAAGACGGAGCCGACGCCCGGCCAGCTCTCCACCCAGATGCGCCCCCCGTGCCGGTCAATGACCGATTTGACAATCGCCAGCCCCAGTCCCGTTCCTTCCACCTCTTCCGTCTCGGGCGCATGGACCCGGTAGAACCGCTCGAAGATATAGGGCTGATCGGGCAGGGGGATCCCGATGCCGTTGTCGGCCACGCGGACGACGACGTGGCCGTCGTCCTCCGTCGCTTCTACTGCGATCCATCCTCCTTCCTGGGTGTACTTGATGGCGTTGCTCAGCAGGTTCTCCACCGCTTGCCGCAGCCGGCGAGGGTTGCCCCGGATCAGCGGCAGGGGCCGTCGCTCCCAGCGCAGTTCCTGGTTTTTCTCTTTGGCCAGCGGCTGGAACTCTGTCACGACGGCGTCAATGATCCCTTCCAGGTGGAGCGGCTCCAGCTCCAGATCGTAACCGGCTTCGATCCGCCCCAGGTCCAGGAGGTCGCTGATCAGGTTGGTGATATGCCGGATGCTATCCCGCACCCGCTCGACGAAGAGCTGTTGCTGTTGGTTCAGCGGTCCTGCCTTCTCCAGAAGGTCCACATATCCCCGGATGGTGGTCAGGGGTGTCCGCAGATCGTGGGAGACGGTGAAGACGAATTCCGTCTTGATCCGGTCCAGCTCCTTCAGATGGGTGATATCCTGCATCATCAGGGCGTAGCCCACCCCTTCCACTGGCGTCAACTGGGCGCTGTAACTCTGGCCGGTGGAGGTGGTCACTTCGGCATGGAGCGTCCGGTCCGCCTTTCGCGCAGCCTGAAAGAGGTCCCGCAGGACAGGGTGGGAGATCAGCTTGGGGGCCGGGCTGCCGATGGACTCGGTGGAGATCCCCAGCGCCACTCTGGCGGCGGGGTTACAGAGGAGGATCCGCAGCTCGGGGTCAAGGATCACCACCGCCTCTTCGGATTCCCGCAGCACGGCCTCCAGTTTCCGCCGTGCCGTCTCGGTTTCCTCATAGAGGCGGGCGTTCTCCACTGCGACGGCCGCGTAGTCGGCGAGGGCACAGAGAAGCCGGACGTCGTGGGTGGTGAAGGGGCGTTCCGACTCCCGATTGCTCACACCCAGGATACCGATAACCCCCCGGTCCGGCACACTCATAGGGGCGTAGACGAGGGAACGGACCAGGTAGCCCGTCACGACCTTGGAGGGGCTGTCTACCACAAGGAGCGGTTCGCCGCTCTCCACCACCTGACCGGCAAGCGAGTCCTGGACGCGGATGCGAAGACCCCGCGCTTTCTTCTCGTCTACGTTCTTGGCTGCCCGCAGGACCAGCTCGCCGCTTTCCGGCTCTCTCAGCAGCAGCAATCCCTCCTCGGCCCTGGTGAGAAAGACAGCCGCTTCCACTACACGGGTAAGGACCACCTCCAGGTCCAGGCGGGAGGTCACCGAGCGGCCGATGGAGTAGAGTGTGTTCAGCTCCTGGATCTGCTGCTGGAGCTGCCGGTTGCTCTCCTCGAGCTGCTCGACCAGGCGGTCCCGTTCCCGCCGCAGCCGGACCTCTTCCAGGGCCCTTTCGACCGATTGGGCCATCTCCTCCGGCTCGAAGGGTTTGATGATGTAGTCCCGCACTCCCAGCCGGAACGCCTGGACGGCCAGCCCCTCAGAGCCGTGGGCCGTCATAAAGATAACGGGGATGGAAAGCCCCCGTTTTCGAAGTTCACGGAGGAGCTGGATGCCGGTCAGCCCTGGCATCTGTTCATCCAGTATGATCAGGTCGGGTCGCTCCTCCTCTGCCAGGCGCAGCCCTTCTGTCCCGTCGCTGGCCAGCAACGCGCGGTAGCCAGCCGGCTCGAGGACCATCTCGCGGAGGACGGCCTGAATTTCTGCGCTGTCGTCCACGACCAGAACGCGCTCGCGTGCCGGAAAGTCCTCTCCGGAGTGCTCAGGGCCTGTAATCTGTGCTTGCACCTTGTCCTCTCGGCCAGAGAATCAACGAAGAGGTCCCCCGAAGGGCTCCCCCAAAACCTGTTCCTGCCCTATATCATAACACAGCTTTTGTATAAAGGGTAGTGCCTTATGGGCGTATTTCAATTTCGGGGCGAGTGGTCCTCTCGCCCGCCGGTGGATCGCGAATCCCACGAATGGCCCGAATACAGCGAACAGGAGGGATACCTGCTCCATTCGCGGTATTCGTTTCCATTCGCGCCATTCGTGTTTCCCCAGGTTCGGCCCGGGCCAGGGACATCTCACCCCCAAACTGAAATACACCTGTGTCTTATTCTCAGCGTCCTCGACCTCGAATGAGGGCAGAAACTTGCACGGAAATCGGTCGCGTGTAAAATGGACCCTGTGTGGAGGCTTCCGGCAGCCGCTTCAACGGCGGATGCCTCCTGAACTGTGGAGGAAAATGTGGAAGAGGAGATTGACCTCCGAAAATATGTCCAGGTGCTAGTTCAATACTGGAAATGGATAACAGGCGCGGCTCTCATTGCGGCCACGGCTGCGCTGGTGGTGAGCTTCCTGCTTCCCCCCACCTATGAGGCCACGGCTCTGGTGGCGGTGACGAAGCCCCGTTACGTGATGCAGTTCGATCCCCGTTTTGAGACGCTGGATAACATCCAGCCGGCATACAAGGCGTATCCAGAGCTGGCCTCCAGCGATGACCTGCTCCGGGATCTGATGGAGCGCCTCGACCCTCTCCCCCGGGGCGTTCAGACGCTTCGAGATGTAAAGGAAATGGTGGAAGCAGAGGGGGGAGCGGACCCCAGCATAATTCGCCTGACCGTGCGGGCACGGGACCCGGAGGAGGCGGCCCGGATCGCCAACGTCTGGGCTGCGTTGTTCGTTGAACGGGCCAATGAGCTTTACGGGACCCACAATGAGGCCGAGCTCCACTTCTTTGAAGAACAGCTACAGCGGGCAGAGGCCGAGCTTCAGTCGGCGGAACAGGCGCTGATCGAGTTTCAGGCCCGCAATCAGCAGGCGATCCTGGAGGCCCAGCTCTCTTCGGCCCAACGGGACCTGGAGGACTATCTGATCGAGCAGCGAGAGCTCGAGCGGGTGGTCCGCAACGCCCGGATGCTACAGGATCGGGTCGCCGATTGGCCAGCGGAAGCCCAGGCAACTCCGGGCGACGATCTGACGGCACTGCTGCTGGAACTGCGGGCCTTTGACGTCCAGACGTCCAGAGAAGGCTCCGAGGAGGTCGAGCTGGGCACAGGCTCTTCCATCTGGCTGCAGATCTCTGATGCGACGCTCCTTGCGTCGGGGCGGACGGCCGGCGAGTTGAGGGCCTTTCTGGACGGGCTGGCGACGACGCTGGAGGCCAGGTCCGCGGAGATCGAAACTCGCATCGCGGCGCTGGAGCCCCGGATCCTGAGCCTGCAGCAGCAGTTGCAGGAAATGGAGGCCGAGCGGGATCGGTTGACGCGGGCACGGGATGTAGCCCAGGAGACGTATATGACGCTGGCCCGGAAGGTGGAGGAGACGCGGATCGCTGTGGAAGAAGTCAGCGGCGAGGTGCGGCTGGCCAGCCAGGCGGCAGCACCCCAAAAACCAGCAGGTCCCAGAAAGCTGCTCAACACCGCCGTGGCGGGGGTGTTAGGGTTGATGCTGGGGGTGTTGGGAGCCTTTGTCGTCGAATGGTGGCGGCAGGAGCCTCCCACCGAACCCTCAGGCCGGCAGGAAGCCGAACCTGTGGATGAGAGATGAACAAGGACCCCATCGAGAGGCTTGTAGCGCTCGGTTTTTCTGAGTACGAAGCAAAGGCCTATGTGGCCCTGCTTCGGAAGAGCCCCGTCACCGGTTATGAGCTGGCCAAGCTCTCCGGCGTCCCCCGCTCGATGATCTACGAGGTCCTGGGCAAGCTCGTGGCCCGTGGAGCGGCGATGACGCTCCATCAGGAGGATAGCGTCAAGTACGCGCCGGTGCCTGCGGAGACCTTCCTGGAGTTGCTCCATCGCGAACACGAGACCCTCATTACCTCTCTTAAAGCAGACCTTGTTTCCCTTGCGTCATCTTCCGACCTGGAATATGTGTGGAACATCGAAGGGTACGATAACATCCTGGCCCGGGCGAAGGAGATGATCAGGAGAGCGGGAAAGTGCATCTATATTTCCCTGCTTCCCTCCTCCTTCCCTCCCCTCCGCTTCGCCCTGGAAGAGGCTGTTGAGCGCGGCGTGCGCGTCATTGTCTATACGACCCAGGCCCTTGCCTTCCCGGGCGGGCGGGTAGTCGTTTCTCCCATATCCGAAAAGGCCCTCGGTCAGGCCGGCGGGCTGGGCTTGATCCTGGTGGTGGATGGGGAGGAGGTCCTCATCGGCGAATGGATCTCCGTCACCCGCGCCCGCGCCTCCTGGACACGCAGCCCTCTCTTCGTCTTCATCGCCGAGCACCACCTCCGGACCGACCTCTACCTCCCCCAGGTCCTGGCTTTGCTGGGGGAGCGGGCACGAGAGGTGATCCGGGAAGAGGATTGGGAGCTGTTCGCCCGGGCGATGGAAAGCCACATTGACGAATAGTCCCCCATGGGCTGGCCGGTGGCTGGTCCCTCTCCTGTTTCCCGGTGATCCGGACCTGATGCTTGACAGCCGGAAAAATCTGTGTATAATCGTGCGTAGTTATTATTATAACGTCTATTGAAGGGCCTCCGTCTATCATCGGACCCGGTTGGAGGGCAGTGCCCTGCGGAGGGATTCGCTGGCTACTGCGACGATGCCATGCCAGCGCGGTGTCGGTTTCTGCCCGGTGTGGGTGAGGAGATAGCCCTATGATCTGGAAGAACCTCTTTCGCCGCAAAGGTCGTACCATTCTCACTCTGATCGGGATCTCCGTTGGCGTGACCGCCATCATCGCGCTGGGCGCCGTGGCACAGGGCCTGAGGTCCGGCTTCACGGCGATGACCCGGAGCAGCCAGGCGGACCTGGTGCTCAGCCAGGCGGGCGCTATGAGTGCGCTGCTCAGCAGCGTGGATGAGGCGGTGGCCGACGAAGTAGCTGTCCTGCCGGGGGTGGCTGACGTGGACGGCATGCTCTACACCAATGCCCTGATTGACGAAAAGACGTATCTCATCCTCTTCGGCTACGACCCCGACGGCTTTGCCATAGGCCACTTCCGCATCGTCGAGGGGCAGTCGCTGGCCGACGCACGGGCGGTGCGGGGCAAGCCCCTCATCCTGGGCAGACACGCAGCACAGAGCATGGACCTGCACGTGGGCGATTCCCTGCACGTCACTGGCAAAGTGTTCCGCGTCGTCGGCATCTATGAGACGGGGAATGGGTTGGAGGACCGCGCGGCGATCATCCCGTTGCAGGAGGCCCAGGCGCTGGCCCTGCAGCCCCGTCGTGTCTCTATGCTGTATATCAAGCTGGACGACCCCGACATGGCTGAACAGGTGCGGGCACGGATCGAGCGCCGTTTCCCGGACCTCAACGTGGCTACATCGGCAGGGTTCGCCAGCGAGGAGCAGTTGTTCGAGATGCTGGACGCGATGGCGATGGCGGTTGCAGCTCTGGCGGTCGTCATCGGCGGCGTCATCATGACCAACACGCTCTGGATGTCGGTCTTCGAGCGCACACGCGAGATCGGCGTGTTGCGCTCTCTGGGCTGGCGACGGCGGCAGGTGGTGGGTCTGATCCTGGGGGAGGCCCTCCTCCTGGCCCTGCTGGGTGGGCTGATAGGCAGCACCCTGGGAGTTCTGTCGGTCCTGGCGCTGGGGCGTTCCAGCTCCATCCTGGGTGTCTTCGGGTCCCAGTTGACCCCTGCCCTCTTTGCCCGCGCGCTGACCACCGTGATTGTGCTGGGATTGGTCGGCGGGGCTTACCCGGCCTGGTGGGCCAGCCGGTTGCTGCCGGTAGAGGCTTTGCAGTACGAAGGCGGCGACGGCCGGCATGCGGCCCGTCTGCCCGGTGGGATGGCGGTGCGCAACCTCTGGCGCAGACGGACGCGCACGGCGCTGACACTGCTGGGCATCGGGGTGAGCATCGCTGCTATCATCGCCCTGGGAGGATTGGCCGAGGGCATGCTGGGCGCGTTTACCAGGATGGTGCTGGATAGCCAGACCGACCTGTTCGCCGCCGAGGCAGGGGTTGATGCCGACTTCAGCGCCATTGACGAACGGGTGGGGGCACGTATTGCCGCCTTCCCCGAGGTGAGAGCTGTCTCCGGCATGTTCTGGACCGGCACCAGCACCGATAAGATGCCGATGCTCATCGTTGCCGCCTTCCACCCCCGCGAGGTCGCTATCCGCCGTTACCGCATCATCGAGGGTAGATCGCTCGAGGGTCGTCGGGAAGTCATCGTCGGTAGGATGGCGGCGGAGCAGATGGGGCTGGAAGTGGGGGACACCCTTCGTATGATGAACAGCACCTTCCGCGTCGTCGGCATCTACGAGACCGGACAGGCCCTTGACGATGCTGGTGTGGTCATCGGGCTGCGGGAGGCTCAGGCCCTGATCGGAAAGCCTCATCAGGTGCAGTTCTACTTCATCAGCCTGCACGATCCCACCCGGGCCGCGGCGGTGAGGGAAAAGCTGGCTGCGGCTTTCCCCGAGGTCGAATTCTCCCTGACCTCTGAGCTGGGTGAGGCGGTCAGCGACTTCCGGGTGCTTCAGGAAGGGGTGGACCAGATCTCGTTTCTGGCCGTGCTCATCGGCATGGTTGGGATATTGAATACGATGTTGATGAGCGTGCTGGAGCGCACGCGCGAGATCGGCGTGTTGCGCTCCCTGGGCTGGCGGCGATGGCAGGTGATGGGGATATTCCTGCGGGAGTCGCTGGTGTTGGGGATAAAGGGCGGCCTGTGTGGAATTCCCCTGGGACTGGCGCTGGGTGCGATGGCCGGCTCGGCGGGGATATGGGGAGGGGCGGTGGAGCCAGCCTATACCCCCCGGATGTTCGTGCAGGCAGTTGTGGTGGCAGCCGTAGCTGGTATCCTGGGCGGCCTCTACCCGGCCTGGCGGGCCACCCGCATGCGGCCGGTGGAAGCGCTGCGGTATGAGTAGGCGACTTGCAATACAGAGACACGGGGACGCGAGGACGCGGAGACGGGGAGATAAGTGATCCGAAACACATAACACACAAGACGAAAAACAGGCGAGGAGGCGGAAGATGAAGAGAGCTGTAATGGCAGGCCTGGCAGCGTTCCTGATAGCAATGCTCGTCGGTTGTGGGACCGTGGAGCGGGAGACGTTGACGCCGGAGCCACAGGCAGGGTTCAGGCAGGTCGTCTCCGTCTCCGGCAAAGTGGTGCCGGCAGTGTGGGCCACCCTCAGCGCCCAGACCGGCGGTATGGTGACGGAGGTGCTGGTGGAGCCGGGCGAGGAGGTGGAGGCGGGCGACCTGCTCATCCGGCTCGACCCCACCGACGCCCAACTGGCCGTTCGGCAGGCGGAGGCTCAGCTTTCAGCAGCCCAGGCCCAACTGGCGCTCCTTCAGGCTGGCGCCCGGCCGGAGGACATCGCCGCTGCCGAGGCCCAGCTTCACGCAGCCGAAGCGGCGCTGGCCCAGGCTGTGGCCCAGCGGGATCAGGTGGTCGGCGGAGCGACAGAGGCGGAGATCGCCGCTGCCCGCGCCCAACTGGCTGCCGCCCTTGCCGGAGAGAAGGCCGCCCGCGACGCCTATGACCAGTTGCGCCAGGCCGGGATTCACGGCTGGGTGGAAGAAGAGGCAGTCCTGCGGTTGCGCTCTGCAGAGGAAGCCCGTGCTGCAGCCGAGGCGCAACTGTCCCATCTGGAAGCAGGCGCTCCCGCCCAGGTCCAGGCAGCAGAGGCAGCCGTCTGGGCGGCGGCAGCCCAGCGGGACGCGGCCCAGGCCCAGTTGGACCGGCTCCTGGCAGGTCCCACCGCTGAGGAAATCGCCGCCGCGCAGGCAGCCGTGGCCCAGGCAGAAGCCCAGCTCTCGGCAGCCCGCGTCGCCCTGGCCCGCTGCGAGGTCCGCGCCCCCTTCGCCGGTACCGTCGGCCTGGTCCACGTGCGGGTCGGCGAGCTGGTCGCTCCGGGACAGCCCCTGCTGACCCTGGGCGACCTGACCGTCCTGCGGGTGGAGACCACCGACCTGGATGAGGTGGATGTAGCGCGGGTCCAGGTCGGCCAGAGGGCAACCGTCACCTTCGACGCCCTGCCCGACCGGCTCTTCACGGGCCGTGTGGCCCGCATCTCCCCGATGGCCGAGCCGGGCAGCGGCGGGGTCCATTACACTGCCATCATCGAGCTGGAGGAACTGGCTCCATCCATCCGCTGGGGAATGACGGCGTTTGTGGATATCGAGGTGACGGAATGACGTATGACGTATGACGTATGACGTATGACGTATGACGAATGGCGTCAAACGTCAAACGTCATACGTCACACGTCAGGCGTCGAACGTCAGGCGTGAAGTGGGGTGGAGTTATGGAGAAAGAGATCATCGTCGAAACGCGGGACCTGGTCAAGGTGTACGGCGACGGAGCGGAGGTGCGGGCACTGGACGGAGTGAACCTGCGGGTGGCCCGGGGGGAGTTCGTCTCGGTGATGGGACCCTCCGGCTCCGGGAAGTCCACCCTGCTCAATATGATCGGCGCCCTGGACCGGCCCACGAGCGGGCAGGTGCTGGTGAATGGGGAGGACCTCGCCCGGGTGCGCGATCTGGATACCTTCCGCGCCCGGACCGTCGGCTTTGTCTTCCAGCTCCACAATCTGATCCCCACCCTCACCGCCCGGGAAAACGTCGAGGTGCCGATGATGGGGCAGCCGGTGGGCCGGGGGGAGCGGCATCGGTGGGCAAAGGAGCTGCTGGAGATGGTGGGGCTGGCGGATCGGATGGACCACCTGCCCAACCAGCTCTCCGGCGGTGAGCGACAGCGGGTCGCTATTGCGCGGGCGCTGGCCAACCGCCCCGCCCTGGTCCTGGCCGATGAGCCTACAGGCAACCTGGACTCTCAGAGCGGGGCGGAGGTGATCGAGCTGATGCACCGGCTTAACAGGGAGCTGCACACCACTTTCATCATCGTCACCCACGACCCGGCGGTGGCCCGACGGACGGAGCGGGTGCTGATTATGCGGGATGGGCGCGTCGTGCACGAATATGCGGTGGGGACCCCATTCGAGGAGGACCTGGCCGCTTTCCGGCGTTCCGAGCTGGGGCGGGCGATCCTGGCAGGGGACGAAGGGGCGATGGCCCGGTTCGGCCCCGATGAGCGGGCCGTGCTGCGACGGTTGCTGGAAGGGGTATAACGGTATACGGCGGCAAAAGCCAGTGGAAGCGCGGACTCCCGAAGCCCCGGGGCACCCGAAAGGCTTCGGGAGTCCGCTTGGTCTTCCGCGCCGGGAACCGTCAGCGTGCACTCCTCAGGATGAGGGGCAGGTAGATGGTGTGATCACCGGCCATCGGATCGAGGGGGAGGCTGACGTTGTTATACTCGTTCCGTTCGGGCACCAGCCCATACTGCAGCGCCTCCGGCTGGCCCTGGGAGTTCATGCGCTGGTGGTTATCCACCTTGGCGTAAAAGGCTTCGATGGATGCGATCTGTTGCTCGGAAAAGCCGGCATGGTGGATTGTAATAATCTGGCTTTCCCCGGGCGGGATCGGGTTCACGCCAGCGTAGGTGAACCCCCACCCGTCCCACGGGTAAGAGAGGACAGGAGCGGTAAACAGGTCCAGCCAGAAGCCGCCCAGGTTATCCGGGTTCCAGGCGATCCCGGCGCCCTGGTTTTCCACCACAACGGTGAAAGTGACTGGCCGGTTCGGGACAAGCGGCCGGGGCTCGAAGGTGAAATCGGTCACGACCAGGTCGGGGACGCCGATGGATAGGTAGACCGAGTTGTTCGTTGGGTTGGCATCCTCGCTTAAGCCCCCGCTTCCGGTGATGGAAAAGGGTGTGCTCACCGTCAGGGCGCCGATCTGGGGATCGGCGGCATAGGAGATCACGAGCTGGACGGTGAGGCCGGCGGAGCCAGCAGGCAGGTTGCCGACCGTATAGGAGTAGGTCCGCCCTCCGGCAGGGTTCCAGTTGTATCCGACATAGGTGGTGCTGAGGGGTAGCCTGGCCTGTATCCAGACGTTCTCTGCGTCCATCCGGCCTGCGTTGCTGTAGGTGATGGTGTAGGTCATCGGCTTGCCGGGGGAGAAGAGGCTGGGGGTATGGACGACTGAGAGGGTGAGGTCGGGTCGCGTGGTGATGGCGTCCACGTCCTCCACCTCGATAGGCGACGAGAGGGCCGGCCCGTTCATCACAGCCCGGTTGATCACAGTGCGCGCGCCCGCCGGCAGCGGATCGAGGACGCGCACTGTGAGGCGGGCCTGCACGCTGGTCTGCGCGACCAGGATGGGGATCGAATAGACCACCCGGCCCCCTGAGATCAGTGAGCAGCTCCCCGGGCTGATGCTGCAGCCGAGGTACTGGATGTAGTTGGGCAGGGTGTCGGTGATCACCAGGCTGTAAGCGTTCTCGTTGCCCGAGTTGGTGGCGACGAGGGTGTACGTCAGCGTCTGGCCAGCCTCAACCGTCGAGGTGCCGTCGCTCTTGGAGAAGGAAAGGATTGGCGCGCTGTGGACGGTGGTCCCTTCCGCGGCCTGGAGGGCTGCCCCCTCCGCATAGCTCAGCCGGGCTGTCGTCGTCAGCATTGTGCCGTTGGGGAGAGGAAGCTCGACCCCGGTGCGGATGGTGATCTGGCCCGTTCCCCCCTCGCCGGGGATCGTATCAACATTCCAGTACCAGGTCCGCCCGCCTCCGTTCGTCGGCGGCGGTGTGGCGCTGAGGAAGTTGAGGTGGCTGTCCAGCGTGGCCGTGATGAGCACGCCGGTGGCGTCGGCGTTGCCGGTGTTGGTGTACCGCAGCGTGTAGGTAAGCTGTGCCCCCGCCTCCACAGGGTCAGGCCGATCAACCAGGCTGAAGGCGACCTGAGGGGAGGAGGAGACCTGCGTGGGTTCGGTGAAGCTGGCCGGAGGGGACTCATTACTGGAGACGGTGACGGTGTTGATCAGGAAGGTGCCGTTGGGCAGAGGGCTGTCCACGCTCACCTGCACCAGGATCGTGCGGCTCTGCCCGGCGTTCAGCGTCCCCAGATACCAGACGTTGTTCCCCGCACTGGGAGGGGGATTGGCGGAGAGGAAGTTGACCCGGCTGTCGTAGGTATCGGTGAGGATAACGTTCGTCGCCGGGGCCGAGCCGTTGTTCTCGCAGACGATGGCATAGGCCAGCTGGCCGCCCGCCTGGACCGGGTCGGGGACGTCGGTCTGATTCACGTCCAGGTCGGTCTCCGAGAGGGCCTGGGTGGTCTCTGTAACGCTGATGGGGCTGGTCTGATCGGTGTCCAGGGTGACCACGTTGGTCAGCACGGTCCCCACCGGAAGCGGCGTATGGACCCGCACGAGCACCTCTATGGTCCGCGAGTGGTCCACCTCCAGCAGGCTGAAGTGCCACTCGTTATCGGTGCCTGGTGCAGGGGCCGGGTTGGCGGAGATGAAGGAGACGTTGGGATCGTAATCCTCGACCACGGTGACGCCGGTGGCGTTTTCATTGCCGGTGTTGGTGAAGACAATGGTGTATTGGAGAATCCCGTCGGCCTGCACCGGGTCGGGCCAGTCGTCCTTGGTGATGGAGAGGACCGGCCGGGAGTGGGCCGTCGTCACCTGGGTGGTGGAGATGGGCGTGGTCTGGTCCGTATCCAGCCAGGCGGTGTTGGTCAACAACGTGCCGTTGGGCAGGGGGCGGTCAACCGTTGTGGTGATGATGATCTGCCCGGGCGTGTCCAGCGGGAGCGTCGGGAAGGTCCAGTAACGGACGTCCCCCATTCCCTGGGCGGGAGGGTTGGCGGAGACAAAGTTGATGTGGGGGTCCAGAACGTCGGTGATGAGGACGCCCGTAGCGACCTCGTTGCCTGTGTTGGTATAGGTAAGCGTGTAGACCAGCACGGCCCCCGCCTCCACCGGGTCCGGCCCGTCTTTCTTTATCAGCGTCAGCACCGGCTGGGAATGGACCGTGGTCTGTTCGGTGGCGGTGACCGGCCCGGTCTGGTCGCAGCCCAGGATGGCGTTGTTAGTGAGGAGGGTGCCGTTGGGGAGCGGCTTTTCCACGTGTACCCGGAGAAGGACCTGGCCGGACTCCTGCGGCGCAAGCGGGTTCAGGTGCCAGTAGGGGTTGCCAGCGATGAAGCCGGTGGGGGAGGGGACGGCGCTGGCATAGACGGTGTTGGAGTCCAGTGTGTCGGTGAGAGCCAGGCCGGTGGCGGTCTGATTGCCGGTGTTGGAGTAGGCCAGGGTATAGGTGAGATATGCCCCTGCTTCCACCAGGCCGGGCTCTCCGGTCTTAAGCAGATGGAGGACGGGGGCCAGGACGGTGAGGGAGGCGTTGTCCGTCTTCTCCTGATATTCGCTGTGGACCGTCCAGTTGCCGGGGTTGCGGGAGGTGTAGACGTTGCCGTCCCAGGAGCCGCCGTGGCCAGGTTCGATAATGCTGAAGGAGGTGCCGGCAGTGACATCGCCCCGGCTGTTGCCGAAGGCGTCGAACGCCTCGACGGTGTAGGTCTGTACGCTGCCTGCCTGAATGGTCGCCGAGATAGGGGAAAGGACGATGTGGTCCAGCTCCCCCGGTCGGACGGTAAGGGTAGCGATGTCGAAGAGGGCGTCCAGGGAACCGGTGACGGTCCAGGAGCCGGCGACCTGGGCGGTGTAGACGTTGGCGGTCCAGGAGCCGCCGGCGGCGGGGGTGATGGTGTAGGCGCCGGAATCGGTCACGTCCCACCCGTTGCCGTAGGCGTCCTGGGCGGTAAGAGTGTAGGTGATGGAGAGGCCGGCGTTGAGGGAGGCGGTGGGTGGGGAGAGGGAGACGGCGGTCGGGTCGGCGTGGGTGACGGTGAGGGTGGCGGTGTCGGCAAGGGCGCCGAGGGTGGCGGTGACGGTCCAGGAGCCGGCGACCTGGGCGGTGTAGACGTTGGCGGTCCAGGAGCCGCCGGCGGCGGGGGTGATGGTGTAGGCGCCGGAATCGGTCACGTCCCACCCGTTGCCGTAGGCGTCCTGGGCGGTGAGAGTGTAGGTGATGGAGAGGCCGGCGTTGAGGGAGGCGGTAGAGGGAGAGAGGGTGATGAGGACCGGGTCGCCGTGGGCGGTTACAGTGGTCGTCTGGACCGTTGAAAGGGGCGCGGTCTCCTGACTGTCAATGAAGGCGGTGTTGGTGAGGACCGTCCCCTCCTCCAGGCCACTCTGCACCGTCACAGTGACGATGACATCGCCGGAGGAGGAGGGGGGGAGGGAGCCGAGATGCCAGTAGCGGGTCTGTCCCTCTCCCCCTGCAGGGGCAGGGGAGGCGGCGACGAAGATAACGCGGCTATCCAGCACATCGGTTACGACGGCATCCCCGGCCGGGGCGTCGCCTGAGTTGGTGTAAGTCAGCGTGTAGATTAGCGTCGCTCCGGCGATCACCGGGTCGGGCGCGTCCTGTTTGCTCAGCGCCAGGACCGGGGCGGCGACGGTCGTGGTGATCTGGGTGGAGAGGGGATCGGTCTGGTCGCTCCCGATGGTGGCGGTGTTGGTGAGGAGCAAGCCGTTGGGCAGCGTGATAGGAACACTGACCGTGAGGACAATCGTGCCCGATACCGTGCCTGTGAGCGTGCCGAGGGACCAGTAGGGGGCGTTCGGCAGGCCCCCGTCCGGCTCCGGCTCGGCGGAGACGAACTGGACGTTGGGGTCAAGGGTGTCGGTGATGACGGCGGCGGTCACGGTCTCTGTGCCGGTGTTCTCATAGGTCAGTGTATAGACCAGATGGGAGCCGACCTGCACAGGATCGGCGCTCTCGACCTTTGAGAGGGAAAGGCTGGCCGACTGGAGCACCAGCCTGGCCTGAGCTCCCTGGGAGAACAGGATAAGGACTGTAACCGTGCTGGCGCACCCCAGCAGTACAGCGAGCAGGAAATGGATCAGAAGCTTCCGATCGTTTTTCGTACTCATCTCTCACTCCCCCATTCGCCCATACGGAACAGACAGGGCGTGGGGCAAGGCCCCGGAGCTGTCTGTTGTGGATTCTCTCCATCCTTACTATCTTAGTGGATGGGGGTAGATAAAAGGTGAGAGAGATTCCTAAAAAAGGATTAAAAGGAGGTAATTGTGTTAAACTGGAGGTAACCGTGAAGTGTGGATTCCTAACCGCCCTGGGGGGTCGGGGTTGGACGGGTCGGCGTGTCTGTAGGAGGTGGGAGGGGTGTATCCGTTGGCGGCACAGGGGTATCGGTTGGCCGGGGCGGCGATGTGGGCGGGGG
>JBDOIF010000171.1:0-75299 GCA_041082215.1 Anaerolineae bacterium
CCTCCCCCCCCCCCCGGCCCGTCGGGCCACCCCCTCCCCTCCCCCCCGCGGCGGGTGTGGGGCGGGGGCAGGGGGTGGGGTGAGGGAGTAAAGCCTGTCCTGTCCGAACCCCAGGGGCGGATATCCGTGCGCCTACCACGAACCGCCCAGGTGTGTTATAATCCTCCCCGTCGCAGAGAAGGAGACGCCACTTGTTGACCAGCTACTGGGTGCGCCAGCGGGATTACCTGCTGGAGATCGGCCGGGCGCTGACCGCCCAACTGGACCTGGACGTGGTGCTGACCAAGGTCCTTCAGGCCGCGACGGAGATCCTCGCCGGTCAGGCCGCCCTGATCGCCCTCCGTCAACCCGAGGGCGGCTTTGCCATCCATGCTTCTTACGGACTCCCAACCCGCCTGCTCAGCTACTTCTCCTCCCTGCTGACGGGCATTCCTGAACAGACGGGCCAGGCCGACTTCCATATCCCCGAGCTGGCGGCCAGGCTCCGCCAGGTCGCCCTGGACACCGGCCTCCCGCTGCGCCAGGTCGTCGCCCTGCCAATGCTCATCGGGCGGGAGCTGATCGGGGTCCTCTACGTCTTCCGGGCTCACGGCGCCAGCTTCACCCCCAGCGACCGCCAGATCCTCTCCAGCTTCGCCGACCAGGCCGCCATCGCCGTCCACAACGCCCAGCTCTACCAGCGGCTGGCCCAGGAGAAACGGCGGCTGGACGCTATCCTGGAATACAGCGCCGATGGGGTGATGATCCTGGACCCCGGCCAGCGGATCACCGTCTTCAACCGGGCCCTCTCGGAGATGACTGGCTGGTCCGCAGCCGAGGCCATTGGCCGCCATCACGACGAGGTCATCGTCTGGACCCGGCTGGAGACAGGGATGGACCTGAACCAGGCGGTGGCAGGGGGATGGCCCCTGGGCGGGGGCCGAAGCGGTAAATCCCCCCTCTATGTCGAAGGGGACCTCCGGCGCCGGTCGGGGGGGACGATCAGCGTTGGCATCACCTATGCCCCCCTGATGGACCGGGAGGGACGGCTGGTCAATATCATCGCCAACGTGCGCGACATCACCCGGTTCCGCGAGGCAGACCGATTGAAATCCACATTTGTCTCCATCGTCTCTCACGAGCTGAAGACCCCCGTGGCGACCATTCTGGGGTACGCCGAGACCCTGGCCCGCCCGGATGCGCGGTGGGACCCGGAGACGGCGCGGGAGCTGGCGGAGACCATTAAGGACGAGGCCCGGCGGCTCGACCGGCTGATCACCGACCTCCTGGACGTCTCCCGGCTTCAGGCTGGAGCGCTGCCGCTGCGGATGGAGGAGGTGGACCTGGAACTGATGGCCCACCGGGTTGCCCGACGGTTTCAGCCCCGAAGCGACCGCCACCAGATCTCCGTCCGCTTTCCGGGTAACTTCCCCCTGGTTAAAGGGGATGGCATGCGTCTGGAACAGGTGCTGGACAACCTGGTCTCCAACGCCATCAAGTATTCCCCGGAGGGGGGGCAGGTCCGTATCCGCGGCCGGGTCTTTCCAGACGAGGTGGTGGTCACGGTGAGCGATGAGGGGATCGGCATCCCGGCCACCGAGCAGGGGCGCATCTTCGAAGCCTTCTACCGGGTGGACGACCACTCGACACGGCGGACGGGAGGAGCCGGCCTGGGGCTTTACCTGGCCCGCGCGATTGTGGAGGCCCACGGCGGGCGGATCTGGGTAGAAAGCGAGCCGGGGAAAGGCTCCTCGTTCTCTTTCGCACTTCCACGCGCCGACAAGAAGACGACCGAAAACTGAAACGAAAGGACGTTCGATGGCCCAAGCACTGGCAAGAATCACCTGTCCCAACTGCAAGCAGCCTTTCGCCGCACCGGTGGACCAGATACTGGACGTGGACCTGGACCCATCGGCCAGGACCCGGCTCCTGTCGGGCCAGGTCAACGTGGTGGTCTGCCCGCACTGCGGCGCGGCCGGCACGCTCAATATACCCTTCCTGTACCACGACGCTTCCAAAGAGCTGGCCCTGGTCTTTATGCCGATGGAGGCTGGCCGCACCGACCTGGAGCGTCAGCAGTTCATCGGCTCCCTTTCGCAGGCCGTGATGAGACAGCTCCCCCCCGAACAGCGAAAAGGCTACCTCCTTAACCCACAGGTCTTCTTCACCTACGAGAGCCTGGTCAACCGCGTGCTGGAAGCGGAGGGGATCACGCAGGAGATGATCGAGGCCCAGAAGGCCAGGGTGGAATTGCTGCGACGGCTCGTGGAGGCCCCTTCACCGGAGGAGCGGACGAAGCTGATCCGTGAGAACGCGCTGATGCTGGACGATGAGTTCTTCGGCCTCCTCTACGCCAACCTGGCCCAGGCAGAGGCGGTCGGCCGGGAAGACCTGGCGCAGCGGTTTCTCGAAGTGCGCGCTCTGCTCTTTGAGCAGACCCCCCTGGGCCGTCGCCTGGCCAGACGGACAGAGGCGCTCAAGGCGCTTCAGGCAGAGCCAACCCGGGAAAAGCTCCTGGCACTGCTGATCGAGAGCGAGGACCCGGACACACGGGCCGCCCTGATCACCTTCGGGCAGCCGCTGGTGGATTACCTGTTCTTCCAGGGGCTCACGCAGCGGATCGAGGCGACCGGGGACGAGCAGGAACGGAAACGGCTGGAAGACCTGCGGGCAGAGGTGCTCCAGATCCGCAAGGAGATACAGGAACAGGCCCGCCAGGTGGTGGATTCGCGGGCGCAGCTTGTAGAGGAGTTGCTGAAAACGGAAAAGCCTGAACTGCTGGCCCGCCGTCGCCTGGCAGAGCTGGATGAACTCTTCTTCAGCGTCCTGGCGACGGAGATCGAACAGGCGCAGCGGCTCGGCGATACAGAGACTGTTTCCCGCCTTCAGGAAATCTGGCGGCTGACCATGGAGCTGCTCGAGGGCCAGGTCCCTCCGGAGCTGAGGCTGCTGACGCGGGTGATGGAGGCCAGGGACACCGATGAGATCCGGGAGGTGCTGGAAGCCAACCGGAGGATTGTGGGAGAACCGTTCGTCCGGCTGCTCGAAGAGGTCAAACAGCAGTTAACGGAGCAGGGAGAGGAAAAGGCCGCCCGGCGGGCCGAAGCCGCCCTTTCGATCGCCCGCTCTATGGCAGGAGAAGGTTCAGGCAGAACGGCGACGCCCAAACTGGAGATCGCTAAAAAGTAGGAAACGGCCTCCCCTCACCGGTTCTCCAGCCGAAAACCATGCCCCCGGACGGTCACAATATACTGATGGTCGGGGTCCGCTGAGACCAGCCGCTCCCGCAGCCGGCGGACGAGGGCATCTATGGCCTGTTCGGAGATCCCCTCTGCCGCCTCTTCGGGCCACACTGCGGAGACGACCTCCTCCCGCGACACCACCTGCCCCTCAGCATCCAGCAGGGCGACGAGGAGCCGGTACTGGGCCGGGGAGAGAGGCGGGATAAGCTCCTGCCCCCCCACGAAGACGCGGCGTGCGGCCCGATCAACCCGCAGCCCCCGGGCAGGACCCTCCACCTCCAGCGGCAACGTGGCATCCGCACCCACGAAGCCCAGCTTCACGCACAGCGCGATCTGAATCTCATCCCCGTCCTCCAGAATCCGCGGCCGGTCCCGTACCTCCTCCCCGTTGACGAACGTGCCGTTCTTGCTGCCCAGGTCGTACAGCGCGTACACCCCCGCGGCAACCCGCTCAATGCGGGCATGGTGGCGGGAGACCTGCCGTTCGGGCAGGATCACGTCACAGTCGGACCCCCGGCCGATGAGGAGCTCATCCCCTTCGACCAGCCACCGCTGCCCGGCGAGCGCCCCCTCATAGGCGACCAGCATAGGGACTTCAGGCCTCTCCATAAGCACCTCCTTGACAGAAGCCCCGTCTCGTCTATCATGTCCCTTGGAGGAGAAGAAACCCGTGACCCGCTTGCTCAGTCCCGGGACCGTTCTGCGCGAACGGTACATGATCGTTGACTGCGTGGGACAGGGCGGGATGGGGGCCGTCTACCGGGCCACCGACCTGCGGCTGAAAGGCCGCGTCTGTGCGATTAAGGAGATCCGCTACGATCCCGACCTGCCCCCCGAAGCCCTGGTCCAGGCGCAGCAACAGTTCCACCGGGAGGCCAGCGTCCTGGCCTGTCTCGACCACCCCAACCTCCCCAAAGTCTCCGACTACTTCAGCGAAGAGGGACGGGAGTACCTGGTGATGGATTTCGTCGCCGGACGGGACCTGCGGCAGGTCCTGGAAGAGGAGCAACGGGCCGGACGGATGCTGGACGAGCGGAGGGTGTTGCAGTGGGCCGAACAGCTATGCGATGCCCTTTCTTACCTTCATAACCAGGACCCACCGGTCCTCCACCGGGATATCAAGCCGGCCAACATCAAAGAGACCCCCACCGGGCTGCTCAAGCTGGTAGACTTTGGGCTGGTGAAGCTGCTGATCGCCGACGACGCCCGCACCATCACCGTGCTCCAGGGTCGGGGGACAGCAGCCTATACCCCGCTGGAGCAGTACGGGGGGGACACCGGCCACACCGATGCCCGCTCCGACATCTATGCGCTGGGGGCCACCCTCTATCATCTGCTCACCGGCCAGCCTCCAGCCGACGCCAAGCAACGCTTCCTCCACCCGGATAGCCTCATTCCCCCCCGGCAACTCAACCCCCGCATCTCCCCCACCGTCGAGCGGGCGATCCTGGCCGCCATCGCCATGCACCCCGACAGTCGCCCCCCGACGGTGGAGGCCTTCCGTCAGATGCTCCACGGCATCTCCCTCTCCGACGCGCTGACGGTCTTCGTCTCCCCCCGGCAGGAATGGCAGCAGGCCCTGCGCGCAAACAGGGATCTGCTGATCCTGGTGGGGATTCTTTCGGCCGCGGCCTTCCTCCTCACCCTCCTCCTGTAGCCCCGGGCCCCGACCGACCGGCCCCCAGCCGCCCCTCTCTGATCGCATCGGCAAGAAAGACGGCCAGCAGCGGGATTGCTGCGCCGGCCAGGGCGACGATGCCAGCAGCCCAGAGCCCCGTCTTCTGGCGCACCCATTCCAGGCCGGGCAGGCCCAGCGCCAGGCCGATGTAGGCCAGCATCCCTCCGGCCACACACCAGAGCGCCCCCTGAAGCGCCTGCGTCAGGTCCCGCCTCCGCCGCCACCGCTCCATATACCCCGCCAGCGCCACCACCCCGGCGACGACGATCCCCTCCCCCAGATCGGGCCACCCCACCCTGCCCCACGCCCGTTCCCTCTCGCCCTCGCGAGGGTACACAGGAGTCGGGGTCAGCTCGGGGGTAGGCTGAGGGGTAGAGACGGGGGTCGGCAGCGACGTGGGGCTGGGCGTGGGCGTGATGGCGACGATCTCCGCAGGCGCCCCCTCAGGGATGTTCATCTCCAGCCGAACGGCGCGGGGCACCGGTTCCGCCCGGACGGAGACCTGCAACTGTCCCACCCGGTCCAGCGTCACCACCGTCTCCGCCACACCACCCTGAGTCGTCACCTGTGTCGAGTGCTCCAGCCCCTCCTGTGGATAGGTGAAGATGAACTCCACCGGCGTCCCATCGGGCACCGGGTGGCCGTTCCGATCCCGAATCACACTGGTCCAGAGCCGGAGCGTATCCCCCTGGCGGACCTCGATGGGTTGTACTGTCGGCGAGGGCGTGATCGTCCCCTCCCCCGCCCCCTCACCGCCGATCACCTCCCAGAAAAGCTCGACCACCTGCCCTGGATCGGGCTGGGTCTGAAGGATCAGGCTGTAGTTGATCCCGGCCACGCTGACAGGGGAGTCACCGGTGAACGGGAACTCGTCGAAGAGGGCCCGTGCGGCCGCTTCGATGAACGGCCGGGTGTAACCGTACAGGCCGAAGTAAGCGGAGAGCTTGGAAATTTCCGTTGTATCCAGGTAATAAGGGGCATCGAAAGCAAAGACCACCACTTTCTTGTCGCGCAGCAGATCGGCCCGCTCCGCCAGGAAACGGCGCAGCGCCCCGGAATGACCCACCTGATCGGTGGCATCGAGCATCGCAAAGAGGACCCAGTTCGCCTGCTGAAGCGCCGCCTCGACCGGATGGGGCGTCGGGGTTCCCTCCGCAGCCGGAGCGGAGAGGTAATCCATCAGGTCCTGGAAAGAAAAGCTGTTCACAAACTCAGGCTGGACCTGACGGGTAGCCGTCGGGCCATAGAGGCGAAGCAGGGTTTCCTCCAGAAGCGTGGGGGGGATGAGGGGAACGGGCGGGCAGCCAGCGCAGGGTGCGACCTGGCGGTCATCGGTGAAAATAACGATGCGGTCGCCGGCCACGGGCGGGGCTGGCCGCAGGTCGGGGGACGGGGGTGAGAGCAGGGTTGTGGCCTCCTGAGCGATGGGCACCACCCGATCCCGGTACTGCCCTACCCGCCCAGCCGCTCCCTCCACATCCACCTGCGTGAGGTTGTAGTTGAAGGAGCCGCCATAAAGGCGCAGCTTCAGCCGCAGAATCCGCAACACCGCGTCGTCCACCCACTTCTGGAAGGTGGGGTCCGTCTCATATTTCTCACGGAAGAAGGCGATGGTGGCCCGGATGTTGGCGATATGATTGTCCCAGTCGTCGGTCAGCGCAAAGTGGGAGAGGATGAGGAGGTCGTTTCCGGCCACAAAGGCCTCGCGGGCGATCCTCCGGCCATTGAACTCCTGCTCGGTGGGGTCATAGAAACGGCGGACCGCCCGTACCCCCAGTTCGTCGGCCACCATCACACCGCCGGCCGCCCGCCAGGAGGCCAGTTCGGGCAGCGCCATCAATTGCTGCAACGCCTGGGGGTCGAAGCTCACCGGCTTGGTGGAGGCGTAGATGTTCCCCTGGAATCCCCGATAACGGATATGGGAGACCAGCAGGCCGTCCGCCTGGGCCGCAGGGTCATCCCCGCTGACCACGTCGAAGAAGGGGGCCAGCTCGATCTGCTTGAGCTGCTCCAGCGACTTCTGCACCGTGGAGACCTCGTCGGAGAGGGGGCGATCGGCTGCGCCCAGGCCGGGGAAGTGGCCCGGCACCACGGCGATCCGCCCTCCGCTTCCCGTGTGAACCCCCCGGATGTAAGCCTGCCCCATCCGGCCCACCCAGTAGGGGTCGCCGCCGAAGGAACGGGCCCCCAGGTCGGCCGGGCTGCCCGGTCGGGGGGTGTCCAGCACGTCCAGCGAGGGCCCCAGCAGCAGATTGAACCCCAGTGCGCTCAGCTCCTCACCGACGATCGCCCCCACCGTTTCGGCGTTGAGGGGGTTCCAGGTCGCTCCAAGCGCCATCGGAGAGGGAAGTGGGGTCGTCCCGCTGATGGCCGGGCCATAACGGAGGCCCATCCCCCCCTGCTCCACTCCGATCAGCAGAGGTACAAAGGGATCGGACACCTCCAGCCCCTCTTCCTCTAACGGCAGCCGGGAGGCCTCCCAGGCCAGTTGTTGCAGGCCGTTGGTCAGCGCAACGACCTGCGCAGGCGTGTCCCCTTCGTTCACGATGTTGCCGTTCTCCGGCCGCAGGAGGACCCCCCCCACCCGATCTTCCAGGATCAGGTCCCGGATCGCCGAGCCTTCGCCGACATCCGTCCCCGGGAAGGTGACAATGAAGAGCTGCCCCACCCGCGCCGCTGGCGACATACGGGCGAGGAGCGCCACAGCCGGGTCTTCCTGCCCCTGAACCGCCACAGGATGAAAGAGGGTCAGAAGCAGGCCGAGTACGGCCACCGCTGACAGCAATCTGCTAAACATCACACCCAGTTCCGGATTCCGCTTATCGCTTTATTGTAACCTAATTGGTGCGGGTGCGCAACAAGACCTTCAAGGCACAAGCCGCCTTGCCAGACCCCGTCCGCCGGGGTATAATGACATTTAATCTCACCCCTTCCCTTCCCTATCCCCCACAGCTCCCGACGAGAGGTCGTTTCTATTCTGGCGAAAGGAGGGACAAAATGTCGGAAAGCGTCTATAAGATCATCGAGCTGGTCGGAACCAGCACCGAGTCGTGGGAAAAGGCTGCCGCGGCCGCTGTGGAGACCGCCGCTCAGAGCCTGCGGGACCTCCGCATCGCGGAGGTGGTCGAACTGGATATGCAGATCGAGGACGGAAAGGTCCGCGCCTATCGCGCCAAAGTGAAACTCTCGTTCAAGTACCACGCAGAAGAAGACTGACTCCGGTCTTCCGCCCCACCACAGAGGCGCAGAGGAGATCGTCCCCTCCCGCGCCCTCCGCGCCTCTGTGGCTCCCTGTGTACAGGTAAAGATGCCCAGATTCCAGCTCGTCTCCGACTTTCGGCCCACCGGCGACCAGCCAGAGGCCATCGCCGCACTGGTGGAGGGGCTTCGCAAGGGGTACAAACACCAGACGCTCCTCGGCGCCACCGGCACGG
Organism: Anaerolineae bacterium; assembly: GCA_041082215.1. GTDB lineage: Bacteria > Chloroflexota > Anaerolineae > B4-G1 > DUEL01 > JBDOIF01. The sequence continues at coordinate 8,334 of JBDOIF010000171.1, forward strand.
GAAAGACCTTCACCCTGGCCTGTGTTATCGAACAGGTCCAGAAGCCCACGCTGGTGATCGCCCACAACAAGACCCTGGCTGCCCAGCTCTACGCCGAGTTCCGCGAGTTCTTCCCCCACAACGCCGTCGAGTACTTTGTCAGCTACTACGACTACTACCAGCCAGAGGCCTACCTGCCCCAATACGACCTCTACATTGAAAAAGACGCCGACATCAACGAGGAAATTGACCGGCTCCGGCTGGCCGCCACCACCGCCCTCTTCTCCCGACGGGATGTCATCATCGTCGCCTCCGTCTCCTGCATCTACGCCATCGGCGACCCCGAAGAGTGGGGCCGGGTGATGGTCCGGCTGGCCCGGGGGGAGCGCCACCGCCGCCAGACCCTGCTCCGCCATCTGGTGAGTATCTACTACGAGCGGAACGACCTGGAGCTTTCCCGGGGCCGTTTCCGCGTCCGTGGCGACACGCTGGAGGTGATGCCCGCCTACGGGGAAACGGCCTACCGCATCGGCTTCTGGGGAGACGAGATCGAACGGATCACGGAGGTGGACCCCCTCACCGGCGAGGTGCTGACAGAGCTGGAGGAGATCCAGATTTTCCCCGCCAAGCACTTCATCACACCGGAGGAAAAACGGGAAAAGGCCCTGGCGGATATCGAAGCGGAGCTGGAAGAGCGGCTGAAGGAGCTCAAGGCCCAGGGGAAGCTCCTGGAAGCCCAGCGGCTGGAACAGCGCACCCGGTATGACATTGAGATGATCCGCGAGGTGGGGTACTGTGCTGGCATCGAAAACTACTCGCGCCACCTCCAGCAGCGCCCCCCCGGCTCCCCTCCCTGGACTTTGATGGACTACTTCCCGGCCGACTACCTCCTGGTGGTGGACGAGTCCCATATGACCATCCCCCAGATCCGGGGGATGTACCACGGCGACCGGAGCCGGAAGGAGACGCTGGTGGAGTACGGCTTCCGCCTTCCCTCGGCGCTGGACAACCGCCCGCTGACGTTCGAGGAGTTCGAGACGCGGGTCAACCAGGTTGTCTACACCTCTGCCACTCCCGGCCCCTACGAGCTGGAAAAGAGCGCACGGGTAGTGGAACAGATCATCCGCCCCACCGGCATCGTGGACCCCCAGATCGTCGTCCGCCCGGCAAAGGGGCAGGTGGATGACCTGGTGGCTCGCATCCGGGAGCGGGTGGCCCGGGGCGAGCGGGTGCTGGTCACCACCCTCACCAAGCGGATGGCTGAAGACCTGGCCGATTACCTGCGGGAGCTGGGCACCAGGGTCCATTACCTCCACAGCGAGATTCAGACCATCGAACGGGTGGAGATCCTGCGGGACCTGCGGCTGGGGGCGTACGATGTGGTGGTGGGGATCAACCTGCTGCGGGAAGGGCTGGACCTGCCGGAGGTGAGCCTGGTGGCGGTGCTGGACGCCGATAAAGAAGGGTTCCTGCGATCCGACACCGCCCTTATCCAGACCATCGGGCGTGCCGCCCGGCACGTCAACGGCACGGCGGTCCTCTACGCCGATCAGATCACCGACTCGATGCGGCGGGCGATCGAGGAGACGGAGCGGCGGCGGGCGATCCAGATCCGGTATAACGAGGAGCACGGGATCGTGCCGACCACCGTCGTCAAGGAGATCCGGGACCTGACCGACCGGGTGCGCCGTCAGGCCGCCCCTGCCAGGGAAGCGGAGCTGCCTCCGGCGGAGCTATCCAGGGATGAACTGGCCCGTCTGATCCGGGAGCTGGAAAAGCAAATGAAACAGGCCGCCCAGGAGCTGGAGTTCGAAAAGGCGGCTCTGTTGCGGGATCAAATCTTCGAACTGCGGGCGGTGCTGGCGGAGAAAGAAGAACTACCCCCCTGGGAGCGGGAACGGCGGCTGGCGCCGCGAACGAAAGAAGGGCGTCTGTAAAGCTCCCTACGGCTCCCCCCGGCCTCCGTCCGGCTCCTGCCCGAGAATCCCCGCCTCTGCCATCAACTGCAGGGTCTCCCGGGCCTCCTCCTCATCCAGCCTGCTGATGGCAAACCCCACGTGGACGATGACGTAGTCCCCCACGTCCGCCTCCGGCACGTAGGCCAGGCAGACGTCGCGGACGATCCCGCCGAAGTCCACCCTGCCCATCCGCATCAGTGGGCTATCCTGAACCTCGACGATCTTTCCGGGGATCCCCAGGCACATCTCAACCCCGCTCCCTGTAGGCTATAATCTCCCGCCGCAGCCAGTCCAGCCAGGCTTCCAACCCCTCGCCGGTCTTGCAGGAGAGGGGGAAGAAAGCCAGGCCGGGGTTGAGGGCTTCCACACCCCGGCGGAAGTAGTCCACGTTGAAATCGAAGGCTTCCAGGACATCCACCTTGTTCAGCACCAGCGCGTCCACTCCCCGGTACATCGGCGGGTACTTATAGGGCTTATCGTCCCCCTCCGGCACGCTGGCGATCAGCACATCCCGATGAACCCCCAGTTTAAAGGCGGCGGGGCAGACCAAATTGCCCACGTTCTCCACGATCAGCAGGTCGAGGGAGTCCAGCGGCAGTTGGGGAAGGGCGGCCTGGAACATCGCCGCATCCAGGTGACACTCGCCACCGGTGTTGATCTGGACTGTGGGGACGCCAAGAGCGGCCACCCGGTCAGCGTCCAGTGTGGAGGCCAGGTCGCCGTCCACCACGCCGATGCGGAACTGCTGTCGAAGCGCCTCGACGGTGCGGACGATCAGGCTGGTCTTTCCGGCGCCGGGGGATGCCATCAGGTTGACGGCGAAGACCCCCGTTGCGTCCAGCCGGACGCGGTTGGAGGCAGCGAGCTGGTCGTTGGCGCTCAGAATCCGTTCGACGACGGGCACGCGGGTCGTCATAGGGCTATCGCACCTCACACCGGCTGGGCGGCGCGGAGCAGGCCGAGCCTGCGCAGCACCTTGCGCGGAGTGGCCCGCCGGGCCCGGCCCCACTGGCGGCGAAGCCAGCGCCTGAAGGCGTTGATGGGCTTCCGTCGCTGGCTTTCGGCCATCGCCCACTGGAGGAACTCATAGTCCTGCCCCCGGATCTTCGGCTCGGTGGGGTTGCGCCGGTAGGAGTCGTAGTCGGTGATCCGGCTCAGATCATGCTCCACCACAAAGTCGTAGAGATCGGTGCCGGGGTGCGGCGTGAAGAAGGCCGGGCTGTAGTAATCCGGGTCTATCTCTTTCATCATCCGCACCGTCTCCAGGACCTCTTCCTTCGTTTCCGTGGGCAGGCCCATCATGTAGTTGGCCCAGATAGCGACACCGTGCTTCCGGCAGATCCGGGCCGCCTCCAGGTTCTGGGCCACCGTCGTCCCTTTGCGGATGAACTTGAGCACCCGGTCGCTGCCGCTCTCAAAGCCGATAAAATAACCACGCAGTCCGGCCTCGACCATCCGCTCCACCATATCCTCGTGCCTGACGATAATATCGGCCCGGCTCTGGCAGAAGAAGGGCATGGTGAAGCCCTCGGCGATGTATCTATCCGTGAACTCCATCACCCATTCCCGGTCCTCGGTGAGACAATCGTCGTGGAACATAAAGGAGGCGATGTGGTACCGGTCAACCAGCATGCGGATCTCTTCGATCACATTGTCCACACTGCGGCGACGGGTCCGTTTGCCAAAAAGATAATCCTCCCCCGGCTTGCAGAAAGTGCAGTTATAGATGCAGCCCCGCCCGGCAATGATGGTGACGAAGGGGGGCGGCAGTTCGGGGACGAAGGGGACTTCAGGGGAGTCCAGGTCGTACCCCCACTTTTTCCACTCCTCAAGGAAAAGGTCCCGATCGGCGAAGGGGATGGCATCGAGATCAGGCGGCTCTCCCCGGATCACCCGCTCCCGGGGTGGGTTCCCCTCCGCGATAGCCCGGAGCAGCCGGGGGAAGGTGATCTCCCCTTCGTGGAGGACCAGGTAGTCCACGCGGGGGATGCGGAGGCTATCCTGGACAGCGATGGTCACATGCGGGCCGCCGATGACGGTGATGACGTCCGGCCTGACCTCTTTGGCGATAGCAATGGCCTGCCGGGCAGGATTGTAATCCACGCTCATCATCGTCACACCGACCACATCCGGCTCCCGCTCCGCCAGCACCTCCCGGAACTGATCCCAGCCGGAGAGGGCCCGCAGGTCAATCAGGTCCACCTCGAACCCCTGGGCCTTCGCCGCGGCGCTGAGGTGGGCCAGGCCGTGGGAGATCCAGCCGGCATCCATTCCCTGTTTGAGGGAGTTCCAGCCCCTTCCGGCGATGCCGGGGTAGATCAGGGTCGTCTTCAAGCCCATACCACCTCCACAAGCGTGGGCCTGCATGGCAGGAAAATCAGAAAGGGGGCACCACGAGGAGATGCGGCACAGGAGGGTTAGGACTCGTCGGCTGAGAAGACGTAGGTGCAGCGGTCGTCTCCGTCAACGATCTTCTCCAGCCGCTCTGGAGCCACACCCAGCAGGCGGGCGATCAGCCGCTCGTCTATCCGACAGGGTTGGGTATGACGGCGAGCGACCAGCTCGTAGGGGCAGTTTGCAACCCGGAGCTGATACGACCCTTCCTCCCCTCGCTCCACCGACGCCAGATAGCCCAGGCCGTTGAGGAACTCCAGGGCAGCATCCACGCGGGCCGAAAGGTCCCCCGTTTCGGCGACCTGCGCGAGGGCGGCCATGCGCTTCGCCACCCCTTCCACGACCTCTTCCATCTCCTCTGGGGAGAGCTGGGCCTCCAGCTCGGAAAGCACCGCTTCGGCCAGCCGGTCGTAGCTCTTGGGGAACAGCTCATGGGAAGTCTCGGCCAACCGGTAGATGTGCTGAGGCCTGCCAGGCCCCTTCTTGCGGCGGGCCTGGGGCGGAGAGACGAGGCCCTGGCTGCGGAGGACCTCGAGGTGGTGGCGGATGGTGACAGCCGTCAATCCCAGTTCCCTGCTCAGTTCATCCACCGTCGCCTGGCCCCGGGTCTTGAGGATTTCCAGAATTCGCTGTCGAGTTTCCTGCATCCCTTCCCTCCTGCTTTTCATTTTAGCATATAATCGGACATTTGTCAAAATTCGGTCGTTATTATCATCCTGATTATCGCTGCCGCTGACTCAACCCTTCCGGCGGGAGAGAAGGGTCAACACCGCGATCACAATCGCCGACAGCAGGGCCAGAGCAATCAGCTTATAAAGACGGGAGGAAAGGGTCAAAGCCAGCAGGCCGAAAAGGGCGGAAAAGGCCCAGTAGACCAGCACAATGGTCCGCTGGGAGAGGCCCATATCGAGAAGGCGGAAGTGGAGGTGGCCCCGGTCCGCCTGAGTGGGGGGGCGGCGATGGCGCAACCGGTCGAAGATCTGCCAGGCCACATCCACAACTGGCACCCCCATCACCATCAACACCGTCGCCACCCGGCCGCCGGCGATCAACCCCAGCCCCCCCAGGGCGTAGCCCAGAAAGAAGGCCCCCCCGCTCCCCAGGAAGATCCGTGCCGGAGCGAGGTTGTAGGGGAGGAACCCGGCCAGCGCGCCCAGAAGTGCCAGCGGCAGCAGGGCGACGCTGGCCTGACCAACCCGATACATATGGATCGCCAGCACAAGACACAGAATCCCCCCCACCCCTGCCGCCAGCCCATCCAGTCCGTCCAGGAAATTGACCGTGTTCATCAGCCCCATCATCCAGAGGATGGTCAACGGGACGTAGGCCCACGGTCCCCAGGGGTAGGATTCCAGCTCAACATAGCCGATAAAGGGAAGGGTGAACCGCTCCAGCCAGAGGAGGGTGGGAAGGGCAATGAGGGACAGGAGAAACTGGACGAGGAACTGTACCCCTGGGGGGAGGTCCAGCCGGTCATCCGCCAGTCCGAAAAGGAAGGCGCCCAGCCCGCCGACGAGAAGGCCGGTCAGCCTCCTGAAGTCCTCCGGGCTGTAGCCGACGGTGAGGGACCCTGACCATGCCGCGACGCCGATGGCGAGAAGGAAGGCCCCGAAGATCGCCACTCCACCCAGTCGGGGCACTTCCCCTCTGTGCTTTCGCCGCCCCCCCGGCCGGTCCACAATCCCCAGCCGCCGGCCCAGCCGGGCGGCGAGAGGGGTCAGCGCCGCCGCTGCTGCCGCTGCTACGGCGAAGACAGCCAGGGAGAAAGATGGGGATTTCAAATTCGCACCCTACCCTGTCCCGAACATCCGGTCGCCTGCATCGCCCAGGCCAGGCACGATGAACCCTGCCTCGTTGAGCTGCTCGTCCACCGCTGCCAGGTAGACCGGCACGTCCGGGTGAGCCTGGACGAACCGCTCCACTCCCGGCCGGGCGCCGATCACGCCGACGAACTTGATCCGCCGCGCCCCCCACCGCTTCAGGATGTCCACCGTCGCCACCGCCGAGCCGCCGGTCGCCAGCATCGGGTCCAGCACCAGACAGACATCCACTGTGGGACTGACGGGCAGGCGGGAGTAGTACTCCACCGGCCGGAGGGTCCGCTCATCCCTGGAGAGGCCGATGTGCCACACCTCCGCTCCGGGGAGCATCTGCCAGGCTCCCTCCACCATCCCCAGCCCGGCCCGGAGCACCGGCACCAGTCCCACCCGCTCCAGGAGCTTCCGTCCCTCCGCCCGTCCCAGGGGGGTTTGCACCATCACCGACTCTGTCGCCAGGTCCGCCGTGGCCTCATAGACCAGCAGGATGGCGATCTCCCGCACCAGCTCCCGGAACTTCTTCGGATCGGTCCGTTCATCCCGCAACAGCGCCAGTTTGTGCTGGACCAGTGGATGGGTGGAGATAAACAGTTGAGCCATAATCACGTCCCCATTTGACTCACGGCACATCGAACGCCATGACCCGATGGCCGGCCGCGTCGGTGACGTAGAGGAGGCCGTCCGGCCCCAGTGCCACTCCCATCGGCAGGGCGAAGGAGCTGGCGTCGAAGCCGAACTGGCCGAAGCTATAGAGGTAGGTTCCTTCACTATTGAAGACCAGCACCCGGTAATGGCCGGGATCGGTCACATAGACCCGCCCCTCGGCATCCACCGCCAGGTAGGGCTTTTCCTCCACCAGCGGGTTGTTCCACCCGGCGACGGGCCATTCCCGCACCGGCCCTCCGTCCGGCTGGAGCACCTGGACCCGGTAGTTCCAGGTATCGGCCACGTAGGCCTCCCCCTGCGGCCCGAAGGCCAGCCCCACCGGCTCGTTGAGCTGGCCCGGCAGGGAGCCGCCGCCGCCCCACTCCCGCAGGTACACGCCGTTCGGATCGAACACCTGCACCCGCTTGCCGCCTGTATCCACCACATAGACCAGGCCATCCGGCCCTACCGCCACCCCTCTTGGGCCGAAGAAGCCGGAATGGCCCGTCAGGTCATACGGTCCGGGCTGGCCAAAGGCCCCCCACTCGGCCAGGAAGGCCCCGTCCGGTGTGAACTTCTGCACCCGGTCTGCCCAGGTATCCGCCACATAGACCGATCCGTCTGGCCCCACCGCCACACCCCATGGCTCACAGAACGTGCCAGGGGGAGGCTGTGCAGGGCAGCCGCCGAAGGAGCCCCAGGAGGCCACAAGGGTGCCGTCGGCGGTGAATTTCTGGATGCGGTGGTTCTGAGAGTCGGCCACGTAGACAAAGCCGTCGGGGGAGACGGCGATCCCGCGGGGCCAGCGGAACTGGCCGGGGCCGTTCCCCTCCACCCCCCAGCTCCGCACCGCACTCATCACCCGCCACCCCGCAGCGTAGGGATCGGTCGGCGCGGCTTCCTCCCCCTCCTGCGCGGCGTGGATTCTCCCAAAGTCCCACAGCCGGTCCGCCACGTCCTTGCGGATATAGAGGCGGAAGTCGCCGCGCAACGGCCACTGGTCCGGCGTGTGGTGGCCGCCGGTGATCTCGTCGTAGAGGGTGTAGTCCATATTGTAGAAAATCCGCCACAGCGCCGCCCGCTTGCGGGGAGTGGTGAGCCAATCCCACAACTTCCCCCAGGTCAATCCCCGGTAGTCCTCCATCGGCCACCAGAGGAAGAAGTAATCGAACCGGTAATAGTCATCCCCCACATACGGTTCGACCACCCCCCACTGTTCCCGTCCGGCGATGATCGCCGTCGCCAGGACCTGTTCCCGGCTGGGGCGGTCGCCGTAGTAGCGGGCGTTGGGATACTGGGTGGAGCGCAGATACCAGGTGAAAGGCCAGGAGCCATCGGAGCCGTAGGTCACATCAATGAGGCCCGGCCCACCCGCGACCCGCAGCGACAGCTCCTCCAGCGTCTCCATCGTCGTCCGCACGTCCGGCCCCTCGTGGGCGTAGACCAGGAACTCGGCGGGGGTGTCAAAATTGATGAAGGAGAGGCGGTAGGCCACGCGGACCGTCAGCAGGCCCAGGGCCAGGAAACCGGTCAGGCCCGTCAGCAGGAGCCCGTTGCGCCCGCCGACCCGGAACCACAACAGCCCGACCAGCGTCCCCACCAGCCCCACGCCGGCCAGCCCGCCCAGGAAGGTGCCGGTCACCAGCAACTGGTCCAGCTCCACCCCCTGAAACGGCCCCTGGGCGGCGCTCTTCATCAGGGCAGCGATGGCCGCCACCAGCGAGGGGAGGAGCAGCGGAAGCAGCCACCCTCGACGCTCCCACACCTTCGACCAGTCCACCCCTTCCACCAGACGGCCCAGCAGCCAGCCGGTGAGAAGGATCATCGGCGTGGTGATGTGGGTCGTCAGCCAGGGCATCTTCTCTCCGGCATAGGAGTAGGCAAACCAGGAAAGGGGCGACCAGACCAGGAGGAACGGCAGGTACAATGTGCGCATCCCTGGCAGGTCGGCAAGCCCTTCTTTCCCCCGGATCCGCCAGGCCAGGCCCACCACCGCCAGGTAAAGCGGCACGGCCAGCGCGCCAAGGAGGGGCAGGAAGTCGTAGATGGGGAGGATGACCAGGTAGTAGAACATCGGCTGGTTCCCTCGCTCCACCTCCTGCTGCTCCAGCCAGTAGCCCACCGAGCCGACCCATCCGCTGGCAATGCCGGCCCCGTTGGTGAAGACGGTGGTAAAGAGAACCAGGAAGATGAAAGTATGGATCACCGCTGCAATGGGCCAGCGGCGTCGGTCCCAGGCCAGGCCGATGGCGACGGCGGCGATCAGGACCAGCGCCAGGATCGCCCCAGAATAGTAGATGTCCGGCGCGTTGTAATGGGTCGGTTTGACGTTGGCCAGATTCGCCCAGAAGGGGGGCACGGACATCCCCACCGGATACCGGGCCACCACCACGGAGGCCACGCGGGAGGCGGCCAGGATGGCGAGGGGGGAGGCGAAGGGGAGGCAGAGGGTGCCGATGAGGACGATCAGGTCGAAGCTGCGGTGGGTGCGGAGCTGCCCTCCCAGGCCGTAGAAGAGGGCGATCCCGGCGACGATCAGCCCGACCAGGGCGAAAAGGCCGCCAGCCAGCCCCCAGAACGGCAGCGATACCCCCTCCCCCGGCCCACCGACGATCGCGCCGACCGCCAGCACCGCCAGTCCCAGGGCTATCCCCGCCAGCGCGGCCAGGAACACCCGCTCTGCCCCATGCCTTTGCCAGGGCCGCATCAGCGCCTGCACGGCCAGCAGCCCCACCAGGAAGACAGCGATGATCAGGGTATAAATGGCGGCGACCTCTTTGGTGGCATACATCAGGGAGAGCGCCGCCGCCAGAATGTAGAGATGCCGGTCCCGCCCCTCCTCCAGGTAACGGAAGATCGCCCAGATGACGACTATCGCCCAGAAGATCACCGGGATGTCTTCCCGGATGTAGCGGGAATAGTACGCAATGGAAGGGGAGATGAGGAAAAGGAGCGATGCGAACAGCGCCCCCGTTCGCCCCAGATACCGCCGCAACAGGTAGGGAAAGGCCACCATCGCTGTCCCCACCAGTGCGACAGGCAGCCGGGCGGTGAAGTCGCTGTCTCCGAAGAGGAAATAAGAGAGGGCAGTCGTATGAAAGATGTAGGGACCGTGCATCATCGGGTTGTGCTGGAAGCCGTACCCCATGTAGAGGTCCCAGGAGAACTTGCAGTGGAGGCTCTCGTCGTGGCTCTGCACCCGGTACCCCAGCATCGCCAGCCGGGAGATAAGGCAGAGAGCGACGATCAGGATATACAGCCCCTGCTCCCAATTCAACCCGATGCCCTTGACGATCGGACGGTCCAGCCAGGAGTTCGTCTGTTTATCGTTCATCGGCCATCATTGCTCGTATTGCGTATTTCGTACCTCCAGGTCCTCCCGCGCCCAGAGCACGACCTGCGCGGTGACGGTCGGTGGGGTGGTGACCTCCCGATAGAGCCACCAGCGGACCGGGAGGCCCTCTTCCTCCCCTGGGACCCACGCCCGCCGCAGGGGGAAGTTCTCCCCGAGGTAGCCGGAGGGCAGAGGTTCTCGCAGAGGGGCCAGGACCAGCGGCGGCCGCTCTTCCGGCCCAAGCTGGTCCACCACCTGCCCCTCGAAGCGGCGAAGCGCCCATCGGAGGGCCGGGTCCGGCTCGCCGATGAAGGTGACCGACAGCCCTTCCTCCAGGCGGGGGTTCAGCTCGCCCAGCCGCTCGATCACCCCGGCCAGGGTGCGCACCTCCACGGCCGTCGTCTCCCGCACCGGCAACTCCAGGGGGTTGGCCATGCCCCGATGGGAGAGCCGCCAGCCGATGGAGAAGGCCAGCCCCAGCAGGACCAGTCCCAGCGAAAGCCCGCCTGCCCGCAGCGCGACCGCCAGCCCCCGCCGCATCGTCTGAGCTGGCTCCTCCTCAGGCTCGGGGACCGTCATCGCAAGGCCGAAGATGACGGTGAGCAGGAGCTGAAAGAGGAATACCAGCCCGGCCATGAGCTGGTCGGTCGGGCTGCTGGTTCGGGCGTATCGGGCCAGAGTGAGGCCGAGGTGAATCCAGAGGAGGAGGGAAACAGGGAGGTAAAGCCCCTCGTTCTGCCAGCGGCCGTGGGCCTGGAGGGAGCGGACCAGCGTTTCCACCGCCAGCCCTCCCAGCCCTGCCAGCGGCAGAAGGACCCACATCAGGTCGGAGGGCTGACGGGCCGGCATGAGGGCCAGTTGCGCTACCCCCACCGCCGTCCAGAAGACCCACAACAGCCCCATCCCATGCCGCCGCCCGACCGCCACGGCCAGGCCGACAAGGCCCGCCACAAGCGTCAGCGGCTCGTAGGCCACGAGGAGGAGAAACGGGGAGAGGATAGCAGGGCCGGCCGGCGGGCCAAAGCGGGCCAGCCACCCCAGAAACTGCTGACCGACGGCAGCCAGCCCCCCCGGATTCAGCCCCAGCCCCGTCCCCAGGGCCAGCACTCCTAACCCGGCCGCCGCCAGCCCCCGGCCCAGAGAGGGGCGGACCATCGGCCAGACCCAGGGGACCTGTCCCCGCCAGACCCAGAGCCCCCCCGCCAGGGCGATGAGCAGGCCCAGGAGCAGCCCCCAGGCCGCGGGTCCGGCCGTCAGCGCCACCGCCAGTCCCAGCCCGCCCCACACCACGTAGGAGCGATGCCAGGAGTCCAGGAAGCGGGCAGCACAGCCCACCAGAAGCATCACCCCCAGCGCGGCGGGCATCGTGCCGTCCAGCAGGCGCGACCCGTAAAGGGCGATGGGGGAAAGGGCCAGAAGCAGGCCCGTCCCCAGCGCCCCCCACCCGCCCAGGTAGCGACGGAGGAGAAGGGGGGTCAGCACCAGCCCCACGCCCGAGAGGGCAGGCACCAGCCTCGCCAGTCCGTCTCCACCACCGAAGAGCGCAAAGAGGAGGACGTTGAGGTGGAAAAGGAGAGGGGCAGCCTGGTATATCCCGGAGGCCACTCCACCGTGCGCCACCTGGTAGGCCGCCAGCGCCTGGAACGCTTCAGCGGTGTTCAGGGGGGCCGACGCCAGGTCAGTCAGCCGCAACAGCGCCGCCACGAGAAAGAGGACCGTCCAGAGGAGCCTCTCCAGGTTACGGGATCGGTTCACCGGGTTCTGGTCGTTTTGGCGCACGGACGGGCACCTCCGTCGGGGCAGGAATATGGTATATCTTCACGCCATTGGCGTCGTAGACCAGCTCCATCAGTTGAGCGAACTTCGCCAGGCCAGCGGCGGGATAGCGGCTCTGCTCCACCGGGCCGATGTAGACGTACCTTATACCATACCGTTCGAGGAGCGTCAAGGCCTCTGTTGGACTGGTCGTCGCATAGAGCTGCTCGATGTCCGGCTCCCGTCGGGCTGGCTCGTCGTAGTTCCCCCGCCACTGGTGCTCGTGCCCCCCCCACCCCAGCACCGTCGGCAGGCCGGTGAAGGCAGAGACCCGGCCTTCATAGGCGTAGGCCCGGTAGTGGTCGGCCGGGGCCTCCAGGATGACCGGCGTTCCCTCCACGTTTTCGTTCAGCCAGGCGATGGCGGCGAAATCAGGGGCCTGGGTCTGGTAGAGGTATGCCGCACCGTCCAATGTGGGGGGGCTGTCGTACTCCCGGGCACGGGCCGGGATCGCCAGCGCCGGATAGACCAGGCCACCGCCGACCAGCAGCAGCGCCGTCGCTACCGCCCATAACCGTCCCTCCTTCAGCAGCCGCGCCAGCCCATACGCCCCTCCGATCCCCCAGAGCACCCAGGCCTGGAAGTAGAACTTGAAGACGGTGTTCATCCGCGTGCCGAACACGTCCCGCAGGTAGACAAACTCCACCGCCAGAGTGAGCAGGGCGCCGGTGATGACCAGCAGCAGAGCACAGGTGGCTTCGGGCTGCAGGGCTTCGGATTTCGTGCCTTCCGAACCGGAAACCTGAAACCTCATAAGGATCAGGAGCGCCGTGGTGAGCAGTGCGGCCAGCGCCAGGGGGGTCCAGGGAGAAAGCAGCCGCTCCCACAGCCGGGCGACGATCAACCCGGGCGCGTCGGGGATATGTTCCAGGCCGGGGATCGGCCCCCCGGTCTTCCAGGCCGCCAGGTACTGGCGCCCCTGGGGGGAAAGCAGCCCGGCCAGCAGGAGGAAGAGGAGCAACCCGCCCAGCACCACCACCACCCAGTAGGCCACATCCCCTGCCCGTACCCGCAGCCGTCGGGCCTCCCCCACCACCAGCGCGGCCACCGGAAAGAGCAGCGGCCCGAACATCACCAGGAAATGGGGCAGCCGGGTGGAGTTGAAGAGGTTGGGAGCGATGCCGGAAGCCTGGGAGCGGAGGCCCAGCCAGAAGGGAAGGTAGAGCAAGATGGCAAGAAGCAAGACTGCAAGAGGCAAGATGGCAGGAGACGGGCTGGCTTTGCGCCACTCCAGGCCGACCGCGAGGAGGAGGGCGGCGACGAAAACGGCGAAATAGACCGGCAGGTCCCAGGTGTTCAGAAAGCCCAGCCCGCCCAGGCAGAGGGCGCAGAGGAGAAGCTCCCACCAGGGAAGGGGGATGGAAAGCGTCAGACGGGAGGCGTCAGACGTCAGGCGGCGCGTGTTGAGAAGAAGATTGAGGGCCAGGGCCAGGGCCAGCAGGACGAAGGGAAGGCTCAGGAGATGGGGATGCATGTCGCCCAGGATGAAGGAGAAGGCCGGGAATTCGTCAATGACCTCCCACTCGGCCGGGTTGGCAGGGGTATGCCATGGGGCGTAATCGTGGAGGACACGGGAGGCCTGCCACCACCAGACGAAGCGGGTGGGCACCCACGAGCCTTCGGTAAAGGACGGCGGAGGGACGTTGATGGAGCGGATGTCCAGCCACCGCCAGAAGGAAGCCGGAAACAGCCCCCGGGCATGAAAGACCTCCAGCAGCCCCTCCAGATTGCCCGTCAGCGCCACCAGGAGCGGCCCCAGCAGCCCCCCCCAGGTCGCCGACCGCTCCCCCTGCCGGGCCAGGAGGGCGTAGAGAAGACCGTAGGCTCCGGTACAGGTGAGGGCGAAAAGGGTGGCGATCCCCATGTTGAAGCCTGTGGTGGAGGGGACCGCCGAGAGCCGGATGAGCATCCCCATCATCACGTAGCCGAAGTAGTAGTAAGAGATGGCAAAGCCGGAGAGCCAGGGATCGTGGGGTGGAAAGCGGGGGGCGCGGAGGACAGCGTTGAGAAACGCGATCTCCATCCACTTTTCCCCCCCGGCGGTCTCGATGCGGGGCATATGGGCACGGACCAGACACCAGACCCCGAAGGCCAGGGCAAAGAGAAGCTCCACAGCAAGGACATGCTGCCAGGGGAGAGGGGAGGGGTCATCGGAGGGGCGAAGCCAGAGAAAAGCCCCGCAGACGGCCATCAGTCCCAGCACCGCCATGACTGCCCCCGGCGTGTTGGGCAGCCAGCCGAAGGTGAGAAAGAGCCAGAAAGCCCATCCGCCCACCAGCAGCCCCAGCGGACGGGCGAAACCGTATCCCCGGCCGGGCAGGTGGCGGAAGAGGCGAAGCGTCAATGGCAGCGCCGCCAGGCCGAAGAGCTGGATTGCCAGGTACCAATGAAAGACGGGAAGCATTCTCTGGCAGCTCGTCAGTGGTTACTGGTCACTGGTGACGGATGACGTATGACGAATGACCCGTTACAGTCGCTCGTTGCCCGTCACCGGTATCAGGTAGCTGAGGATAGGAGGGAGGACTCCGCAGCCTCCAGCCGGGCCAGCACTTCCTCCTTTCCCAGGATGCTCAACGTTCCGAAGAGAGGCGGGGAGACGTCCTTGCCGGTAGTTGCCCAGCGGATGAGGCCAAAGACCTGCCGGTTCTTCAGCCCCAGCTCCTCTACCAGCCCCCGCAGGGCCTGCTCCACGGCCTCCTCACCGAAATCCATAAGCGGGGCCAGGACCTCCCGTGCCCGCCGCAGGATCTCCAGCGTCCTTTCCCGCCCCAGCTCCTTCACCACCAGCACCTCCGCAGGCGGAGGCGCGATCTCGACGAAGAAGAAGTCGGTCCATTCCACCACGTCGCTCAGATGCCTCAGCCGCTCCTGGATCAACGGCACAATCCGCGCCAGCTTCGCCCGCACGTCCTCCAGACAGGGAGCCGGCACCAGCCCTGCCCGCTGCCAGAAGGGAAGCAGCCGCTCCAGCAGCTCCTCCGGAGGGAGGCTGCGGATATAGACCCCGTTCATCCAGTCCAGCTTATCATAGGAGAAAGCGGCCGGCGCCCGGTTGACCCGGAAGAGGTCGAACCGCTCGATCAGCTCCTCCCGGCTGAAGATTTCCCGATCCTCTCCCTCCCCCGGCGCCCATCCCAGGAGGGCCAGGAAGTTGAAGAGAGCCTCCGGCAGGTAGCCCTGAGCGCGGAACTCGGTGATAGAAGTGGCCCCTGCCCGCTTGGCCAGCTTCTTCCCCCCGGGCATCGTCACCAGCGGCACGTGGCAATAGATGGGCGGCTCCCATCCCATCGCCTGATAGATGAGAAGCCGTTTGGGGGTACTGGGGATCCAGTCGTCCCCCCGGATGATGTGGGTGATCTTCATATAATGGTCGTCCACCACCACCGCCAGGTGGTAGGTCGGGTAGCCGTCCGACTTCAGGAGGATCTGGTCGTCTAGGCTGGCGTTGTCGAAGACCACATCCCCTCGCAGGGCGTCGTGGACCACGGTCTGGCCCGTCAGGGGGACCCTGAGCCGGATGACGTGGGGCTCGTCGGGGGAGACGGCCCCCGGCGGGAGGTCGCGGCAGTGGCGGTCGTACATCACCGGGAGCTTCTGCGCCCGCTGCATCCGGCGCACCTCCTCCAGCCGCTCCGGCGTGCAGTTGCAGCGATAGGCCCATCCCCGCTCGATCAGCTCCTCCGCCACCTGCCGGTACAACGCCAGCCGTTCGGACTGGATGTACGGCCCATACGGCCCACCGACGGCATATTTCTCCGCTTCCGCCACGCCGGAACGCTTCAGCTCCTCCAGCCCCGGCCCCTCATCCCAATCCAGCCCCAGCCAGCGCATCCCCTCCATAATCACGGCGATCGAACCGGGTTTGTACCGGGTCCGGTCGGTATCCTCGATACGCAGGATAAACTGCCCCCCCATCCTGCGGGCAAACAGCCAGTTAAAGACCACCGTCCGCACGTTGCCGATGTGCGGATCGCCGGTGGGACTGGGGGCAAAACGGACACGGACCGTCATTTACCCTCCCTTCTCCTGCAGCGACCGCTCGATCCTGGCCCAGGTATCCCGCAGCGAAACCGTCCGGTTGAAGACCAGCCGCCCATTGACGGAGTCCGGATCGGTGCAGAAATACCCCAGCCGGAGGAACTGGTACCGATCCCCCGGCCGGGTCCCCGCCAGGCTGGGTTCCACCTTACAGCCGGTGAGCACTTCCAGCGAATTGGGGTTCAGGTTGACGGTGAAATCCTCCCCCTCGGGCACGTCCTCCGGGTCGGCCGTGCTGAAGAGCCGGTCGTACAGGCGGACCTCGGCATCCAGAGCGTGGGCGGCGGAGACCCAGTGGAGGGCCCCCTGGACCTTGCGGCCGTCGGGTGCATCGCCGCCCCGCGTGGCCGGGTCGTAGGTGCAGTGAAGCTCCACCACCTCGCCGGTCCGCTCATCCCTGACCACCCCCGTACAGGTGACCAGATAGGCGTGCTTGAGCCGCACCTCGCGGCCAGGGGCCAGCCGGAACCAGCCCTTCGGCGGCTCCTCCCGGAAGTCATCCCGCTCCACATAGAGCACCCGGGAGAAGGGGACCTGGCGCGTCCCCATAGCGGGGTCCTCCGGGTTATTGACGGCGTCGAGCCATTCCACCTGCCCCTCCGGGTAGTTGTCAATCACCAGCCTGAGCGGGTCGAGCACCGCCATCACACGAGGGGCCCGTTTGTTCAGGTCGTCGCGGACGCAGTGCTCCAGCAGGGTGATGTCCACAATGCTGTTGGCCTTGGCCACCCCGATCCGGTCGCAGAAATCCCGGATCGCCTCCGGCGTGTACCCCCGCCGCCGCATCCCGGCGATGGTGGGCATGCGGGGGTCGTCCCACCCGCTCACATACCCCTCCTCCACCAGCCGGCGGAGCTTCCGCTTGCTCAGCACGGTATGGCTGAGGTTGAGCCGGGCGAACTCGATCTGCTGAGGATGGTAGACGCCCAACTGGTCGAGATACCAGTCGTAGAGCGGCCGGTGGTCCTCGAACTCCAGTGTGCAGAGGGAGTGGGTGATGCCCTCGATGGAATCGGAGAGGGGATGGGCGAAGTCATAGGTCGGGTAGATGCACCACTTATCCCCTGTGCGGTGATGGGTGGCGTGGAGGATACGGTACATCACCGGGTCCCGCATGTTCAGGTTGGGGGAGGCCATATCAATCCTGGCCCGCAGCACCCGGGCCCCGTCCTCGAACTCGCCAGCCCGCATCCGCTCGAACAGCTCCAGGTTCTCCTCCACCGACCGGTTGCGGTAGGGGCTCTCCCTGCCCGGCTCCGTCAACGTCCCCCGGTACTCCCGGATCTCCTCCGGACTCAGGTCGCACACATACGCCTTGCCCGCTTTGATGAGCTGGACCGCGTACTCGTACAACTGTTCGAAGTAGTCGGAGGCGTAGTATTCCCGGTCGTCCCAGTCGAAGCCGAGCCAGCGGACATCCTCCTTGATGGACTCGACATACTCCACCTCCTCCTTCGTCGGGTTGGTGTCGTCGAAGCGGAGGTTGCACAGCCCCCCATACTCGGCGGCGACGCCGAAGTTCAGGCAGATGGACTTGGCGTGGCCGATGTGGAGGTAGCCGTTCGGCTCGGGCGGAAAGCGGGTATGCACACGCCCCCCGTACTTACCGGTCCGCATATCCTCCTCGATAATATCCCGGATGAAGTCGGTTCTGGGTGAGGAAGTTGAAGGCTTCTCACTCATATTCGCAACCCTCCCAGATCATCAGGGCAACCGGCAGGTCGCCCCTGCTCTGCCTCTTCCAGCTCCCACCGCCGCTGCTGATCGAACGTCGGGTGGGGGCGGAAGGGACGGGCCACCTCTTCGGGCCGGACGTTCCCCACCACCTGGATGCGATCCGCGTCCATCACCCCCAGCCCCATCCGATGGCAATAGTGGAGATAGCCCACCGTCTCCGGATCGAACCCCATCAGCCGGGCCGTCGTCCCGTCCACCGCCAGGGGATCGGTCCCGGCCAGCGCGATCTGCCAGGGGACGGGGGTGCCCTGTCCTGGCCCCTCTCCCTCCATCCCCACCCAGCCGTCCACCACTGCCAGGTGGGGCCAGACGCGGGGGGCCACCAGCGCCAGGTTGAGGTTGATGACCGGTATCCCCTGGTGCATCGCCATCTTCTGCGAGCCATCCGGCCCGCCCAGCAGCCCCCCTTTCACCCGCTCTGCCAGGGCGGAGCGGCGGACTCCCTCCGGCGCGAGGCGGCCCAGCCGCCGCAGCGCCTGCTGCATCGGCCCGCCGGAGCCGCCCCGGGCGACAGGGGGGTTCACCAGCGCCCCCATCACGATGTTCTTGATGGAAAGGGTCACAATCACCGTATCGTGGGTCTTGGGCGGGCAGACGGAAACGCGGAAATCCGCCTCCGCCACCGTGCGGGCCAGCCGGAGCCGCATCGGCCGCAGCCGCCGGTCGCGGACCACCACCTCTACCGTCTCGTCCCCGTTCAGGTCGCGCAGCTCAACCCCATACTCATCCACCAGCGGCTCGTAGCCGTAGTTGCGGAATCCCTCCCAGGTCGGCTCCATAGCCGACCCCTCCGCCACCACCACCGGGCCGCCGTACCGCGCCCGCAGGAAGTCGAGCACTGCCCGCACGGCGTCCACGTGGGTGGCGGCCAGGGGCCGCCGGGTGGAGACGAAGTTGGGCTTGACCAGCACCTGCCGGACCCCCGAAAGGTCCACCTGGTCGGCGACCGCCTCCAGCGCCGCTGCCACCGTCTCCCGACGGCTCGCCCCCCGCATCAGCCCCACTTTCACCATATCCGTAGTTTCACTTCTCCTTGCTCCGCATCGCCACCCCTTCCACCAGCCCCAGGGCGGTCATTGAGGTGATAAGGGCAGTGCCGCCGTAGCTGATGAAGGGGAGCGGCAGGCCGGTGACCGGCAGCAGGCCGATGTTCATCCCTACATTGATGACCAGCGGGAAGAAAATGACCGCCCCTGCCCCGACCGCCAGAAGCCGCCCGAACCGGTCCGGTGCCAGCACCGCCGCCCGCAACACCCGCCAGCCCAGAAGGACGAAGAGGAAAAGGACCAGAGCCGCGCCGATGAACCCCAGCTCCTCTCCCACCACGGAGAAGATGAAGTCGGTGTGACGGACGCGGAGGAAGTGGAGCTGACTCTGGCTCCCCACCCCGTACCCCTGCCCCCACAGCCCGCCGGAGCCGATGGAGATCAGCGCCTGATGGATATTATAGAGCGCCCCCGGATCGCGGGAGGGGTTCAGGAAGGTAAGCACCCGCTCCCGCTGGTAGGGCTTCATCACCTCCCACAGAGGAATGAGGGCGGCCAGGCCGATCAGCCCGGTGCCCAGAAGATAGGCCAGCCTTACCCCGGAGACGAAGGCGACGACCGCCCAGATCACCAGATAGATCATCGCCGTGCTCAGGTCCGGCTCCCGGAAGACCAGAGCTGCCAGGATCAGGGAAAGCAGGCCCGAGAGCAGGTATCGCACCAATCCGGGCCGCTCGGGAACCGGCTCCCCTTCCATCCTGAGCCGTCGTTCCCTCCGCGGTCGGGCGTCCAGGATGGCAGCCACCGCCACCACGTGCAGGAGCATCGCCGGGAAGGAGGGCTGGAAGCGGAAGTTGCCGATGTAAAACCAGCGGCGCACGTCGCCGATCTCGCTTTGCCCCAGAAGGAGGACGAGCACCAGAAGTCCAACCGCCAGCAGGTAGCCCAACCACCAGACGGAGCGGAACCAAGTGTAGGGGACGAAGGCGGCCAGCAGGAAAAGGACCAGCCCGAGGACGGCATAATTGGCCTGCCGTCGCCACAGGTCGGCCAGGTCCTCCGTGCCCAGGTTGGCGCTGCGGATCATCGCCACCCCCAGGGCAACCAGAAGCACCAAGACGGCCAGCAGGATGAAATCAAACCTTCTCCAGACCTGGGTCCTGTACACCAGCCTACCCCATCACAATCACAAGATTCTCACCATGGAGACACGGGAGGTGCAGAGAATTCTCTCTCCGCGTTCTCCGTGTCTCCCTGGTTTCTTTCACCGGCGCCGCTGCTGGGTCCGCAGGGGAATATCGGCCACCAGCCGGCTCACCCGGGGCCCCTCGGTGAAAGTGACCTCCACCCCATCGGGGTCTATGGGCACGTGGCGGGAGATGACGGCGATGATCTCGTCTTTGAGTGTATCCAGCAGCCCGGGGGAGATATTCGCCCGGTCGTGGGCCAGTACGAGTCGAAGCCGCTCACGAGCGACCTCACCGGTAGAAGGTTGACGACGACGGAAGAACCTCATTGTCCCTCTCCCTCCGAACGAACGAATCGCACAAGCCGCTCGAAAAAGCCGGGTTCTTTCAGCGGCATAAAGGGCACATCCTCACCCATCAACCGACGGGCGATGTTGTGAAAGGCGCGGGCAGCCAGGTTGTTATCGGAGAAGGCCACCGGCCGTCCGGTGTTGGCCGCTGTGATCACCGCCTCATCCTCCGGCACGATCCCGATGAGGTCCACAGCCAGAAGCTCCACCACCGCCGCCGTGTCCATCATATCCCCTCGACGGACCATATCCGGTTTGATGCGGTTGATGATCAGGCGGGCTGGCCCCTTTTCCTCCGCCTCGATCAGCCCGATCACCCGGTCGGCATCCCGTACCGCCGCCACCTCGGGGTTGGTGACGATGAGCACCTCATCGGCAGGGGCGACAGCGTTGCGGAACCCCTGCTCGATCCCGGCCGGGGAGTCCACCAGCAGAAAGTCGAAGGACGGCCGCATCTCATCGCAGATGCGGACCATATCCTCCGCGCTGACGGCGGTCTTATCCCGGCTCTGGGCAGCAGGGAGAAGGTAAAGCTCCGAGAGCCGCTTATCCCGGACCAGGGCCTGTCGGAGCCGGCAGCGGCCCTCCACCACATCCACCAGGTCGTAGACGATCCGGTTTTCCAGCCCCAGCATCACGTCCAGGTTGCGCAGGCCGATGTCGGCGTCTATCACCACAACCCGCTGGCCGCGGGTGGCCAGGGCCACTCCCAGATTAGCGGTCACCGTGGTCTTTCCGACGCCTCCCTTGCCTGAAGTAACGGTCAACACCCTCCCTGCCATAGGACCTCCCTCACCTGCTGCGCCAGGGCACTGCCTCGATCTGCCCGTCCCTGAGACGGGCCATCTCCGGCACAGGCCGATGCCGCTTCCCCTCGGGGGAACGGGCGACGTACCCGGCGATGCGAAGCTGCGTAGGGGTCAGGTCCAGCGCACAGACCACTGCCTCCTCGTCCCCCATCGCGCCGGCGTGGACCATTCCCTCCAGCCGGCCCCAGATGAGCACATTCCCTCCTGCCACAACCTCCGCCCCGGCGTGCACGTCGCCGATGATGACAACATCGCCGGGGTGTTCGACCCGCTGGCCGGAGCGGAGCGTCCGCCTGAGCACCAGCCCCCCTGCCGGCAGCAGCTCTCCGGCCTCCTCCCCGGCAGCAGGTTGCCTCTCTCCCAGTTCCAGGCCTGGCGCCAGGCCCGAACGGACAGCAGCCAGAATGGTGGCATCGCAGGTGCTCGTAATGGCCCACAGTTCCACCCCGTAGCGGGCCAGCAGGTCCCGAACTTCCTGGATCTCTCCTTCATCCAGCTCCCGCCCGCCCACGTCCAGGGCCGCACGCCCACCGTGGAAGAAGGATGCCCCTGCTTCCAGCCGTCGGGCAAGCCGGGCCATCCACTCCTCCCAGGGTCCCTCCCCCAGCACAATCAACAGACCCTGGCGGATCCCCTTGACGACGAGCCCATTCGTCACCATTCCGCCCTATCGGCGTTGATTATAGCATATATCCCTTATCTTTGCACTCTGTCCAATCCGGTTTCGTAGCTACCTGCCCTCCCGGCAACTGCTCTTCCGCCTGCGCTACAGATGAGGTCCTTTAGGTAATTACCCAGTTTCGCATTATAATGGGTAACCTCTCTTAACCCTGCGCGAACCACAGGCTTTTATCAAGGAGAGAAGAAACCATGAACCAGCACGGCGAGAAGCTTTCCCTCTGGACCAAGGTCGCTTATGCGATCGGGGACCTTTCTAACTCGGTGGGACCGGGCACGGTCGTGCCGTTCTGGTATCTGTTCTTCCTCACCGATGTGGCCCACCTCAACCCGGCCCTGGCCGGACTGACGGTGCTGGTGGGGGGCATCTGGGACGCCGTCAACGACCCGCTGTTCGGGTTGCTATCCGACCGCACCCGCAGCCGTTGGGGCCGACGCAGGCCCTACCTCCTCTTCGGCGCCCTGCCCTACGGCCTCACCTTCTTCCTGCTGTGGATCGTCCCCCCGATCCAGAACCAGGCGCTCCTGTGTCTCTACTTCGCACTGGTCTACATCCTGTACGACACCGCCGTCACCCTTGTGGGCTGTCCCTACGCAGCGCTGACCCCCGAGCTGACCCTCGATCACGACGAGCGCACCTCCCTCACCACCTACCGGATGTTCGTTTCCATCGTCACCGGCCTGATGGCAGCGGTCGGGTTTGCGCTGATCCTCGACGCGGCGCCAGACCAGAGGGCCGCCTTTCAGATGATGGGCCTGGCCTGCGCCGCCGTCTTCGTCCCCACCATCCTGATCGCCTTCGTCGGCACCCGCGAACGGGCCGAGTTTCAGGCCCAACCGGCCCCCCCGCCCCTGGAGGGGCTACGTTTTGTGGTCCGCAACAGAGCCTGGTGGTACACCCTCTGGATGAGCCTCCTGAGCTGGATGCCGGTGGATATCGCCTCGGCGGTATTCGCTTACTTCCTGCTCTACTGGCTCAGAATGGAGGTTATGGAGGCCTCGCTGGTGCAGGCCGTCATCCTGACCAGTGCCACCCTCTGCCTGCCACTTGTTTCCTGGATGTCGCGCCGCTGGGAAAAGAAGACCGCCTTCATCGTCTCGATGGCTTCATGGGCGGCGGTCATGCTGGGGCTGTTCTTCCTGCCTCAGGGGGCCAGGAGCCTGGGCTATCTGGCCGCAGTCCTGGTAGGTCTGGGGGTCTCCGCTGCCCATGTCCTGCCAACGGCGATGAGCGCCGATGTGGTTGACGTGGACGAACTGGTCAGCGGGAAGAGACAGGAAGGCATCTACGCCGGGTTCTCTGTCTTTGTGCGCAAGCTCTCAACCAAACTGGTCCTGGCCGCGATCGGACCGGTGCTGGCCTGGTCGGGCTACGTGGAAAATGCCCCCCAGCAAACGCCGCAGGCGCTGACCGCGATCCGCCTGCTCATCGCCGTCGTACCGGCGGTCATCCTGATCGCCGCTATCTTCGTTGCCTGGGCCTATCCCCTCACCCGTGCCCAGCACCAGGAGGTCCAGGCGATGCTGGCCCAGCGCCGGGCCGCCGGAAGGTGATCCCTCCGGCTCCAGGCATCGCCAGGCCGGGCATATTTCAATTTCGGGGCAAGTGGTCCTCTCGCCCGCCAGTGGATCGCGAATCCCACGAATGGCCCGAACACCGCGAGCAGGAGGGATCCCTGCCCCATTCGCGGTATTCGTTTCCACTCGCTCCATTGGTGGTCAGGGTTTCAACATCTGCAACCGGGCGAAGTCGTCCGGCCCCAGCTCCTCCGGCGGCTGCTGAGAGGGCGGATAAGCGGAGAGCATCTCCTCCTGGGTCGGCGCCCCGTCGGCAGGCCAGGCCAGGTCGAAGATGCGCGGGTAGTTGGTCCCTTGCGGCCGGCCGCCCGCCTGCCACTGGGAAGCCTCCGGCTCGATCTCCCGCAGGCTGTACGGGCCGTATCCGTCGTGGCTCAAAAGCAGCGCCAGGTACTGCCAGGCCGCCGGATCATCCCCCACCACCGACCGGGGGACCTTCACCGTCACCTTCCGCTGGCCGGGGTCGGGCAGAACCAGAATCTGGGTCGAGACCTCCTCCGGCTCCCCGTCCGCACCCGCACGGTACAGTTTGGGGGTCCAGCCGTTGATCCACACCGCCCAATCCCAGCCGTACCCGGCGGCGAGGGCGGCATTGCGGCCCGGCAGGAGCAGCCGCGCGCCGTTCTCAGGCCCGTCCTGGTCAATGTAGACATCGAAGGCCTGGAGGGAGAGGCCGGTAGGGGAGCCCCAGGAATTATCCACCGGCCCGCGCACGGTGAACTTGAAGACGATGCTCTGCTCGTCATAGCCCACACTGAAGCCGGTCAGGTCGAAGACGCCGGCGCGGAAGACGGAATCAGTGGGATAGGAATAGGGGCCGGGGCCGTGGTCGTCCCCCTCCGGGTCGGCCACTTCCAGGACGATAGTCGTCCGGCCCAGGTCGGGCACCACCAACTGCGCAGGCCCCCCTTCGGGCAGGAGCACCACGTCGCTGGCCGCCCCGGCCGCGCCCTGGCTGAAGACCAGGCGCAGGCTCAGCCGGTCGCCGGTGTCCAGCCGGGTGCCCGTGCCGGCCGCCTGTGGGGCGAGGATCGCCTGCGGCAGGGCGACCTCCAGCGTCGTGCCGGAGATCGCGGCCTCCCCTGCTTCCTGCGGCTCCACCCAGCCGCCCGCGCCGTCAGCCCGGTAGAGCGCCATACCCTCCAGGGTAGCGCCGGCGGAATAGACCAGCTCCAGCAGGTGGGTGGCGCCGAAACCCAGCACCGTCTGCGCACCGCCCCAGCGGGAGAACGGGTTGCTCTCCTGCGCTCCCGGAACGGCCAGATAGAAGCCGACGGTCGTGCGGGCGTCGGGGGCGCTGGCGGTGGTCAGCGCAGCCCAGTCGTAACGCGCGTCCAGGCGCAGGTAGAGATTCTGCGCGTCGAAGCCGTAGGCCATGCCGGTGAAGACCTCGTTCTCCTCCGCCGCCTGGTAGAGGCCGCCGGCATCCCATTCCCCAGCGGCGACCACGCCGTCTATCGCTGGGGAGATCAGGCCGGTGGCTGGCTGGGTGGGCGGCTGAGCCCGCTGGGGGATGACCGGCACGTCCAGGAAGGCGGGCACCTCCTCCCCCAGCAGCCGACAGACCGCTTTGAGCGTCTCGCGGAACTGAAGGTCGAAGGTCTCGTCCTGCCCCGAATCCTGGTCCGCCCCGTACCACCAGAACCAGTCCGACCCCTCGGCAATGTACATCATCTCCCGGGCCGCCTGTAGCCGCTCGGGGTCGGCCTCCTTGTAGCCGGCCTCGTACTTGAAGAGAATATCCCGCACCTGATAGAGGTACTCCCAGGCCCGGTTCTCCTCCTCCTCGCCGATCCAGGTAGAGAAGGTGCCATCCACCCAGGAGCCAGCCCACAGCTCCTCGATGACGGCCTCCGGCGGGAACCGGTCCAGGTACTCGGAGGGGGTCACGGTGACGATGGTGGGGTCCTCCGAGAGGAGCCGATAGAGCGTGTGGAGGAACTCTTTGCCGTCGTTCTCGTAGTACTCCCAGGCGTTCTCCCCGTCCAGGATGACGGTAATCAGGTGGGGGCCTCCGGCCCCCTGCTCCCGGATCCGGTCGTGGGCCGCGTGGACCCGATCCACGAAGTCCTGTGCTGCCTCCTCGCCGTCCATCCCGGAGTAGGTGAAGGAGACCTTATCGGAGAGGGTATGATCGCGGAAGATGATGGCGACGGGGGGAGCTTCCATCCCGCCGGTCTCCTGGACCCGATAGGGGCGATACAGCAGGTCGGCCTCCTGCACCACATCGCGGCTGTCGCGGGTGAAGGAATCCATCCCCAGGGAGCGGGCAAGGACCAGCTCGTCGGAGGCCATCCAGCGGAGGCCGGCCCGCCCCACCAGACCGACCATCAACTGGGCCACCGACCCCTCGGCGGGCCACATCCCACGGGGATCGGCGCCGAAGTGGTCCCGGTAGTACCGAACCCCCAGTTCCACCTGGGCGAGGGCGTCTTTGCCGAAGCGGAAGGCAGGGGCGGGGAGTTCCACGTCGGGCATCGCCTGGGTTGCCAGGGAGGAGTCAATCAGCAGGGGAAGGATGGGGTGGGCGAAGGGGGTCATCGTCACCTCGATCTGGCCGCTCTCCTGCATTCGCCGGTGGAGGGGGATGACCTCTTTGAGGATGCGAAGGTGCTCGTTGAGGACCGTAAGTTTATCCTCCTCGGTGAAATCCCGTCCTTTAGCGACCAGCGAGGCCAGCGGCTCCTGAGCCAGGAAGTCCGGGTCGGTCCAGCCCAGGTTGAACAGCACCTGCAGGTCGCGGTAGTCCTGGGGGGTCCAGACCTCCATCGCCTGCCGGATGTCGGCATCGCTGGCGCCGGGCCGCATCGCCCGCAGTTCCACGTAGCGGGGGAATCGCTCGATGATCCTGGAATTGATGTCGAAGAAATAGCGGAGGATAAACCACTTCTGGTCGTCGGTCAGTTGGTCCGCCGGGACCATAGTCATCTCCCAGTACCGGTCGGTCGCCCCGGCAGCGAAGTCGTCCAACTGGCGGATGAGGCTGGGGGTGAGGTTGAAGGTAACGTGGACGTTGGGGTATTCCTGGAGGATAGCGGCCATGTCGTAGTAGTCCTTGGCCGCATGGACCCGCACCCACGGCTTGGCGTAGACCCCCGTCTCAGGGTCCCTGTAGTAGACCGGCTGGTGCTGGTGCCAGATGATGGCGAGGTAAACGACGTCCTCGGGGGAGGGGACAGGTGTGGAGGGGGGCGCGGTGGTAGGGGTAGGCGGCGCTACCGTGGGAGTAGGGGTGGGTCGGCAGGCAGCCAGAACCACCAGGATCAGCAAAAACGATCCCAACCATTTCACCCCTGCACGGTATGTTCTTTTCATCCTCATCCTCCAATCGTTGCGGCTTAACGGATCCGTCACTTCGCCCACAGCCCACCTGTTTCGGCCAGCCAATCCGCGATTCGGTCCGCTGCGCCAGCGACGTCGTTGTCGGATATATCCAGCTCCAGCGTCGGCAGTATGGACCGGGCGACCAGACCGCGCATCCGTTCCTGCTCGTCAATGAATACCTGCAGGTCGTCGTACTGGGCCGGGTTACCGGAGACCCTGATCCGCTCCGCGCGGGCCGCCGCAAACGATTCGGGCCTGCGCGTGCAGAACACCAGGTGGAAGCCCAGAACGGCCAGCCTCTCTTCCAGCCAGCGGAAATCGTAGTCCTTGCCGTAGGTCTGGAGCTGATAGGTCTGGGTGGAGATGTGGAAGCGGTCAACGATCCACGAGTAATAGCGCAGGAGCTCGAACAGCCGGACCCAGGTCCGGTAGGTCTCCATGGCGAGGGCTTCTTCCTGCGGCTCGAAGTTGATCAGGCCCCGTCCCCATGGAAAGTTGGTAAAACCGCACCAT
The DNA here is from genome assembly GCA_041082215.1 of Anaerolineae bacterium. GTDB lineage: Bacteria > Chloroflexota > Anaerolineae > B4-G1 > DUEL01 > JBDOIF01. The sequence continues at coordinate 35,476 of JBDOIF010000171.1, forward strand.
TCCGCGGAGATGAGGGGGGAATGGTAGCGGTACTTCCGCGGACCGACGATGCGGGGATGCTCGTTCAGCGCGAAGGCGATCTCCGTCTTCAGCGTCAGCCGTGTACCCTCCAGGATGATCTTGGGACAGAGCTTAGAGGACATCGCGGCCCGATCACCCCTTCACCGCCCCCATCGCCAGCCCCGAGACGATGTACCGCTGGAGCAGGTAGAAGAGGATCAGGATGGGAATGGACATCACGATGGAGAAGGCGGAGAAAATGGACCACGGGGTGGCATACTGGCCACGCATGGACTGGAGGGCCATCGCCAGGGTGAAGCGGTTGGGGTCGCTGAGGAAGAGCCAGGCCATCAGGAACTCGGTCCATCCGCTCATGAAGGCAAACAGGATGGTGATCGCCAGGGCCGGGGCGGAGAGGGGGATCATGATGCGGATGAAAGCCTGCAGGGGGCCGGCGCCGTCAATCAGGGCCGCCTCCTCCAGGTCCTTGGGCACGGTGTCGAAATACCCTTTCAGGTTCCAGATAGCGAAGGGGAGGGTGCCGGAGGCGTAGGCGATGGCCAGGCCCAGGAGGGTCGCGCGGAGGCTCTCCTGGCCGATCTTGACCGCGCTGAGGATCACGTAGAGGGGGGTGATCGTCGCCACGCCGGGGAGCATCAGGAGGACGATGAAGCCCAGCATCCCCACCTGCCGGCCGATAAACCGGAAGCGGGAGAAGGCATAAGCCGCCGACGACCCCATTACCACCGAGAAGACCGCCGTGCCCAGCGAGACCTTGATACTGTTCCACATCAGCCGGGCAAAGGTCATGCAGGTGGAAACGTCGCTGGGGTCCTTACAGAGCAGCCGGTACGGCTCGAAGAGGACCGTCCTGAAGGACCGGAAGGAGGCCCCCGGCGGGAAGAGGGTCAGCTCCAGCGGCTTGTCAATGTTGCGGGGATCGAGGGCCATCGAGAAAATCCACAGGACCGGGAAGAGGACGGTCACCAGAACGGTGAAGAGGAATAGCTGGATGAGCAGTTGCTTCAGGACCTCCCGTACCTTCCGCCTGGGTCCCCAGGTCTCCCAGTCGTACACCATCTCGCCGAAGAACCAGCGCAGCACTTTACGCCACATCGTACGCCTCCGTAGCGCGGGTGACCCGGTTGTTGATCAGGGTGAAGATGAGCAGGATGAAGAAGACCACGATACTGAAGGCCGAGGCGATCCCGTACAACCGGTGCTGAAGGACCAGTTTATATGCCTGGGTCACCAGAATCTCCGTCCGTCCCAGCGGCCCGCCCTCGGTAATGAAGTAGATGACGTTGAACTGGTTGAAGGTCCAGATCGAGCCCAGCATAATGGCCGGGACCATTGCCGGGCGCAGGAGGGGGACGGTGATGCGCCAGAATTTCTGCCAGGCCGACGCGCCGTCCACCTCCGCCGCCTCGTACAGCTCGGCGGGGATGGCCTGGAGCGCGCCGGTGGCGACGACGCTCATAAATGGCCACCCCAGCCAGATGTTGGCCACCAGAGCACAGTAAAAGGCCAGCGGGAGGAAACTGAGCAGCCCGCCGATGGGAGGGATGGCCTGAATCAGCCACTTGATGCCAGTGGGAAGGTTCAGTCCCAGAAGTTCGTTGAGCTTTGCCAGGAGCAAATTAATGGCGCCAAAGCGGTCGTCATACATGTTGCGCCAGGTAACGGCGGTGATCAGGCTGGGCATCGCCCAGGGGATGACATAGAAAGCCCGGTAAACCCGGCGGCCGATGACATATCGGCTGTTCAACGCCAGGGCGATGGCAACGCCAAGAATGACATGGAAAGCAACGTTGGAGATCGTCCACACCACATTGAACAGGAGGAGACGACCGAAGTTGTAGTTCTGAATGGGCAGGTCGCTCCTGATGATGCGCAGGAAATTGTCAAACCACACCCAGCTTGGCGCGTACTGGGACCAGGTCGAGGGGTCGAAGATGTTGAAGCGCAGGTTCTGGATCCGGAAATTGGTGAAGGCCATCCAGATCTGGTAGGCCTGGGGGATGAGGGTGATGAAGAACATAATCAACGCAGCCGGGGCAATGTACGTCCAGGCCCGGAGGCTTTCCCGCAGCCGGCGTCCCCAATCCGTCCTGGACCGTGGCGGAGAAGATACCGTCGCGGCCATAAGACACCCCCTGGTATTGTAGGGACACGGGGACACGGAGAAGGGAACCGACTGCCGGTACGCCTTCTCCGCGTCCTCCGTGTCTCCCCGTGTCTGATCCGGCTAATCCGGGTTACTGGCCCCGGATCTCGGCAATGCCCTGAACGATGCTGTCGTAAGCGCTCTGGAGCGCGGCGGCCGGGTCAGCCCCCTCGTCGAAGACCGACCTGAGGGCGGTGTCCATCGGCCCCCAGTAGGCCCCCATCTCGGCGATGACCGGGAAGGGCGTGCCCTGAGCGGCGAAGACGTCCAGAGTGGCCTGCATCAGCGGGTCGGTGACCTGGACGGTGGGGACCACCGGCAGGTGGGCCGCCTTGGTCGGGTCAGAGAGGAGGGCCTGGGCTTCCTCGGAGACGAAGAACTGCATGAACGCCCAGGCGATGTCCTTATCCGTACCCGTGGCGTTGGCGGAGAGATAGATGTTCTCGGTCTGAACGAAGCCGGAGAGATGGCTCTCGCCGTAGGTGGGCCAGAAGTCAATCGCCAGGTTGTCCGCACCGATCGCATCGGCCAGCGCGGAGGTGTTCCAGGTGCCGTCAATGATGTAGCCGGCCTTCCCGGCCTTGAAGAGGTTGACGTCGTTGTCCGTGTAGTACTCGGTGGGGCCGACATCCTTGAAGGAGTTGAGCAGGTTAACCCAGCAGACCCCCGCCTCGTTGTTGAAGGCCGGGTCGCCGTTGAGCTCCATCAGCTTGCCACCGCAGGCGGTGATGTGGGCAGCGGAGAAGAAGAAGCCGTACTCCAGATCCGCCCCCACGACATCCCCCTGGGTCGCCGCCTGGGCCGCCGCGACGAAGTCCTCCCAGGTCTCGGCCGGCTCGGGGATGATCTGCTTGTTGCGGAAGAGGACCACACCCTTCAGCGTCTGGGGCAGGCCGATGATCTTGCCGTCGCTGGTGGTGACGCCACCCCAGGCCGCCTCGACGATGCTCCCCTGCAGTTCGGGGGTGATCATGTCGGTCAGGTCGGCGATCAGGCCGGCCCGGTACATGGGCTCACCCCAGTCCGCCGCGCCGATGAGGACCGTTGGCCCACCACCGGTCGCCGCTTCGGTCTCGAACTTGTTCCGCAGGTCGTCGAAGGGGGTGTAGAGCACCTCCACCTGCACGCCGGGGTTCTGGGCCTGGAACGCGGCGATCACATCGTTGAGGCTCGCGATCTCGGATTCCTTCCAGGCATGCCAGAGGACCAGCTTACCCTGGAGGCCAGGCACTTCGGTAGCTTCCTCGGTGGGAGCCTCGGTGGGGACCTCCGTAGGGGCCTCGGTGGGAACAGCCGTCGGGGTCGGCGACGGCTTGCACGCCGTCAGCGCCAGGGCCAGCACAGTCACGCCGGCCAGCAGAATGAGCATATACCGTTTCATTGTTTTTCTCCTCCTCAAAGTAAACTTGTTACTTGTTACTTGCTGCTTGCTGCTTGCTGCTTGCTGCTTACTCCCTGTTTCATCCCCCCTTTCCCTGAGATAATTCGATCTCAACCGGTCAAACGACAGGGCCGTTCGCTGATGGCGCCGATGAATTCGGCCGTGCGTCGGGCGATTTCTTCAACAGGAATGTCGGTGGAGATGACCGCCTCAAACATCCCCTGCAACTGGCGGGAGACCTTGAAGTATTCCGGGATGGCTGGACGGGCGCGGCCCGAGGCGATCATCCGGGAGACCTGGGCCAGAAGCGGCTCAGTGTCCGCCGCAATGACGGCATTGAAGGAGGGGTTCGGCAGGCTCTGGAGCATCGTGCGATACAGCTCGCCGATCGCGCCGGGGTCAACGGCCATCCTGAGGACATCCATCACCAGGGCAGGGCGCTGGCTCTGCCGGAGGATGACGTAGCTGGTCCCCCCAACCGTGGAGACAGGCTGCCCGCCCGGCGCGGCCGGTGGCGCAACACAGCCGACGCTCTCCGTGAAAGAAGCTCCCCCCCAGCCGCCGATCTCCCGAAGGGTCTGCCCCTCATAACTTCCACCCAGCGCCATCGCCACCTTCCCGCTGGCGAAAAGCCGGAGGGCGGTATCCTCCCGATAGCTCACCACCTCCGGCGGAGCGGCGCGATGGACGACGACCAGCTCCCGCAGGAACCGGAGGGCGCGCCGTGTCGCCGGGCTGTCCAGCACCACACAGCCATCATCGAAGACCGTCCCGCCAGCGGACCAGATGAAGGGCATCAGGGTATAGACCGTCGCCTCGCCGCCAGCCACGCCGCCGGGAAAAGCGAGGGGGTAGGCCAGCCCGTACCGCCTCTGGACCTCTGGCCGTGTGAAGTGACGGGCCGCCTCCGCCAGCCGATCCCAGTCGCCCGGCGGCTCCAGCCCCTCCCGGACAAACCAGTCCCTGCGGTACCACAACAACGAGGCGTCCGCTTTGACCGGCAGGCCGTAGAGCCGCCCGTTGAAAGAGTTGGCGGCGACGAAGGCCGGATACAGGTCCCTTCCAAACGAGGCGTGATTCCATGGAGAGCCCAGGTCCTCCAGCGGATAGAGGAATCCGGCCTGGGCCAGTCCAGGAACCCATACGCAGTCCACCATCGCCACATCGGGGGCAGTGCCGCTTCCCACCGCCGCGCTCAGCAGGTCGTAGAACCGGGCGTGGCTGACGACCTCCACTTCAAAGCCGATCGTCCGTTCCGGATGCTCTTCGTTCCATAACCGCCCCGCGTAGTTCAGCACCTCCGACCAGTGGGCATCCGAACACATCATCCGGATGGGGGCAACGCCAGAGGGGGAAAGCTGAGGAGCGCGGACAAAGGTCCCTGCACCAGGGCGGCGGACCAGAAGCCCCTCGTGGACCAGCTCCTTCAGCGCCTGCCGCACAGGGGAACGGCTGATGCCATACGTGTGGCACAGCTCCTGCTCCGTGGGGATCCGGTCCCCCGGACGCCAGAGGCCGCTTTCGATCTGTTCCCGGATGAACGTCTTGAGCTGGTGATAGATGGGAACCGGTGAGGTACGATCAATATGGACCACCGTCTTCCCCCGCCGACAGGCCGATGAGTTTGTTATGACATAATAATATTATACCAGAAAAATAGCCGTTTGTCAACTCCCATCCCGGTAGAAAGTTCTACCGCTCTGTGATACAGCACCGACGCAGGACGCGAGGCGCCCACCAGCGTATAGATGATGTAAAACGCCGGGATGGGGGAGAGTTGTCACTTGCATCGAAGCGGGGAGTGTGCTAACCTTGCCGATAGCCGGTACTGGCCGCACGGCACAGATTGTGAGACCATCACTGATGAGGAGGTAGAGGAATGCCTGACAAGGAACCGGTACGGGTTTGGGCGGAGCCCTTGAGGGATTTCTGTGCACGGGTGTTCGTCAAGATGGGCGTCCCGGAAGAGGACGCCCGCATCACGGCGGATGTCCTGGTCGTGGCCGACCTGCGCGGGATTGACTCCCACGGCGTCGCCCGTCTGCGGCGGTATGTGGACGGCCTGCGGAGCGGCATGATGGCCGCCCGGCCCGAGGTGAGGGTGGTGACGGAGACCCCCGCCACGGCCCTCGTGGATGCCGGAGCCGGCCTGGGCCAGCCGGTCTCCTACCGGGCGATGCAGAAGGCGATCCAGAAAGCCCTGGACGTGGGCGCCGGCTTTGTGACGGTCCGCAACTCCAACCATTACGGGATCGCCGGCTACTACGCGATGATGGCCCTCGAGCACGAATGCATCGGGATTTCGATGACCAACGCCGATATTCTGGTCGTGCCCACTTTTGGTCGAAATGCGATGCTGGGGACCAACCCCATTGCGGTGGCCGCCCCGGCAGGGGAGGAGCGGCCCTTTGTGCTGGATATGGCCACCAGTACTGTGCCGCGGGGCAAACTGGAGGTGTACCACCGGCTGGGAAAGCCCATGCCGCTGGGCTGGGCCACCGACGAACGCGGCATTGCTACGGAGGATGCAGGCCGGGTGCTGGAGAACTTCAAGAAGCGGGCCGGCGGCGGGCTGTTGCCCCTCGGCGGGGCGGGTGAGGAGTCGGGCGGCCACAAGGGATACGGCCTGGCGCTGTGGGTGGATATCTTCTGCGCCGTCCTCTCCGGCGCCGCCTATGCCGACCTGGTCTACCCCAGCGCCCCCGACGGCAGGCCCCTGCCCTCCAACATTGGCCACTTCTTCGGCGCCTGGCGGGTGGATGCGTTCCGACCAGTGGGAGAATTCAAGGCGGCAATGGACGACCTCCAGCGCCGGCTGAAGAACGCGCCCAAGGCGGAGGGCCAGACGCGCATCTATATCCACGGCGAGAAGGAGTTCGAGGAGACGGAGCGGCGTACCCGCGAGGGAATTCCCCTCAACCCTAAAGTCGCGGCCGACCTGCGAGCGATCGCCGGGGAGCTGGGAGTGGAGTACGGGCTGGAGGGGTAAGCGCCTGGTTGCCGGTTGCTCGTTGCTGGTTTGCTGGAGGATGTAAATGTATCGGGTTCCTTACGGCAAGACTTACCTGGAGTTCGAGCTGCGAGCCGGTATGCGGGGGACGGTGGTCGAGTCGAAAAAGATCCCCCCCCTGACCGACGTACAGGGAGCTATTGCCGAGGCGTTGAATCGCCCCGTCGGCTCGCCGCCCCTGCGGGAACTGGCTCACCCCGGCGACCGGGTCTGTATCGTCTTCACCGACATCACCCGCGCCAGCCCGGACCACCTGCTGGTGCCGGCGATTCTGGCCGAACTGACGGCGGCTGGCGTGCAAGAGGAAGATATCACCCTCCTCTGCGGCATCGGCATGCACCGCCCCTCCACCCCCGAGGAGAAGGCGGCCAAACTGGGAGCCGATGTGGTCGCCCGCTACCGGGTCATAGACAACGAGCCCCGCAACCCCCAGGCGCTGGTGGACCTGGGGATCACGCCCGGCGGGGTGCCGGTGTGGGTACATCGGGCAGCGGTGGAAGCGGACCTCCTGATCGCCACCGGGCTGGTGGAGCCTCATCAGTATGCCGGCTACTCCGGCGGGCGAAAGACGGTGGCAGTGGGGGCAGCGGGGGAGCCGCTGATCGCCCACACCCACGGCCCGGCTTTTGTGGACCACCCTGGCACCCGCCTGGGCCGTATCGAGGGCAATCCCTTCCACGAGGCGGTCACCGAGGCGGCTCGCCGCGCAGGCCTGCGCTTCATCCTCAACGTGGTCCTGGACGACGAGAAGCGGATCCTCAAGGTGGCTGCCGGTGAGCCGGAAGCGGCCTTCCAGGAGCTGGTCGGGTTTGCCCGCACCGTCTACGAGGTGGAGATCCCCCATCAATACGATGTCGTCATCGGTGGAGCAGGATACCCCAAGGACAGCAACCTCTACCAGGCCAGCCGCGCCGCCTCCTATCTGTTCTTCGCCCCAACCCCCGTCGTCAGGCCCGGGGGGTTTCTCATCATCCCCGCCCGGTGCGAGGAAGGAGCCGGCGAAGGCGTGGGGGAACAGCGGTTCTTCGCCGCGCTGCGAGATGCACCCGACGTGCAGTTCATCCTGGACGATGCCCGCGCCCACGGCTATCCGCCAGGCCAGCAGCGGGCCTTTGTGATGGCAAAGGTGCTGGAGCAGGCCCGGGTGGTCATCGTCGGTAGCCAGCACCCGGAGGTGGTGAAGGCCTGTAAAATGATCCCCGCTGCCACAATGGACGAAGCCCTGGCCCTGGCGGCGCAGGAGCTGGGGAAGGAACTGGACGTGCTGATCGTGCCGCACGCGCTGCTAACATTGCCAGTAGTGACTGGTTGCTAGCGACTGGTTGCTGGTTGCTGGTAGCACAGGTGAGGACAAAGATGACGATACGCAGTTACCGCGATTTGCAGGTATATCAGCTTTCTTTCCGGTTGGCGGTAGAGGTGGATTGTGCATCGAAGCGGTTGCCGCCGCACGAGATGTATGAGGAAGGGAGACAGTTACGTCGCTCAGCAAAGTCCATCCCGGCCAACATCGCGGAGGGATTTGGGCGACGTCGCTATAAGCAAGAGCCTTATCGAGCATCGTCAATCCTTCGGGAGCTATCCGCTGCTTACGATTGCGATCCCGTTGATCTCCACGAGCTGCACAACATCAACGAGCAACAAGCAACGAGCAACGAGTAATTATGAGAGACGAGTACCTTCACTGCATCCGCTGTGGCCTCTGCCTGGCCACCTGTCCAACCTATCGGCTGACCCTCAACGAGACCGATTCCCCCCGTGCCCGGGTGGCGTTGTTGCGGGCGATGAGGGAGGGGCTGCTGGAGCGGCCAACCGACCACACCGCCGCCCAGTATTTCCGATGCCTCCTCTGTGGAGCCTGCACCTTCACCTGCCCCAGCGGCGTCACGGTGGATCGGCTCCTGGAGTTGACCCGGGGGGAGATGGCCGACCTGGGCCTGCTGCCCCAGCCGCTGGTAGCTTTGGGGCAGCGGGTGCTTGAGGCACACAATATCTCCGGCGAGCCCAACGAAAGCCGGCTGATGTGGGCCGAAAACCTCCCCACCCCTCCCACCGGCATCGGCAAAACCCGGACCGAAGTGGTCTACTTCGTCGGCTGCGTCGGCGCGCTCTTCCCTCGCAGTTACGGCATTCCCCAGTCCTTCGTCCAGATTCTGGAGGGGGCCGGGGTAGATTACGGCCTGCTGGGGGGAGAGGAATGGTGCTGCGGTTACCCAATGACGATCAGCGGGGAGCCGGAAAAAGCGCGGGGGACAATCCACCACAACGTGGAGGCGGTCCGTGCGTTGGGGGCAAAGACCATCGTCACCACCTGCCCATCCTGCTTCCACTTCTGGAAGCACGCCTACCCGGCGGCGCTGGGGGAAGAGCTGGGGTTTGAGGTGCGCCACGCCACCGAGTTCCTGGCGGACCTGCTGGAAAGCGGAAAGGTGCCGCTGCGGGACGACCTGCCCCCGCAGACCGTCACCTACCACGACCCCTGCGACCTGGGCCGCAAGGGCGGCGTCTTCGACGCCCCTCGCCGGATCCTCCGGGCCATCCCGGGAGTGACCCTGGTGGAAATGGCGGAAAATCAGGGCGGGTCCCATTGTTGCGGCGGCGGAGGCAACCTGGAGAGTTTCGATCCGGAGCTCAGCCGGGCTATCGCTGCGCGGCGTATCCTTCAGGCGGCGGAGACCGGCGCGCAGGCCGTCGTCTCCGCCTGCCAGCAGTGTGAACGGACCCTGTTCAACGCCGCCCGCGCGGAACGGCTCCGCCTGCGGGTCAAAGACGTCGCCGAAATCGTCCTGGAGGCGATGAGGAGGTAAAAACCATTGAGCGAGTATCCCTGGATTGACCGTCTGCAAGAAGTGTTGGGTTCTTCCAAAGTCCTCACCAGCGTGGAGGACCGCATCGCGTATTCCTACGACGGGACATTCGCCCAGCAGTTGCCCGACGTCGCCGTCCTGCCGGAATCCACGGAGGAGGTGGCGGCTGCGGTCCGCATTGCCGCCGAGTACCGGGTGCCCGTCGTGCCCCGGGGGATGGCCTCCGGCCTGGCGGCCGCCTCCGTCCCCTTCTCCGGCGGCATCGCCCTCTCCCTCACCCGCATGAACCGCATCCTGGAACTGGACGAGGTGAACCGGACGGTTCGGGTGGAGGCGGGCATCATCACCGCCGACCTCCAGGCCTGGGTGGAGGCGCGGGGTCTCTTCTACCCGCCCGACCCCTCCAGCAACAAGCACTCCACCATCGGCGGCAACATCGCCTGCAACGCCGGGGGCCCCCGCTGCCTCAAGTACGGCGTCACCGGCGACTACGTGATGGGCCTCACCGTCGTCCTCCCCGACGGCCGCATCCTCCAGACCGGCGGCAAGGCCATCAAGAACGTCGTCGGCTACGACCTGACCTCCCTCTTCGTCGGCTCCGAGGGGACGCTGGGGGTCATCACCGAGGCGCTGCTGAAACTGGTCGCCAAACCCACGTCCGTCCGCACCGCGCTGGCGGAGTTCTCCTCGCTGGACGACGCCTCCCGCACCGTCAACGCCATTCTGGCCGCGGGCGTCGTCCCGGCGACGCTGGAACTGATGGATGAGACGGCCATCGCCTGCATTGAGGAGGCCATGCACCTGGGCCTGCCGCTGGACGTGGAGGCCATGCTCATCATAGAGACCGACGGCTCCGACGAGGAGGCGGTCCGGCGGGAGATGGAGGTGGTGGAGCGGGTCTGTCGGGAGAACGGCGCCCGCCAGGTGATGGTGGCGCGGGACGAGAAGGAGCGGGCCCAGTTGTGGCGCGCGCGGCGGTCGGTCTCTCCCTCGCTGGCCCGCAAGGCCCCCAACAAACTGGGGGAGGACATCACCGTTCCCCGCTCCGCCATCCCGGAGGCGGTCCGCCGCATCAAGGAAATCAGCGCCCGGCACGGCCTGCCGATTGTCGTCTTCGGCCACGCCGGGGACGGCAACCTCCACCCCAACATCCTCTTTGATAAGCGCGACCCGGAGCAGTGGGCGAAGGTGGAGGTGATGGCGGGGGAGATTTTCGGCGTGGCGCTGGACCTGGGCGGGACCCTCTCCGGCGAGCACGGCGTGGGCGTCCTCAAGCGCCCGTACATGGAGCGGGCCCTGGGGCCGGTCTCCATAGACGTCCAGCGCCGCATCAAGGAGGCCATGGACCCGCTGAACATCATGAATCCAGGGAAGGTGCTGCCGTAGGGCAACTCTGAAGGAGTCGCCCAACAGGAGTCCAAACATGACTGTCTTTTTCCAGCGTCATCTTCCCCATTACCACCTGCCCAACGCCACCTACTTTATTACCTTCCGGCTGGCGGGCAGTCTGCCCCTTGAGGCCGCGGCACGCCTGCAGGCGGAGTACGAAGAAGAGCAACGCCGCTTAGAGCATCAGTTCAGCGGCAAAGCGCTATACGAAGCCCGCTACCAGGCGCAAAAGCGGCACTTTGCCCGCATTGACGGTTTGCTGGATCAAGCCCTTCACGGCCCACGCTGGCTCGCCCGGCCGGAGTGTGCCCGGATTGTTATGGAAACCATCCATGCCTTCATGCCAGAAGAGTATCACCTGCACGCCTTCTGCCTGATGAACAACCATGTCCACCTGCTGATTGACCAGCAGGACATCCCGGAGCCACCTCCCCGCCGGGATGGAAAGCATTACACTGCCCTCAGCCGCGCCATGCGCCTGCTTAAGGGAAAGAGCGGCGCATTGTGCAATCAAGTGCTCGGGCGCAGCGGCCCCTTCTGGCAGCATGAAAGTTACGATCACATCGTGCGGGACGAACAGGAATTTGAGCGCATCCTGGCTTATATCGCCAACAACCCGGTCAAAGCCGGACTGGTAGAAAACTGGGAGGATTGGCCGTATACCTATGTGCAACTGTAGGGCAACTCCGAAGGAGTTGCCCTACTAAATACCGGAGGTTCTCATGCAATCTAACGACCGACTGACCCGCTGGGTCCAGGAAGTGGCCCGGCACTGTCAACCCGACCGTATCCACTGGTGCGATGGCACGAAGGAAGAGTACGACCGGCTGATGGTGGAAATGGTCGCCCGGGGGAGCGCCATCCCCCTCAGGAAACGGCCCAACAGTTTCCTCTTCCGCTCCCATCCCAGCGACGTCGCCCGGGTGGAGGACCGGACGTTCATCAGCACCCCCTCCAAAGACGACGCCGGCCCCACCAACAACTGGATCGCCCCGGACGAACTAAAGGCCACCATGTGGGCCCTCTACGAGGGCTGTATGCGCGGCCGGACGATGTACGTCATCCCCTTCTCCATGGGCCCGCTGGAGTCGCCAATGGCCAAAATCGGCGTCCAGATTACGGATAGCCCTTACGTCGTCTGCAACATGCACATCATGACCCGCGTGGGGACCCGGGTGCGGCAGGCCATTGAGGAAGGGGCAGACTTCATCCCGTGCCTGCACTCCGTCGGCGCGCCGCTGGAGCCGGGCCAGCCGGACGTCCCCTGGCCCTGCGCGCCGATGGAGCAGAAGTACATCAGCCACTTCCCGGAAGAGAACCTCATCTGGTCCTACGGCTCCGGCTACGGCGGCAACGCGCTTCTGGGCAAAAAGTGTCTGGCCCTGCGCATCGCTTCCGCCATGGCCCGACGGGAGGGCTGGATGGCGGAGCACATGCTCATCCTGCGTCTCATCAGCCCCGAGGGGCGCCAGTACCACATTGCCGGGGCCTTCCCCTCCGCCTGCGGCAAGACCAACCTGGCCATGATTCAGCCGACGGTCCCCGGCTGGCGGGCGGAGTGCCTGGGGGACGACATCGCCTGGATGAAAATTGGTCCCGACGGCCGTCTCTACGCCATCAACCCCGAAAGCGGCTTCTTCGGCGTCGCCCCGGGTACGTCCTACAAGACCAACCCGGCGGCGATGGATACCCTCTGGGGCAACGTTATCTTCACCAACTGCGCGCTGGCCGACGACGGCGACATCTGGTGGGAGCGGATGACCGATGAGCCGCCCGCGCATCTGGTTGACTGGCGGGGGCAGGACTGGACGCCCGATTCCCCCAATCCGGCGGCCCATCCCAACGCCCGCTTTACCGCCCCCACGCGCCAGTGTCCGGTCATCTCGCCGGACTGGGAGAAGCCGGAAGGGGTGCCGATAGACATCTTCATCTTCGGCGGCCGCCGGGCGACGACCGTCCCGCTGGTCTATGAGGCCTATAACTGGGATCACGGCGTCTTCCTGGGCGCGACCCAGTCCTCGGAGACGACGGCGGCGGTCATTGGTGAGGTGGGCCGGGTGCGCCGGGATCCCTTTGCTATGCTCCCCTTCTGCGGGTATAATATGGGGGATTACTTTGCCCACTGGCTCCGCATGGGCGACCGCCTCGGGGATAAGGCCCCGCGCATCTTCTACGTCAACTGGTTCCGCAAGACCCCCGACGGCCGCTGGCTCTGGCCGGGCTACGGCGAGAACAGCCGGGTGCTGGTCTGGATGTGCGGGCGGGTGGACGGGAAGGCCGGAGCAGTGGAAACGCCCATCGGGCTCCTGCCGCGCCCGGAGGACCTGGATCTGCGGGGGCTGGATGTGCCGCCGCAGGACCTGCAGGAACTGCTGCGGGTGGACGTGGACGCCTGGCGGGCCGAGGTGCCGGATATAGAACGACACTTTGCTCAGTTCGGCGACCGGCTTCCCCAGCGGCTGTGGGAGCAACTGCGCGGGCTTCAGGCCCGCCTGGGGTAGAGGGTATGCGGGTTTTGCGGCGGCGGCCCTTCGGGCCGCCGCTGTATAACCCCTCGCCATTGATTCAGGAGAGATGCCCAATGAGTACACAGGTCACCAAAGAGGAACTGCTTGCTAAAGCGAAGAAGCCTGCAGAGGACGCGATGGCGCTACACCCCTTCTATCAGGGCAAAGTGCAGACCGCGCCCAAATGCCCTGTCCGGGGGCTGGACGACTTCGCCATCTGGTACACCCCCGGCGTGGCCGCTCCCTGCCGGGCCATCCAGGAGAACCCCGACCTGGCCTACGAGTACACCAACAAGGGGAACACCGTCGCCATCGTCTCCGATGGCACGCGGGTGCTGGGCCTGGGGGACATTGGGCCGCTGGCCGGCCTGCCTGTCATGGAGGGCAAAGCCCTGCTCTTTAAGTACCTGGGCGGCGTGGACGCGGTCCCTATCTGCCTGGATACCGACGACCCCTACCGGATCATCCTCGCCGTTAAGTGGCTCCAGCCGTCCTTCGGCGGGATCAACCTGGAAGACATCGAGCAGCCCAAATGCTTCCGGATACTGGATATGCTTCGCAGCGACCCCGAGGTGCAGATTCCCGTCTGGCATGACGACCAGCAGGGAACGGCGACGGTCATCCTGGCCGGGCTGATCAACGCCCTGAAGGTGGTGGGCAAGCGGATGGATGAGATCAAGGTCACGGTCATCGGCACCGGCGCGGCCAATATCGCCACCATCCGCCTGCTGGTGGCCTCGGGCGTCCCCTTCGGCCATATCATCGCCTGCGATAGCAAGGGAATCCTTCACCCGGGGCGGGAGGACGTCGCTCAGCGGAAGATCGAGTTTGTGGACAAGTGGCGCATCTGCCAGAACTCCAACGCTGAGGGACGACAGGGCGGAATCGCTGAGGCCCTGCGCGGCGTGGATGTCTGCATCGCGGCCAGCAAGCCGGGCCCGGGGACCATCCTCCCCGAGTGGGTGAAGGGGATGGCGGAGGATGCCATCGTGTTCGCCTGTGCCAACCCCATCCCGGAAATCTGGCCCTGGGAGGCCAGAGAAGCTGGAGCGCGCGTCGTGGGGACGGGCCGGAGCGACTTCCCCAACCAGATCAACAACTCGCTGGGATTCCCGGCCATTTTCCGGGGGGTCCTGGACGTGCGGGCCACCACCATCACCGACGAGATGGCCATCGCAGCGGCCGAGGAACTGGCCCGCTGTGCGGAGGAGAAGGGCCTCAACGAGGAGTACATCATTCCCACCATGGAGGAATGGGAGGTGTTTCCCCGGGAGGCAGCCACCGTCGGTGTGAAGGCCCAGGAGCAGGGAGTGGCCCGTCTGCACCTTGCCTACGACGAGTTGCTCCGTAAGGCCGAGGATACCATCCGCCACGCGCGGGAGATGACCCGGTTCCTTATGGAGAAGGGCCTCATCCCGCCGGTGCCGGAACATAATACATAACACGGAATACGGAATACGCAATACGTACTCCGTACTCCGTATTCCGTTGAGGAGGAACGCCATGTACGACCTGATTGTGATCGGTGGAGGGCCGGCCGGGATTACGGCGGCGGCGATCGCTATCAACCAGCGGCTGGAGACGCTCATCATCGCCGAGCGGTGGGGCGGGCAGACCACCTACGAGATGCGCCTGGAGGATATGGAGGGACAGGAGGTCATCACGGGTGAAGCTCTGCTGGATGCTTTCCGCCGCCAGCTCGAGTACCTGGAATTTGCCCGCCACTTTGACCGGGTGACGAAGGTAACGCCGGAGGAGGGCTCTTTTCTCGTGGAGACAGCGGACGGGGACCAATTCCAGGCGCAGGCCCTGATCGTCGCCACGGGTGCCAAGCCGCAACGGCTCAACGTGCCGGGCGAAGAGCGACTGGCCGGGCATGGCCTGAGTTACTCGGCCGCGACCCACGCCGGACTCTTCCTGGGCAAAGATGTGGCTGTGGTGGGAAACGGCCGGCGCGCCCAGTGGGCCGCCGCCAGCCTGGCCCGCAAGGCTCACTGCGTCTACCTTCTGGCTCCTGACCCCCTGGTGACCACCCCGCTGGCTTCCAGACTCCGCCGGATGGACAATATAACCCTCGTCGAGGGAGCCACCGTTCAGGAGGTCCTGGGCGACCAGTTCGTTGAGGGCCTGCGCGTCCGGATGCCCGATGGGGAAGAGCGGGAAATCCCTGTAAAGGGGGTCTTCGTCAAGCTAGCCCGCATTCCCAACTCGCAACTGGTCCGCGGATGGGTGGATTGCGACGAGCAGGGGCATATCATTGTAGATGTCCACTGCGCCACCAGTTGGCCAGGGGTGTTCGCGGCGGGCGATGTCACCCTGGTCTCGGAGCAGGTACTGGTCCACATCGGCGAAGGGGCTAAAGCGGCGCTATCGGCCTACCACTACCTGCTAATGCAGTAGCGGGGCAGGTGATCGGCCTGCCCCGCTCGCTCCAGCCGCCCGGGTCAGGGAATTTCGTAGACCACCTGTATGCTCACCGAGACGGAGAACGCGCCGGGTGAGATGGGCACCGGAGCTATCGCTGCTTCCATCGCCCCGCCTCCCATCGCTGCCCGCACCGTCTCGACATAGCCGCCGCTGATTTCCTGGACCAGCACAGGCTTGCCCAGGGTGAACCCCAGCACACCAGCTATCTGTTCTGCCCTGGATTGGGCGTCCCTCAGCGCTGCCTGACGGGCCTCGGTGATCAGGCCCTGCGGGTCCTCGACGGAGAAGGAGACCTCCGAGATGGAGTTGGCCCCTGCTTCCACCACGCTGCTCAACAGATTGCTCAACCTTTCCAGGTCGCGCACCTTTGCCCGCACAAAGTGGGAGAGATGGTAGACCACCTCGCCGGTCGGTATGCCCTTCTCGGGATCGTAGACCGTCTCCACCCACAGGTTATAACCGACGGTCTGCAGGTCCTCATCACTGATCCCAGCCTCGCGCGCGGCGGCGAGGGCGGCATCCATCTTCCGTGCGGCCTCATCCATCACGGACGCAGGGTTATCCCCCCGTATCTCCACCCCGAAGGTCACGTAGGCCACCTCCGGCTCCGCGCTCACCGTCGCCGTGCCGACGACCACCACCCCTTCGGTCGGTGTGCCCGTGCTGACGATGGGGCCTCCTCCCAATGCCAGCGAAGTCTCCCCCCTGCTCCCCGTCGGGCTGGCTGCCACCTGCTTACACCCGGCCAGCAGGGCCAGAAAGAGAACGACGGAACCAACCTGTAGAAGTCTGCTCTTTGTCATCTTCCCTCCTCAGATCAGGAAATGTGCCTTCACGACTTAAGACGTCTTTTCGACCTCAAAGGTTCCACCTGAAACTGGTATGGGACTCGTGAAAAGAGAAACCGCCGGTTGTGCCGGCGGCTTCACCATCATTCAGAGCGGGTGAGGGGATTCGAACCCCTGGCATTCAGCTTGGGAAGCTGACGTTCTGCCGCTGAACTACACCCGCTTGCCTGTTATTATAATCACCCCTGCGGAAAAGTCAAGCAGTTGTAATACACCTCCCCGTTGCCCCTACTTGACACAACCCCCCCTTTGTGTTATCCTCGGAAACCACCTGTACATCCCCCCAGACCTTTCTTGGAGGTAGGTATGCTCCGGGAGCGCGTCTCCACAGATATTTACGTCTTCACCAGTGACCTCTACGCTCAGGTTACAGCCGGAGTGATCGCAACACCGGCTGGGGTTATCATGGTGGACACCCTTCCCTTTCCCATCGAGACCCGGGAGATCGCCTCGTTCATCGCCAACCGGTTCCCCGTGGGAGTTCGATACATCGTCCTCACCCACTACCATGCCGATCACGTCTACGGAGCCTATCTCTTCCCCGAGGCGCAGGTTGTGGCCCATGCCCGCTGCCGCCACCTCCTCTCGACGCTCGGAGAACAGGGGCTGGCGGCCGCCCGTGCCGAGGCACCGGAGCTTGAGGAAGTGGAACTGCGACTGCCCGACCTCACTCTGGAAGACGAAAAGATGGGCCTCCATGTGGGGGATAAGACGCTGTGGCTGCTCTGGATGCCAGGCCATAGCGAAGATATGGTGTCCGTCTTCGTGGAAGAGGAGCGGATCCTCCTGGCCAGCGACCTGGTGATGCCGGTGCCCACCATCATTGACGGGGACATCGGTGCGATGAGACGCTCACTCCAGAAGGTCCTGGAGCTGGAGCCAGAGGGTATCGTCCAGGGACACGGGGAGGTCATCCTCCGGGGCGAGGTGAGGGAGGTGATCCAGCGGAATCTCAACTACCTGGATACGATCTACGAACTGGTCGCCGAAGCGGTGGCAGAAGGAAGACGGCGGGAGACGCTTCTGGGTGTAGACATCGAGAAGTGCGGCCTTTCGCGCGTCGCCCTCCACGGTGAGGCCCCCCGTCTCCACGCCGCTAACCTCTTCTCTCTCTACGAGCGGATGAAGCGAAATGGATGAGGAGCTGGTCGAGCGGATCCTGGATGCCGTGCGGGCGCTCTCAGACGAACAGCGCCGCCGCCTGCTCCTGCGGCTGGCGGAAGAATACGACACGACGCAGGAGCCGCTCCCCATCCCCTTTGAAGCACCCCGGCTGGAAGGGCCCGCCGACTATATGATCCTCTTCGACGGCGGAAGCCAGGGCAACCCCGGCCCGGCCTACGGAAGCTACCGGCTCACCCGCCTGGTTGACGGCCGCAGCACGGTGGTGCGGCTCGATTTCGAAGAGGAGATGACCAGCAATGAGGCGGAGTACCAGACACTGATCGCCGCGCTGGAGGGGTTGATCGGCCGCATCGAGGCAGCAGGGCGGGACCCGGCCGATTTCTCCGTGGAGGTGCGGGGGGATAGCGCGCTGGTCCTCCACCAGGTCGAAGGGACCTGGAAGGCAAAGGACGTCCGGATGCGCATGCTGCGCAACCGGGCGAGGGAGCTTCTATCTCGCTTCAAGGGTTACCGGCTGGTGCTCCAGGGCCGGGAGGAGAGCGTGCAGGCGCTGGGCCATTGAACTTGACAGCCACCCCGTCCTGTGGCATAATGAAAACAACTTTTCAGAGGCTGTGATGGAGACGAGTAAGCCCGGTGTACCGGCCCAGAGAGCCCGGGGCAGGTGAGAGCCGGGTACGGGAACCGGGCCGAAAATCCCTCCGGAGCCGCCGACCGAACAGTGTAGCGCAGGCCTTCGCCTGTGCCACATCCAGTAGACTCGGCCGGGTTCGTCCCCCGTTATCAGGACGCGGCGATGGTCCGTCGCCGACAGAGAGGCCCTGCCCGGACGCAGGGCAAGAAGGGTGGTACCGCGGGAGCGTGAGGCTCTCGTCCCTTCGGGGGCGAGGGCCTCTTCATATGATGACGCTTGACGAATGAGGCCAAGCTTCAGGCGTCAAGCGTCAGGCATATGCACTTTCACAATTCCACTTCCATCACCCATCCCCAGAGGTCGGGGCGTTCCTGGAGCTGGACCGCCTCCAGCGCCTGCCGGAGCTGCCGGGCCCGGGGGCCGGGCTGCCCGTCGCCAACAGGATAATCCACTCCCTTGTAGTTGATGACAGTGATGGGGGAAAGAACGGCGGCAGTGCCGGTGTAGAAGGCCTCTACAGCGTCGCTCAGCACCTCCTCGATGGGAAGCTTCCGCTCGACAGCGATCCAGCCGAAGAGGTCGCGGGCGATGGTGAGGACCGAGTCCCGTGTGATGCCAGGAAGGATGGAACCCAGTGCCGGGGTGACCAGCGTGCCGTCCCGCAGGACGGCAAAGAAATTGGCGCCGCTGAATTCCTCGATGTACCGATCCTCCCGGGCGTCCAGATAAAGGGCATCCACGTAGCCCATCTTCCTGGCAACCTGCTCGGGCAGGAGGGAGGCAGCGTAGTTGCCCCCCGTCTTCGCTGCGCCGGTGCCCCAGGGGGCGGCCCTGTGGACCGAGGAGAGGACGATGGCCCGATCCCCACCCATGTACTGGCCCACCGGGCAGACAAAGACGCAGAACAGGTACTCCCGGGAGGGCTGAACGCCGAGGACTGGCCCGGAGCCGATGAGGAGCGGCCGGATGTAGAGGCTCCCCTTCTCAGGGGCAGGCACCCAGCGGGCGTTGGCCCGCACGACCGCCAGCATCGCTTCCATAAAGCTCTCCACCGACGGGGCCTCCATCACCAGCCGGGCGGCGGAGGCGCGGAGGCGGCGGGCGTTGTCCAGAGGGCGGAAGAGGACGACCTTCCCCCCCCGCGTGCGGCGAGCCTTCAACCCCTCGAAGACCGCCTGACCGTAATGGAGGACGCTGGCACCGAGGGGGAGCTCCAGGGTAGCCCCCGGATGCTCGTAGAGCCTCCCAGGCTCCCAGCCAGCTCCTTCGCTCCAGCGACAGAGCCAGAAGGCGTCTGTCTCACGGTACTGGAAGCCCAGCTCGTCATCCCAGCCCGGTTCCTGTGGAAGGCGAGGGGATTGATCGGTGAACGGTTTCAGCATTGCACTTCCCTCCTTTGTTGGGATGCGGCGGCATGTTCATTGTAGGGGAAATGGGAAAGGTGTCAACTCCTGATAGGAGTGGGAAAGGAGAAAGAAGATGCTGTTTCAGAAAGTTCACACACCCACCGACTTTGTGAGTCTGGAGCACCGTATCCTTGAGTTCTGGAAAGCGTCGAACGCGTTTGGGAAGCTGGTCGAGCTGCGGGAAGGCAGCCCCCGCTGGTCCTTCATAGACGGCCCGATCACCGCCAACAACCCGATGGGCGTTCATCACGGGTGGGGGCGCACTTATAAAGACCTGTTCCACCGTTATAAGGCGATGCGCGGCTTCCATACGCGCTACCAGAACGGCTTCGACTGCCAGGGGCTCTGGGTCGAGGTCGAGGTCGAAAAAGAGCTGGGCTTCCGCTCCAAGCGGGATATCGAAAACTACGGCATAGACCGCTTCGTCCGTAAATGCAAAGAGCGGGTGCTCCGCTACGCCGCCGTCCAGACGGAGCAGTCCATCCGGCTGGGCTACTGGATGGACTGGAACGATCCCGATTTCCTGCGAGAGCTGGGAAACCGGCTGATGGAAAACCCCAACGAGGTCATCACCGTCCATGGCCCCCAGGGACCGGTGACCGACACGGTGGAACAGATCGTGGGCCGGCTGGGGCTGCCGGAGCTGGGCGGCTCCTACTTTACCTTCTCCAACGAGAATAACTACATGATCTGGACCTTCCTCAAGCGTTGCTGGGAACGGGGATGGCTCTACAAAGGTACGGATGTGATGCCCTGGTGCCCCCGCTGCGCCACCGGCATCAGCCAGCACGAGATCGCCACCGAGGGGTACCAGGAACGCACCCACCCCAGCGTCATCCTCCGCTTCCCGCTGCGAGGGCGGCCCAGCGAGAGCCTCCTGGTCTGGACCACCACCCCCTGGACCCTGACAAGCAACGTGGCGGCGGCAGCAGGGCCCAAGCTGACCTATGTCCGGGTCCGCCAGGGAGACGAGGTATTCTACCTCTCCAAAGGCACTCTCCATCAGTTGTCGGGTCCCTACGAGGTGCTGGAGGAGATGATGGGAACGGCGCTGGAGGGCTGGACCTACGACGGCCCCTTCGACGAGCTGGAGGCCCAGCGGGAAGCTGGCGGCCCCCAGGCCCACCGGGTGGTCCTCTGGGACGAGGTGGGGGAGGCGGAAGGCACCGGCATTGTCCACATCGCGCCAGGGTGCGGTGCAGAGGACTTCGCCCTCAGCAGGGAGTACAACCTCCCCGCCATCGCCCCGCTGGACGAGGAGGGGTACTTTATCCCGGGCTTCGGCCCTTTCAGCGCCACCCACGTCTCCGAAAGCGCCGGGCGGGTCTTCGCCAGCCTGCGGGAGAAGGGACTGCTCTACAGGGTAGAGGACTACACTCACCGCTACCCCGTCTGCTGGCGGTGCGGCACCGACCTGGTCTTCCGTCTGGTGGACGAGTGGTTCATCTCGATGGACGAGCTGCGCCACGATATGATGGAGGTGACCCGACAGATCCGCTGGCTTCCCTCCTTCGGCCTGGAACGGGAGCTGGACTGGCTGCGGAATATGCACGACTGGATGATCAGCAAAAAGCGGTACTGGGGACTGGCGCTGCCCATCTGGGAGTGCAAGGAGTGTGGACACTTCCACGTCATCGGCAACGAACGTGAACTGAAAGAACGGGCCATCGCTGGCTGGGAGGAGTTCGAGGGCCACACCCCCCACCGCCCCTGGGTGGACGCGGTCCGTATCGCCTGTCCCAACTGCGGCGCGGAGGTGAGCCGCATCCCCGACGTGGGCAACCCCTGGCTGGACGCGGGGATCGTCAGCTTCAGCACCCTCCAGTACCGGACCAACCGGGAGTACTGGCGGCAATGGTACCCGGCCGACTTCATCACCGAGTCCTTCCCCGGCCAGTTCCGCAACTGGTTCTACTCCCTTCTGGCGATGGCAACCGTCCTGGAGAACTCGCCCCCCTTCAGGACCTGCTTCGGCTATGCCACATTGCTGGCGGAGGACGGGCGGGAGATGCACAAGTCCTGGGGCAACGCCATCGAGTTCAACGAGGCCGCCGACCGGATGGGGGTGGACGTGATGCGGTGGCTCTACTGCCGCCAGAAGCCGGAGAAGGACCTGCTCTTCGGCTACAACAAGGCAGACGAGGTCCGCCGTCAGTTCCTCCTCCCCCTCTGGAACGCCTACGTCTTCTTCGTCACCTACGCGCGGCTGGACCAGTGGACGCCTTGTAGCGCAAGTTTAAACTTGCGCTACAATCTGCTGGACCGCTGGATCCTGGCCCGCCTCAACCAGGTCGTTGCTCAGGTGACGGAGCGGCTGGAGGATTACGACGCCTATGGCGCGACGCTCGTCGTCGAGCCCTTTATTGACGATCTGACCAACTGGTACCTCCGCCGCAGCCGACGCCGCTTCTGGAAGAGCGAGCAGGACGCGGATAAGAACGCGGCCTACGCCACCCTCTACCGGGTCCTCACCACCCTCTGCCGGCTTCTGGCCCCCTTTGTCCCCTTCGTCACCGAGGCCATGTATCAGAACCTGGTCCGCTCGGTGGACGCGGACGCGCCGGAGAGCGTCCACCACACCAACTGGCCGGAACCGGACCTATCGCTGGTGGATGAGGAGCTGCTGGCACAAATGGAGCTGGCCCGTGAAGTGGTCGCGGTGGGCCATTCGGCCCGCAACAGCGCCGGCATCAAACTGCGCCAGCCCCTGGCGCGCGCGCTGATCTACCTTGAGCCGGATGTGGGCGGGCTGGACGGGGAGCTGGTGACGCTGGTGCAGGAGGAGATGAACGTCAAGGAGGTCTCCTTCGTGAAGGAACTCGGCGACCTGGTGACCTACCGGCTGCTGCCGGACAACCGGGTGCTCGGCCCCCGCTTCGGCGGGCGGTTCCCGGCCTTGCGGGCGGCGCTGACGGGGCTGGAACCCGCGGCCGCGGTGCGGCGGCTGCGCGCGGGGGTTCCCCTCCATCTGGAGGTGGAAGGGGAAGAGGTGGAGCTGGCACCGGAAGAGGTGCTGATCCAGGAAGAGCCCCAGGAGGGACTGGCGGTGGCCTCGGAGAAGGGGGTGACCGTCGCCGTGGAGACGGCCCTCACACCGGACCTGCGCGCCGAGGGGCTGGCCCGTGAGGTGATCCGACGGGTGCAGAACCTGCGCAAGGAGGCAGGCCTGGAGCTGGATGACCGCATCGTGGTCCGCTATCAGGCGGAAGGGGAGCTGGCAGAAGCAGTGGAGGCGTGGCGGGAGTACATCGCTGCCGAGACGCTCGCGGTGGAGTGGGCGGCTGGCGAGCCGGAGCCAGGCATGCAGGTTGAGGAGTTCCGGGTAGAGGGACACCGGCTACAGGTCGGCCTGCGGCGGGCCGGCTGACCGTCGGGTGACAATAGGGAATGAGAGAAAAAGCCCACTCTGGAACCGGGAAAGACCTCAGACCCGGCTCCAGGCTTGCCTTCAAAGGGATCCAGAGACTTCTCAGCTCCCGCCCCGTCACCGGTTTGGGGATGCTCTGCAGCAGGTACCTGCCGCCGCCCGTGGGGCTTGCCGTTGCGGACCTCATCGCCGGGCTGCTTGTCCGCTTCAGGCCACACGTCTACCGGGTTGTGTGGGCCAACCTGCGGCAGGTCCTCGGCCCGGAGGTAGGGGAGGAACAGCTCCACCTGACCGTGCGGCGCGTGTTTCGGGACACAGCCCGCACCTACTACGAATTATGGCATCTGGTCGCCCGCGGGGAGAAGGCGATCTCCGCCGCCGTCCATTTCCCGGCCGGGAGCCTGGCCCGTGTGGAGGAGGCTCTGCAACAGGGTCGGGGGGTGATCGTCGTCGGGAGCCACGTCGGCAATTTCGACCTGGGGATCCTGGCGCTGGCCGCCTCAGAGCCGATGCGAGGCCGGGTAGTGCAGGTGCTGGGGCTGGGGGAGGAGCCGGCCGGAGGGTTTGCCCTGATGGACCGGATGAGGACGCAGGCTGGCATCGAGATGACGCCGGTCACCGTCCCGGCCCTCCGGCAGGCTATCCGACACCTGCGAGCCGGCGGAGTGGTGCTGACGGGCGTGGACCGGCCGGTGAGGGAGACGCTTCCTGAGGTTGAGTTCTTCGGCCGGCTGGCCCCGTTGCCCACGGGTCACATCCGGCTGGCTCTCAGGACCGATGTGCCTGTCCTTGTCGCCAACATGTACCGCACGCCCGAAGGGAGAAATGTCGCTTCCATCTGCGCGCCGCTGGAGATGATCCGCACCGGCGATCCCGGAGAGGAATTGCAGATCAACCTGCGACGGGTGACGGAGCTTCTGGAAGCCCACATCCGCGCCTATCCGGATCAGTGGAAGATGTTCGTCCCCGTGTGGCCGGAGCTGTAGGTGTGCAAAGCTTTGTGCCCTCACCCCTTCCCCTGCCCCCTCCCCTCTCCCACGCGGCGGAAGAGAGGAGGGGGCTGGGGATAGGGTGAGGGCATCCGCCAGTCTGCGGTCGGGCGCTCCTACTCCCCCTTCAGCTCCTTCAGCCGCGCCTCCCACTTGGCGTACAGCTTGTTGTAGACCGCCTCGGTGATCTCCCCCGACGCCAGCCGCAGGTCCAGATTATCCAGCATAGCCTGGACCTCCTCCACTGTCTGTGGGGTCCTGGGAGCGGCGGCCTCCTGCGGCTCGGCGGGCTGCTGAGGCTGTTTGGGCTGCATCGCCTGAGCCATCATCTGAGCCATCGTCATCCCCATCGCCGCGCCGGCCCCCAGGCCGACCCCTGCTCCGGCCAGCCCGCCGCCTCCAGGCTGCTGGGCCGCGTCTCCCATCGCGATGGCGGCCTTGTATTTGAGGTAGGCGTCCATATCGCCGATGGCGCCCATCGCTGCCGCCTGGTCAATCGCCTTGGCCGTCTCTTCGGTGGGGCTGATGGATTCGATGTAGACGTTGGTCAGATTGATGCCGCGGGCGGCGAAGTCGTCGGCCGCCTTGGCCCGCACCCCGGCCGCCAGCTCTTCCATCATCGCCGGGATATCCAGGATGGACCGGCTCATCTCCCCCAGAAGGTCGGTCAGCTTGGTGATGATGATGCTGCGGAGGAACTTCTCGATGTCCGAAGTGCGATAGAGGCGCTGCGTGCCGACGATCTTGTTGACGAAGAGCTGAGGATCGGTGACCGCCATTCCATAGGTGCCGAAGGCCCGCAGCCGGGCCATCCGCAGGACCGGGTCGCGGATGGTGATCGGCTCCGGCGTCCCCCACTTCATATCCAGAAGCTCCCGCAGGGTGACGAAGTAGACCTCCGCCTTGAAGGGGGTCTGGCCGGAAAAAGCCTTACCGATCAGGTCCACCAGCAGGGGGATGTTGGCGGTGGTGATGGTGTGTCGGCCAGGCCCGAAGACATCCAGGGCCTTGCCGTCCCGGAAGAAGACCGCCGCCTGGCTTTCGCGGACGATCACCTGGGAACCGATGCGGAAGTCACCCGATCCCTGTTCGGGGAACCGGTAGACGATCTCCCGCCCGCTCTCGTCCATAAACTCAACAATGTCGAATACTCTTGCCATTTCGCTCCTCTCCTTTACGGAATACGCAATACGAAATAGTGCAAGCTGCGTATTGCGTATTCCGTATTCCGTACTCCGTATTCCTTATTCCGTGCCGTATCATGCAGCGCCCAGGATCACCTGCTCCCGCCCATCGAAGGTGAGGTTGGCCTCGGCGCAGATGCTCAGCACCTGTCGGACCGCCTCTGCCAGTCCTTCGCCAGCGGGGATCGAGGTCTCCAGATTGTCCAGCGCGGTCGAAAGCCGCTCAGCATACTCCAGGAGCTTGGTGTCGAAGTCGTACAGTCGGTCCAGCTCCTCCTCCCGCACGCGCACGGCGTCGAAGAGGCCGGCATAGCCGTAGGCGGCCTTCCGCACCCGGTCAATGAAGGTCTGAAGCTTCGTCGCCGCATTCCCCATCTCATCCAGGTACTCGAACCGGCCGGCGGTGATCAACTGCCTCTGCAGGTCATCCATCCGCTGGCGCTGGGCCTCCATCTGCGTCGCCACCGTCTCGCGCAGGAGTTTGTCCGACTCCCGCCGCATTTCCTTGTCCTTGTAGCCCTTGTAGCCGGGGATCTTTCCCAGCAACTTTTCCAGCTCGGTTCGGGCCTCGCTCACGCGCTCATACAGGTCGCCCATCACTCTTCTCCTTTCCACGTGACGTTTGACGTTTCACGTTTGACATTTCACGTTCTTGGTTCCACCCCCTATCAGGCCAGGAAGATCTCAGTTTGACAGTACGGGCATCTCACAACCCCCTTCCCCGCCAGTTCCAGCGCCCCGCCACAGTGGGGGCACTTGGTGGTATCCATCCTGGCTGCATCCACCGAGATCAGGTCGCCTTCGTCCCAGTTGATGTAGCCGGTGAAGAGGCCCTTGTTGACCAGGTCGTACACCCACGTTTTGATCTGATCCCGGCTGACGTTCAGCTCCAGCGCGGCATCGGCGACGTTGACCCGGCCCTGGGCGCGGACCATTCCCAGGAGCCGTTTCTGCTGCTGGGCGACGGCCATCTCCTTCGCCTCCTGCTGGCCACGGATGAGGAGGAAGACGCCCACAGCGACCAGAGGAACGCCGAGGATTGCGCCAAGGGCCAACCCCATGATCCTTCCCCCCATCGTCTCGGCGGAGGTGAAACTGGCCATAGCGGCCAGCACACATGCCAGCAATCCTGCAGCGATGAGAATAAGCCCAAGAATCCGTCCGGTGTTCATTTGCGGTTGCTCCTATTTGTTTGTTTCAGGAAGCCTCACCCCTCATCCTGTCGCGGACAAACTCACGAACCTGTTGTGCCAGCGCCAGCGCTTCCCGAGTTTCCTGAAGAGATGGAAGATAGAATTCTTCTCCGTACCGAACATTCACAGCGTAATCGGTCAGCCGTTCAACCCCGGCATCAACCAGGCTTTGGAAATCCGGGTCATGCCTTCGGCAGCGGGAGAGCAGAAGCGCCAGGTTATGAGTTCTGGGGATTTCTTCGCCCCTGAAAAGCAGATAGGCTTTCAGGTATTTCTCTACACATTGCTGAAGATGGAAGCAAACAGCATCGGTAGCTGGCTCCTCCGTCGCCATCTCGTCACGGGCGATCTTGAGGTCGCTTTCTGCCTTCCGAATCCAGCTTCGAACGCCCTCCTCGCTCATACTTCTATCCCTTCTTTCAACACATAGTAGGTCAGATAGGCAGGATTGTCTTCCCTCTCGCGCACCATCCTTTCACTTTGAATCACTATATCGCAATCCATATCCTCTTGGGCGAGGGCCCACCGAATGCGCGAAGCTATCTTTTGCCGCTCGGGGAAGGAAAGGTCCCTATCAACGACTACATAAAAATCCCAATCGCTATCTTGGCGGAAGTCACCCCGCGCCCGACTGCCGAAGAGCAAAACTTTCAGAACCCGAAAGCCGCTTCTCCGCCCTTCAGCATCTATGATTTGCCTGATTCGTTTCAGCTCCTGCATCCTGCTGACCATCAGCTGAGAATCTGTTGTGCGGCTCCCGGCAGGCTATCCAAACCCACCGCCGCCACCGCCGCCGCCGCCGCCACCACCGCCGCCGCCGCCACCGCCGAAGCCGCCGCTCCAGCCGCCACCCCCCCGGGAAGACGGGACGCTGGTGAAGACGCTCCCGGCGGTATCCAGCATCGCCCCCAGGCCGCGCGACATGGCGTCCAGACTGGCCCCCAGCCCCCGGCTCATCCCATCAAGGGAAGGGACCCCCGCCGGAGCAGCCAGCCCCGGCGCACGCCCGGAGCCTCTGGCACCCCAGTAGGTTCCGCCTGTAGGAATGGGAACCGGAATGTACCAGGCTGGTACAGGCGTGGCCTCGATACGGCTGAACTTGTTGAGCCAGGAGCGGTCCAGCCCGAAGGCGATCGCATAGGGGAGATATTTCTCGAACTGGTCGGCGGCTTCCTTCAGGTCGGTATACTGCTCGATCTGCTCCAGATACCGCTTGAAGGCCCGCCAGCGGGCGGTTTCCTCCGCCCCCTTGCGGGTTTTCGCCGGCATGTACCCCCCGGTAATGATGATGGCAATGGCCGTCGCCCCCAATCCGATGACGGGGCAGATAGCTGCGCCGGTGTATTCGGAGGCGCTCACCACCAGGCAGAAGCCGACGAAGATGAGAAAGGCCAGAAAGGCCACCCCAAGCCCGGTGTAGGACCTCCGGACCTTATCGGGGCTGGTGCGGAAATAACCGCGGTGAACGATCTCGTCGTACAGCCTTTTCTGAATCTCGGGAATGGCCGTATAGAACTTGTTGCGCAGGTCAGAAAGCTTCCGCTCTCCGCGCAGGCCCACCAGTCGGACCAGCAGGACCTTCTCGAAGGGCCGCAGGTCGTCGTCCGGCTTGTCTGTGCGGCGGAAGATGAAGTCGGAGATCGTAGAGAAGAACCCTCGCACTGGCTTCTCTTCGATCTCCAGGTATCCACGGCGGGCCAGGTCCACGAGGGTGGCCAGAATGTCCTGCATATCCGCCTTCTCATCCACCAGCGTGCCCGCGACTCCAGGCGGGGCATCCGATGGCGGCTCGGTCAGGTAGTCGGTTGGCAGCTCCACATGGGGGTCCCGCCCCCGCACATACCACAGGAGCACCATGAAGAGGGGACCGCCGACCAGAAACAGCCCCCCCAGCACGCCCAGCCCCAGATTCAGGAGGGGCCTGGTATCCTCCATCCGCTGCCAGGCGGCGGGGGAGCCAGCGACGATGCCATGGGGGAACTGCACACGGACCTCGAACTCCTGACCGGGGTCAATGGTCTCCTGGGCGGTGAAGGTAACGGTGGAGGTGCCGATGCCGGAGACAGTCGCCTCGGTGAAATAGGCTGCGGCCGGATCGCCCGCAGCCCCCTCCGGCAGATGGACGGTCACTGTCGAGGCATAGACAGGGAAGGAGCGATCCGGAAAGACCGCCTTCCACCACAACTGGTCGCCTCCCTCGTAGTAGCGCAGGCCGCCGTGGACGACATAGCGGAGGGTGTAGGTGTGGCGAGAATCCTGGCGTGGTTCCAGCAATTTCCAGTTGATCCGAAACGCTCCGTCTTCCTCATCCGCAGTGAACGGGCAGGGCTGCCCGTCCTCCCACACGGCCACGTCGGTGATGGAGGTGAGACGGTCGGTGGGGATGGAGCGGTAGCCGTAGGTGAAGGTGCCAGAGGTGAAGACGATAACCTGGGTCTCCTCAACGACGAAATCGCCGCTGGGGAGAACGGTGATGTCCACGTCCATTCGCTCCCAGTACAGCGTCTTGCTCTGGGCAAGGGCGGGCCGGGCAAAGAGGGAGAGGACCAGGCCGAGCAAAAGGAGCAGGGGAAGGGGCCAGCACAACCACCTGGGACTTCTTTTCATAGTTCCTCCTCAGGCTGGAGTCGGGTGCTACGCGGGCTGAATTGTCCACATTTTACCATGCTTTTGAAGCCGGTAATGAGTAAAGAAAGGACAGAAGGCTGACAGTTGGCTGACAGGGGTCAAAGGGGAAGCCATCACTCTCCCCCGTCGAAGCCGATCCGTTCCCGGACGGTATAGAGAGGACGGCCGCGCACTTCGTCGTAGATGCGGACCAGGTACTCGCCGAGGATCCCCAGGAAGATCAACTGCGTGCCGCTCAGGATGAGGGCAACGGTGAGCATCAGCCCCTGCCCGGCCAGGGGGGCGCTGCCGGTCAGGCGGACCGCCAGCAAAGCCAGACCCAGCAGGAGACCCAGCCCGATCAGCACAAAACCGCAGATCCAGGCCAGCCGGAGGGGGATGTCGGAGAAGCCGGTGATGGCGTCCAGGGCCAGGCGGAACATTTTGCGGAACGGGTACTTGGTCTCGCCGGCAAAGCGGGGATGACGGACATAGGGGACGCCGATCTGGCGATAGCCCACCCAGGAGGTCATCGCCCGGATAAAGCGGCGACGCTCCCGCATACGGCGCAGGTCCTCGATCACCTGCCGGTCCAGCAGGCGGAAATCGCCCGCCTCCATAGGGATCTTCACGTCGGTGAGGGCGGAGATGAGACGATAGAAGAGCCGGGCGGTGAAGAGCTTGAACCAGGTCTCCCCCTCCCGCTCGGCCCGCACCCCGTAGACGACATGGTAGCCCTCCCGCCATCGGGCAATCAGCTCCGGGATCACCTGGGGAGGGTCCTGAAGGTCGCAGTCTATTGTGATAACAGCCTCCCCCCGGGCGTGGTCCATCCCGGCGGTGATGGCGATCTGGTGGCCGAAATTGCGGGCGAAATCCACAATACAGACGCGGGGGTCCTTCTCATGAAGCTCCCGCATCACCTGACCCGTGCGGTCCGTGCTGCCATCGTTGATCAGGACCAGCTCCCAGGATTCTCCCAGGCCATCCATCACCTCCCGCACCTGCCGGTAGAACTCGGGGAGGGTCTCCTCCTCGTTGTAAGCTGGGGCGACAACGGAGAACTTGGGTCGGCTCATAGAACTACCCCTGCTTCCTCATGATCTTCATCTGTGCCAAGTATACTTCCTTTCCTGCTCTCAGGCAACTCGTGGCGTGCAAAAAGGTGTATTTCAGTTCGGGGCGAGATGTCCCTGGCCCGGGCCGGACCTGGGGAAACACGAATGGCGCGAATGGAAACAAATACCGCGAATGGAGCAGGGATCCCTCCTATCCAGAGGACCACTCGCCCCGAAATTGAATTACGCCCCGTGCAAAATTTGCCTTCTGTGCTACACTAGGAAAAGAGAGACGGCAAATGGTAGGAGATGAGACTGCCGGCCAGGATCTCCTTCGGTACCTGCCTTCCGGCTGGGAAGCGGGGGTTTCGCTTCCACTCCCGCCAGCCGCTGCCGCCCAGGTCCGGGACCATCTGGCGACCCTTCTCCATACGGTGGCCACCTATCTCCCCCGCTGTGTGGTGGAGCCGATCCTCCTGGCGCCGCCCAGGGAGCCGGTCCACGGGCTGTTCCGCTGGGGGACGGTCCTCTTTGCCGATGTCTCCGGCTTCACTGCCCTCTCCGAACAGATGCGGCGCTCGCGCCTGGGGAGGGAGGGGGCAGAGGCGATCACCGACGTCGTCAACCGGTACTTCGGGGTGATGACCGGCATCGCGCAGCGGCATGGGGGCGACTTGCTGAAGTTCGGCGGCGATGCCATCCTGCTCCTGTTTGAGGGGGAGGGGCATGCGTGGAGGGGATGCCTGGCTGCTGCAGAGATGCAGACGGCGATGTCCACCGACCTTTCGGAGGCAGGCATTGCCGAAACCCCGATCTCCCTCCGCCTGGCGATCGGGCTGGGCACAGGCCCCCTCTTCACCGCTAGCCTGGGCACCGCTGAGAGCCTGGAGTTTGCCGTCCTGGGGCCAGCCCTGGAACGGATGGGCCGGGCCGAGAGCATGGCCGCCGGAGGACAGATCGTGCTCGACGAGGCCACCCTCCAGGCCGCTGGAAGGCTCCCCGTCACCCCCGCCGACCAGGCAGGGTACTTCCGCCTGGAGACGGCGAAGCTGGCCCACGACTTCTGCCTCGATCCGGCCTCCGCGCCGGACATCCCCCTCCCTCCCGGGGATGCCCACACCCAGATCGCCTGGCTCGTCGCCCGGCTCGACGCCCTTACCCCTTATCTCCCCCCCGGCCTGTTGCGCCGCCTGCAGGCAGACCCCGCCCAGCCGCGCGCGCTGGACGAGACCCGCTGGGTGACGGTCCTCTTTGCCGACATCCCGGGGGTGAACGCGCTGGTGGAGTCGCTCCGCGACCGTCCTCCCGACGAGTTGACCGCCCTGCTCAACGGCTATTTCACTGCGATGCGGGACTGCGTCGAGTGCTATGAGGGAGTTGTCAACAAACTGGGCGTCAGCCCGGTTGGGCTGCATATCATGGCCCTCTTCGGCGCGCCGCTTGCCCACGAAGACGACCCCGAGCGGGCGGTGCTGGCGGCGCTGAATATGCGGGCTGCGCTGGAACAGGCCGGCTTCCGGGTGGGGGAGGGAGCGGCATCCGGCCACGGCATCGGCGTCAATACCGGCTTCGTCTTCGCCGGGAATGTGGGGATGGCCGGCCGCCGTGAGTACACCGTGATGGGGGACGAGGTTAACCTGGCCTTCCGTCTGATGACCGCTGCTTCCCCCGGAGAGGTGCTGATCAGCCGGACAACCGCTCACTATGTGGAGGAACGGGTGCAACTGATGGCCTGCCCTCCCATCCATGTCAAGGGCAAGGCTGACCCAGTGGCCCATTACCGCGCCCTCGCACTCCAGACAGGCCTGGAAGCGGGTCTGGGCCGCCGCTGGGAGGGGCCGCTGGTGGACCGGGAGGAGGCGATGGCCCGGATTCGCCAGGCGCTGGATGCGGTGGGGAACGGAGAGGGCCGGGTGGTCGTGGTGCGCGGCGAGGCCGGCATCGGCAAGTCCCGCCTGGTCGGCGAGGGGATGGAACTGGCCCGCCAGCGGGGTTTCCTCATCCTGGCAGCGACCAGCCTCTCCTACGGGCGGGATACCCCTTACCTGCCGTGGGCCGAACTGCTGCGGGCACTGCTGGAGATTCGAGAAGGGGAGCCGCCGGATGAGCAGATAAGGCGGGTCCGGGCCGGGCTGGAGCGGCTGGGAGCCGAAGAATGGGCCCCGGTGCTCGGCGAGGTGCTCGGCCTCCCCGTAGAGGATACCCCCCTCACGGCTGCCCTCACCCCCCATCTGCGCCAGCAACGATTGTTCGACCTGACCCTGGCGCTGATCCGCCACCGGGCCACGCCTTCAGGATTGATGCTGGCGATGGAGGACATCCAGTGGGCAGACCCCGCCTCGCTGGACCTCCTGGACTATCTGGCCCGCAACCTGCGGGATATGCCGCTGGCCCTCTTTATTGTCCATCGCCCCGACGAACGGCTGGAGGGCCGGTGGCAGCAACTGAAACACTGTGTGGATGTTCTCCTGGAAGAATTGCCCCCTCCGGCCGTACAGGAAATGGTCGCCCACCTGTTGCAGGGGCTGGAAGTGCCGGAATCCCTCTACCAGATGGTCTGTGAGAAAGCTCAGGGAAACCCCCTGTTTGTCGAAGAGATCGTCCGCTCCCTGAAGGAGAGCGGCGCGCTGCGGTGGGACGACGGTCACTGGCTGATGGACACGCGGCTGAGCGCCACCCAGATCCCCGACACGGTCCACGGCCTGCTTCAGAGCCGCATTGACCGCCTGGTCGAAACCGACCGGCGGGTGCTTCAGGTAGCGGCCTGCATCGGGCAGACCTTTCCGGTGCAGACGCTGGCAGGAGTCTATCCCTATGGCGACCTGGGGAGCTCCCTCCCTCAGCGCCTGGAGCGGCTGACCGCTCTGGAGCTGACCGCTGTGGAGCCTTCCGCTTCCATCCCCACCTATGCCTTCCGCCACACCCTTATCCGGGAGGTAGCCTACGAGAGCCTGGCCTACGGTCGGCGACGGGAACTGCACCGGCACATTGGCGAACTCATCGAGCGGGAACGGGCAGAGACGCTTCCCCAGTGGTACAACTTGCTGGCCTACCACTTCTATCAGGGACAGGTCTGGGATAAGGCAGCCGACTACGGGCTGAAGGCCGGGGAGCTGGCCCGGCGTGAGTATGCCAACGAGGTGGCCCTGGCCCAGTTCCAGCGGGTCCTGGAGGCGGTAGAGGAAGGAAGGCAAACCAGCCTGGAGTTGACGGAGGTCCGCCTGCAGGCTCACGAAGCGCTGGGGGATGTGATGGCGGTGATCGGGGAGTACGATCAGGCGCTGGAGCATTACGAAGCAGCGAGGAAGCTGGTGGAGGATAGCCCGCCCGGCGAAGAGCGGTCCCGTCACCTGGCCGACCTGTGCCGCAGGACAGCCGAGGTATATGAGAGGAAGAGCGAATACGACACTGCTCTCCGGTGGCTTCAGCAGGGACTGGAGGAGCTGGGCCAGTGGGAGCCATTGGAGGCAGCCCGTATCTACCGCCTGGGGGCCGGGATCTACCATCGGCTGGGCCAGAACGACCAGGCCATCGCCTGGTGTCGGCGCAGCATGGAGATCGCCCGCGCCAGTCAGGATCCCCAGAGGGAGCACACCCTTGCCCATCTCTACTTCCTGATGGCGGAGATCTACCGCCGGTATGGGGACCTGAATGAGGCGGTGAAGTACGCCCACCAGAGCCTGGAGGCGTACCGGTCGCTGGAGGACCTCCTGGGGGCCTCCCAGGCCTACAACACCCTGGGAAATGTCTATTTCGAGGTGGGGGATTGGAGCAAGGCGGCCCGCTTCTACCGCCTGGGGATGGAGATCAAGGAGCGGGTCGGCGATGTGTATGGACAGGCAGTGATCGCCAACAACCTGGGGGAGGTCCTGCTTTACCAGGGCGACCTGGAGGCAGCCCAGCAGGTCTACGAACGGAGTATGGGGATATGGGAGCGGCTGGGGGTGACGTTTGGGATCGCGGTGCTCCACAACAACCTGGCCGTGGTCCATATCCGGAGTCAGGAATGGGAGGATGCCCAGGAGCATCTCCGGCGCAGTCTGGAGCTTTTCAGGGAGATCGGCGTTGAGGACTGGCTGCCGGAGGTCTACCGGCATCTGGCGGAGGTGGCGGTGGGACAGGGCCGGCTGGACGACGCGCTGGCTTACGCCGCCGCCGCCCTGGACCTGGCCCGCCAGCACAAGATGCAGCTTGAGGAAGGGATCGCTGCCCGGATCGTGGGGCTGGTTTACCACCGGCTGGGACAGGACGAATGGGCCTTGCGGGAGCTCCAGAGCAGCCTGGAGATGCTGGAGGGACTGGATTCCCCCTACGAGGTGGCCCGTACCCACCTTGCGCTGGCCCGGCTGTATGCCGACCGCAGGGAGAAGGATGCAGCACAGACACACCGCTCCCAGGCCATAGAGACCTTTCGGCATCTGGGGGCCAGGCTGGACCTGGAAGAGGCGCTGATGCTTGAGGTCCAGGACGGCGGATAAAAGGAGGAAAAGAATGGGGAGGCACCGGTTGCTGAAGGGGATTGCGATTGTTGGGCTGAGCGGGTTGATGCTGGCGCTGGTGGGGGCCGGGCTATCTACAGCCGATATGCCCCCTTCCTCCGCCGGTCGGGCAGATGCGGCGCCCTCCGTCACGGGCGCGGCCTCCGCCCAGACAACGGCCACGCTCCCGGTCGCCGCGGCTGCCTACGAGGGTAGCCCGGGCGGATGGTATGAACAGGCCGTCCCCTTTGTCGCCTACTCCGCCGATGGCCTGGAGACCAACCTCCACGTCCAGAGCCTCTCCGGCTACACTATCACTGCCTACCTGTACGTCTCCGCCGGTGGCCTCTCCACTACGGTCACCCGTACCATCCCGCCCAACGGGACCACCATCTGGAATATGAAGGAGCTGACTCCCATCCTTGGAGCCTCCTTCTCCGGCTCCGCCATCCTCGATTCCGGGCCCGATCCTGTGGCTGCCGTGGTGCGGATCACAGACCACAGCGGTGACACGGAGGGGCTGATGGCCTATACGGTCCCCGGAGCTGCTCAAAATGAGGTCGTTCTCCCGGCGCTCTACAGGAACTACGGGGGGTGGTGCTCCACGGTGGTCGTCCAGAACACGGATCGCTTCAGCTCTGCCAGAGCGAACATCTACCTCTTCGCCGCAGATGGCTCAGTTGCCTATGACGATAGCCCGGAGCTCGCCCCTATGGCCATTTACACGCTGAACCTCTGCCAGACCGGCTCGATCCCCTCCGGGTTCCACGGCTGGGCCTCCATCAGCTCCGATCATCCCACCGCCGCTGTGGTCATCAACAAGAATCCGACCACGGGCGGGGCCTTCGCCCTCACCGGCCAGTATAGAGAGAACCTCTCCACCTACGGCGTCCTCCCCTGGGCCTCCTGCCGGGGGTCGGCTGAGCCGCTGAATACGGAGTTCACCCTGTACCATGCAGGGATCGATGCCTTCACAGTGACAGTGGCTTACCACAATCAGACGAGCGGTTCGCTTGATGCGCTGGAGGAGCGGACCCTCGTGCCAGGGGGCAACGTCACCCACAGCCTGGCCGCCTACGAACCGCTCCCGGGGGGGTGGCAGGGGACCATCGTCTATAGCGGCACAGACTTACTGACAGCTTACGCCCTCAACGAGGACGGCCAGACATCGGCTGGCTACGGCGGCTTTCCCTGGCCAGAGTTCCGGGTCCATCTCCCCTACTTCATCTACTCCCCTGGCGAACGGACTGACCTGCGGGTCTGGAACAGCGCCGATTTCTCCAACACTGCCTACATCTACCTCTTCGACCTCGCCGGCAACCTGGCCCACGAGTTCGAGATCGAAGTCCCTCCCTACGCTTCCTATATCCTGGATCCCAGCAAGCTTCTGGAAGGGTACTTCTTTGGCTCCGCCGTCGTCACGGCTGGCAACAACTTCTTTGAGACGGTCGTAGCCGACCTGGTCTTCAGCACCCCGTCCGGTGATACCTACGAGCCGAATGACATCTGGGAGATGGCCTACCCCATCCAGGCAGGGCAGCCATACTGGTCCTACATCAGTCACGAAGACGATCTGGACTGGTACCGGATCGAGATCACCGCTCCGGCAATGCTGACGGTGACGCTGGACAACCTTCCTGCCGATTACGACCTGGTCCTCTTCGGCGATCTGGGCCAGCCGCTGGGGCCGGACAACCAGGTGCTGGGCGAGCTGGGGGACAACTCCGATATAGACGCCGCTGGCCGCATCAGCTCCATCGGCCGTATCAGCTCCATCGGCCGCATCAGCTCCATCGGCCGTATCAGCTCCATCGGCCGTATCAGCTCCATCTCCGCCAACCCCAACACAATGTCGGAGCAGGTGTCCACGATGGCCCTGGAGCCGGGCTGGCACTACATTCTGGTCCTGGGCGACAACGGAGTCCACGACCCGACCCGCTCCTACCGGCTCCAGGCCGAAGTCGTCCCCCTGACAGGGGGCAGTTGTTCGTGGACCCCCACTTACCCGATGGGTGAACCGATCGCCACCTATGTTGGCACCCCCACAGGCACCTTTCCCTACAGCGAACCCCTGACCCTGATCCTGCTCAACAAGCAACGGCTGGACGCCACCTACGGGATTACGGAGACGAACGCCCTGGTGAACGATCTGCGGGCTCTGGCCGACCACCCACTGGTGCGGGGAATTGTGGTCCCGGTGGAAAACGACGATGTCATCTCCGACACCTACACCACATGGAATACAGAGTACTGTTCCCCTGGCTATGCCAACGAGGTCGCCAGGCAGATAAGGGAGCGGATCGTCCTCCCCTATTTCCAGGGTTACCCCTCCCTGCAATACGTGGTGCTGGTGGGAAGCGACGAGCAGCTCCCCCTCTACCGCATTCCTGACGAGACGCGCATCGCCAATGAGCGCACCTACGAAAGCAGCGCGTACCTGGACGCCGGTGCGGCCCGGGCAGCCCTGGCACTGGGCTACTACCTTACCGACGACATCTACGGCGACCCGACGCCGCTGGCGTGGCGCAACCGGTGGCTGGTGGTGCAGCGGCACCCGGTGGGCCGGCTGGTGGAGACACCGACGGAGGTAAGGGCAATGATCGGCTCCTTCCTCCAATCCGGTGGCGTGCTCACCGCCACCCGGGCCGTCGCTACTGGCTACGATTTCCTTTCCGATAGCGCCGCCGCCATCGGAGCCAGGCTGAGCGACCACGGCCTTGCTGTCACTTCCCTGATCAGCGAGACCTGGGACGCCGATGATCTGGAGTCGGCCTGGACCCAGGCCGTGCCGCCCAACGAGATCGCCTCCATCAACGCTCACTTCTCCCACTACGAGGCCTACCCGGCCCTCACCACTTCGGTTCCCTTATCCAACGCCGCTGTCGTCAATGCCCTCTTCACAGGCACGCTGGGCTTCTCGATGGGCTGCCATGCCGGGCTGAACCTGGCCGACGCGGAGGTGCAGCCAGCCCACCCGGAGACGATCCCGGACTTCCCCCAGGCTATGGCACAGCGGGCCTCCGCCTGGGTGGGCAACACCGGCTACGGCTACGGGGTGGACGATTCCATCGCCCTCTCCGAGCGACTGATGTACTTCTTCTCCCAGGAGCTGGGCCGCAGCGCCTACATGCCCATCGGGCAAGCATTGCGCAACGCCAAGCTCCGCTATCTGGGTACACTGCCCAGCGGCGGCCTCAGCCTTTACCACGAAAAAGCGCTGATGGAGGCTGCCCTCTACGGCCTGCCGATGCTGCGGGTCCACCTCCCCACCCCTCAGCCTCCCTGGCATGAAGGGATCTCCAGCACGGTCGAGGGGCCGGCCCCCGTGGGCATTGGGGGCCTGCAGGT
This sequence comes from Anaerolineae bacterium, assembly GCA_041082215.1. Taxonomy (GTDB): domain Bacteria; phylum Chloroflexota; class Anaerolineae; order B4-G1; family DUEL01; genus JBDOIF01. Next base: position 73,401 of record JBDOIF010000171.1, read on the forward strand.
GATCACCGCCACGGTCCACCCCACCCTCACCCGTCATATCGCAGGCGGTATGACGGGCCAGGCCCTGGGGCAGGGAGGCGGCGTCTACTACAGCGTGGGCGGCGAGGCGCAGGCCAGCCCCGGCCAGCCGGTCCAGCCGCTGGCGACCCTCCTCATCTCCCCTCCGGCTACGGCCGACTACGTCGCCCATGGCACTCTCTTCCTGAGCGGCCACTACACTTATGACACCGACTTCGACCCCCTCATCTCCCGGCCAGTGACCGATGTCACCCTGCCGGAGCCGGAGTTCACCTTTACCGGCTGGTTCCCGGATAAGCCCTTCTTCGTAAATCGGTTCGGTGGGCACGACCGGCTGGTGCTCATCCCTGGCCAGTACAACGCCGGGCTTGGCCTGGAGCGGCTGTACGACGAGCTTCAGCTCCTGGTCTTCTATTCCACCAGCGACGATTTCCTTCCACCCACCATCTGGGAGACGGATGCAACCCGGTTTGTGGGCAGGGTCAACTTCCGGGCGCGGGCATCGGATACCTCCGGCATCTACCGTATGCTGGTCACCTACAGCACCGGCGGTGGCTACTGGCAGAGTATGGACCTGGCCTATAACGAGGGGAACAAGCTCTGGGAAGGCTCGCTAGACAGGGTTGAAGATGCCCTCCACTTCTTTGTCCAGGCAGTGGACAGGGCAGGGAACGTGACGATGAGCGCCAACAAAGGGATGCTGCTGGAAGCGAAAGGGTGGGCGCTCTACCTGCCACTGGTAACCCGGAACGGGCGATAGGAGCGATGGAGGCTGTCGTTCTCGGCAACATCACGCTGGACGTGCTCTGCTATCCGGTGGAGGACGTACCTCGACACGAGTCTATTTCCTTCGAGCAGGCAGCGGTCGGCCCGGGGGGATGCGGCTCCAATGTGGCGGTGGGCCTCTGCGCCCTGGGTGTGCGGACGGCGCTGGTGGGGCGGGTCGGCACCGACGATGCCGCCGCCCTGATCGAGCGGTACTGGGAGCGGGTCGGACTGGATACCCGCTTTGTCCGTCGTGTGCCGGACCGACCGACGGCAGTGAGCGTGGGGCTGGTGGACCGGCAGGCTCAGCCCCGCTTCGTCCACACGCCCGGGGCCAACGCCGGCCTGACGGTGGATGACCTCGACCTGGAGGCCCTGGCGGACGAGGGGGCCCGCGTCCTCCACGTGGGCGGCTTCCTGGTCCTGCCGGGGCTGCTGGATGGGCGGCTGCCCGGCAAGCTGGCAGAGGCACGGGCACGGGGGCTTCTCACCTCGCTGGACGTGGTCATCTCCCGCGCCCAGCCAGACCCGGCCCCCCTCTGGCCCTGCCTGTCCCATCTGGACCTGTTCCTGTGCAACCAGCGGGAGGCCCATTATCTGACCGGGGAGCGGAACCCGGCGAGAGCGGCCCGTGCCCTCCGCGAGCGAGGCGCGCGGGCAGTGGTGATCAAGCTGGGGGCGGAGGGGTGCTGGGCGGAGGGAGCGGGCTTTTCCGGTCGGGTCCCGGCCCCCCAGGTCGAAGTGGTGGACACCACCGGGGCGGGCGACGCATTCGCCGCCGGCCTCATCGCCGCCCTGCTGCGCGGGGCGGGCCTGGAGGCGGCCTGCCGGGCAGGGAACGAGGCCGGCGCACGGATGGTGGGCAATCTGGGAACGGTGGCCGCCTGGTTCCCGTAGGGGCGAGGCGTGCCTTGCCCCCCGTAGGGGCGAGAGGCATCTCGCCCCTACGGGTAACACGTCTGGTAATCTGCCCCCAGGATCAGCCGGAAGCCGAATCGTGAGCTTCCCCCCGGCTCGTAGACCACCCGGCTGTCGGGAATGCGGAACATCTGCTGAAGATACCCCACGCCGGTCCCCTTGGCATATTCGCTGAACACCACAAGCTGCGTCTGACCG
>JBDOIF010000141.1:0-16346 GCA_041082215.1 Anaerolineae bacterium
TGCTGGTGAGCCACCCCCGCCTGCTCCGGCAGGCTGCCCGGATGCTGGCGACAGTGGCCCAATCCCTCCCCTTCGACCGCATCGCTGCCGTTCCCTACGCCGGGATCCCCATCGGCGTCGCCCTGGCGCTGGAGATGGACCGCCCCCTCATCTACCCCCGCCGGGAGGCCAAAGCCCACGGCACCGGCCGGTCCATCGAGGGGAGCTACAGGGCTGGGGAGCGGGTGCTTGTGGTGGACGATCTGATCACCCGGGGGGACAGCAAGCTGGAGGCCATCGCCCCGCTGGAGGAGGCGGGCCTGGTCGTGCAGGACGTGCTGGTGCTCATAGACCGGGAGCAGGGAGGGGCAGAGGACCTGGCCCGGAGAGGCTACCGGCTCCACGCCCTCCTTCCGCTCTCTCAACTGCTGAAGACGCTGCGAAATTCAGGCCACATCACCCCGGATCAGTACGCTGAAGTGATGGAGTACCTGAACGGAACACGGAATACGTAATACGTCATACTTCATACGTCATACGTGTTGCGGCTGATGAGCGTAGACCTGACCACCACCCTCTGTGGCGTCCACATGCCCAACCCGACGGTGCTGGCCTCGGGGATTCTGGGGCTGACCTGCGAGGTGATGGCGCGGGTAGCGGAGGCCGGAGCCGGAGCGGTGACGACCAAGTCGGTCAGCCTGGCCCCCCGTGACGGCTATCCCAACCCGGTCATTCTGGATTGGGGGCCAGGGCTGATCAACGCCGTCGGCCTCTCCAACCCCGGCGTGGAGGTGATGGTGGAGGAAATCCGGGCCGCCAAAGAGCGGCTGGCCCCACTGGGAGTGCCGATCATCGCCAGCATCTTCGCCGATACCATCTACGACTTCGGCACCCTCGCCCGCTACATCTCCGAGGCAGAGCCAGACCTGATCGAGGTCAATATCTCCTGCCCCAACCTGGACGACGAATACCTGCGGATGTTCGCCGCCGACCCCTACGTCTCCGCCCAGGTGACCCGTCGGGTGAAGCAGAACACCCACATCCCGGTGCTGGTGAAGCTCTCCCCCAACGTGACCGACATCGTCGAGATCGCGCGGGCAGTGGTGGAAGCTGGCGCCGACGGGATCACCGCCGTCAACAGCCTGGGACCGGGGCTGGTGCTGGACATCGAGACCCGGCGACCGATCCTCTCCCATACCACCGGCGGGATCAGCGGCCCTCCCCTCCGCCCCATCGCCGTCCGTTGTGTGCGGGACATCTGCCGGGCGGTGGATGTGCCCGTGATCGGGGTAGGCGGCGTGACGACCGGACGGGACGCGGTAGAAATGCTCCTGGTCGGCGCCACCGCTGTCGGCATCGGCACCGCTGTCCATTATCGGGGTATGGGGGTCTTCCGCCAGGTCTGCCAGGAGCTGGCCCAGTATATGGAACGACACGGGTACGAAAGCCTGGAGGCGCTGAGAGGGAAGGCGGTGGTCTGAGCGGGAGAGGCATGGAGAGGGGGAGACGCGGGAAAAGGGAGACGCGGAGAGAGAAGAGTTCAGGCCGTCTGCGGGATTCGTGATCCCCGGCTGCGCGGGGAATTTTTATCCAGGAGGATATGAGATGGCAGCAAGCGACTTTTCCAGCTACCTGGAGGAACTGGGCCGTGCCCTCAAGCCATATCGGGAAGAGGTCCCCACCTTCTCCCGCATCCCCGAAACCGGCCTCAGCAAAGAGGAGGTCATCCGCCTGATGGAGGGGCTCTGGCAGAGGGAGGAGGCCCGGTGGAAAGAGGGATTTGCCTCCGGAGCCGTCTATCACGGCGACCAGGAGCACATCGGGTTCCTGAACCGGGTGTACGGCATTAACTCCCAGAGCAACCCCCTCCACTTCGACCTGTGGCCCAGCACCGTCAAGTACGAGGCGGAGATTGTCTCCATGACGGCCCATATGCTGGGGGCGGACAGGACGACGGACAGGATCGTGGGCACGATCTCCTCTGGAGGGACAGAAAGCATCCTCCTGGCGATGAAGACCTATCGGGATTGGGCCAGGGACCGGTTGGGGATCACCGAGCCGGAGATGGTCGTCCCCTCCACCGCCCATGCTGCCTTCGATAAGGCAGCCCAGTATTTTAACATCAAGATCATCCGCGTGCCGGTGGGCGAGGATTACAGGGCGGACGTGAAGGCAACCCGCCAGGCGGTCACAGAAAACACCATCGTCCTGGTAGGCTCCGCCCCCTCCTTCCCCCACGGCATGATTGACCCCATCGAGGAGCTTTCCGAACTGGCCCGGGAACGGGGGATCGGCTTCCACACCGACGCCTGCCTGGGCGGCTTCCTCCTCCCGTGGGCCGAGAAGCTGGGATACGACGTGCCCCCCTTCGACTTCCGGCTGCCCGGTGTCACCTCCATCTCCGCCGATACCCATAAATACGGCTACGCAGCTAAAGGCTCCTCCGTTATCCTCTACCGGAGCAAAGAGCTGCTCCACTACCAGTATTTCATCACAACCGACTGGTCCGGTGGCCTTTATCTTTCCCCCACCCTTGCCGGCAGCCGTCCGGGTGCGCTGAGCGCCACCTGCTGGGCGGCGATGGTCGCCACGGGCCAGCAGGGGTATATGGAAGCGGCCAGCAAGATCCTCCAGACCGCAGCGACGATCCGCGCGGGGATCGAGGAGATTCCAGAGCTGAAGGTCTTTGGCAATCCGCTCTTCGTCATCGCCTTCGGGTCGGACGTGGTGGATATCTACGCCGTCAACGAGTACATGACCCGGAAGGGATGGGGGCTGAACGCCCTCCAGGACCCGCCTGCGGTCCACATCTGTGTAACGCTCCGGCATACCCAGCCGGGTGTTGCCGGACGTTTCATCCAGGACCTGCGGGAGGCGGTAGCTTATGTGAAGGAGCATCCGGGGGAGGGCGCGGGGATAGGGGCGATCTACGGGATGACGGCCAACGTGGCCCTCCGGGGAGCAGTAGAGGAATTCCTGAAGGCGTTTCTGGATATAGTATACGAACCGTAGAAGCCGACCTTGTGTTGGCTGACCCTGTGTCGGCTGGCTTTTGTGGAGCGGACACAAAGGGCAGACACAAGGTCCGTCTGTACAGCACCGGGATTGCGGAGATGTCCCTTCCTGCCATCGTTTCTATCCGGGAGATTCATAACGAAACCCGTCGGGTCCGCACCTTCGTGCTGGATATGGAGCTTCCGGAGGCGGAGCCGGGCCAGTTTGTGATGCTCTGGCTGCCCGGGGTGGACGAGAAGCCGATCTCCATTGCCTATCCCAGCCCGCTGACCCTCACCGTGGCGCGTGTAGGCCCCTTCTCCACCGCCCTCCACCGGGCGCGGGAGGGGGATCCGGTGGGAGTACGGGGGCCGTTCGGGCGGGGTTTCACCCTTCTGGCGGACCGGCCTGCCCTGATCGTCGGAGGAGGATACGGCGCGGCTCCCCTTTACTTCCTCGCCGCCCGTGCCCTCCAGCGCTCTATCCCCACCACTGTGGCCCTGGGCGCCCGCCGCGCCAGCGACCTCATCTACGCCGACCGATTCTACAAGCTGGGGGTCCATCTTATCCTCTCCACCGACGACGGGTCCATAGGCTACCATGGCTATGTCACCGAAGCCATATCTTCCCTGCTCACCCCCACACCCCCGCCTGTCCTCTACGCCTGCGGCCCCGAACCGATGCTCGTCGCCCTCCTCCGCCTCTGCCTGGAACACGGGCTGGAGGGTCAGCTCAGCGTCGAGCGGTATATGAAATGCGGCTTCGGCATCTGCGGCCAGTGCGCCCTCGACGGACTCCTGGTCTGTCAGGATGGCCCGGTGTTCAGCGTGGAGCAGCTCCGGGGGCTGGAGGAGTTCGGCCGGTTCCGCCGCAGCGGTACGGGCCGTCGCCTCCCCATCCGCTGACGCCTGACGTTTGACGCCTGACGTTTGATTCCTGACACTTAGTGTCCCAACTTCCACCTTCCAGGATTCATAACTATGGCCAATCCCAAACTCAAAAAGAAATCCCGTCTCCGCGACCACTTCTGCACTCTCCGCGAATGCCTGCCTCCCGATGAGGTGGCTGCTGCATCCGCCGCCCTCTGCCGGAAGCTGGCCGCCTGGCCTCCCCTGCGGGAAAGCCGCACCGTGATGGCTTATCTGGCCTTCCGCAACGAGCCGGACCTGGGGCTTCTCTTCCAGCTCCTGCCGGAGATCCGCTGGACCGTACCCCGCATCGAGGGGAAGCGGCTGGTCGTCCATCCCTACGATCCATCCCGGCTGATCCGCCATCCATACGGCATGCTGGAGCCGGCGCCGGACCTGCCGGTGGTGGAGCCGGCCGGGCTGGACCTGGTGCTGGTGCCCGGGGTGGCCTTCGACCGGCGGGGGGGGCGGTTGGGGTTTGGGGGGGGGTTCTACGACCGGTTCCTTCCCACCACGCCTGCGCTGCGGGTGGGGGTGACCTACGACGAGTGCCTGGCCGACGAGCTGCCCTGCAGCGAGGCCGATCAGCGGATGGACTGGGTGATAACGCCCACCCAGGAAATCTACTGCGCTCCCTTCTGGAAGACCACCTGCCCCACCCCATTGTAGGGCAAGCTGAAAGCTTGCCCTACAGGACAGGGCGCTACCGCATCAGCGCCAGTGCAGGGTTCTCCTCAAACCGCCGGAACCAGTCCAGGACCTCCATGATCTGGTCGGCCAGGTAGCGGGCCCGACCGGGATCGCTCTGGACAAAGGACAGCAGCTGGCGGTAGGTCTCCCGGCAGGCATCGCTCTCCTCATGGTCCGGCATCTCCGTCCGCCGCCCTGCCTCGATGACCCCTGTCGTGGCCGAGCGGGCCGAGAGGTTGGACACCCTCGGCGGACGGGGTACACCCGGGGCGCGGAGGAGCGGCGGACGGTTCACCTCGAATCGGAAGTCCATCTCGTCGGCAACCACCTGATCCACCACTTTGCGGATCGTCATCCCCAGCCCGGCCCGGCGGGCGAACGCCCCCTCCAGGCTGAGGACCTGCCCATCCCACCAGCGGCCCTCGCCCCAGTAGAACCCCTCCCCATCCGGAGCCGGTTCCAGCTGGCAGTACCCCTCCTGAACCAGGTAAGCGATGGCGGAGAAGAGCAGCGCTGCTGCCATTCGCTGAGGATTGGCTGGCACGCCGAACAGCTCAACCAGCACCGTCCGCCGCTGGCCGTCGTCGAAGAAGAAGCCGGAATGGTATCGAACGACCACCCCGCTCGCCACCAGCCGGGCCCGCCGCCGATCCTCCGCCAGTTGGGCCACATCGGGGTGCAGCTCCACCGCCTCCCGCACCGCCTCCAGACGGTCGGGCACGAGCGGTGCGCCACAGTGCTGGCAGACAGCCCCCTGATCGTCGGTGTACTGCTTGCAGGCGGAGCAGATGACCATAATGGTCTTACCACACCACGGACACCTGGACGCCGGCACAGCGATCGGCCGGCCACAGTACCGACAGTGCAGTCCTTCCTCTCCCACCTTCCCTACTCCTCCTCCAGCCGAAGGATCGCCAGAAACGCCTCCTGCGGGATGGAGACCTGCCCGAACTGCTTCATCCGCTTCTTGCCCGCCTTCTGCCGCTCCAGCAGCTTCCGCTTGCGGGTCACGTCCCCTCCGTAACACTTGGCCAGCACATCCTTCCGCAGCGCCTTCACCGTCGCCCGGGCGATTATCCGTCCGCCGATGGCCGCCTGGATGGGAACCGGGAACAGCTGGCGGGGGATCAGCTCCTTCATCTTATTTACCAGAGCCGACCCCTTCTCATAAGCCTGGTCCCGATGGACGATGAGCGCCAGAGCGTCCACCGGTTGCTGGTTGACCAGAATGTCCAGCTTGACCAGATCGCCCGGCTGATAACCGTCGAAGTCATAGTCGAAGGAGGCATAGCCCCGCGAGACCGACTTCAGCCGGTCATGCAGGTCCACGATCATCTCCGAAAGCGGCATGCGGAAGTGGAGCACCACCCGCTGGTTGTCCAGGTACTCCGTCGTGCCGACCTCCGCCCGGCGGCGGGTCATCAGTTCCAGGATCGGCCCGATGTAGTCGGTGGGGGTGAAGACCTGCACCCTCATCCAGGGCTCCCGAATCTCCCGGATGACGGCGGGGTCGGGCAGATCGGCCGGGCTGGAGACCTCCATCACCTCCCCCCGGGTGGTGACCACCTGATAGGCAACGCTGGGGGCCGTGGCAATCAGGTCCAGCCCGTATTCCCGCTCCAGCCGCTCCTGGACGATTTCCATATGGAACAGGCCCAGGAAGCCGCAGCGGAAGCCAAACTGGAGCGCCTGAGAGGTCTCCGGCTCGAAGACCAGAGCGGCGTCGTTCAGGCGGAGTTTCTCCAGCGCGTCCCGCAGCTCGTTGTAGTCCTCCGGCTCGACGGGATAGATGCCAGCGAAGACCATCGGCTTGACCGGGCGGTAGCCTGGAAGCGGCTCGGCGGCCGGGGCGGAGGCATCGGTGAGGGTATCCCCTACCCGGCATTCCCGCACCGTCTTGAGGCCGGTGGCGACATACCCCACCTCCCCGGCCTCCAGCCAGCCGGTGGGCTGCATCCGGGGGGTGAAAACCCCGATCTCCACCGGCTCCGTCTCCGCGCCGGTGGACATCAACATCAGCGGCTGTCCCTTTTTCACTGCCCCGTCCACCACACGGACGTAGGCCACCACCCCTTTGTAGGGGTCGTAGTGGGAATCGAAGATGAGGGCACGGAGGGGAGCCTCAACGCGGCCCGAGGGTGGCGGAATGCGCTCCACCACTGCCTGCAGCACCGCCCCCACATTGGTCCCCTCTCTGGCAGAGACCCGAAGCACCTCATCCGTCGAACCGCCCAGCAGGTCGGCCAGCTCCGCAGCCACCTCGTCGGGCCGGGCCATCGGCAGGTCAATCTTATTGACCACGGGGATGATCTCCAGGTCCGCCTCCAGCGCCAGATAGAGGTTGGCCAGGGTCTGGGCCTCGATCCCCTGAGAGGCGTCCACCACCAGCAATGCCCCCTCACAGGCAGCCAGCGCCCGGCTGACCTCGTAGGAGAAGTCCACATGGCCCGGCGTGTCGATCAGATTCAGCTCGTATTCCTGCCCGTCGGCGGCCCGGTAGCGCATCCGCACCGCCGACGCCTTGATGGTAACTCCCTTTTCCCGCTCCAGGTCCATCGAATCCAGGACCTGGGAGACCATCTCCCGCGCGGGGATCGTGCCGGTCGCCTCCAGAAGCCGGTCGGCCAGGGTGGACTTGCCGTGGTCAATATGGGCTATAATGCAGAAATTCCGAATCCGTGCAGGATCCATGTTCTTCACTCTTCGGCAACGCCAGACCGGGCAAGCGGGAGGAGGACTGTGAAACGGCTCCCTCTGCCGAGCACACTCTCGACCCACACCCGTCCGCCATGCAACTCCACCAGCCCCTTGACGATGGAGAGGCCCAGCCCCATCCCCCCATACCGGCGGGTCAGCGGGTCTTCCACCTGCTGGAACCGTTCGAAGATGCGGTTCAGCGCCTCCCTGGGGATGCCGATCCCCGTATCCGCCACGGAGACCTCGATCCGATCCCTGTATTGTGCCGCGCTGACCTGCACCCGTCCCCCCGACGGGGTGAACTTGACCGCGTTGGAGAGGAGGTTATCCATCACCACCCGGAGCTTGCCGGGGTCTGCCCGGAGGGTGAGGGCCTGATCGGGAAGTCTCGTTTCCAGGCGAAGTCCCTTGCCCTCTGCCATCGAACGGTAATCTTCGCAGGCTTCCTCGATCACCTCCCGGAGATCGAAGGTCTCGCAGCTCAGGACCAGCTCACCGGTCTCCAGGTAGCGCAGGTTGAGCATCGTCTCCATCAGGTGCTTGAGACGGAGGGAAGCGCGGAGGACCGCATCGAGTTGCGGCCCGGCGGCGTCCCCCAACTGTTCCCGGAGCATCACCGCGTACCCCAGGATCAGGCTGAGAGGGGTACGCAGTTCATGGGAAGCGATGGCGATAAAATCCGACTTCAGCCGGTCCAGCTCCCCCAGCTTTTTGTGGGCCTCCTGCAGCGCTCCGACGAGTCGGGCGTTCTCGATGGCGACCGCTGCCTGGGCGGCCAGGGCCATAAGCATCTCCACGTCCTCCTCGGAAAAGCCGCATTCTCCCTGCTTGTTCACCGCCTCCAGGACACCGATCCGGCGGTCCCGGAACTGTAACGGGACTGCCAGAAGCGAGTGGGTCTCAAAGCCGATGCGATCTCCCACCTCCCGGCAGTGGCGGGGGTCGGTCCGGGCATCGGCCACGATCATCGGCTCACCCGAGGTGAAGACCAGGCCAGCGATGGAGCCTTCGATGGGGACAGGGATACTGGCCAGCTCTTCGATGGACTCGCGGGCCGCCGCCCGGAACCGCAGCTCGCCACTTCGGGCATCTTGAAGGAGAAGAGAGGCCCCTTCACTATCGGTCAGCTCCGCCGCCTTCTCAACGATTTTCTTCAGGAGCGGCTCCAGTGCCGTTGTCGAAGTGAGCTCCAGGCTGACCTCGAGGATCTGCTGCAGGCGTTGCAGCCGTGTTTCCAGCTCGCTCACTTTTCCTCACCCTCCAGGCAGGCCTCGATCGCGCGCTCCACATCGGTGCTCCCGGCCTGCATCTTCCACCAGCCCAGGAACTCCCGGTTGCCCGCTGGCCCCAGGAGCGGCGAGGCTATCAGCCCCTGCATCCCCAGACCCAGCGACGCAGCGGCGCTCACAACCTTCTGGAGAACCTGCCGATGGACTGCCGCATCCCGCACAACGCCGCCCTTCCCCACCTCACGGCGGCCCGCCTCGAACTGCGGCTTGATCAACGCCACCACCTCTCCCCCAGGCCCCAGCCACCCCACCACGCGGGGAAGGATAAGCTCCAGCGAGATAAAAGAGACATCCATCGTCACCAGGTCCACCGGCTCCGGCAGCCGCTCCAGGTAGCGGGCGTTGGTCCGCTCCATCACCACCACCCGTGGGTCGTTGCGCAGCTCCCACGCCAGTTGCCCGTACCCGACATCTATGGCATAGACCCGCGCTGCACCGTGCTGGAGGAGGCAATCGGTGAAGCCACCTGTGGAAGCCCCCACATCCGCCGCTACCCGTCCCTCCACCCTCAGCCCGAACCGGACCAGAGCCGCCTCCAGCTTCTCACCGCCCCGGCTGACAAAGCGGGGCCGTGCGGCCAGGACGATCAGCGCACCCCCCGACACCTCCGCGCCGGGCTTATCCACCACCTGCCCGTCCACCCGGACCTGGCCCGCACGGATAAGCCGCTGCGCCTGGGACCGGTTATCGGCCAGGCCCCGCTCCACCAGCAACCGATCGAGCCGTTCCTTCTTCACCCTTCCTAAGCATACCGCAAGGACCTCTTTTGGTCAAGGCGGCTCCCCGGGCCTCGGACATTCGAAGCAAATTCTCACCACAGAGACACAGAGGACACGGAGTTCTATCCCTGTCCCCTTCCCTCCCAGCCCCTATCGTGTTACAATACGGTCCGATGCGCATCCGTTCCCTCAGCCTGGAAAATTTCCGCAATTACGTCCGCCTGGAGCAGGAGTGGCCGGAACAGCCCGTGCTGCTGTGCGGGGCCAACGCCCAGGGGAAGACCAGTCTCCTGGAGGCGATCTATTACCTGGCCACATCCCGCTCTCCCCTCACAGCTACGGACCGGCAGTTGATCAACTGGACAGCGGAGCGGGAAGGGCTGGCTTACGCCCACCTGCAGGCCGAGGTGGTGCAGCGGGACCGGGTGCGGGAGGTGGCGATCGCCCTCTCCCTGGCCCGCGCCACCAACGGGGCAGAGCGGCTTCAGAAGCGGATCCGCATAGACCGGCAGGTGCGCCACCGGCAGGACCTGGTGGGATGCCTGAACGTGGTCCTCTTCCTGCCCCAGGATGTGGAGCTGGTGGCAGGCCCCCCGGCGGGGCGGCGGCGGTATCTGGACGAGACGCTCTGTCAGGTGGACCCCGACTACTGCACGGCTCTGGAAAGGTATGAGGAGACGCTGCGGCAGCGGAACGCCCTGCTGCGCCACCTGGCAGAAGAGGGAGGGGACCCCGATCAGTTGGACCCGCTGGACGGGCGGCTGGCGGCGACCGGTGTGGTCGTCTCCCAGGGCCGCCGCCGGCTGATCGCCGAGCTTTCCCGCCACGCCTCCCGGCTCCACGCCGACCTGACCGGCGGAGAGGAGTGGCTCCGGCTCCTCTACCAGCCCAACTTCGACCCCGCCCGCCCTCCGCTGCTGAAGTATCAGATGGGACTGACCCTGGAAGAGCCGTCCGCCCCACCGGAGGGGATCGGCGTCGAGGAGCTGGTGGCCGCCTTCCGGGAACGGCTCCGCCAGCGGCGGCGGGAGGAGATCGAGCGGGGAATGACCCTCACCGGCCCACACCGGGACGAGATGCGGTTCCTGGTGGGAAGGACGGACCTGGGGACGTTCGGCTCCCGGGGACAGCAACGGACGGCAGTGCTGGCGCTCAAGATGGCGCAGGTGGCATGGATGCGGGAAACGACCGGAGAGGCCCCCGTCCTCCTTCTGGATGAGGTGATGGCCGAGCTGGACCGCCGCAGAAGGTCGTTCCTGCTTGCACAGGTAGACGGGGTTGAACAGGCCCTGCTGACCGCTACCGACCCGGAGATGTTCAGCCCTGCCTTCCGCCAGCGGGCAGCGCTGTTGTGGGTGGAGGGAGGGATCATCCAGCCGTACCGGCCCTGAGCCCCTTCAGACTCTGGAACAGGTTGAGGTAGTCCCTCAGGTGGCGCGTGACGAGGAAGCGGCGACGAACATGCTCCCGGCCCGCCGCGCCCATCCGCGCCGACTCCTCCGGGTGCTGCAGCAGGTAGAGGACCCGATCGGCACACGCCTCGACCGACTCCACCAGAAAGCCGGTCTCCCCCTCGATGACCTGGAGCGGGATCCCCCCGGCGTTGCCGCCCACCACGGGCTTGCCCTTCCACAGCGCCTCTGCCACCACCAGCCCAAACCCCTCACGGATGGACTTCTGGACGATCACATCGCTGACCGTCTGGAACGCGCCCACTTCGGCTGGCCCCACGCCATGGAAGTTGTGCAGAATGTGGATGTCGAAGTCCTCCCCGGCGTGGCGGATCGTCTGATCCAGAAAGGTCCATCCCTCGGGGTCATCCGACGCCATCGAGCCGACCAGCGCCAGTTGCACTTCGGGGACCTCCCGCTTCACGATGCGATAGGCATCAATCACCCCCAGGGGGTCCTTCCAGGGGTCGAAGCGGCTGACCTGGGTGACGAGGGGCCGGTCCACATCCACCCCAAACCGCGCCACGGTCTCCCGTGCCTGCTCCACACCCATCGGCGCGTTCTTGGGGGAAAGGGGATCAATGGTAGGAGGTATGATCGCCAGATGGCGGAAAGCCAGCCCCGGCCCCACATACTGCTCCATCGTGAAGACGCCAGCGTCGTAGAGGTGGAGGTACGGGACGAAGAAATCCCAGTAGGCGGGGTTAGGGCGCGATGTGTCAATATGGCAGCGCCATATCCAGCAGGAGCGGAGCGGTCCTTCGCCTCCGTAATAGTACCTCAGCCCCGCCGGCTGGGGGTCATGCACGACCACGAAGTCGTAGTCGCCCTCGAAACGGCGGGCGTTGGCCTCGTTATACCGCCGCCAGATCTCCTTCATCCCCTCCGTGAACGGGAGGTCCATCCCCTGCAGCCCGTTGTGGCAGGCCTTGGTCACATCGAAGAACTCATCCGCCCCCTCGATCACCTGCCACTCCGCCTCCAGCCCCACGTCCCGCATCAGCGGCACCAGGGTCTGGAGGATCTCCGCCACCCCGCCGCCGTAGGCAGTGGCGTTGATATGGACCACCCGCGCCCCACGGAGGGGTTCCGCCAGCCGCCGGATCTCGGCGATGATCTCCTCCCCCACGATCGGACCGTAGGCCTCCAGCCGTTTCTTCTCTACCTCGACCCGTCCCAGCATAGCCTGCTCCCAGATAAGCGCCTCAGTGCGTTCAGCGCTCTCAGCGTTACCCTTTCACCGACCCCGCAAGGATACCACGCACGAAGTATCTTTGCAAGGAGAAGAAGACCACCAGCGGCAGGGCCATCGAGACGAACGCCGCCGCCGTCAGAAGGTGCCAGTTCTGTCCCAGCGAGTTGATCAGGCTGCTCAGCTTCAGCGTCAACGGGGCCACCTGCTCCGTCCCGCCCAGGTAGATGAGCGCCACCAGCAGGTCGTTCCACACCCACAGGAACTGGAAGATCGCCAGCGACGCCAGGGCAGGCACGGAGAGGGGAAGGGCCAGGCGGAGGAAGGCGGTCAGCTCAGACGCGCCGTCCAGATAGGCCGATTCGAAGATATCCCGCGGGAGGGCGCCGAAAAAATTGCGCAGGAGATACACGGCGAAGGGGAGGCCGTAGCCGGTGTGAGCCAGCCAGATGCCGATATACGTGCCGGCCAGGCCCAGCCGATTGTACACCCGCAACAGAGGGATCAGGGTCATCTGGAGGGGGACCACCAGCAGGCCGACGACAATGACAAAGAGGGCCTGCCGGCCCGGGAACTCCATCCAGGCGAAGGCGTAGGCGGCGAAGGCGGCGATGGCGATGGGGATCAACGTGGAGGGAATGGTGATGAACAGGCTGTTACGGAAGGCCATTGCCATTCCCTGGGCGGTGAGGATCTCCCGGTAGTTCTGCAATGTGTACTGGGAGAGGTCGAAAGGGCGGGTCAGGACGGTCCACCAGCCGGTACGGAACACCGCATCGGGAGGCCGGAAAGAACTGACCCAAAGCCCCACCGAGGGGGTCAGCCAGAGCAGCGCCACCCCGATCAGGACGAGGTGGAGAGGAAGCCGGGATAAGACCCTCGCTACGTGTTCTCTCATCGGAGCGCCTCCTGTTCCTGGAAGCGGCGGATGTTCACCACCATCACCGGCACGATAGCCAGGAGGAGGACGATCGCGATGGCGCTGGCCCGGCCAAAGTGGCGGAAGTGGAACATCTCTTTATACATCCGGTTGGCGATCACCTCGGTATCGTAGTTGCCGTTGGTCATCACATAGACGATATCAAAGACTTTGAGGACGTTAATAATCATCGTCGTTGTGACGACGGCCAGGGTGGGCTTCATCGCCGGGATGATGATCTTCCAGAAAACCTGCCACTCGTTCGCCCCGTCCACCCGGGCTGCTTCCAGCAACTCCCTGGGGATGCCCTTATAGGCAGCGGAGAGAATCACCATACAGAAGCCGGTCCAGATCCAGACGCCGACGGCGATCAGGGCAAAGTTGTTCGTCGCCCGGTTCTGCAGCCAGCCGACCGGCTCCCGGTGGAACAGCCCGGCCCAGACACCGTTAAGGAGACCGATCTGGGGGGTGTCGGGCGGGCGGAAGGCATAGACGAAGAGCCAGATCACCCCCGCGCCGACGAAGGAGATCGCCATAGGGAGGAAGATGGCCGATTTGACGGGCGATTCGTACCGGACCCGGTCGGCCATCACGGCCAGAACCAGCCCCAGCGAGACAGTCAGGCCGGTGAAGAGGACGATCCAGAGGAGGTTATTGCGGAAGGCGATGTGCATGGCTGAGGAGGTGAACACCCACCGGTAGTTTTCCAGCCCGACGAAGCTGTCCGAGCGCTTGTCGAAGAAGCTGAGATAAAGGGTGCTCAGCGCAGGATAGACCAGGTAAGCGCCCAGAATCAGGAGGGTTGGCCCGATGTAGAGCCAGGGTGCCACTCGGCTTTTCCACCGCATCGTTGTCCTCCTCGCGGTGGTTTGGGGGCGACCCCGGGGGGCCGCCCCCAAACGCTCTGTGACAGCAATGGATGGCCGCGCCAGCGCCCCTACTGGCCGTATGCGTCCACCGCCGAAGCCTCGATCTCCTCGAGGACCGCCTCCAGGTCCGCCCCGCCCACGTAGTCCAGCACGCCGGTCCAGAAGGAGCCGGCGCCTACCGCCGCGGGCATCAGGTCAGAGCCGTCGAAGCGGGCCACCTCAGCCTCGACGATAGCCCGGGCCATGTTGCGCGTCAGGTCGTCGGGGTAGGCGTCCAGGCTGACGTTCTTGTTGGCGGAGATAAAGCCGCCCTGAGCAGCCCAGATCTCCTGCGGATCGGGGCTGGCCAGGTACTGGACGAACTGGCGGACCTCCGGGGTGTCGTTGAGCATCACGACAACGTCGCCGGCGATGAGGGCCGGGGTACCCCACTGCGGGTCAATGGGGGGCAGCGTGAAGAAGTTGTAATCCTCCCCGGCCGTAAGCCCCGCCGGGAAGAAGCCGGTGATGAAGGAGGCCTGCCGGTGCATGTAGCATCCGGGCGGCTCCTCGAACATCGGCGCTGGCGAGTTGCCGAAGTTGGTGCTCAGGACGCCCGTGGTGCCACCCCAGACGTAGTCCTCATTGCGGGCGATCTGGCCGAAGGTCTCCCAGGCCGCCACGACCGCCGGATCGGTCCAGGGGATCTCGTGGTTCACCCACTGGTCATAGACCTGGGGGCCGGCGGTGCGAAGCATGATGTCCTCGATCCAGTCGGTGCCGGGCCAGCCAGAGGCCGGGCCGCTCTCCAGGCCGATGCACCAGGGGGTGCCCCCGTCGGCGACGATCTGATCCGAAAGGGCGATCAGCTCGTCCCAGGTGGTGGGCACCTCGTAGCCGGCGGCCTCGAACGCCTTGGGGTTGTACCAGACCAGGCTCTTGATGGCGACCTTGTAGAAGATGCCGTAGAGGTGGCCGTCGTAGCTGCCCAGGTCAACCCACGACTGGCCGTAGTCGGCGGCAACCTGGTTGACGTCCATAAAGGAATCGAGGGGGATCAGGTGTCCGGCTGCTGCCAGTTCGTACAACTGACCGGGGTTGGGGAGGATGGCTATATCCGGTGGGTTGCCGGCCTCCACCCGCGTGGTCAGCACCGCCGCCAGGTCCCGCGTGCCCTCAAAGGCGACCCCGATGCCGGTCTGCTCGCTGAAGGGGGCCACGGCGTCCTGGAAAGCAACCCGCTCGTCCCCACCCCAGACGCCCAGCACCGTGATCGTCCCCTTCGGGGCCGGCACTGTCACCTCCACTGTCCGCTCCACAGGGACCTCGACCGTCCGCTCGACAGGGACCTCAACGGTCACGGTGACGGTCCGGGGAGCGCAGCCTACCAGGAGCAGGCCAGCCACCAGTACAACGCTCACAATCATCCACCACATTCTGCGCGACATCTTTCTCCTCCTGCAAATATTGAGTCAGACAACATCCTGCCCGGTCGATCGAAGGCCCTAATCTGTCCCCCTGCCTCACCTCCTTTCACCAGATCGTTCCACAGCTCCGCACGATTGGCGGACGATCAGCTCGGTTTCCAGCATCACCTCTGTTTCCCTCGGCGGGTCTCCCTCGACAATACGGATCAGCAGCTCCCCCGCCGCCCAGCCCAGGCCGATGGCGGGGACCCGGATGGTGGTGAGAGGGGGAGTGATGAAGCGGGCAGCGGTGATATCGTCGAAGCCCACGATGGCGATGTCCTGCGGGACGCGCAGGCCGCGATCCCGGATCGCCTTCAGGGAGCCGATGGCGACCATGTCGCTGGCGACAAAAATGGCGGTGGGCGGCTCGGGGAGGTCCAGTAAGGAATCCGCCGCTTCCTGACCGCTCTCCTCGTCGAAGTTCCCGTAGCGCACCAGCCCTTCGTCGAAGGGGATGCCAGCGGATTCCAGTGCCAGGCGGTATCCTTCGAGCCGTTGCTGGCTGGCGGTATAGGCGGGGGGGGCGTTGGTGATCAGCCCGATCCGTTTGTGCCCAAGGGCGAGGAGATGGCCGACGGCCTGCACCGCTCCACGGGCGTTATCCACATCCACCGAAGGGATGTCCGCACCGGGCAGTCGGCCGTGGAGGACGAGGGGGAAGCCATCCCGGTGCAGTTCGAGGAGGCTGGGGTCGTCGGAGCGGGGGCCGGAGAGGATGAGGCCGTCGGTATGGCGGCCGCGGGCCAGTTCAACGTAGGCGTCGTCCGGCTCGTCCGGCTCGATGGGGCGGAAGAGGAGATGATAGCCGTAATGGCGGGCGGCACGGGTGATGCCCTGCAGGAGACCCGGCAGGAAGGCATCCCGGTAGGTGGCGTCGGGGCCCCGGTGCCAGACGAGGGCGATGGTGCGGGTGCGGCCGCTAGCCAGGCGGCGGGCGGAGACGTGGGGGTAGTAATCGAGCTGGCGGGCGGCATCGAGCACCCGCTGCCGGGTCTCCGGGCTGATTTTGACGTCGGGGACGTTGTTGAGGACAAAGGAGACGGTAGTGCGGGAGACGCCAGCCAGATTTGCGACATCGCGGGAGGTTGGCCTTTTCCGGCCCATTCCCCCTCCTGTGATTAACACGTGTCAGTAACGCGCTTTACTTAAGTATACTCGAAAATCGTCCGGTTGTCAAGGCCGTTTTGTCGG
>JBDOIF010000031.1:0-19731 GCA_041082215.1 Anaerolineae bacterium
AACTCCTGCTTACGAAGAATTTTAGCCAGGAGGGATGGTTTTGTCAAAGCCGGCTCACAGGCCTGCCTTGAACTCCTCCCCGCTGGTGTTATAATGCAGCTCGATGACCCATAAGGAGGTACAGTATGGCCCCCCTCTTCTATCCATCCTTCCAGGCCCTGAATCTGGCCGACGTGATCTTCCGGGAGGTTGCCAGCCGTGTGGAGGGCTTCATCGGCCGCATCGGCGCTGCCTGGTACTGGAGGCTGGCCGGCGGGACGCTGGTCACCTTTCGCCTCGACTACACCGTCACCGAAGAGCGATGGGACGTGATCCGCGGTCAGGCGACGAACCCCCGCGTCGGCCTCTTCAACTTTGCCGACTACCCCTTCGCCCTCTACGCCACAGCCCTCTCCTCCCCACCCTACATCCACGACCTTCAGGGGGTTGCCGAATGGGCCAACCGTCTCTACTTCAATATGGGCCATATGATCATCGAGATGGCCCAGTGGCTCCAGATGCTCCAGGCAGCGGTCATCGCCCCTCACGTCGCCCCTCCCTCCGCCTTCCCCTACCTGAATCCTGTGGAACGGGAGCTGGTCCGCTACGCCCTGAACGAGCTGGACGGCCGCTTCGACCTGGCAAGGCTCCAGGCCGTCTTTGGTGACCGCATCTCCCGCCGTCGGCTGAGCCGCCTGGCCCAGGAGTGGGAAGCCCTGGGCCTGCTGACCTCCCGCCCCCGCCGGGTGACCTACGCCCTGCAGGCCCTGATCGCTTCGGAAGAATGAGCACACTTCTGGAGAACGCCTTCGTCGTCGAGGCCGTGCCGGGGGACCCCTACCACTGCTTCCGCCTTCATACCCCCACTATCGCTCGCTCCATACGGCCCGGCCAGTTCGTCTCCGCCGACCTGGGCGGCCTTCTCCGCACCCCTCTCCTGCCTGCCGCTGTCGGGGAGGAGGGGCTGGACCTGCTGGTCCCTCCCGATCACCCCGCCGTGGCCCTCCTTCCGGGCCAGGAAGTCAGCCTCCTCGGCCCCCTGGGCACCCCTTTGCCCCACCCCACCCCTCTCACCCGGCTCCTGCTCATCGCCGACCTCCATCGCCTCCCCGCTCTCCTGCCTCTGGCCCACCGTGCCGTGGCCGCCGGCTGTTCGGCTGCCCTGGCCCTCTCCACCCCCGCCACCGGGGCCCTTTTCTCCTTCCTCCCACCGGCCCTCGAGGTCCACACCCTTCAGTTGCACGACCCGTCTCTGCTGGAGTGGGCGGGCTGGGTGGTGGCCGCGGCGGACCCGGCCCTCTACCCTGTCCTGGCGGAGGAGATGCGGGCGGTGCGGATGGAGCCAGCGACAGGCTTTGCCCACGCCCTCCTCCTCCCACCCCTCGCCTGCGGCGTGGGAGCCTGCCGGGGCTGCGCCGTTGCCACCCGCCGGGGCTACCGCCTGGCCTGTACAGGCGGTCCCTTCTTTGACCTGATGGAGCTGGAGGTGGCGTGAGTTGATCGAGCTCGCCCCTCGCCACAAGATTGGCCTTTCTCTCCCCAACCCCGTGATGGTCGCCGCCGGATGCTGGGGGATGGGAAGCGAGTACGGGGGGCTGGTGGATGTGGCTTCCCTCGGCGCGGTGGTGGTGGGGCCGCTGACGGCAACCCCCCGGCGGGGGGCCTCCCCACCCCGCCTCGTGCCCGTCCCCGGCGGCCTTCTCCTGCACACCGGCCTGGACAACCCCGGCCTCCCCGCCGCTATCCGGCGCTACGGCCGCATCTGGGCACGGAGTCCGGTGCCGGTGCTTCTCCACCTGGCCGCCACCACCTCCGCCGAGGTGACGGCTGCCTGTGAGCAGTTGGGTGGAGTGGAGGGGGTGGCAGGCATCGAGCTGGGGCTGTGGGACAGGATCGGGCCGACGGAGGCCGGTGCGATGGTGGCGGCGGCGGTCGCTGCCGCCTCCCAGCCCCTGCTGGTCCGTCTTCCCCTGGCCCAGGCCCATGAACTGGCCCCCATCGTCGTCCAGGCCGGGGCCGTCGCCCTCACCGTCGGAGCGCCGCCCCGGGGCACCGCTTTCCACCAGGGCCGGTTCGTCACCGGCCGGCTCTACGGCCCCTTCGTCCTCCCGCTGGCGCTGCGGGCGCTGCGGCAGGTGGTTGGGCTGGTGGATGTGCCGCTGATCGGCTGCGGGGGGGTCTATTCGGCCGCCGACGCCCAGGCCTTCCTCCGCGCCGGGGCTACGGCAGTGCAGGTGGACGCCGCCATCTGGCAGGACCCGACCGCTCCGGCCCGGATTGGCCGGGAGGTGGGGTAGGACAACCGCTACGGGCTTCGTGGGACAAAGGGAAGTGTGGTATAATGGCGTAATGGAGGGGGAAAGAGAAAAATGAGACAAGTGATAATCTATCCCGGCGAGGACGGCTACTGGGTCGCCGAGTGTCCCAGCCTGCCAGGGTGCATCAGTCAGGGTCGAACAAGAGAGGAAGCGATCACAAATATCAAAATCGCTATCCAAGAATATATCGCTGCACTGGAAGAGGATGGTCTGCCCGTGCCGAAGGAGAACTTTGACACCATGCTGGTTGCTGTATGAGCAGGCTTCCACGGATCTCCGGCCGCGAGTGCGCCAAAGCGCTGATAAAGGTTGGCTTCTACCTGAAAAGGCAAAGAGGCAGCCACATAATTCTGCGGCGGGATGAACCTTTCGCCCAGGTCATCATACCGGACATGAAGAGCTGGACAGGGGCACGCTGCGGGCAATCATCAGACACGCCGGACTTACTGTGGATGAGTTCAGAGGCCTGCTCTGAGGATTGAAATGGCAAGAGGACTCAAGGGACTGGTTGGAAAGCTGATCGGCGACGCCAACGCGCGGGAGATCGCGCGGCTCCAGAGGACTGTCGAGCGGATCAACGCGCTGGAGCCGCAGATGGAGGCGCTCTCCGACGAGGCACTGCAGGCCAGGACAGTGGAATTCCGCCGTCGGCTGGCCCGGGGAGAGAAACCAGACGACCTGCTAGTGGAGGCCTTCGCCGCCGTGCGGGAGGCCAGCAGACGGACGACCGGCCTGCGCCACTACGACGTCCAGCTCATCGGCGGGATGATCCTCCACCAGGGGAAGATCGTCGAGATGAAGACGGGCGAAGGGAAGACCCTCGTCGCCACCCTGCCCCTCTACCTGAACGGGCTGACCCTCAACCCGGAGTGGGTGGAGCGGGCACGGAAGCGGTGGGGGAATAACCCCGACCGCTGGGAGTTTGCGCCGATAGACGGCGTGCCGGTGGGCCGGGGAGTCCACCTGGTCACCCCCAACGACTACCTCTCCAAGTTCGGCGTCCAGTGGATGGGCCCCATTTACCACGCCCTGGGGATGACCGTCGGCGTCATCCAGTCGGCGGCGGAGCGGCCGGAGCTGGGCTCCTTCCTCTTCGACCCCGAGTACCCCTCCACCGACGACCGCTACCTGAACCTGCGCCCCGTTCCCCGCCGCGAGGCCTACAACGCCGACATCACCTACGGCACCAATAACGAGTTCGGCTTCGACTACCTGCGGGATAACCTGGTACGGGACCTCAGCGATCAGGTGCAGCGGGAGCTCTTCTACGCCATCGTTGACGAAGTAGATAACATCCTCATTGACGAGGCCCGCACTCCTCTCATCATTTCCGGGCCGGCGGAGGAATCGTCGGAACTATACCGCCGCTTCTCCGACATCGCCCGCCAGCTCCGCCGGGATGTCCACTACGAGGTGGACGAGCGGTCGCTGAACGTCACCCTCACCGAGGAAGGGGTCAACAAAGTCGAATCGTTGCTGCCGGAGATCGGCCCCGAAGAGAGCCTCTACGACCCCCAGCATGCCTACATGCTCCCCTACCTGGACAACGCCCTCCGCGCCCACGCCGTCTACAAACGGGATAAAGACTACATCGTCAAAGACGGCGAGGTGATCATCGTGGACGAATTCACCGGCCGGCTGATGTACGGCCGGCGGTACGCCGAAGGGCTCCACCAGGCCATCGAGGCGAAAGAAGGGGTGACGGTCCGGGAGGAAAGCCTGACCTACGCCACCATCACTTTCCAGAACTACTTCCGCATGTACGGGAAGCTGGCGGGGATGACCGGGACGGCGGCAACGGAGAAGGAGGAGTTCCAGAAAATCTACAACCTGGACGTGGTGGTGCTGCCCACCAACGTCGAGTACCGGGCCATGTTCGGCGACCTGACGGCCCGGGAGGTGCCGGTACGGGAACTGCCCGAGGTCGCCTTCGCCGGCGTGCTGAACGGACGGGACGACATCCCTGTAACGATCTACGAAAATCGGAGGGGAGAACGATACTACCGGCGCCTCGACCTGGACGACGTGGTCTACCAGACCGAGCGAGCCAAGTTCCGGGCGGTGGTCGAGGAGATCGAAGCCCTCCACAAAGCGGGACGGCCGGTCCTGGTGGGTACGGTGGCTATTGAGACCTCCGAGCGGCTCTCCCAAATGCTGAAAAAACGGGGAATCCCCCACAATGTCCTCAACGCCAAGTACCATGAGCAG
The DNA here is from genome assembly GCA_041082215.1 of Anaerolineae bacterium. Taxonomy (GTDB): domain Bacteria; phylum Chloroflexota; class Anaerolineae; order B4-G1; family DUEL01; genus JBDOIF01. Next base: position 4,506 of record JBDOIF010000031.1, read on the forward strand.
GAAGCGGTCATTATCGCCCAGGCCGGACGGTCCGGCGCGGTGACGATCGCCACCAACATGGCTGGCCGGGGCGTGGACATCCTGCTGGGAGGGAATCCGGAGGGGCTGGCCCGAGAGCGGCTCCGCCAGGAAGGGTATGATCTGACCCAGATCCGGCAGGCCCACTGGAATGAGGCGGTGGAGATGATCCGCCGCGGGGAGGACCCCACAGAGCGCTTCCCCGAGCGGTGGGCGGAGGTGCTGGCCCGGTCCGCTGCCGAATGCGCGGCGGACCGGCAGAAGGTGGTGGCGCTGGGCGGCCTTCACGTCCTCGGCACCGAGCGGCACGAGGCCCGCCGTATAGATAACCAGCTCCGCGGCCGGGCCGGGCGGCAGGGAGACCCCGGCTCCTCCCGCTTCTATCTCTCCCTGGAAGACGAGCTGATGCGCCGCTTCGGCGGCGAGCGGGTCCAGGCCTGGATGTCCCGCACCGGCATGGAGGACACGCCTCTGGAATTCAGCATCCTCAGCAAGACCATCGAGTCGGTCCAGAAGCGGGTGGAGGGGTACAACTTCGACATCCGCAAGCATGTGCTGGAATACGACGACGTCGTCAACAAGCAGCGGGAGGTGATCTATACCCAGCGGCGGGAGGTGCTCACCAAGCGGGACCTCAGGGAGCAGGTGCTGCGGATGGTCCGCCACGAAATAGAGGGGCTTCTGGCCCTTCATTGCCCAGGGGAGGACCCGGAGGAGTGGAGCCTGAAGGAGCTGTACGGGGAGCTGCGGGGCTTCCTCCCTCTCCCGCCCCAGTTCGACTACCGCCAGTGGGCCACCCTCTCCCGCGCTGAGCTCCAGGAGCAGTTGACCAGGCAGGCCGAGCAGGCCTACGAGGCATTGAACCACGCCCTCGGTCACCAGCTATATCGGGAAGCGGTGCAGCAGGACGCAACGCTGGAGCTGATACGCGCCAGCAATGACCCTCTCCGCCGGTTGATCTACGAGCGGGTGGTCGAGCAACTCGGCGGGGAGCCGGACGAAGCCGTGCGAACCGTCCCCCTCCGCCGCCTGCCGACGGAGATGGGGGAGAAGGTCGAGCAGGCCTTTGTCGAAGCGGTGCGTGTCTATCGGGACCGCCAGATTATCCTCAACGCGGTGGATTCCCTCTGGATCCGTCATCTGACCGACCTCTCCGTCCTCCGGGAGGGGATCGGCCTCCGGGCCTTTGGCCAGCAGAACCCGCTGGTCGCCTACCGCAAGGAGGCCCACGAGATGTACCAGGAGCTGCTGGGCCGGATCCAATCCCAGGTCGCCCACACGCTGTTCCTGGTGCCGGCGGAGGCCCTCCCCCGGCCCCGGCAGCGGCTGCCTTTGAGGACCGTGCGGCCAGGCGTGCCGGTCGGCGCTCCCCCTCCCCGCCCCGCTCCCCAGCGGCGGCAGGCCCCCGACACCTCCCTGCCCGCCGGACAGCCGGCCCGCAAGCTCGGCCGCAACGATCCCTGCTGGTGCGGAAGCGGGAAGAAGTACAAGAACTGCCACCTGCGGCAGGATCAGGAAGCTCAGCGAGAGCATGTCGTATCTGTTCGTCCGCCCCAGACCCCCGGCCGCCCAAGGCGGCGCAGGGGCTGAGACGGCGTAAGGAAGCAGGAGGAAAGGATGGAGCAGGACCTGGTGAGCCGATTGATGGCCGATATGGATCCCGATCTGCTGGCATTTCTGACCACAAAGGTCAACTCCTTCGTCAAGTGGGACCTGATCCGCTTCTTCCACGAAAATCCCCATACCACCGACACAGCGGAAAACATCGCCCGCTATGCCGGCCGAAACGTGGAGACGACCCGGGCCGAGCTGGCCGAGCTGGCTGCCCAGGGGGTGCTCACGGAAAGCCGGCTGGGCAAAATGACCGTCTACTCGCTGACGAACGACCCAGAGATCCGGGGATTGATCCGGCGCTTCGTGGAAGCCTCCGATGATCGCCAGTTCCGGGTCAAGGCCATCTACCACATCATCCGCAATATGCGATAAGATGCGGAACGCAGATGTGAAAGGGGGCTGCGATGGAACGAGTGAAAACAGGTGTGACCGGCCTGGACGAGATGTTGCGCGGCGGATTGATCCCACAGACGGCCACCCTGGTCGAAGGGGCGCCCGGCACCGGGAAGACGACGCTGGGTATGCAGTTCATCCACTGCGGGATCACCCTCTACAATGAGCCCGGCATCATCCTCACCTTCGAGCAGTTCCCCAGTCAGTATTACCGCGATGCAAACAATTTCGGTTGGGATTTCAAGAGGCTGGAACAGGAGGGGAAGCTGCGCATCATCATGACCAGCCCGGAGGTCTCTCAGGCCTACCTGGAAGAGGCCGGAGGGCAGATCGAGGAACTGGCCCGCGAGATGGGAGCCCGCCGTATTCTGGTGGACAGCATCACCCACTTCGAGCGACTGGCCAGAGACCCGGTCCAGCTCCGACAGATGATCTACAGTTTCATCAACGGCCTTAAACGGGAAGGATTGACCGCCGTCCTGACCCGCGAAAGCCCTGTCCTTCTGGGAGAAGCAGAGGGGATGGACGAAAGCGTCCCCTTCCTGGTAGATACCTACATCCTCCTGCGGTACGTTGAAATGGAGAGCGCCATCCGTAAGGCGCTCCTGGTGCTCAAGATGAGAGGCAGCGACCACGATAAGGACATCCGCCAGTTCACGATCACCGACCACGGGATCGAAGTTCAGTCCAGATTTGAGGGACAGGAGGGGATCATGAGCGGCAGCCCGCGCCGCATGGCCGACTCTTTTGTCCAGGCCTTCGTCCGCCGTTGAGGAACAGGGTATGAGAACGGCGATTATCGTCATCGGGATGGTGACCGGCATCGAGATCTGGCTGCTGCTCTTTCTGCTCTGGCGGATCGCCCGTTTCTACGAGCGCTCGTCGGGCCGTCGTGTCTTCTCTTTCCTGTTCCTCCCCTCCATGCTGTTCCTCGCCGGGGGAGGGGTGTACTACCTGATCGCCGACTCGGGCTTCGTCGGCAACAGCCTGGCGGACTTCATCCTCTTCCTGGGCGGAGCTTTGCTGGTTATCGCGACTACCCTTATGGAGCAGATTATGATGGGAGGGAAATGAGGGAGACGCTGCTCGAGGTCATCGTCACACCTCTGGGGCCAACAGGGCTGATCGGGCTGCTGTTTGCCCTCTTCCTCTACATCAACCTCAGCAGAAGGCTGGGGGAAGTGACGAAAATGCCCCCCCGCTACCGGTGGCTGTGGGGCGGCGTTGTTTTCGTTGGAGTGGCGCTGGTCGTATCTATCCTTGGACGGGCAGCCCACCTCTCGTCCAGAGCAGAGGTTACCCCCCTCACCTCGCCAGAATTCGCTCTCTTCTTCTACCACATCCCGCTCTTCATCGGCGTCACGATCAGCCTGATCGCTATCTGGAAATACTGGTCGTGGCTACTGACCGGAGAGCAGGAGGGAGAAGATAGAAGGAAGAAAAAGTAGATATGGGAACGCCGCGACCACAAAGATGGGACAGCCTGACCGAGCTTCGGAACCTCCTGCGGCAAACGCCCAAGGTGGACCTCCACCGACATCTGGAGGGGTCGCTTCGACTGCAGACGCTGGCGGAGATCGCCACCGAACACGGCCTGGATCTGCCCGCCCAGAGCATTGAGGAACTGCGGCCCTACGTCCAGGCGACCAGCGACGAACCGGACTTTCACCGTTTTCTCGCCAAGTTCCGTCTGCTGCGCCAGTTCTACCGCAGCAAAGAGGCAGTAGAGCGGGTCGCCTACGAAGCCGTCGCCGACGCCGCTGCCGATCAGATCCGCTATCTGGAACTTCGCTTTAACCCGGTCGCCCTCTCCCGCGCCCAGAATTTCTCCCTGGATGAAGTGACCGAATGGGTCTGTAATGCCATCGCCCGTGCTCAGAAGGACCACGACATCTGGGTCCGCCTGATCCTCCAGATCGGGCGGGAGGAGCCGCTCAGCATCGCCGAAGAGATCGTCTCGCTGGCGATCGCCTATCGGGATCGGGGGGTGGTCGGCATTGACCTTGCGGGGGATGAGGCCAGCTTCCCCTCCCACCGCTTCGCCCCTTCCTTCCATCGGGCCTGGCAGGCAGGCCTGGGCATCACCATCCACGCCGGAGAGGCAGGGGGAGCCAGGAACGTCCGCGACGCCATCCGGCTGCTCCACGCCCGCCGTATCGGCCACGGCATACGGGTAGTGGAGAACTCAGATGTTGTCCGTTTCGTCCGCGAACAGGGAGTGACGCTGGAGGTCTGCCCCACCAGCAATATGCAGACCGGCGTGGTCCGTACTTTCAGCCAGCACCCGTTGCCCGACCTGATGGCCCTGGGTGTCCGGGTCACCATCAACACCGATGACCCCAGCGTCTCCGATACGACGCTGACCGATGAGTACATCGTCGCCATCACCGCCCTCGGCCTGGAGCTGGAACATGTCCAGCAGACTATCCTCAACGCGGTGGACGCGGCCTTCCTTCGGGAAGAGGAGCGGCCGGAGCTGCGCAGACGGTTTGAAGGATGGCTGGCAGAACAGGAGGGATGAGCCTGACAGCAAGTTGAAGAAGGCCGGCGATGGCTGGATCAGGTCAGGGAGGACTCCCGATGGGCCCGCTACCTGGCCCGGCAAGGCGGCTATCACCTGGCCCGCTTCCTGTGATTAAAGAGGGCAAATGCATCGAACTTTACGCGACCAGATTGCCGATCTGATCATTCAGGCCATCCAGATCGCCCAGGCGGCAGGGGACCTGCCCGCATTCGAGACACCGGAGCCGCCCGTCGAACGGAGCCGGAAGCCGGGGTGGGGAGACTATGCCTCCTCCGTCTGCCTGAAGCTGGCCCGGGAGGCCAGGATGGACCCGCTGGAGATCGCCCGACGGACGATCGCCCACCTCCCTCCGGCCCCCCTCATCGGTCGGGCCGAGCCGGTCGCGCCGGGCTACATCAATCTCTGGCTGGATGAGGGCTGGCTTGCAGGCCAGGTCGAAGCTATCCTCGCTGCCGGGGAGACGTTCGGAGCGCTGGAGATCGGCCGCGGCCAGCGGGTACAGGTGGAGTTCGTCAGCGCCAACCCCACCGGCCCCCTCACCATCGGCTCCGCCCGCAACGCCGTCCTGGGAGATGCGCTGGCGTCGGTGCTGGAAGCCGCCGGCTACGGGGTGGAACGGGAGTATTATGTCAATGACGCTGGCTCCCAGGTACGCAAGTTCGGCGAGAGCGTCCTGGCCCGCTACGCCGAGGCGCTGGGAGAGGCCGTCCCCTTCCCGGAAGATGGCTACCGGGGACGGTACGTCACCGAACTGGGCCGGCAGCTCGCCGAACAGACGGGCCGAACCTATCTGGAGATGGACCGCCAGGAGGCCATCCGCGCCGTGACCGACTGGGCGGTGGAGCGAATGCTGGAGACGATCCGGAAAGACCTGGCCGACCTGGGGGTCCATTTCGATTCCTGGCGGCACGAGCGCTCCTTCTACGAAGAGGGCCTGTTCGACCAGGTGCTGGAAAAACTGCGAGAGCGGGGCTACATCGTCGAGTACGACGACGCCATCTGGTTCCGCCACCCGGACCTGGAGAAGGACGCGGTGCTTGTCCGTTCCCCCAAGGTTATCCCGGAGCCCTCGGAGCGGCCCACCTACCTGGCCTCCGACCTGGCCTACCTGTGGGATAAGCTGGTGGAACGGGGCTTCGACCGGGCCATCTACATCTGGGGGGCCGACCACCACGGGGATGTGCCCCGGGTCAAGGCGGGAGCCAGGGCGCTGGGGCTGGACCCCGACCGGCTGGTGATGATCCTCTACCAACTGGTCACCCTCTGGCAGGGAGGCGAGGAGGTCCGCATGTCGAAGCGGACCGGGGAGTTTGTCACCCTGCGGGAGCTGCTGGATGAAGTGGGGCCGGACCCCATCCGCTTCCTGCTGCTGGCCCGCACCGCCGACGCAACGGTGGACTTCGATCTGGACCTGGCGGTAGAGCAGTCGGAACGGAACCCGGTCTACTACGTCCAGTACGCCCACGCCCGCATCGCCAGCATCCTCCGTCACGCCCAGGAGCGGGGCTGGTCGCTGGACGATCCGGCGGACCTGTCCCTCCTCCACCATCCCAGCGAGATGGCCCTGATCCGCAAGATGCTGGAGCTGCCGGAGGTGGTCGAGCAGGCGGCAGCAAAGCTCAGTCCCCACTTCCTCCCCTTCTACGCCCAGGAGCTGGCCGCCATCTTCCACGCCTTCTACCGGGACTGTCGCGTGGTCTCCTCCGACCCCGCCGAGGCCGATCTCACCCGCGCCCGGCTGCGGCTGGTACGGGCAGCCCGGCTCGTCCTGGCCCGCGTGCTCCGCCTGATGGGGATGAGCGTGCCGGAGAGGATGTGAAAGCCATCACCACAGAGATATAGAGGCCACAGAGAAAACAACAAAAGAGAAACTCTGTGTTCCCAGTGTCTCCGCGGTTTTCAACCTTTTATGGAGAGAGGTATGGGACTTAAGCCCGACCACTGGATCCGCAAGATGGCCCGGGAGCACAGGATGATCGAACCCTTTGTGGACCATCAGGTTCGAGAAGGGCTGATCTCCTTCGGGCTATCTTCCTACGGCTACGACATCCGCATCGCCGAGGAGTTCAAAATCTTCACCCCCGGCCTGGGGGACCTGACGGTGGTGGACCCAAAGCGGTTCGACACGCGGGCGATGGTGGATTTCAAAGGGGATGTATGCGTCATCCCCCCCAATTCTTTCGCCCTGGGCCGTTCGGTGGAGTATTTCCGCATCCCCAGGAACGTGCTCTGCATCTGCCTGGGGAAGTCCACCTACGCCCGCTGCGGCATCATCGTCAACATCACTCCCTTCGAGCCGGAGTGGGAGGGGTACGTCACCCTGGAGATCAGCAACACCACCCCGCTGCCAGCCAAAATCTACGCTGGCGAAGGGATTGCCCAGGTCCTCTTCTTCGAGGCAGACGAAGCGTGCGAGATCTCCTACGCCGACAAGAAGGGGAAATACCAGCGCCAGCAGGAGATCGCGCTGCCCCGGTTGTGAAGGGCTATTCCCTCAAGCTGTAGGCCTGTTCGACCCGCTCGACCAGCCGCTCCCATGAGCGGCGGGCCTGGATGTCGCGGGCGGCGGCCTGTCCCAGCCGCTTCCGCAGCGGCTCGTCCCGCAGCAGGCGCACGACCCCCGCGGCAAACCCGTCCACATCCCCCGGCTCCACCAGCCAGCCTGTCTCCCCGTGGCGGATCACCTCCCGCACCTCTCCCACCCCCTCCGCCACCACCGGAACCCCCGTCGCCAGGAGATCGAGCAGCTTGACCGGACACTTGGCCCGATTGACCAGGGTGTCGTCGAAGGGATAGACGGCCAGGGCGGCACGGGCAAAGTAACCCGGCAGCGCCTCCGGCTCCACCCACCCGACGTATTCCACTGCCTCTTCCAGCCCAAGCCGCTCTGCCTCCCGCAACAGGACCTCCTCCTCGCCGAACAGCCCCTTCCCCACCACCAGCAGCCGGGCCTCCGCCACCTCCTCCCGCACCCGCCGCACCACCTCCAGCACACGAGAGAGGGAAAACTCGAAGAAGCGGGTGTAGAGAAGAATGCAGGGGGCAGGAGGCGCTGAGCGTTGCGGGGGGTGGGCCACAGGGGGCACCCCGTTGGGGACGTAGAAGACGCGGGAGGGTGGCACACCGAGGGACCAGACCAGGCTTTCCAGAGTTCGGCTGGCGACGGTGATGGCGTCGGCGTGGGTCAGCCCCCACCGCTCCTGCCAGGCGAAGAAGGCCCGCTGGGCGGATGTGTAGGGGGCCAGGTCGTTCCACCCCCCTGGCCCTTCCCAGTCGTCGGTGTCCACCACCAGCCAGGGGCGGCGACGGCGCGGCAGGCGGACCAGCAGCCAGTGGGCCAGCCCGGCGTAGGCTTTCGGCTTGAAAAGATGGACCACATCGGGCCGGAGGGCCAGGGCACGCCGGACCAGCCGCAGGCCGGTCTGGAGATGAAAAAGGACGGGAAGGCGGAGGGGAAGGCGGATATTCTCCACGGCGACCCCCCCCTCCTCCCACCGTCTCCCCTCGTCCTCCGGGTTCTGCCAGGGAGGGAGGAGGACCGTCACCCGATGGCCTCGCGCCGTCAGTGCGTGGGCCATCGGAAGCGCCCGCACCGCCATCGTGCCCCTGGGTCGCAAGCCGAAGGGGCCCACCATCACCACCCGCATCCCTAATCCACCGTCAAGGTCTTGCTCAAATTGCGCGGGAAGTCGGGGTCGTACCCCCGGGCCAGGCTGAGCCGGTAGGCCAGGAGCTGGAGGGGCAGCGTGGCCAGAAGCGGGTTAAAAAGCGGCCCTGCCTGGGGCAAAAGGATCAGATCGTGGGCGTTGGCCCGCAGACGGGGGTCCTCCTCGGCGATGGCGATGGCCCGCCCGCCCCGACAGGTGGTCTCGTTGATCCCGCTCACCAGAAGCGGCACATCCTCCGGCCCGACGACGAAGAGGACCGGATACCCTTCGTCCACGGCGGAGAGGGGGCCATGTTTGAACTCGGTGGAGAGCATCCCCTCGCAGTGGGCGTAGGTGACCTCCTTGAGCTTCAACGCTCCCTCCAGGGCGATGGGATAGGTCAGGCCGTAGCCCAGGCAGTAGAGGTCGTCCTGGTCCGCCAGCGCCAGCTCCAGCGCCCCCACCTGCGGCTCGACCACCCGCAACGTCTCCTCCAGGAGATCAGGAAGGTAGGCCAGCTCCGATGTGAGGTGGCCCCCCATCCGTAACGCCAGGAACAGGAAGGCCACCGCCTGGTTGGTGAAGGTCTTGGTGGCAGGGACGCTGATCTCATAGCCGCATGCCAGGGGGAGATACCGCTCGCTCTCATTCATCAGGGTAGAGCCGAGCACGTTGACCAGCCCCAGGGCCCCCATCCCCCGCTCCCGCGCTACCTCCAGAGCGTTGAGCACATCTTTGGTCTCCCCACTCTGGCTGACGAACACCCCCACATCCTCCGGCCCCACCGCTGGCCCGTACTGGGCGATGAACTGGGGGGCCAGGATGGGGATGGCGGGCCGATGGGCCAGACGGGCCAGGTAGATGGAGCCGAGAAGGCAGGCGTGGTAACTGGTGCCACAGCCGATCAGATAGAGGTGGCGAGCCGAGGCCATCCGCTCGACCATCGGCGCCACGTGCGGTGAGGCTTCCAGAAGGTGGATCAGCTCCCCGGCTACCTGGGGCTGCTCGTGGATCTCCTTCAGCATGAAGTGGGGATACCCCCCCTTCTGTGCCAGCTCCATGCTTTCGGGGACCACCTCCACCTCTCGCTCGACCACGCTCCCATCCTCGACGCGCCGCAGTTCGACCCTGCCCGCCTCGAGGACCACGATCTCCCCATCCCGCACCCGCAGGATACGGCGGGTGAGGGGCAGGATGGAGGGCAGGTCGGAGGAGACGCAGGCAGCCCCGTCGGCCAGGCCGGCCACCAGACCCGACCCCTTCTTGATGGCGTACAGCCGGTCCTCCCCCACCCTTCCGATGACGAAGGCATAATCCCCTTCCAGGTCCCGGTAAGCCCGACGGATCGCCTCCAGCATGTCGTACCCCCGGTCCACATACCGCTCCACGGCGTGGACGCAGGACTCGCCGTCGTTGGTGGAGCGGACCGTCATACCTTCGGCGATGAACTGCTGGCGCAATTCGACGTTGTTGACCACGTTGCCGTTGTGGGCGCCCACCAGGTCGCCGTCGGAATCCAGGTGGGGCTGGGCGTTCGCCGCAGAGGGCGCGCCGAAGGTGGCCCAGCGGAGCTGGACGATGCCCCGCTGCCCGACCATCTCGGCAAAGCGAAGCCGCCCTGCCACCTCGTCCACCTTCCCCACATCCTTGCGCAGGTCTATGGTCCCATCCTCCCGCAGGGTCGCACATCCCACCGAGTCGTATCCCCGGTAGGATAGGCGTCGGCCTGCTTCGATCAGAATTTCCCCAAGCGGCTGTTCCCGCTCCACGACGATGCCGAAAATCCCGCACATATCCCGTTTCCTGCCTCTTTCTACTCTACCGTCACGCTCTTGGCCAGGTTTCTGGGTTGATCCACATCGCACCCCCTCCGTACCGCCAGATGGTAGGCCAGAAGCTGAAGAGGGATCACGTTGACCACCGGTGAGAGGAGGGGAGGCGTTTCCGGCACCGAGAGCACATAGTCCGCCTTCCGCCAAATCCCCTCGTCCCCCTCTGTGGCCAGCGCGATGACCGTGCCGCCCCGCGCCTTGACCTGCTCGATCTGGCTGAGCATCTTGTCGTAGACGTGGTCGCGGACAGCGATGGCGACGACGGGCATCTTCTCGTCAATCAGGGCGATGGGGCCGTGCTTCATCTCCCCCGCCGGGTATCCCTCGGCGTGGATATAGGAAATCTCCTTCAGCTTCAGCGCCCCCTCCAGGGCCACGGGGTAATTGATGCCCCGTCCCAGGTACAGGAAGTGCTCCCGGTCGTAGAACGCCTGAGCCAGTTGGGCGTAGATGTCGCCGTGCTGAAGCACCCGCCCCACCAGGTCGGGCAACCGGGCCAGGTCGTCCACCCGTCGTCGGAGCTCCGCCTCTGTCAGCGTCCCCCGCAGCTCGCCCAGGTAGCACCCCAGGAGGTAGAGGTCCACCAGGCTGGCGGTGAACGCCTTGGTGGAGGCGACGCCGATCTCGGGGCCGGCGTGCATAAGGATCTGGCCGTCGGCGATGCGGTGGGCCTGGCTGCCGATAACGTTGACAATAGACCACAGCCGTGCGCCCTTCAGCCGGGCCTCTTCCATCGCCGCCAGCGTATCCACTGTTTCCCCGCTCTGGGTGATCGCCAGCACAGCCGTCCGCTCGTTGAGGAGCGGATCGCGGTAGCGGAACTCAGAGCCATAGTCCACCTCTACTGGCAGTCGGGCCAGCTCCTCAACGATGAACTTGCCCACCAGGCCAGCGTAGGCGGAGGTGCCGCAGGCGACGATGACCATCTTCTCCAGCTCACGGGCCTCCTGGGGCGTCAGGACCAGCCCCTCCAGCCGGACCCTCCCCGCCTCGAAGTCGGCACGGCCGCGGATGGTGTCGGTGATGGAGCGGGCCTGCTCGTAGATTTCCTTCTGCATGAAGTGGCGGTAGGGCTCCTTGGCCGCCGCCACCGGGTCCCAGGGGATGGAATACGGCTCGAAGGCGACGGGTTCCCCCTCCAGCGTCTCCACCCGGACCCCCTCCCGTGTGATCACTGCCATCTGCCGATCCTCCAGGAAGACCATACGCCGGGTGTGTTCCAGAATGGCGGGGATGTCGGAGGCGACGAAGTTCTCCCCTTCCCCCAGCCCCACCGTCAGCCCTCCGGCGTTGCCCAGCCGAACAGCGACGATCCGGTCCGGATGATGGTGGCTGAGGAAAAGGAAGGCGTTGGCCCCCTTTACCTGCTTCAGCGCCCGCCGGACCGCCACCTCCAGGCCCGCTCCGCCGGCCAGATACCCCTCCACCAGATGGACGACCGTCTCTGTATCGGTATCGGAAGCGAAGGTGTGTCCTTCTGCCTCCAGCTCTTCTCGCAAAGCGCGGAAGTTCTCGATGATCCCGTTGTGGACCACGGCGACCAGCCCTTCCGGCCCCAGATGGGGGTGGGCGTTCCGCTCGCAGGGTTCGCCGTGGGTGGCCCAGCGGGTGTGGCCGATGCCGATCCACCCGGACAACGGCTCCGCCTCCACCTTCTCAATCAGCCGGGCCAGCTTCCCCGTCTCCCGTCGGACGCCGATGGAGCCGTCGGCCTGAACCACCGCCAGGCCGGCCGAGTCGTACCCCCGGTACTCCAGCCGCTTCAGGCCGTCGAGGATAATGGGGGTCGCGTTGCGCCTCCCCACGTAGCCGACAATGCCACACATCTTACGTACTCCGTATTGCGTGTTGCGTGCCGTGTACCACTACCTTCCTACTCAGTTCCTGTTCGATCTCCTCCGGCCTCACCTCGTCCAGCGATTGCCCTTCTGGCCCGCCGAACATCGCCGGAGGGAGCATCACCACATCGCCCAGCTCCCGTTCCCGGAGCTGCTCGACCACATCGCGGCCGGTGAGCAGCCCCGCCACCGTGACCGTCTCCCCGAAGAACCGGTTCTTCACCGCCACCACCTCCACACCGGCTATCCCTGCCACCGCCCGGCGAAGCTCCGGCGCGAAGAGCGTCCCCGTTACCAGAGTGGCAGACCTGAGATCCCCGCCCCCTGCATCCCGCACCCTGCACCTTGCATCCTGCGACTTGCACCCTGCCACCATCCCCACCCCGTTCTCCTTCAGGTCCAGCCCGTCGTAGGCAGCCAGCGGTGGTATCTCCTCCCCCAGCCGCAGATACCACTCGTCGGAAAGGTAGACGAAGTTCGCGCCGAGCCGCGGACGAAGGCGGGTCTGCCAGGCGGTCACCTGGTCGAAGACGGCGCGGGCCTCCTCCAGCGTGTGCACCCGGCAGCCGCCCCGGTGGTACTTCGTCAACCCCACCGGCACCACGCTGACGGACCGGACCCCCGGGTACAGCCCGCTCAGATCGGCGATGGAACGGTCCAGATGGGGGCCGTCGTTCAGGCCCGGCACCAGGACGATCTGGGTGTGGACCTCGATGCCCATTTCGACCAGGCGATGGAGCTGGGCTGTCACATCCGGCGCGCGGGGGTTGCGCAGAACCCGACGGCGGAGTTCCGGGTCGGTGGCGTGGACGGAGACGTAGAGCGGGCTCAGGTGCTGCTCCCCGATCCGCCCCCAGTCCTCTTCTGTCAGATTGGTCAGAGTGATGTAGTTGCCGAAGAGGAAGGAGTAGCGGTAGTCGTCGTCCTTGATGTAGAGAGAGCGGCGCAGGCCGGGGGGCATCTGGGCCACGAAGCAGAACTCGCAGCGGTTGTTGCAGCGGCGGATGTCGGTGTCGAAGGTGGGGCGGACGAATTCCAGCCCCAGGGGTTCGTCGTAGCGACGGCGCACCCGGAGGCTCTGCCGTCGCCCGCCACGCCGCACCTGCAAGAGCAGCTCCTCTTCGGCTGCATAGAAGCGGACGTCTATGACATCCCGCAGAGGCTGGCCGTTGATGGAAAATAACTCATCCCCCGGTGCAAGGCCCAGCCTGTGGGCCAGGCTGCCGGGGGTTACGTGGGCGATCAGGCCCCCTCGCATGCCCGTTCCTCGACCAGTTGCAGGACCCTCTCCAGCACTTCCCGGATGCTCAACCTGGTGGTATCCACCACCACCGCCCCGTCCGGCACTCGAAGGGGGGAGATGGCCCGGTGGCTGTCAATCTCATCCCGGCGGCGCATCATCGCCAGCACCTCCTCATACTCTGCTGGCTCTCCCCGCTCCTGCAACTCCCGCCACCGCCGCCGTGCCCGCTCCTCCACCGTCGCATCCAGGTAGAGCTTCAGGTCGGCTTCAGGGAGGACCACCGAGCCGATGTCCCGCCCGACCATCACGATCCGCCCGCTGGCGGCGACCCGCCGCTGCTGGCGGACCATCGCCTCCCGGACCCCTCTGTAGGCGGAGACCAGGGAGACGTTGGCGTCCACCTCCGGCCGGCGGATGCTCCAGGTCACGTCCTCCCCGTCGGCCATGACTGTGTACTGGCGTCCGTCGTTCACTGTTGGGGGGAGCACGTCAATGTGGAGCGCCTCTGCCAGCTCCGTGACCGCCTTTTCGTCCTCCAGAGGGATTCCCCGCTCCAGCGCGATCCAGGTGACCGCGCGGTACATCACGCCGGTGTCGAAGTAGAGATAGCCCAGCCGCCGGGCGATTTCTTCACCGATGGTACTTTTGCCCGAGGCGGCCGGTCCGTCTATGGTGATGGTTGAAGGTCTCAACGCCGCTCTCTTCCTCTCTTTGTCTCCCCCTTCAAAGCCCGCACCTCCCCTGGGGAAAGGTGCCGCCACCGGCCCGGCGGAAGCCCCTCCAGGCGGACGGGGCCGATGCGCACGCGGATCAGCCGATAGACCGGATGGCCGAGCATCGCCGCCACCCGCCGGACCTGTCGTTTACGCCCTTCCCGCAACACCACCCGCAGCCAGGTTCGTTCCTTCTCCTGCTGGAGCACCGACACCACAGCAGGGGCCGTGGGCCGTCCTTCCAGAAGGACCCCCTGCCGCCACTTCTCCAGCACCTGCTCATCCGGCCGCCCTTCCACCAGCACGTGATACTCCCTCTCGTGGCCAAAGCGGGGATGGGAGAGCCGGAAGGCCAGGTCGCCGTCGTCGGTGAGGAGAACCAGCCCCTCGCTCCGCAGGTCCAGTCGCCCCACCGGAAAGAGATGGCCCGGCAGGTCCACCAGCTCCCGCACTGTGGGCAGCCGCCCTGTGCTGTCCCCTTCGTCGGAGAGGACCCCCGGGGGCTTATTGAGGGCAATGTAGGTGAACTCCCGCTTCAACCGGAGCGGCCGTCCGTCAACCGTGATGCGGTCCCGCTCCGGATCGGCCTTCTGACCCAGGCGGGCTATTTCCCCGTTGACAGCGACCCGCCCCTGGCGGATCAACTCCTCACAGGCCCGGCGGGACCCGAAGCCGGCACGGGCCAGGACCTTCTGTAACCGCTCCTCCATCTGCTTGAGAGTTATTATAACGCAGGAGGGGAGAAGGGGCAAAGAAACGGTGTTAGGGGGCACCGACGCAAACGGGAAGGGGCAACGCAGTGTGCTGCGTTGCCCCCGAGCTGGACAGGCCGTCCTCCCGATCAGATTGCTTATACCAGAGCTTTCCCCGATGTTCCCCCCACCACCCCTGCACGCACGACCCGTCCTTTGAAGAAAAGGTAGATGAACATTGACGGTTTCATCGCTTTTCTCCCTTCCAGCTCATACGGCAAGCCCAGCCAGAGCCACCAGCGCGACCAGGATGCAGAGGAAGAGGCAGGCCACCACAGCAACTGCTGGGACATAGGAAGGCTCTTCCCTGGAGGCCGCCGTGCGAGCCAGAGCCAGGCAGAAAAGCACTGCAGCTATGCCGATCCCCATTGTGAAGGCACAAATTGCGGCCATTTTCGCCCTCCTTTCTCTGCTGGCCCGTGTCCCTGCCTCCCGGTCCGCCCCCGCTCAGAGGCTATATCGGCTCGCAGACGAGGGCAGGCACACAGGCCTCGACAGCCTGCACACTCAGTATCCGCTCCACGGCAATGGTGTGCCGACACCACCCACCGTAAGGAATTTCGCAATTTTTCCAGTACGTGTGGCAGTCACACACCCACCCACATCCATCGGCCAGCTCCAGAAAATGCCAGGAATGGTGCCCCTCCAGAGC
>JBDOIF010000044.1:0-4681 GCA_041082215.1 Anaerolineae bacterium
CCGCCCAACAGCAAACATCGTTCAGAAGACGTGGACCGCTGAGGCCTTGAAGGCGATATAGACCTCTCCCCCCTCCCGCAACGCCATCTCCTCCAGCGACGGTCGGGTGACCGCGCAGACGAAATCCAGCGCCTCCGGCAAAGCCCCATCCGGCGGAACGCGCACTGTTACGTAGGTGAGGACGCCCCGGTCCAGAACGCCCACTATCCGCCCCCGAAAGGAATTGCGCATGCTGGAATGGAGCAGCTCCCGGGCGAGCACGATGTCCTCCGGTCGGATGGAGGCGTGGACAGAGCCCGACAAATCGGTCAGAACCGCCATCCGGATACCCGGTCGTCCCGTACCCTCCAGGACGAGCCACCGGTAACTTCCGTCTCCAGGGAAGATTTCACCCCGGAAGACGTTCCTCACCCCCACAAAACGGGCCACAAATTCCGATTCGGGCCGCCGGAAAATTTCCTCCGGGGAGCCAACCTGAACGATTTGCCCCTGATGCATCACCGCGATACGGTCGGCCAGCGCGACCGCTTCCTCAAAGTCGTGGGTGACGTGAACCGTCGTGGTGCCCAGTTCCCGGTGCAGTCGGGCCAACTCCCGCTGCAGGCCCTCCCGGGTCTCGGGGTCCAGCGCGCTCAGGGGTTCATCCAGCAGGAGGAGGGCCGGCTCAATCGCCAGCGCGCGGGCCAGGGCCACCCGCTGCGCCTCGCCCCCGCTCAGCGTCTCCGGCCTCCGCTGGAGCAGATGGTGGATAGAAAGCCGTCGGCTGATTTCGTCCACCCGCGCCGCGACCGCCTTCTGGCCCATTCCCTTCAGCCGCAGACCAAAGGCGATGTTCTCCGCCACACTCAGGTGGGGGAAGAGCGCGTAGTCCTGATAGACAAACCCGACCGAACGGCGTTCCGGCGGGACCCGGGTGACGTCCTCACCGTTCAGAAAAACGTGCCCCCGTCGGGGGAAGTGCAGCCCTGCGATGGTCTCCAGCAGCACCGTCTTGCCCGCGCCGGTCGGGCCGAGAATGACGAAATACTCCCCGGGGATGACCTCCAGATGGACCCCGCGCAGGTGGAATTCCCCCAGGTCCAGCCACAAATCCGTCACCCGCAAACTCATCTCGCCCTCCGGTTCTTCCGGGGGATTCCCCGCAACGCCGCGAAGGCGACCAGACAGATGAGAATCATCAGCGCCGCCACTGGCTGAGCGTAGGCCAGCCCGAAAGACTCAAACCGCTCGTAGAGGAGCACCGGGGCCACCATCGGGTGGTAGGCCAGGATGACGACGGCGCCGAACTCGCTCAGACCCCGGGCCCACATCATGATCGCTCCCGAAAGGATGCCCCGCCAGGCCAGGGGGAAGGAGACCCGCCAGAAGGCCTCCCAGGGCGATGCGCCCAGCGTCCGCGCCACCCGTTCCAGGCGGGGGTCCACCGCCTCAAACCCCTCCCGGGCCCCGTTGACCAGAAAAGAGAGGCTGACAAAGAGTATGGCGATGACGATGCCGGGCACGGCGGAGACAAACCTCAGGCCCAGGAGGCCGAACGCCTGGCCCAGCGGGGCCTGTCGCCCAAAGACCATCAGGAGCGCGATGCCCGCCGCTGAGTGCGGGACGACGACGGGCAAATCCACGATTCCTTCCACCACCCCCTTGCCGGGGAAGTCTACCCGCGCCAGCAGATAGGCCAGGGGGACGCCGCAGATAAAGGCCAGCAGGGTAGCGATAAGGGACGCGTAGAGGGTCAGGGAGATGGCGCCGCGCACCTCCGGGTCCAGAAGCGTCTGCCAGAGAAGGGAGGGGCTGGACGCGATCACCGTCCGGGCCAGCGGCACGGCGACGAACAGAACCAGCAGAGTTCCGAGGACGGAGAAGAGGACGGTCATTCGGTTGGCGAAAAGGACTTTCATGCTATTGCTCCGTGACCAGTGGCCGAAGGAGGGGAGGAAGGGCATCCCGGTTCTCCGTGACGGGTGGCACAATGGGTGGCTGGCCCATGCGCTCCATGACCGCCTGGCCCTCCGGGCCGATGAGAAACCGGACAAACTCCAGGGCCAGGTCGGGATTCGGGGCGTTTTTGGGGACGGTCACCCCATAGACGATGGGCTCGCCCACGATGGTGATGGTCTGGCCCGGGCCTGTACCGACGATTCCCACGCGCGCCTGGCGATAGAAATCGGCGTGCTCCACGCTCCCCAGGTTCATCTCCGGCGGCAACTCCACAAACCGGAGGCCGTGCTGGAGGGCGACCGAGCGGTACTCAAAGGCGTAGTCCACATCCCCCGACTGCAATAGCGCAATCAATTCCACCGACTTGGGGCGCATGTGCGCTTTCGGACAGCGCGCCTCCAGCGTGTGGTAGAGGCCAGGTATCCCGTAGTGTGCCTCCGCCAGTTGCCAGACCATCAGCGTGCGGTAGCCGCAGGGGTCGGTATTGGGATCGGCGCGACCGCAGATGACGCCGTCCCGACCGAGGATTTCGTACCAGTTACCGGTGTTCACTTCGTCCGCGTACCGGGAGCGGTCGGTATAGGCCAATACCATTTCGTTGCGGGCAAAAAGAATGCTCCAGTCGGCGAAGTCGGGGATGAGCAACCGGTCAATGATCCGGTAGTCCGCCGAGATGACCAGGTCGGCCTCCCGGCCCAGTTCGCGAATTTTGCGGGCGGCCTCGTTGCTGCCGGACGCTTCGGTCTGAAACGTGACGCCGGGATAGCGGGCCCGGAAGGCTTCCGTGAGGGCCCGCACTGGCTCCGCCAGACTGCCGGCGTGAAAGATGACCAGTTTCCCGCCCCAGGGGGTTGTCGGAGTGGATGCGGAGAGAGCCGACTGGCATCCGGCCAGAAAGCAGGCAAGGATGACGGCGGCCAGAAGAGGATGAGTTTTCACAGCGAGGCCTCCAGTTGTATATTTGTCGCGCTACAATTATACTTTCGTAGATACTCCTGTCAAGGCGTCGGGGCTTGACTTTACCCACATCTCAGGGAGGCTGCCGTTGATTGCCCGACGGTATTGCAACTGGAAAAATTATTTGGGCAATCGGTAGCAACCGCCCTCACCTCACCCCCAGCCCCCTCCCCTCTCCCGCTCGCCTTCGGCGGCAGGCGAGGGGAGGGGGTGGAATGGGGTTTTGAGGGCGGCGGCGAGGCCGCCGCCCTCAACCCCCCTCTTCACCCCCCTTCTCCCCCCGAAACGGAGGAGATGCTCTCAAAATTGTCAAGAGAGCGACCTGGGGGAAGGAAGGGGCAGGGACGGGAAGAGACAACAATACTCCCCCTTCCCTCTCCTCCGAGAGGGTTTGCTTTTGTTTAAAAATCAGATTCTGACGCAGGGGCGAAGCGGCTCTATACCCTTCGCACCGAGACGGTGTGCCGCTGGGGATCAAACTCCTCCCCACTGCAGTACACCGCCCACGCCCACACCACGATCTTGCGCGCCGCCGCCACCAGCGCCACCATATGGGACTTCCCCCGCTCCCGTAGCCGGCGGTAAAAGCGGGCCAGCGGGCTATCCGCTCCCCGCAACCCGCCCCGAGCCGCCGCCACCAGCAGGGAGCGCCAGCGGGTGTCCCCCCGCTTGCTGATGTGCCCCCGGGGCGGCCGAACCCCGCTCTGGTGAATCCGGGGGTCCAACCCCAGATAGGCCACCAGCCCTTTGGCATCCCGGCGGCCCAACTGCGCCCAGCGCACCACCAGGGCCACCAGCACGTGGACCGTCTTGGCTCCCACCCCGGGCACGCTCAACAGACGCCGCCGCAACTCGTCCAGGTTGGGGAAGTCCTGGTACAGGCGGCGGATGTGCCGCTTCGTCCGCCGGATGAGCCGATTCAGGCACTGGAGGTGTTCCTCCAGGTCCCCGATTTCGGGGGCATCCGGCGAGACCCCCTGGCTCCGGTAGGCGTCCAGGCGGTTCTGTTCCCGCTGCCGCTCCGCCTCCAGTTCCCGCAGCCGCTCCGCCAGGCGGAGCAGGTGGAATGCCGGCTCGGGCCAGGGCTTCCAGGGGTGGAGGTCCTTGCGATGCTCGGCCCCGTAGAGGGCCAGCATCTGGCTATCCAGGGGGTCGGTCTTGGCCCGACGCCCCCGCCCCTGCTGCCATTGGCGCACCTGGCGGGGGTTGGGATAGAGGATGCACTGGCCCTGTTCGGAGAGCCAGTACATCAGGGGGCGTTCGTAGCCCCCACAGGGCTCTATGACCCAGACGACCTCCTCACCCCGGGCCCGCTGCCGCACCTGCCGGAAGAGCGTATCAAACGCCTCCGGCCGGTTGGGGAAGGAGCCCAGGGGCTGGGGCGAGGCATCCTGGCCCTCCCGAAAGAGGGCCACGACCAGGGTGTCCCGGCCGCCGTCCACACCGACATAAAGACTCATTGGACACCTCCTGAAAGGGCCCCGGTTCCCGGAGGGGGTGGGTCCAGGTATGGTCTGGTATGCGGGCTTGGGAGCCCTGGATGCTCTCCATACTTCGGGTCCTGGCCCACGCCTGATCTCGGATGCGGGCTTGGCAGCCCTGGAAGGGGGGCAGACTTCCGGGAGAAGGGGCCGTCTCCCATCCGGGATAACCGGAAGGGGTACCGGAAAATGTACCGCAGTTTGTTAAAGAGAACAAGGGCCGGGGCCTATCTCCGCCCGGGAGCTCTGGGCCCTGAAGGGGGGACGGCTTCCCCGGCCCACCCCTAATGATACCAGAAGGGGGG
>JBDOIF010000085.1:0-21939 GCA_041082215.1 Anaerolineae bacterium
TCTCTATCAGGAAGCCCAGCGACGGCTGGAGGAGCTGACCGCCCTCCACGAAATTGACCTCCAGGTCAGTTCCGCGCTGGAACTGGAGGCGGTTCTGGAGACAGTCGCCGAGCAGCTGGTGCGGATTATGGGAATCTCTACACTCTACATCGGCCTCTACGATCCCCTGCGGGATGAGATCCACCTCCCGGTTGTCCTCGACCAGGGCCAGCGGCTCCCTCCGCTCAGGGTGGGGGTATCGGCAGGCGGGCTGGCCGGTTGGGTGATCCGCTCCGGTGAACCCCTGTGGGTGGACGACATGGAAAAGGAGCGGGACCAGCTGGAAGTACAGGCGGTCCAGCTTGGAGAGCCGACCCGCAGCCTGGCCGTCCTGCCGCTGGTGGTTAAGGGACGGGTGGTCGGCGTCCTCTCCGCCCAGTCCTACGAGCCCTACGCTTTTGACTCGGGCGACCGCCAGCTCCTGACGGAGCTGGCCACCCAGACGGCCATCGCCATCGAGAACGCCCGTCTCTATCAGGAAACCGTCCGCCGGCTGGCCGAGGCCCGCATCCTCCAGGAGATCAGCCTGGCCGCCGCCTCCACCCTCGACTTCGACCAGGTCCTGGAGCGGGCGATAGATGCCATCGGGCGCTTGCTCGGAGTGGAGTACCTTAACTTCATGTTCCCCAACGAGAAGGAAGGGTGCATGGTCACCCACCGCGCCCTGCTCGGCTTCAGTCCATCACCGGAAGGGACCTATCGCTTCCCCATCAACGCCTGCATCACCGGCCGGGTGTACCGGACCGGGCAGCCTGCGCTGGTGCCCGATGTCACACTGGACCCCGATTACGCTGCCGCGGCGGAAGACGTGCGCTCCGAGCTTGCCGTGCCGGTTAAGATAGGGGAAGAGGTGGTCGCTGTCCTGAATCTGGAAAGCCGCCGCCCCGCCGCCTTCGATGAGGACGACCTGGCCTTCTACACCGCCGTCGCCGGGCAGCTCGGGGTGGCGCTGGAGAACGCCCGACTCTATCAGCAAGAGCAGCGCCGACGCCAGGAGGCAGAGACCCTCTACCGGGCCGCCCAGGCCCTGACCACCACGCTCGACCTGCAGGAGGTCCTGGACCGGATCCTGACGGAGTTGCAGGAAGTCGTCCCCTACGACAGCGCCTCGGTCCAGTTGCTTCAAGGAGATAAGCTGGAAATCATCGGCGGTCGGGGGTTCCCCAACCTGGAGGAGCTGCTGGGGCTCTCCTTCCACCTGGAGCGTGAAGACAACCCCAACAGCCAGGTGATGCGGACCCGTGCGCCGCTCATTCTGGACGATGCATCTGCCATCCATAACGGGTTTCGCCAGGAGCCCCACGCCGCTGCCGGCATTCGGGCCTGGATGGGGGTGCCGCTCCTCTTCGGCGACCGGCCGATCGGAATGCTGGCACTGGACAAGCGGGAGCCGGGGTTCTACACCCCGGAGCACGCCCGTGTGGCGATGGCCTTCGCTACCCAGGCGGCTATCGCCATCGAGAACGCCCGTCTCTACCAGCAATTGGAAGAAAAGTCCGCCGAGTTAAGCCAGGCCCTCCGGGAGCTGCAGGAACTGGATCAGTTGCGGAACCAGGTCGTGCAGAATGTCAGCCACGAGCTTCGCACCCCCCTCACCCTGATCCAGGGATACACCCAGCTCCTCCTTTCCGGCGACCTGGGGCCGATCGTGGACACGCAGCGAAGCGCCCTGGAGGTGATCTACGACCGCTCCGTGACCCTCTCCCGGCTGATCTATAACCTGACTGCTCTCCAGGCCATACCCCAGGGGACATTCACCACCGTCCCCCTCCAGTTGCCGGAGCTGATCTCCTTCGTCTTCATGGAATATCGGCTTGCGGCCGAAGCGGCGGGGGTCCGGCTCGAGGCCACCTTCCCAAAGGACATGCCCCCCGCCCTGGGCGACCGGGAGTATCTGAAGCTGGCCTTCACCCATCTGATCGAGAACGCCATCAAATTCAGCCCCAACGGAGGGGCCGTTGAGGTGCACGGGTGGGCAGAGGACAGGTGGGTATACGTGACCGTGCGGGATCAGGGGATCGGGATCGCTCCGGAGCATATGGACCGCATCTTTGAGCGGTTCTACCAGGCAGACGGCTCCACAACCCGTCGCTTCGGGGGAATGGGCGTGGGGCTGGCGCTGGTGTGGGAGATCGTGGAGGCCCACGGAGGGAAGGTGTGGGTGGAAAGTGAGGTCGGAAAGGGCAGTACGTTCACCGTCAAGCTGCCCCGCGCCTGAGGAGAAGGGACCGTGAAGAAGTGGTTTATCGCCATCGCGGGCAACATCGGTGTGGGCAAATCAACGCTGACGGAAATGTTGAGTCGGCGACTGGGATGGGAGCCGTTCTTCGAAGCGGTGACCGATAACCCTTACCTGGCCGATTTCTACCAGGATATGCGTCGCTGGAGCTTCCACTCGCAGATCTTCTTCCTCTCGCGCCGCCTGCATCACCACCACAACCTTCTTCAGCGGCCCAATTCCGTGGTCCAGGACCGCACAGTGTACGAAGACGCGGAGGTCTTTGCCCGCAACCTCTACCAGCAGGGGCTGATGAGCGAGCGGGATTACGCCAGCTATCGGGGGCTGTATGAGGTTTTGAGCCTCCTCCTGCCCCCCCCCGACCTGGTGGTCTACCTCCGCGCTTCTGTACCTACCCTGATAACCCGTATCGCCAACCGGGGCCGGTCCTTTGAACGGGGGATCTCCCCCGATTACCTTGCCCAGCTCAACGACCTGTACGAGGAGTGGATCGCCCACTTCAACCTCTGTCCGATCCTGACCGTCCCTTCCGATCGCCTGGATTTCGTGGCCAACTCCCACCACCTGGACCTGATCGTGGAGAAGGTGATGGAAAAGCTCCAGGGGCGAGAGGAGGTGGTGTTTCCATGAACAGCACAGCTTTGCACAAAGGGGAGAGGGCTTCGGACCGATTGACGTTGCTGACGCAGATCGTGAGGGAGCTGACAACCGGCCTGGACCTGATGGGGATCGTGCGGCGGGCACTTGCCCTGAGCCTTCAGGTCGTGGATGCAACCTCCGGGACGTTGTTGTTGCTGGAGGAGGAGGAACGCCCTGCCATGATGGTCCTTCTCCATGAGGGGAGGTTCACCCAAAAGGAGCTGACCGTGGCCCGGAGGATGCTCCATGAAGGATTGGAGGGGTGGGTGGCCCGGACCCGCCAGCCGGTTCTGATTGGCGATGTGAGGAGAGACCCCCGATGGGCGGGAGCTGCGGATTTGGGGTGGGAAATTCAGATAGGAACGGCCCTGTGTGTCCCTCTGCTCCTGCCCCACCGGCTGGTCGGTATTCTGACCTGCGGTCACCCCCGGAGCGGTCACTTCGAGGAGGAGGACCTCCGCACCCTCCAGTTCATCGCCGACCAGGCGGCGGTTGCCCTGGAGAACGCCCGGCTGTTCGCCGCCGAGGAGCAGCGGCGGGAGCTATCCAACACCCTGAGCGAGATCGCGCGGCTCCTCACCGCCACCCTCGACCTGGACGAGGTGCTCGACCTGATCCTGGAGCAACTGGGCCGCGTTGTTCCCTACGACAGCACCGCTGCGTTCCTCCTGCGGGGC
Source organism: Anaerolineae bacterium (assembly GCA_041082215.1). Lineage (GTDB taxonomy): Bacteria > Chloroflexota > Anaerolineae > B4-G1 > DUEL01 > JBDOIF01. The sequence continues at coordinate 3,595 of JBDOIF010000085.1, forward strand.
AATCGGCTGGAGATCTGCGCCTGGCGGGGGATGGAGGACACCGATGCCGTCCGTCAACTGGTCTTCGAGGTCGGGGGCAGGCACCCGATGGGGCGGGTCGTCGCCAGCCGCAGGCCTCTGGTCTGCGAGGACGTTCAGCAGGAAGAGGGATGGGAAAACGTGCCGGGGATGCCCCCGGTCCGTGGCTGGATCGGCGCCCCTCTGATCGCCCGGGGGGAGGTGGTCGGCGTCCTCACGGTAGACAGCTACGAACCGGGGACCTACAGCGCCGCCGATGCCCGCGTCGTTGCGGCCTTCGCTGACCATGCTGCCATCGCCGTCGCCAACGCCTGGCTGTGGCAGCAGGCCCAGCGACGGCTGCAGGAGATCGCCTTCCTCCACAAGACAGGCCAGGCGCTCACCGCCTCGCTGGAACTGGACGACGTCCTCCGTAGCCTGATGGACAGTGTGCTGGAGCACTTCGACGTAGAGGCGGCCTCCATCCTTCTGGTAGACGAGGAGACAGGGGAGCTGGTCTTTCGGGTCGCTGCCGGCGCCGCCGCCGACCAGGTGATGGGAATGCGGCTCAGCCCCGACCAGGGCATCGCTGGCTGGGTCGCCCGCTCCGGACAGCCCGCCCTGGTCCCCAAGACAACCGCCGATGCCCGCTTCTACCAGGGAGTTGACCAGAAGACCGGCTTTCGCACCCAGGCCATTATGGCCGTCCCCATCCGGCTGGGTCAGGAGACGATCGGCGTGATCGAGGCCCTCAACCCGCGGGAGGGCCATCTGGATGAAAGCGATCTGCGGCTGTTGATGAACGTGGCCGCGCTGGCGGCCAGCGCCATCCAGAACGCCCGCCACTTCACCCGCGCCCGCGACGCGGAGCAGCGGTACGCCAGCCTCTTCGAGAACAGCGCCGACCCCATCGCCATCACCGACGCCTCCGGCCTCATCACCGACGTCAACCGGCTGATGTGTGAGAAGATCGGCTATCGGAAGGAAGAAATGATGGGGCGGGAGATCGCCTCCCTCCACCGGGACCCCGATGCAACCCGGGACCGGCTCACCCAGGCTCTCCAGGGGGAAAGCGTCTTCTACAACGTCGAGGTCTGCACCCGGCACGGCTCCGTCGTCCCCTTCGAGGTCCGGGCCACCCGCGTCTTCCACGGCCCCACCCCCTTCGTCCAGTGGGTCTACCACGACCTGACGGAACGGCTGCAGCTTGAGCGGGCCCGTCAGGAACTGACCCATATGATCATCCACGACCTGCGCAACCCCCTCTCCTCCATTATGAGCAGCCTCGACCTGATCAGCGCCGCCTGGAAGGACGGCACCATCACGATCCCCGTGGACCAGCTCTTCGCCATCGCCGAGCGGAGCGGGCATAAACTCTACCTCCTCATTGACTCCATCCTCGACCTGGCCCGGCTGGAGGAGGGACAGACAAAGCCCAGCCGGCAACGGATCAGCGTCCGGAACCTGGTCCGGGAGGCCGTCGAACAGATGCGCCCCCTCGCCACGTCCCGAGGGCTTACGCTGGAAAGCTCTGTACCCTCCCAGTTGCCTTCCCTGTGGGGGGATCGGACCCTGCTCCATCGGGTGCTCTTAAACCTGCTGGATAACGCCGTCAAGTTCTCGTTCCCGGACGGGGAGATTCGGGTGGAGGTGAGCCAGCCTGCGCCGGACACGATCCTCTTTGCTGTCTCCGATTCCGGGCCGGGCATACCACCTGAGGCCCACGAACATATCTTCGAGCGCTTCGCCCGCCTGGAAGGGGGAGAGGCTCAGGGGACCGGCCTGGGGCTGGCCTTTTGCAAGCTGGCGGTGGAAGCCCACGGCGGTCGGATCTGGGTGGAGAGCACGCCGGGCCAGGGCGCGACCTTCAAGTTCACCCTGCCAGTAGGTGAGGAGACAGCCGCATGAGCGGTTTCTACCCGGAACGGCTTTACTATGCCGATCCTTACCTCACCCGGTTCACAGCAAGGGTGGTCGAGCGGCTCACCTGGGAGGCCCAACCGGCAGTGGTCCTGGATCGCACGGCCTTCTACCCCACCTCCGGCGGCCAGCCGTCAGATCGGGGGACCCTCGGCGGGGTCTCTGTGGTCGGCGTGGAGGTGCGCCCGGAGGACGAGGCGATCCTCCATCTGCTGGACGGCGAGCCGCCGACGGATCAGGTCGCCGGAGAGGTGGATTGGGAGCGACGGTTCGACCATATGCAACAGCATACCGGTCAGCATCTCCTCTCCGCCGCCTGCGAACGGCTGCTGAACGCCGACACGGTCTCCTTCCACCTCGGAGCGGAAAGCTGCACCATTGACCTGAACCGGCCCCGCATCCCTCCAGAGGCAATGGAGCCGGTGGAGGAGATGGTCAACCGGGTCATCTGGGAGGACCGTCCGGTGAGGACCCGCTTCGTCGGCCCCGATGAGCTGGACGGCCTCCCCCTTCGCCGCCCCCCCAAAGTGGAAGGGCCGGTCCGGCTCGTGGAGGTGGAGGGCTTTGACCTGAACCCCTGTGGCGGGACCCACGTCGCCCATACCGGCGAGATCGGCCTGATGAAAGTCATCCGTCTGGATTATCGGGGGGAGGAAACGCGGGTGGAGTTCCTCTGCGGGGGGCGGGCGCTGCGAGACTATCGGCAGAAGAACCGGGTTCTGCTCGACCTTTCCGCCGCGCTCACGGTAGGGTACTGGGAACTGGGGAACGCCGTGGAGCGGTTGCAGCAGGAGCTGAAGGCCGCCCGACGGGAACTCCAGACGGCGCGGGAGCGTCTTCTGGAGGAAGAAGCCGCTCGACGGGTGCAGGAAACGGTCCCCTCCGGCCCGGTGCGGCTGATCCGGCTGGTAGAGGAAGGCCGCTCCCCAACCGACCTGCGGGGGCTGGCGCAGAGGATGGCCGCCTATCCGGGCGTGCTGGCCGTGCTGGCATCGGTGGGCGAACAGGTCCACCTCTGCGTCGCCCGTTCCACCGACGTGGAGGTCAATGCAGCCCAGATCGTGCAGGCCGCCTGCGCCCGCCTCGGCGGGCGTGGGGGCGGACAACCCCATCTGGCCCAGGGAGGCGCCCCCGCCACCGACCGCGCGCAGGTGGAGAGGCTCCTGGAAGAGATCGTTACGGACCTCGCATCCCGATTGGGTGGCCCTTCAGGGGTAAAGGAGGATAGCCATAAACAGGAGCACGGGCTATGAACGTGGAAGAGATCGCTTCCGGTGTCTATGTCTCCTCGTTCTATCCCGGCATCAACGTCGGGCTGATCGTGACGGATGGCGGGGCTGTCGCGGTGGACGCCCCCCCTCTCCCGGCCGACGCCCGGTCCTGGCGGGAATGGATTCTGGCCACAACCGGCGGTCCGATCCGATACGTAGTCCTCACCGACCCCCACCCCGACCGGCTGGTCGGTGTGGGGTGGCTGGGGGCGCCGGTGATCGCCGGGGGGTTCGTCTTCCGCCAGCTCCGGGAGGGAGGCGAGTCCTGGTGGCACTCCCTGCTTGAGGAATGGGCACAGAATCAACCCGGGGGAGTGGAGATAGAGCCAGCGCCGCAGGTCTTGCCGGAGATCATCGTCAACGGAAGCGTGACGCTTCACAGCACCGTGCCCGTCGTCGTGGAGCTGGTGGCGGGGGCCACCCCCGGCAGCATCTGGGTGCGGCTTCCCCAGCAGGCGGTCGTTTTCGCTGGCGACACGGTGGTCGTGGGCAGGCATCCCCTCCTCTCCGCCGCTCCCGACACCCGGGCCTGGCTGGAGACGCTGGTCGAGCTGCGTCGCTCCCGCTCCCCTGTCCGCCTCATCGTCCCCGGCCGGGGTCCGCTCGCCCGAAAGGAGGACACCCGCGAGCTGAGCGAGTACATCCAGCGGGTCCGCCGCCGGGTCCGCGCCGTCCGCACCGCTGGCGGACGCCGGTCCGACCTGGCCAGGCTGGTGCCGGAGTTCCTCTCCCTCTTTCCAGTTGAAAAAAGCCTCCAGGAACGGGCCTGGCGAGAGGTCCAGGCGGGCCTGGAGCGGGTTTTTGAAGAGCTGGCACAGGAGGAAAAAGCTTGACCCCTGTGGTCATTCCCCCGCGTCCCCACAGTTTGCTGGATGAGGTGCGGGAGGTGCTGGATCAGATCGAGGCCCGCCTGACCCGCATCCCCGGCTCCGGCCCCGATGCCCTGGAAATCCTGCGGTTGCTGGACCAGGCAGCGGAGCGGCTGGAAAGGCTGGAGGCAGCCGGGGCGGATACCCGGGCAGAACGGGGCCGACTGGACGGGGCCTGGCAGGGGTTGCAGCGGCAGGCGCGGACCTTCCTGCGCGAGGTCGGGCCGGCGCTGCGGGCAGAACGGAGCCGCCGGGCAGGCGAGTCCCTCCGTCCCTGGTGGTCGCTGGACGGGCTGTATGCCCGGCACCGGCGCCGGGTACTGGTGCGGTGGCTGTCGGCCGGGGGGGGGCTGCTGCTGCTGCTGGTTGGCGGCTGGATGGCCTACGAGCGTTTTCTGGCCCCGCCCCCCCAGCTCCGCCAGGCGCTTCGTCACGCTGCCCGCGGGCAGGAATTGCTGGAGGCAGGGGATGTGGCAGGAGCACTGGCGGAATATGAGGCCGCCGCCCACCTGACCCCCAATGACCCGGAGATGCTCCTCCGGGTCGGCGTCCTGCGAAAGATGTCGGGAGACGAGACAGGGGCCGAGACAGCCTTCGAGATGGCCCGCAGGCTGGAGAGGAGCCAGGAGGAATTCCTCGTCCGGCGGGGGGCGGTCTTCCTGGAACTGGGGGACATAGAAGCGGCCCGCGCCGACGCCGAGGAGGCGGTCCGGCTGGCCCCCGAATGGGGGCATGGCTTCTACCTCCGTGCTTCCATCGAGGCGATGGTGGGGGAGTTCGAGGCCGCGCTGGCGGATTTCCAGCGGGCAGCCGAGCTGGCCCACGCCGCCGGGGATGCCGAACTGGAGGCTATGGCCCGTGTCCAGATCGGCTACCTGCTCCAGCGTCCGGGTGAGTAGAAAGCTGATACGGGAAGGAGGGTGAGGATGGCCGATGAGATGGAACTGGAACGGGTTCGGGCTGTCAAGGCTGCCTACGAGAAGGAGCTGATGCGAAAGGCCAATGTGGTCGGTGTGGGGATCGGCCTGCGTAAGCGGTGGGGCCGTCCCACTGGAGAGCTTTCCATCATCGTTTCCGTGACCCGAAAAGTACCGCTGGAGGAACTGGACCCCGAAGACGTGATTCCCCGGGAGCTGGAGGGGGTCCCGGTGGACGTGCAGGCGGTCGGCCTCCTCCGGGCACTGTAGCCCTGGAGCGAAAGGAGTCTCCGATGAACGAAGAGCTTGTCGCACAGATCGGTCAGGTGAAGCGGCGCCATGTCGGTAGTCTGCTTGCCCGCCGCAACGTGGTGGCCTGCGGGATCGGCTACAAGGTGAGCCGGGGAGTACGGACGCAGGAGCTGAGCCTGATCGTCTCGGTGACCCACAAGGTCCACCCCTCCGCCCTGGACCCGGAAGATATGGTGCCGCCGGAGGTGGACGGGGTCCGCACCGATGTTATCGAGACGGGTGTGCTCCGGGCCTTCCAGGGCACCACCGACCGGTGGCGGCCGGTGGTGCCACCAGGGGTTTCGGTGGGCCACTACCGTGTTACCGCCGGCACCTTTGGCTGTCTTGTCCATCGCGGGGGGGAGGTCTTCATCCTCTCCAACAACCACGTCCTGGCCGACATGAACAAGGGACGGGCTGGCGATCCCATCCTCCAGCCTGGTGCAGCCGACGGCGGCACGATGGACGACCGGATCGCAGAGCTGGCGGATTTCGTCCCCCTGGACTTTGGAGAAGAGCAGGCGGATTGCCCTGTGGCAGGGTTCCTGGCGACGGTGCTGAACGGGCTGGCGTCCCTGACCGGCTCCAGCCACCGGTTGCAGGCGGTGCGGCAGACCCCCGGCGTGAACCGGGTGGACGCGGCGCTGGCCCGCCCCCTTTCTCCCGATATGGTGAGCAACGAGATTCTCTACATCGGTGCGCCCGTAGGGGCAGGCGCGGCGACGCTGGGAACACAGGTGCAGAAGACAGGCCGCACGACCGGCTACACTACCGGCACCATCACCCAGATTGACGCCACCGTTCGCATTGACTACTACGGCTCCACCGCCGTTTTCGAGGGGCAACTGGTCGCCTCGCCGATGAGCCAGCCCGGCGATTCCGGCTCGGCCATCCTGGACATGGAGCGGCGGGTGGTGGGGTTGCTCTTCGCCGGGTCGGATGCGGCGACCATCATCAACCCTATCGAAGAGGTCCTCGCTGCCCTCAACGTCCGGGTGGCGACTTAGCAGGACATAGTAGGACAAGCCTTAAGCTTGTCCTACACGCTTGCACACATCACGAACCGGATAGAGATGGGTTCATCCGCCCCCCTGCGGGCGGAAAGCGTCGGCGATCTCCCTGAGAAGCGGGGGGATCGGCTCGCCGTTCAGCATTCGGATCCGCAGCAGGTAGAGCCAGCGATCCGATCCCTGCACGACTACCGTCTCTGCCAGCCCTTCAGACCACTGCTCGACGAAACGGAAGGCGGGAAGCCCTGCCCACCGGAGCGACTCGACGGACTTTAGCTCCACTGTTCCCCCGGAGGACCGGGCCGCTTCCACCAGCATAAGGGCCGTGTCCTGGCTGAGCGGCTCCGCCGGACCAGGTGTCCAGCCCAGGCTTACCTCCCCGCCGGCCCCGATCCAGGTCCGCCACCCCGCCAACTGATCCCCTTCGGCCCGCACGGCCGAGAAGCTCTGAGGGATGGGCAGGTAGACCCCCTCCCGCACCCCGGCCAGGTCCCGCAACGGCACCGGCTCCGGCTGGAAGCGGACCATCCGTTCGCCGGTTATGGTTGCTGTCGTCTGGAACGCGACCCGCAACTCCCACTCACCCGGCGGGGAGACCAGGGGCAGATGGAGCGGTTCGGGAGCAATGTACCCTCCTTCCCCGTCGGACTCCAGGGAGGCCATCCACCAGAGGTGGTGGAGAGGATCGTAGATGGAGACCCAGAGCCGTGCTGCGGGGTCCCGTTCCGCCAGCCCTGGCGCCTCCACCCGGATAGTCACGTCCCTCAGGGCAGAGACGGTGGGAGGCCAGTGGATAAAAAGGGGGATAGGAGGGAGAGGTGTAGGGGTGGGAGTCGGGAGGGCCGTGGGAGTCGGTATCACTGTGGGAGAAGATGATGGAGTGGGGGCATCTCCTGCACTGCAGGCGACTAGGAGGAGAACGCACAGAAAGGGAAAGAGGTTACGGGGTATCCGGTTCATGGGCGTGAAGCGTCATACGTCATACGTGATCGGTGAGCAGGCCGAGCAGGTGGCGGGGCACTTTCGCCACGATCCGGGTGCCACGAGCGGTGTGTTCCTCCTGTTCCACCTTCCCCTGCTCATGGACCAGCCGGACCAGGTCCCCCCTGTGGAAGGGGAGGACGACCTTCACAGGGACCAGGTCCGCTTCCAGCACTGCCTCCACCCTTTCCAGTAGCTGGTCCAGCCCACTGCCCGTGAGGGCAGAGATCGGGACGGGGTTGGGCAGCGTACCCGTCAGAAAGAAGGCCGGGACAGGGCCGTCCAGCCGGTCCACCTTGTTGAGGGCGGTGACCATCGGCTTGCCGGCCGCGCCGATTTCCTCCAGCGTCTCCAGCACGGTCTGCGCCTGGCGGCGGGCGTGGGGGTGGGTGATGTCCAGCACATGGAGGAGGATGTCGGCTTCCGTCGTCTCCTCCAGCGTGGCGCGGAAGGCGGCCACCAGGTGGGTCGGGAGCTTCTGGATAAAGCCGACCGTGTCGGTGAAGAGGGCTATCCGTCCGCTGGGCAGGCGGACCCGACGGGTGGTGGGGTCGAGGGTGGCGAACAGCTTATCTTCCACCAGTACGCCTGCGTGGGTGAGGGCGTTGAGGAGGGTGGACTTCCCGGCGTTAGTGTAACCGACGATGGAGACGACAGGGATGCCCTCCCGACGGCGGCGGGCGCGGTATCGGCCCCGATGGGCGCGGACCTTTTCCAGCTCCTCTTTGAGCTGGGTGATACGGCGGCGGATCACCCGCCGGTCGGTCTCCAACTGGGTCTCGCCGGGGCCGCGCACACCAACCCCGCCAGTGGCCCCGCCCGCACGGCCGCCCGCCTGACGGGCCAGGTGGGTCCAGGCGCGGGTGAGCCGGGGCAGGCGGTACTCATACTGGGCCAGCTCTACCTGAAGCGCCCCCTCCCGGGTGTGGGCGTGCTGGGCGAAGATGTCCAGGATGAGGGCGGTGCGGTCCAGCACCTTGACCCCCTCTCCCAGCGCCTCCTCCAGCTCCCGCTGGTGGCGGGGAGAGAGTTCGTCGTCGAAAATCACCACATCGGCAGCGGTCTGGGCTACCTGGTCGCTCAACTCCTCCACCTTGCCGGGGCCGATGAAGGTAGCAGGGTTGGGCCGCTCCAGCCGCTGGACCATCTGCCCCACCACATCCATACCGGCAGTGTGGGCCAGTTGGGCCAGCTCCGCCAGCGACGCCTCCACAGGCCAGGAGCCATCAGGGGAGAGGCCAGGCCCTTTCAGCTCAACCCCCACCAGAAACCCCCGCTCCCGGGGGGGGCCGGTCGGCTCGGAAAGTCGTGCGATCGTCCACCTCCTCTACCTTTTCTACTCACAGTATACCACAAAAGTAACTGTTCAGGGAAGGCATTCGTAAACCATAAAGGACACCAGGCACACAAAGGAAAAATCTGCACCTCCTTCGTGTCCTTTATGGTGAAGAGGTGGGATCAACCGAGAATCTGGATGGTTCCCCTGGCCCCATCCACCGCGAGCTGCTGGCCCGTCCGCAGGATGCGGGTGGCCCCCTCGACGCCGATCACCGTTGGGATGCCGTACTCCCGTGCCACCACCGCGCCGTGGGAAAGCAGCCCACCGGCCTCGATCACCAGCCCGGCAGTCAAATGGAAAAGGGGGGTCCAGCCCGGATTGGTGTAGGGGGCCACCAGAATCTCCCCTTTCTCCAGCGACCGGGCCTCCTCCAGGTCGCGGACTACCCGCGCCGGACCTGTGGCCCAGCCGCTGGAACAGGGAGTCCCCTGCAGGAGGGTCACCTGGCCAGAGGGGAGGGGGAAGGGACGGGTTCCCCGTCCGATGACATTGGGCGGTTCGAAGTTCCGGTACGCGGTCCGCAGCCGCCGATACCGTTCGATGGCCCGACGGATCTCCTCCGGGCCGAGCCGCCCATCCAGCGCGGCCTCGATCTCCTGCCAGCGGAGGAGAAAGACCTCATCCGCCCCTTCCAGCCAGCCGGCGGCGGTCCAGCGGCGGCCCAGCTCCAGGAAGAAGCGGCGGCAGTGATAGAAGGCCATCGAGGCGATCACCCGCATCTCCTCCCGCCACCAGACGTAGCGACGCACCCGCTCCAACTGCTGCCGGAAGGAGCGGCGGGGGAAAGGCCAGAACCGACGCCAGCCCCGCGAGAGGGCCGCCATCGCCCTGGCCTCCGCTGCCTGCGCCTGTTCCCGCTGCATCGTCACCTGACGGGCCGGCTCCCGGGATACGTCTCCATCACCGATGAGGTGGATGTAGGCCTGGAGCGTGGTCAGCACAAAGGAGGGGTCTTCGTCCCAGCGGGGCTGGGCCAGGTCCTCATCCACCCGGCCCATATACCGGTATCGCTGGATGAACGCCTCCACCTCGGCCCAGAAGGCCCGACCGGCTGGGGTGGCCTGCAGTCGGCGGGGCATCTGGGCCGGGTCTTCCTCCGCCACGGCCCCAGCGACCTCCGGCTGCTCCCGGCCACGGCGGGCCAGCCCCCACAGTTCCAGCATCGGCCTGGCCGTTCCTACAAGGCAGGAAAGGCTTTCCGCCTCTTCTCCCGGCCCGGTATGGGACGGACCGAACGCCCATCCTAAACCGGCGATCAGGTCCCCATAGGGGATAGCCTCCCCGGGAGGGAGATTACGGTTCAGCCGGGCCAGTGTGGGGGTGAACTCGTCCTGGGCCTGAGCCGCCAGCAGGCTCACCGTGATGGCGACGTGGTTGGCCCGCTGGTGGAGGTCCGCCATCCGCCGCACCCATTCGGCCAGCTCATCGTCGGTGAGAGCAGCGGGGTCCACAGCGGCTACCTCTGGCTCCTCCGCCCGGCGGAAGTGGTCGGCGAAGGCCGCCGCCTCCTGCCAGCAGGTCTCATATCGGCGGTTAAGGGCAAACAGGACCGGCAGCGCCCGCAGGATGGTGCGGGGGGTCCAGGGGGTGGTGAGGCCGTCCCCCTCGTAGGCGGGGTCAATGCCGACGGTGGCATCGAAGGTGCGCTCCTTGAAGCCGGGGATCAGGGCGGCGAACTGCTTGACCACGCCCACGTTCCAGTAGGGGCGGCCAAAGAAGGGCCGGCCCCAGACCGTGCCGGGCGGGGCTTCGCCCATCTTCAGGTCGCGGAACATCCCCGCCAGCGCCCGACCGTACTCGATCTCCAGGCTGAGGGAGAGGGAGAGAGGGGAGGCGAATCCCGGCAGCACCTCCCGGTGGTTGGCCGAGGTCCACTGCCCCATCCCGGGGTCGAACTGGAAGGCGGTCATCGGGCGGGTCTGGAGGAGATAGAAGTGCCCATCGGCCAGCGCCCATTCCACGTCCTGGGGGAAGCCATAGAGGGCCTGCACCTGGTACCCCAGCTCGGCCAGCTCCAGGAGTTGCCGGTCGTCCAGCACCGGCCGGCCCCGCCGATCTGGCGGCACAGCGACCTCCCTCGTGCCCCCCTGGGGGGCGGCGATCCACATCGTGGGCCGGTCGGCTGGCTCGCGGCGGAGGACCCGACGGTCGTAGGGGTTCACCACATACCGATCCGGCGTGACCTCTCCGGCGACCAGCGGCGCCCCCAGCCCCCAGACCGCCTCGACCAGCATCTCCTCCTCCCGGCCAGAGAGGGGGTTGAGGGAAAAGAGGACGCCGGCCGCTTCTGCCGGTATCTGCTGCTGGATGAGGACAGCCATCCCGATCCGGCGGGGGTCCGTCCCGCACTGGACGGCGTAGGCGCGGGCCCGCTCGCTCCAGGGGGCGGCCCAGCAGCCGCGGACGGCCGTCAGCAGAGGCACAAGACCATCCCGCCCCTCCCCTGCTGCGACGTTCAGGAAGGTGTCGTACTGGCCGGCGAAGGAGGCCTCCGGCAGGTCCTCGGCGGTGGCGGAGGAGCGGATGGCAAGGAAGGGAGAGAGAGCAGCGCATGCCTCCTCCACCGCCCGCGCCACCTCGGAGGGCACCTCCGCCTCCCGCAATGCGAGGGGGTCGGGTTCGGTGCCGGGGGGAGCGCTGGCTTCCAGGAAGGCATGGTAGGCGTCGGTGGTGAGGCAGAAGCCGGGAGGGACCGGCAACCCGGCGCGGGCCAGTTGCGCCAGTCGAAGCGCCTTGCTTCCCACGCGGGGACCATCGGAGTCCCTGATCTCTGTCAGGAAAAGGATGTACCGCCTCATCTCACGACACAATCGGCAACGGAAGTTCCGGCAGCTTCTCCAGGTCCATTCGGCTGAGGAGCGCCAGCGAGCGGTCCATTGCCTCCAGGACGAAATCAACCTCGTCCGGCTGGATGATGAGGGGAGGGAGGATCTGGATGGTGGAGGGGCGGTAGTCGGCGAAGACGGCCAGGACGCCGTTCTGGAACAGCGCCATGCTCATCAGCGGCCCCAGCCGGTCGTCGGTCAGCTCAAAGCCGATCATCAGCCCCCGCTGGCGGACCCCGGCGACGATGGGGTAGCGGGCCTTCAGGTCGGCGAAGCCTCTGGCGAACCGTTCCCCCATCGCCCGGACGTGCTCCAGGAAGCCCGGCTCGGTGATCTGATCCAGCATCGCCAGGGCTGCCACACACCCGAGCGCTGCCCCTCCGAAGCTGGAGAGGTGAATGAACGGGTTCTCCTGAAAAAAGCGGTCGAGGTGGGGCCGGTGGCAGGTGGCGGACATGGGGTAGATTCCGCCGCTGAGCCCCTTGCCGATGACCAGGATATCCGGCACCACCCCCCATTCCTCGATCGCCCACATCCGGCCGGTGCGGCCCAGGCCGGCCTGGACCTCGTCCAGGATCAGCACCGCCCCGGCCCGGTCGCAGATCTCCCGCACGCGGGGGTAGTAGTCATCGGGCGGGATGAGGATGCCAGCGGTAGCGGGGATGGTCTCGATGATGACCGCTGCTGTCTCTTCGTCCACTGCTTCCTCCAGTGCGTCGGGGTCGCCGAAGGGGACCTTGAGGAAGCCTGGCGGCATGGGGCCGAAGTGGGCGCGGAAGACGTCCTCTCCAGCTGCCAGGGCAAAGCCGGTATGGCCGTGGTAGCCCTTGCGGACGGAGATGACTTTGGGGCGGCGGGTATAGCCCCGGGCCAGCTTGATCGCCACATCAATGGCTTCAGCGCCGCCGGGGGAGAAGGTGGTGTACTGGATGTCGCCGGGGGTCAGCTCCGCCAGCCGTCGGCCCAGCACAGCCCGCATCTCGCTCATCAGCATATGGTCCCCCACGTCCAGCTCGTCCAGTGCCCGCTTCACCGCCTCCACCACCCGGGGCGGCCGGTGGCCCAGGTTGAAAACGCCGCCGGAGGTGCGGCAGTTGATAACGCGGTGGCTACCGCCCACGTCCCACAGCCAGACCCCCTCCCGACGGCCCGGCACGAAGTTAATCCCCATCGCCCGGTAGACCGTCACCCGGCCGGGGTTGACATAGCGGGCGTAGTCCTCGATGATCCGCTCCTTGGGCTGCTGGCCGATGTAGACCATGTCTCTCTCCTTATGGGATGAACGAAAACCACAGAGACACGGAGTTTTGCGGAGTTTTCGAGGTTCTCTCGGTGTTCCTCTGTGCCCTCCGTGCCTCCATGGTGAGATACAGCCAGTTCCTGGCATCACTTCTACCCATCTTCGTTCCCCCGCGTTCCTCTGTCCCCGCGTCCCCGTGTCCTTCCCTCCTCCAGCCATTTCCTTGCCGCCTGGGGCAGCATCGTTGCCGGGCCACGACGGATAGTGGGGCCAGGAAGGGACTGCAGGAAGACCTGGCCGTAGGACTTGCTGACCAGCCTCCGGTCGAAGATAGCCACGACTCCCCGGTCGGTGCGGGTGCGGATGAGGCGGCCGAACCCCTGGAGAAAAGAGAGCACCGCTTCTGGAACCGCATACTCGAGGAAAGGCTCATCAAAGGTCTCCGCGCGGGCAGCGAAGATTGGGTCGGTAGGCACATTGAAGGGAAGCTTAGCGATAGCCAGACAACTGAGCGCCTCCCCCGGCACGTCCACCCCCTCCCAGAAACTGCGGGTCCCCAGGAGGACCGCCCGTTCGGTGGTGCGGAAGTTCTCCAGGAGCTGATTGCGGGAGAGTCCCTCCCCCTGGGCATAGAGGGTGATGTCGGCCTGGGCCAGGGGGGCAGCAAGGGCCCGGGCGGTGGATCGGAGCTGGCTGTAGGAGGTGAAGAGCCCCAGCGCCCGGCCACCGGTAGCCTGGAAAAGGGCGAGCATCCCCTGTTCCACCGCTCGCTGGTAGCCCGGCTGCCCCGGCTCGGGGATGTCGTCCACGATATAGACCAGGGTGGAGGACCCGTAGTCGAAAGGGGAGTCCACCGCCAGCTCTTCCGCTTCCCAGGCATGGAGCCGCTCCCGGAGGAAATCGAAGCTGCCGCCGGTGCGGAGGGTGGCCGAGGTGAGGATGACGACCTCCTTTTTGTGGAAGAGATGCTCCCGAATCAGCGGACCAACGTGGAGGGGAGCGGCGTGGATGGAGAGAGGGACCGCTCCGGGACCGGCCTCGATCCAGTAGATGGTCTGCTTGTTGGGCTGGACAACGAAGCCGTTCAGGTGGCCCAGGATTTCCGTCAGCCGTCGGGCCACACCGATCAGCTCTGCTTGCAGGTCCTCCCCATCCCGCAGGCCCATCGCCTCCAGGTTTGCCAGCCCGCCCGCCAGCCGTTCCAGGCCGTCGGCCACGGCGAAGAGGGGGGTACTGGTCTCGTCCCAGGCAACCTCCACCGCATCCCAGGCCGGTTGCGCCCTCTGGGCGGCATTGATGCGAAGGCGAGAGGCGTACCCGCCGGCCCCCTTCTCCTCCCCGATCTCTTCCATCAGCCGCTCCAGTTGCCCGAAGAAACTCTCCAGCCCCCGTTCGGCCCGCTCCACTGCCTGAGCCACCTGCCCTGCGAACCCTTCCAGTTTTGCCATTAGCGGGGGGTCCAGCCGGGCCGCACGGCAACGGGCCAGCGTTTCCCCCAGGAGGCCGGTGAAGGCAGCTCCGGCCGCCCCTTCGCCAGCCCCCCGGCGGTGGCCCACCTCTTCAAGCATCCGCCGGATGACCTCTTTGTCGGTCTCGAACGAGAGGCCGTTGGTGGTGGCCGTCTCAAGGTGGTGGGCCTCGTCCACGATCAGGTAGCGGTACTCCGGCAGCGCCCGGCTCTGCACCGCCACGTCGGCCAGGAGCAGGGCGTGGTTGACGATGACCAGGTGGGCCGCTTCGGCCGCCCGTCGGGCACGGTAGAAGAAGCACTCCCCTTTGTGGAAATAGCGACACCGCTCCGGGTCACACCCGTCGAACTCGGCCGACAGGTCCCGCCAGATAGCCCGCTCGGTGGAGGAAGGCAGGAAGAGGCTATCCCCGTCGCCGTCCAGCGTGTTGGGCAGCCAGACCAGCACCCGGGCCAGCACATCCATCTCCCTGGTCGAGGAGGGGCCGATCCGCCGGAGCGCAGCCAGGCGGGCCGGGCAGAGGTAGTGGGAACGCCCCTTCAGCACCGCCGCCCGGAAGTCCAGGGGAAGGATACGGGCCAGGTCCGGCAGGTCCTTCCGGTAGAGCTGTTCCTGAAGGTTGATGGTGTTGGTGGAGATGACGACCCGCTCCCCGTTCTGGACCGCCCAGTGGACGGTGGGGATGAGGTAGGCCAGCGATTTGCCGACGCCGGTGGGGGCCTCGACGATCAGGTGGCAGCCCTCGTTGAAGGCACGGACCACTTCCCGCAGCATCCTGACCTGCTGGGGGCGATGCTCATAGCCGGGGAACTTCTGGGCAAAGGCGCCATCCTCCTCCAGCAGCCCGGCCAGCTTCTCCACGTCCAGCGGCCGGCGGCCCTCCTCCGGCTTGAGGGGCGGCTCGTCAATGGAGACAGAGAAGATAGGAGCCTCCCTCGCCTGCCCTCGCTTTGCCGCCAGTTGAGCGCCGATGGTGCTGGTGAAGCTCCCCTGCGCGGCCTCCCGCAGCGCCTGGCGGAAGAACTCGGTGGGGGGCCAGTTCACCCTCCCCCCGTGGCGGACCAGCTCCTCAAGGACAGAGGTGGGCAGGGCCAGCGCCCGCTCGAAGAGGGCGAGGAACAACCGGTGGGTGGTACGGGCATCGTCCAGCGCCCGGTGGGAAACAGGGGGCGGGAACCCCAGAAACTGAGCCAGCGACCTCAGGCTGTAGCGACGGGCATCGGGGGCCAGAATGGTAGCCAGCGTGAAGGTATCCAGCAGCCGGTTGGGCTCCAGGATCGAGTGACGGTGGAGGAACTCCAGGTCGAAACCGATGCTGTGGCCGACGACCAGCCGGTCGCCCACGAAGCGGGAGAATCTGTGCAGCACCTCATGCAGACGAGGGGCGGCCTCCAGCTCCTCATCGGTGAGGCCGGTGAGGACCACGATCTCCGACGGCAGAGGCCGTCCGGGGTTGACCAGAGTGCTGAACTCCTCCAGCACCTCCTCCCCCCGGAACTTCACCGCCCCGATCTCAATAATTGCATCCCGGTCTGGATCCAGCCCGGTGGTCTCCAGATCGAGCGCAACATAGATGGGTAACATCCCCCCCCTTTCCGATGAAGACCAGGCTTGTGTGGAGGGGATTATACCGTAGAAAGAGCAGGGGGAAAAGCCGCGGCTTGCTCAGATGTTGTGGACCCCCTCGATCTCCACTTTCGCCTCCTCCAGGGCTTTCAGCGCGGCCGCTGCGTCCTCTCGGTGGATGCGCAGGCAGATCCCGCAGTCGGAGCTGAGGTGACGGGGAACGGGGATCGGTCGGCAGGCAATCCCGGCTCGTTGCAGCACCTTCTCTGCCTTCAGCGCGTGGGCCGTGGAGTATACCAGGATCACGGCGTACATTTCCTCCAAGCTTATCCTCCTGGCGTCCTGCGTCCTGCTTCCTCCGCCAGCCTCTCCACCGCTTCCAGCGCCCGGTCCACCTCTCCGGCAGTGTTGAAGGCCCCCAGGCCGAAGCGGACGGTACCGACAGGGAAAGTGCCGATGGTCCTGTGAGCTGCAGGGGCGCAATGGAGGCCCACGCGGCACATGATGCCGAACTCTTCATCCAGACGCAGCCCTGCCTCCGAGGGTTCCATCCCGGCGATGTTGAAGGAAACGACCGCCGTCCGGAGGTGAGCCTCCGCCGGCCCGTAGACGGTCACGCCGGGGATACTCCTCAGGCCGTCCAGAAGCTGCTGGCTTAATTCCACCTCGTGGGCGCGGACGGCCTCCACACCCTGTTCCAGCACCCAACGGGCGCCAGCTTCCAGCCCTGCCAGCCCCACCGCGTTGGGCGTCCCGCTCTCGCACATATCCGGCAGGAAGTCCGGTTGCTCCTCCCGCTCCGACCGGCTCCCCGTCCCGCCCCGGATGAGGGGCCGGAACTCCTCCAGCGGGACCCGCTCCCCGATAATCAGGCCGCCGGTGCCGGTCGGCCCGTAGAGGGACTTGTGGCCGGTGAAGGCCAGAAGGTCTATCCCGTCGGCCTGCATATCTATAGGGATGGCCCCCCCGCTCTGCGCCCCGTCCACCACCAATAACGGGCCATTCATCTGCTGCAGGGCCCGCCCCACCTCCGCCACCGGCAGGATCGTCCCCGTCACATTGGAGGCGTGGTTGAGGACAACCAGACGGGTGTTGGGCTGGAGAGCCGCCAGCACTGCCTGGGGGTCCAGAACACCCTCCGGCGAACAGGGGACCACCGTCACCTCCACCCCTTCCCGCTCCAGCGCTCGCAGCGGCCGCATCACCGAGTTGTGCTCCATGCTGGAGGTGACGACGTGGTCGCCTGGGCGCAGGAGGCCCCGCAGGGCCAGGTTGATCCCCTCTGTGGCGTTCATCCCGAAGACCACCCGCAGCGGGTCGGGGGCATGAAAAAGCTGGGCCACCGCCTCGCGCGCGGCGTAGACGATGCGCCCCGCCTCCACCGAAAGCCGATGGCCGGAGCGGCCCGGGTTAGCGCCGACCCCGGTCATAAAGCGGGCCATCGCCGCCAGGACCTGCGGGGGCTTGGGCCAGGACGTGGCCGCGTTGTCCAGGTAAATCACTTTGCCTCCTCGTAGCGCAAGATTAATCTTGCGCTACAACCTCTATCCCTGGCTCCCCCTCCACCACCTCCCCGATCTCCCAGAAGGGCTGACCCAGCGCCCGGCATGCTTCGGCAAAGCGGTCCATCTCAGCGACGGGGATGGCGGCCAGAATCCCTCCGTTGGTCTGGGCGTCGTAGAGGAGCATCTGGACCTCCTCGGGGATGGACGGGTCAAAGGTCACCCACTGGCCGAAGTGCATCTCGTTGGCCGCCGTCCCGCCGGGGAAGAGCCACAGGTCGGCCAGGGGGCGGGCGGCCTCCAGGATGGGGGCCCGGTCCGCCCAGACCCGGAAGCGGACCCCTGCTGCCAGTGCCATCTCGACGGCGTGGCCCAGAAAGCCGAAGCCGGTGACGTCGGTGGCGCCCCGGGCGGAGGTGGCGTGGACGGCCCGGACCGCGTCCCGGTTCAGCCGCAACATCCAGGGGACAGCCTGGGCCAGCGCCTCGGGGGAGGCCTGTCCGGCCCGGTAGGCAGTGGTGATGACGCCGGAGCCCAGCGGCTTGGTCAGGACCAGCCGCTCCCCGGGCCTTGCGCCGCCCTTCAGGAGCAGCCGCTCCGGGGCCACCGTCCCGACGACGGCCAGGCCGTACTTGGGCTCCTTATCGTCCATTGTGTGCCCGCCAGCGACGACGACGCCTGCCTCCCGCGCCTTCTCCATCCCGCCCCGGAAAATCTCGGCGGCGATCTCCGGCGGCATGTCCGAGGGAATCGCGGCCAGGTTGAGGGCCAGGAAGGGGGTCCCGCCCATCGCGTAGACGTCGCTGATGGAATTGGCGGCGGCGATGGCGCCGTAGGTGTGGGCGTCGTCCACCACCGGCGCGAAGAAGTCCGCTGTGACGACCAGCAGGGTGCCGTCCTCCAGCCGGTAGACGACAGCGTCGTCGGGCGAGCCCAGCCCCACAACAACGCGCTCGCTTTCCTCCAGCGAATCCAGCAGGGGGCGCAGGACCTGCGCCAGGGCCCCGGGGGCCAGTTTCCCCGCTCAACCCGCGCAGGAGGCGATCTGGGTCAGCCGGGTGAAGTCTCGTTTGGGCATGGGACCTCCTGGCCCTCACCCCCACCTCCTGCGGCTTGGCCGCCGGGGGTGGGGGGTGAGGGCTACCGCG
>JBDOIF010000086.1:0-1232 GCA_041082215.1 Anaerolineae bacterium
ATCGGAGATCCCAACATGCCATACATGGGAGGCGATGGGAGCTTGCAAAGGATTCTTCGCGGAGACCCGCGCTTCCAGGAACTGCTGCGGAAGATGAAACTAATCATACCCAACAACGAATAG
Source organism: Anaerolineae bacterium (assembly GCA_041082215.1). Taxonomy (GTDB): domain Bacteria; phylum Chloroflexota; class Anaerolineae; order B4-G1; family DUEL01; genus JBDOIF01. Next base: position 124 of record JBDOIF010000086.1, read on the forward strand.
GAACTTACACCATGAAATGCCCCCATTGCCAGGCCGAGAACAGGGACGACTCCAAGTACTGCAGCAACTGCGGGACATCGCTCGGAGTAAAGGTGGGAGCAGGGGCAGGGGTCGGACCTGAAGGTGCCACCGTGACCAGGACACTGGAAGCACCCATTCTCACTCCGGGCACCGTGCTTAAGGGTCGATATGAAATCCTGGGACTGCTCGGGGCCGGTGGAATGGGCGAAGTCTACCGAGCTGTTGATAGAAGTCTGGACCGCCAGGTGGCCATCAAGATCCTACCAGCCGCCTTCTCAGAAGATGTGGAGAGATTGGCCAGGTTTGAACGTGAAGCCAAGCTGCTGGCTGCCCTTAACCATCCCCACATCGCCGCCATCCATGGGCTCGAGGAAGCAGACGGCAGACGATTCCTTGTACTCGAGCTGGTTGAAGGTCTATCGCTTCGGGCCAGGCTAATGAAAGGTCCTCTGCCGATCGAGGAGGCGCTCGAAACCTGCCGCCAGATTGCTGAAGGCCTTGAGGCAGCCCACGAGAAGGGAATCGTCCACCGAGACCTGAAGCCGGGCAACATCATGCTTAGCAGCGATGGCAACACCAAGATCCTGGATTTTGGCCTGGCCAAGGTGTCGGGATCTGAGGCTCCCGTTGCCGAGGCCTACAAGTCGCCGACGATCACAGGCCGGATGACCGCGCCGGGCGTCGTTCTGGGAACTGCGGCTTACATGAGCCCGGAGCAGGCCCGCGGCCGGGCCATAGATAAGCGGACGGATATCTGGGCCTTCGGGTGTGTTCTCTATGAATGCTTAACGGGCAAGCGGGCCTTCCAGGGGGAAACGGTCTCAGACACCATGGCCCAGATCCTCAAGGGGGAACCGGACTGGGAGGCGCTTCCGGCTGGGACACCGCCCTCCGTCAGGTCCCTTCTTGGCCGTTGCCTCGAGAAAGACCCGAAGGAGCGGCTTCACGACATCGCCGACGCCCGGATCGAGCTGAGCCTGGCCTTGCGATCGCCCGAGGATGTCATTGCCTCCCCGGCGATCTCCAGGCGTCGCCCGATGACATTACTAGCGGTTGGGGCTGCAGCTGTGATCATCGGCATCCTGATC
>JBDOIF010000107.1:0-26747 GCA_041082215.1 Anaerolineae bacterium
CCGGAGACTTCTGTGACCTCGCTGTAGGTCAGGAGCGTAATGTTGGGATGCCGACCGGCATCCATCATCTTGGGGCCGAGAATTCAGGTACTGCAGTCTAACGTGGGGAAGGTCTTATCCAGTTGGGCCATGTGGCCGCCGATGGACGGCTGTCGTTCTACCAGATAGACCTGGTACCCGGCCTCGGCGATGGTGAGGGCGGCCTGGATGCCCGCGATGCCGCCGCCGACGACCAGCGCCGCCGGGGTGACGCTCTCCTGGCGGGGGAAGAGGGGCTCGTGGTAGTTCACCCGGGCGACGGCGGCCCGGACCAGCCGCTTCGCCTTCTCCGTCGCGGCAACGGGGTCCTCCACCACCCAGGAGACGTGCTCGCGGATGTTGGCCATCTGGAAGTAGTACGGGTTGAGGCCGGCCGAGGCCACGACGTTCTGGAAGGTGGGCTCATGCATCCGGGGGCTGCACGAGGCTACCACCACGCGGGTCAGGCCCAGTTCCCGGATGTCCTGCCGGATCATCTCCTGCCCGGCCTCGGAGCAGGTATAGCGGTGCGGGCGAGCAACAACCACGTTGGGCAACGTGCTGGCGTACTGCACCACCTCGTCCACGTTCACCGTTGCCGCGATGTTGAGCCCGCAGTGGCAGATATAAACGCCGATTCGGGGCTTTTCGTCCGTCATTCTGTAACCTCCGGTAATCGCCAATCCACGCAGTACGGAGTACGCAATACTCCCTACTTCTCCATCACCTGCCAGACCAGTTCGCAGATGTCCAGCACCCGGATGCGGGTCTTGGTCTTGCGGGCGGCCTGGAGCAGGGTGCGTTTGCACTGCTGACAGGAAGAGAGAATGGCCTCGGCGCCGGTGGAGACGGCCTCCTGCAACCGCTGAACGGAGACGTGCTCCACCGCATCCGGCTCCGTCATCGCCACATCCCCGCCGCCGCCACAGCAGACGGCGTTTTCCATCGCATGGGGCATCTCCCTCAGTTGCATCCCGGGGATGCTGCGAATGATGGTCCGGGGCGGCTCGTACACGCCGCTCTTGCGGCCCAGGTCGCAGGGATCGTGGTAGGTGACCGTCCAGGCCAGTTCGGTCATCCGGATGCGGCCCTCCTCAATCAGCCGGGCCAGAAATTCGGTGGCATGCAGCACCTCGAACCCAAAAGTATCCTCCACCATCTGCGGATAGAGATGGTGCCAGGTGTAGTAGCAGGAAGAGCAGGTCGCCACCAGGACTTTCGGGCCAGCAGAGCGGACCTTCTCCACATTGTGCCGGGCCAGTTCCACCATCTCGTCCTGAAACCCGGCGCCGTAGAGGGGATAGCCGCAGCACCATTCCTCACTGCCCAGCAGGGTGTAGGGGACATCTGCCTGTTCCAGAATCTGGACTAAGGACTGGGGGATGGAGTAGGCCATCGGGTAGAGGGCGGAGACGCAGCCGGTGAAAAGAAGCACCTCCGCCGTTCCCTGAACCCGGCCCGCGACCGTCTCCAGCCCCTGGCTCCAGATGAGGCGGGTCTGGTTATCTTCGTTGAGGATGTTGCGGGTGGCGCTGACGGCCTGGCGCATCATCTGGAGCGTCTGGGGGATGGTGTAACCGTTGGCGACGGCCCACTCCCGCAGGCGGCGCATGGTCGTGCTGGTCAGAATCCCGCGCGGGCAGCGGGCGGAGCAGGCGTAACACTGAGTGCAGAGCCAGAAGGTGCGGCTGTTCATCACCACGTCCCGCAGCCCCAGGCGCACCAGTTCCCACAACTGACGGGGGGAGTAGTCCATCAGGTCCGCCGTCGGGCAGGACGCGCTGCAGGTGCCGCACTGCATGCAGGTCAGGAGTTTCTCCCACTCTGGCTCCACCTGGGCCATAAATTCGCGGTCCAACTGCTCTTCAGTCAATGGAACAGGAAGTGAAAGGGCCATATTCACATGTCCTCCTTGAAAACGCCTCGGACTTACACAATTCCACCAGGTACTGCGCTGCGTCCTCCGTGCCTCTGCGGTTTCCGTCCGCAGCAGGAGCGTGACCTCTGACACGAAAAATGGGGGCTATGGACCCCCCATTTTCCTTAGCATTTCACAAATCGCTGAACGGTCTTCAGAAGGACCTCGGGCTGGATGGGCTTGGAGATCCAGGCGTCGATCGGGACCCGTTCCTCCGGGAACTCGCTGGCGTACTCGCTGGTCGCAATGGAAGAGATCATCACCAGGGGGATATCCCTCAGGGCGGGGTCGGCCTCCAGCTCCCGACTGACGTCCACCCCCTCCAGCGTAGTGGTCATCATCACATCCAGCAGGACCAGGTCGGGGCGGGTCTGGCGCATCATCTGGAGCGCCTCATCGCCGTTGTGGGCCTCCATCACCTGATACCCCTCGGCCTCCAGGATGCGGCGGCAAACGAAGAGAAAATCAGGGTCATCGTCCACAATCAATATCTTGGCCATCTTCTCTCTCCCTAAAGTTTGTCTGGGAATCTGTCCAAAAAGCTGTAGGGCAGGCTTTCTAGCCTGCCTGGGCAGCCTGGAAAGGCTGTCCTGCGACCGTTTTTAAGCAGGCGTTCCGCTGGAGGGCCTGGCGTGCCCCTCTACCGGCACATCCACAACGACCGTAGTACCGCTCCCGGGGGCCGATTGAATGAGCAACGTCCCGCCCAGCAGGCGAGCCCGTTCCAGTATCCCGACCAGGCCCAGCCGTCCCGAAGCCAGGTACTCCTCCATCCGCTCCGGGGCGTTGAACCCGCAGCCGTTGTCCCGAACGGTCATCCGTACCGCGCCGAGCCTGAACTCCAGTTCCACCCAGGCCCGGGAGGCCCTGGCGTGCCGGTAGACGTTGTTCAGCGCCTCCTGAGCGATCCGGAAGAGCGTCAGCTCCTCCTCGGAGGAAAGGGGATAAGGCTCCCCGACCACGGAAAGCTCCAGCTCCGTCTCCCCGGCCTCCATCAGGTCATCCATCAGCGCCCGCAGCCCGGCCACCAGACCGAGGTCGTCCAGCACAGGCGGACGCAGGTCCTGCACGCACCGGCGCAGGTTCTGCACCGTGCCCTGGACCATCTCCCGTAGCTGCTGGAGCCGGGGTAGGAGCTGGGGCCATTCCTGAGGCGTCCTCATCAGCGCTTCCAGGCGGCGGGAGATCGCGATCAACATCTGAACCGTCTCGTCGTGGAGTTCCTGGGCGATCCGCTTGCGCTCATTCTCCTGGGCGCGGGTGATCTGCCGGACGTAGAAGTGCATGGCCTCGTAGAGGCGCGCGTTCTCGATGGCCATACCGATCTGGCCGCCGATAGAGGTCAGCAACTGCCGCTCGTCCTCTCCGAGCCACCGCCCCCTGCGCAGGCCGAGCAGCATGACGCCCAGGACACGCTCTCTGGCCTTCAGGGGCACCAGCACAAAGGGGCCATCCGGCTCCTTCGGAGCTTCCCTGCAGATCACTTCCCTCAGCTCGCTCCACGGGCCGACCTTTAGGGCTTCCACTACCTCTGTGGCTGCCTCTGGGGCCAGTCCCCGGGAGGTTTTGAGATGCAGGTGCTGTCTGCCCGGGCCGAGCAGGAAGATGGAACCTTTGGGTTCCGGCGTCAGAAGCCCCAAAGCCCGCCCTCCTTCCAGTACCTTTTCCAGCCCCTTTTCCAGAATCTCGTCCAGGTTGAGGGACTGGCTGGTTGTGCTGGCGATCGCGCTGGCGATCTCCATTTTCTCCAGCGTCGCCTGGCGGCCCTTTTTTTCCCGTTCCTGGATCTCGATGATCCAGATCACCAGGAGACCGATCGCACCGACAGCCGCCACCTCCAGCGCGGCGTCCGCAGGATAGGAGGAAATCCAGATAACCCGCGGGATCATGATGAGGAGGGCCAACGCGAGGGTGAGCAGACCGCTGAGACGGCCGAAGTAGAAAGCGGCTCCGGCGATAGGTACAAGAAATAGGATGCGGTCCACAGCATGTCGGTTCAGGAAAGTCACGGTCCTGGAGATGGGAAGGCTGGGAACCAGGTAGTGGAGAGCGGTGGCCAGGGCCATCGCTGTCGCTACGGCCCAGAAGGAACGGCGAGTCAACAGCCGTGCCCCCCCCGGCTCCCCGGTCATTCGCTTCACCACCTGTAATCGCCCTGTCTCTGTCAGGATTCCCCTTCCTCCAGGGAGATCCAGCCCCTCCGCAGGCCGTAAAGCACCGCTTCGGTCCGTGATCCGACCCCCAGTTTGCGGAAGATATGGCTCAGATGGACCTGAACTGTGCGGATGCTGATGTGGAGCCGGGCGGCGATCTCCCGGTTCGTCATCCCCTTCGCGGTCAGACGCAGCACCTCCAGCTCCCGATCTGTGAGGGCCTCCGCGGGACGCACCTCCGCTGGGGCCGGGGAAGGCTGGGCGAAGTGGCGCACGACTTTGCGGACGACGGCCGGATGAAGTACAGATTCGCCCGCCCGGACAGCGCGGACGGCCCGGATCAACTCCTCAGCCGAGACGTCCTTCAGTAAATAACCCGCCGCTCCTGCCTCAAGGAGGGCGAACACGTACTGGTCGTTGTCGTAGGCGGTGAGTGCCAGAACCGCTGTGGAGGGATGCTCGGCCTTGATCCGTCGTGTGGCCTCAATGCCGCTGCAACCGGGCAACGCGATGTCCATCAGCACCACGTCGGGCCGGTGCTGGGCGGCCAGACGCACAGCCTCCTCTCCATCACCAGCCTCGGCCACGACCTCTATGTCCTGCTCGCGCTCCAGCAACTCCCTTGTTCCCTGCCGCACCAGAACATGGTCCTCGGCCAGCAGAACCCGGATCCTGGACGGCGCCTCTTTCTTCACCGGTCACCTCCACCACAGATTATATGCTCGCCGCCGGGGGGGGCAAGCCTGGAAAAGCCGCTTCCGGGTAAGCAATTGGGCGCATTTTTCTTTAAGCATTTATGCGGATGCCCTCAGAGGATGCAGTAAGAGGTTTGCGCCAAATCGGGATCAGCCTTTTGGCAGATGACGGGACTGACAGGGGGTGGTATATTGATTTTGTTATCGTTAAAGGGGGGATTGCCGGATGAAGCAAGGGGTATTATACTTGAGAGGAGGTTGCCCGATGAAGCAGGCTTTTCGTGTACCCGCGATGGTTCTGCCCTACGTTGTCGCGGTCCTCCTGGCGCTTCTTCCCGGCGCATGCGCGCCGACCGTTGCGCCGTCGGAAGGGGATGAACTCAGCGGGACCATCACCGTCTCCGGCGCGTGGGCCCTCTACCCGATGATGGTGCGCTGGGGCGAGGAGTTCCACACTCTCCACCCCCGCGTCCAGTTCGACATCTCCGCTGGCGGCGCGGGGAAAGGGATGGCCGATGCCCTGGCTGGCGCGGTGGATATCGGGATGGTCTCCCGCGACATTTACCCCCAGGAGGTCGAACAGGGCGCCTTCTGGGTGGCCGTGGTGATGGACGCGGTCGTGCCTACGGTGAACGCCGGCAATCCGTACCTGGCCCAGTTGCAGGCCCGGGGTGTGGACCGGGCTACCTTCGAGGGTATCTGGACCGGGCGGATCACAAGCTGGGGTGAAGTCATCGGCGACCCCGGCGTGGGGGACGAGATCCACGTCTACACCCGATCCGACGCATGCGGTGCCGCCGAGACCTGGGCGGCCTATCTGGGCAGCTATCGGCAGGAGGACCTGCTGGGCACGGCGGTCTATGGCGATCCCGGGCTGGCGGCTGCCGTCTCTCAGGACTCCCTCGGGATCGGCTACAATAATCTGAACTTCGCCTACGATGCCGAAACCGGACGCCCGATCGCGGGGCTACAGATTGCCCCGCTGGACCTCAACGGGAACGGGCAGATAGATGCCGATGAGAATTTTTACGCCACCCGCTCCGAACTGATGACGGCGATCGCCGATGGCCGTTACCCCTCTCCGCCTGCCCGCGCCCTCAATCTGGTCACCGCGGGCCAGCCCGATGGGCTGGTGCGGACTTTCATCCTCTGGGTGCTGACCGATGGGCAGAGGTTCGTCGAGGAGGCAGGATACATCCCGCTCTCCCCGGCCCGGCTGGAGGCGGAGCGGATGAAGTTGGAGTAGGGGCGAGGCAAGCCTCGCCCCAGGGTGGGGGTGAGGCAGCTTGCCCGTACCCCCGCGAACCTGTAAGGGGGGGATGTGGAACGGAGGCGTTTCCGCCTGCTTGGCGATCGGCTCGCTGCCTGTCTGACCGGCGGTTTGGCGTTTCTGGCCGCCGGACTGGTCCTCTTGATCATGCTGGCGCTGTGGATGCACGCCCAGCCGCTGCTGCGGGTCAGGCCGCTGGTCGGACTTCTGGGTTCTTCTGAATGGCGGCCCCTGGGCGGCGAGTTCGGCCTCCGGCCGTTCATCATCGGCACGATATGGGTCACTGGTCTGGCGATGGTGCTGGCCGTGCCCCTCTGCCTTCTGTGCGCCATCTACCTGGCTGAATACGCCCCCCGTCGGTTGCGGGAGCTGACGAAGCCCCTGATTGACCTGCTGGCGGGCATCCCGTCGGTGGTCTATGGGCTGTGGGGGGTTCAGATGGTCGTGCCGCTCATCCGCGAGGTGGTCGTGCCCTGGGCGCGGGAGAGCCGACTGCCCCTGCTGGCCACCGATAACCCTACGGGGTACAGCGTTCTGGCGGGTGGAATTGTGCTGGCGGTGATGGTCTTTCCGGTCATCATCTCCGTCACCGAGGAGGTCATCCGCGCCGTTCCCGACGGGCTGCGCGAGGCGGCGCTGGCGCTGGGGGCTACCCGCTGGCAGATGGTCAAAGGGGTCGTGCTGCGCCGTTCGTTGCCGGGCGTGATCGCTGCCGTCGTGCTGGGCTTCTCCCGCGCCTTCGGCGAGACGATGGCCGTGATGATGGTCGTCGGCAATGTCCCTCAGATACCCCGCTCGATCCTGGACGCCGCCTACCCCTTGCCGGCCCTCATCGCCAACAACTACGGAGAGATGATGTCCATCCCCCTTTACGATGCGGCCCTGCTGACCGCTGCGCTGGTGCTGCTGCTGCTCGTGCTGGCTTTCACCCTGATCGCCCGCCTGGTGCTGTTGCGGGCCGTCCGGAGGGCAGCCTGATGGGCAAGCACCTGGAAGAGCGGATCTTCCTGGCCCTGATGATCGCTTCAACGGCGATCGTCCTGGGCAGCCTGATCCTCATCCTGGCGACCGTGTTGATCAAGGGGTTGCCCGCCCTCAACCTGGCGATGATCACCCAGACGCCTCGGGGCGGGTATTACCTGGGTAAAGAAGGAGGTATCCTCAACGCCATCACGGGGTCTCTTGCGCTGGCCGGAGGTGCAACGTTCCTGAGTTTCCTCATCAGCCTGGCAGTCGTCCTCTATCTCCAGGTCTTTGCCCGGGGTTCCCGGCCTGTCGCTTTCATACGGCTTTCGCTGGATGTGCTCTGGGGGGTGCCCTCCATCATCTATGGGGCTTTTGGTTTCACGGTGATGCTGATGTTCGGGCTGCGGGCATCGCTTCTGGGGGGAATCATCGCCCTGGCCCTGCTGGAACTGCCGATCATGGTACGGGCGATGGACGAGGTGATGATGATGTTCCCCTTCGAGCTGAAGGAGGCCTCTTACGCCCTCGGGGCAACCCGGCTGGAAACGGCGCTGAGGGTCCTGATCCGGCAGACCGCGCCGGGTCTGCTGACGGCGGTGCTGCTGGCCTTCGGGCGGGCCATCGGCGACGCAGCCTCGGTGCTCTTCACTACCGGTTACACCGATCGGCTCCCCACCTCACTCCTGCGCCCCGTCGCTTCGCTGCCCCTGGCCGTCTTTTTCCAGCTCGGAACGCCAGTCCCGGAGGTCCGGCAACGCGCCTATGCCTCGGCTCTGGTGCTGACCGCTGTCGTTCTTCTCATCAGCCTGGTCACACGCTGGCTGACCCGGGGGCTATCGCGGCAGGTGGTGCGATAGGAAGCCAGCCGATGGCGAATAACTGGAGGGGACCGCAATGGCCGATCCGGTGATCCAGATCCAGGGGTTGACCGTGACCTTTTCTGGCCACCTGGCCATCCGGGATGTCAGTGTGGACATTCCGCCGCGGCAGATCACGGCCATCATTGGGCCGTCGGGCTGTGGAAAGACCACGCTCCTGCGTTCGATGTGCCGGCTGATCGAGCTGACCGAAGGGGTGCGGGTGTCGGGCCGGGTGCTCTTCGAGGGCCAGGATGTCTACGACCCCCGTGTAGATGTGACGGAGATCCGCCGACGTATGGGTCTGCTGGCCCAGCGGCCCTTCCCGCTGCCCATGTCCATCTACGAGAACGTTGCCTATGGGCCCCGCCTGCACGGCGTTCGTCAGCGCAGGGAGCTGGACCGGATTGTGGAGGAGCATCTGCGAGCCGCCGGCCTCTGGGACGAGGTCAAGGACCGGCTGCATGCCCCGGCGTCGGCGCTCTCCGTCGGCCAGCAGCAGCGGCTGTGCCTGGCCCGCGGCCTGGCAGTCGAGCCGGAGGTGCTGCTCTGCGACGAGGTGACTTCATCGCTGGACCCCATCTCAGCCCAGCACATCGAGGCCCGCTTGCTGGAGCTCAAGAGGGATTACACCATCGTGCTGGTGACCCACATCCTGCGCCAGGCCCGCCACCTGGCCGATTATGTTGTCTTTATGTATATGGGAGAACTGGTCGAGCACGGCCCGGCCGAGCAGGTGCTGGGCAATCCCAGGGAGGAGAGGACCCGTGCCTATGTGGAGGGCAAGTTCTACTGATTGCTCTTAACCTGGCGACAGGTGGCCGTGTGGTAGGCCGGGGCTACGGCCCGGACCTGTAGGGGCGCAATACTCTGCGCCTCTACAGCTTTTCTGGGGAAGATCTGCTACCCGCTGAACCGACCGCTGCACCGTCATCGCCGACACCACCACCGCCGTCAGATGCTCCACTACCCCCGCCGTCTCCCGAAACGAGCTCCTTGCCGCCACGGCCACCATCGCCTCCTGAAGGGAAGGAGTGGCAATCTGGCGGGGCTCCCACCCCAGGTACTCATCCAGCAGGAAGTGATACCTCCCCCCTCCATCCCGATACAGCCGCCGCCGGTATGGGGAACTGGCCAACTTCATTCCTGAGGAGATGTCAGGGTTGGTAAGGATAACCCCATAGTTCTTAAATTGGGATACAAGCCATTCGCCTCGTTCCTTGAAACTATGCTTTTCCGCCAGGCGGGTGATCTCTACACCCCACAGTGGCAGGTAAGGGATCTGGCACTGGAATTTTTGGCAATGTCCCTCAAACTGGGGAGCTTGGTCGCAGGATAGTTCAATGGTAGGATACATGCTAAAAGCATGATGATCGTCTATACCCTGCCTTTGTGACTCCTTAAAACATACGGCCTGGCCGATAGGGCCAGGCCCTTGCTTCCCAAGCGGCCACTGGATCGGCCGCCTTACAGTACCCCCGCCGCGACTCGAACGCGGGCCACCGGCTCCGGAGGCCGGTGCTCTGTCCTTCTGAGCTACGGGGGCCTGTGTAATCCCTTATACCATGCTTCCGCTAAGTGTGCAAGTGATGCGCCCACGATTGAGGCTCATTCTTCCTGCCCCGCCGTGTAGGCATGACGAATCCCCCCGTCCTGACGCCGACGAAAGGCCCTCTCCAGTTGCGGCGTCATCCGCGCACCGAACCGGTACTGGAACGGCCACATGCTCCGCCTGTGAAAAACCCCCACCCGGGCTCCATCCTCCAGCGGGAAGTCCAGGTCCACCTCCACGCCCGGCAGCGCCGCCAGACTGCCGTTGACAAAGACGATCCCCCTCTCCTCAACAGGAATCCGAAGCTGACGGAGTATGTCTTCCAGCGTGGTGCCCACTGGAACCTCCAGGTCCAGCCGGGCGTATCCCTCCCGCTTCTCCTCGCCGCCGTAAACGGCCATAGGTCCATACAGCCAGACCTCCAGTCGAACTGTGCTCATGGTCAGGTTCCTCCTCACAGGGGAAATCAGCGGTGATGCCTCTTTTTCCTTTTCGGCTTCTGTTTCGGCCTCGCCCGAAGGGCAGGCTCTGGCTCCGGAGGATGAACGAGGTCCCCCTCTTCATCCACTATCAGAGGACGACCGCAATCAGGGCACAGAGGTTCACCCCAGGCTGTATAGCGCAGCCGCCGGGGCCGGTCGTCTTCATCGTAAATAAGGCGCTGGTTGATCGGTGCAGGGGTCCGCAGATGAGAGGAAGGAGGAGAGGGAGGCTTTGCCGGAACCCCCAGCTCCAGCAGTGCCCACCAGACATAATCCAGGTCCAGTGCGTCGGCCTGGGGGTCTTCCAGGGCTTCCTGGAGCAGCGGAACCGCACGGCGGTCCCTCAGATCGCCCAGGGCAAGGGCGACCATCCGCCGCCCGTCGGCCCAGTCGGTGGTCCTCCACGCCCGTTCCAGCAGAGGGAAGCTTTCCGGGTCTCCTCTCCCCACATGCCCCAGCACCTCGGCCAGGGCCGCCGTTGCCTTGGGATCCCGCCCATAACGAAGGTACATCTGGACAGGGTGGAGGGCAGCACGGCCCAGGGCCATCAGGCTGAGGATCGCCGCATCGCGGATGACGGCATCGGGAGGCGTAGCTACAACGATGCTTGCCAGGATGTCGGCTGCCTGGGTGACCTTTAGCTCCCCCAGCAGGCGGACAGCCATGATGGCGGCCCACCCCGCGCCTGGCGCCTTGACGCTCGCGTAGTGCGGGTTGCCAGCGATAGCCAGCAGAGCCGGGGCAACAGCTTTCCTGTGACGGCGAAAGGCAGCCCGGTCCCCAGGAGTCAGCCCCTCTTCCTGACGTTCAAAGAGGAGTTCAATCAGCTCTTTGACCTTCGGAGGTGGCTCCTCCTCCTCTTCTTCTCCCCTCACCAACCTGAACTCGCTGACCAGCCCCCGGGGAGGGATGACGGGGAGACGCAGGGGAAGAAGGCCCTGCTCCAGCAACAAGCTGCGCAGGTCCAAAGCTCCATCCAGCCAATCGGATAAGGGAGGATCGGTTTCAAGCCGCCACATAATCCACAGGGGTTGTCCCTGGAGGGTCAGTGCTGCGGCCTGCCCGAACAGCCGCCGGGCCTCCTCACTGCCGGGAGGGAGGTCCCGGGCGGCTGCGATCAGCGCGTCGGGCGTTTCCTTTGTCCTGGGACTGACAAGGGGATAGTAACAAAAGGGTAGCAGGATGCCCTCAAAGTAGTGTCGCAACTCCTCCCTGTAATCGTCTGCCAGGAGTTCGTAGGCCCTGCGCGCCCAGCGAGGGAGGTCGTCCGCGGGGATGTCGAAGGCCAGGCCGTCAACCAGCTCCAGAAGTTGCTCTGCTGTTGGCCCGACCTCCTCCGGAGTTGCCTCCAGGACAGCAGCCGCGAATCGGTTCAAGATTAACTGTTTCGCTACAGGGAGATAAGCCCTGGCCACTCGCTCGGGGGAAGATCGCCACTCCTTCGGGGCTTTCTCCATAACGGAGTGGAAGAGCTGGGGGTCGCGGATGGCTTCGAGCCACTCCTGCGCTCTCTCTATAGCCACTGACCTGAATTTGACTTCGACGCCGAGCTGTTCCAGCGCGTCTGCCACCGTGTTGTAGTCCAGCGCATCTTCCAGTGCTGGATCCTCCAGCGCCTGCTGGAGAACAGGGATCGCTCGCTCTCCCCCGGTCCGGGCCAGGGCATAGGCCAGAAGCGCCCTGCCGTCCTCCCAGGTTGTCCCCTCCCACACGGAAAGCATCAACCGGTAGGCCTCCTCATCCTCCTCACCGACTTCATCCACCACTTCGGCCAGGGCGATCTTGGCCTCCAGGTTCCGGGAGTATCGCATAAAGGCCAGCACTGGCTTCAGCGCGGGCGAGCCGATTTCGCAGAGGGCGTGGATAGCTGCATCGCGGATGATGTCCAGCAGTTCGGCCTTGGCGACGACATCAACCAGGGTTGGGACCGCCTCGGTTGCCCCAAGCATTCCCAACAACCGCACCGCGTGGATCGGCGCATACCCCTCCCCCGGCGCATCCTCTGCCCGGAGCTCCTCGTCTTCTACCAGATCGATCAGGGCGGGGACGGCCTCCTCCCGATAGGCCCGGAACTGTTCGATCTGCTCCTCCGTCAGCGGGGTCTCGCCCTGCTTGAACAGCTCTTCGATCATCCCGGAGATCAGCTCTTCTTCTTCTTCTTCGCCTTCTTCCTCCAGGCTCTCCTCCAGGGCAAGGGATTTCTTCGCCAGTTCAAGCGTCTTCCTCACCTCGCCCACGACCAGTTCCCGGGCCTCCTCCGGCGGTCCCAAAGGGAGCTTTCCCCCAAAGGTGTAGCTCTCAATCAGGATACAGGTGGCTCTGAGCCTTTCCGCTGCCGGGCCATAAGCTTCCTCCTCCCATCGCCACCAGAGCGGCCGTCCGTGGAGGGCAATGGCCCCCGCCTGAGCGATCCATCGGTGGGCCTGTTCCAGGTCTTCCTCCGCCATCTGCAGGGCCCTGGCAATGAGGTCATTGGGGTTTGCATCGGGATCGTAATCACCTGTTATGTATGTTGAAAGGAGGGCCTCCATCGCCCTGCCTATCCGGGCAAAGACAGGCCCGGCGAAGGCGGCAAAACGGTCGTAATACTGCCGTTCATCTCGTTTCAGCTTCCGGCGGGGAGATCGGAAGTCCAGGGATGAGAGGACCTGGCGGATCTCTGCCAGGGCAGCAGGGACTTCTTCGGGTGGGAGAAGGAAAGTGGCGAGCAGGCCGGCCTCGGTGGCGAAACACTCTACCAGCAGGCCAGTGTATGAGGCTGCGACTATGCTGGGGTCGTCTCCATAGCGCTCCTTCAATCCAGGCAGGACCTCTTGGAAACTTTCAGCCTCGACGGCTTCCTCGACGAAGCTGAGGAACTTTCGCCAGAAGTTTTGAATTTGCTCAGACATAGAAAGGCTCCCTATTTCAAATCAGCATGGCAATGGTGACTCCCTCTCCTCCTTCCCCCTCCTCGCCGGAGCGGTAGGAAGCCACGAGGGGATGGGAGCGAAGGAAATCCTGCACTGCCCGGCGGAGTGTGCCGGTCCCCTTGCCGTGGACGATCTCAACCCAGGGCAGGCTGGCCAACGAGGCGCTGTCCAGGTGACGGTCCAGCCGCTCCAGCGCCTCCTCCACCGTGCATCCCCGCAGGTCGAGCCGAACCCCGGGAGTGGGGACCTCGTAGGTGAGGCCGGAGGGTTCCACCGCTGGCTCCGGCGCTGCCCGTAATATCAGCCGGGCCAGCGGCACCCGGACCCGGGCTGGGCCGATCTGGACCTCGGCCTGTCCTCTTTCCAGAGTCAACACCCGGCCCTCTGCCCTCAGCGGCTCTACCCAGACGGTGTCGCCGGGGCGGGGAGGGCGGGACGGGGGGACGACAGGGATCAGGGGCTCCGGCTCCACCGGCGGGGCGACTTCCTCTTCCATCTCCTCAAGCTCTGCCTCGACCCCCACGATGGCCTCCAGCGACGCGCCAGCCGCCTGCAACCTCCGCCGGAGGGCGCGGACCTCTTCCCGCAGTTGTTCCAGCTCGGCGGCCGCCTCCTCACGGGCCTTCTCCAGGATAGCGACCCGCTCCTCCTCGATGCGGACCAGTCGCTCCTGTAGCTCCTTTGCCAGCCGCTCCGCCTCCAGCCGGGCCTGGTAGGCCTCGTCCCGCTCCCGGGCCGCCTGGAGCCGCAGCCGGTGGATATCGGCCAGCAACCCCTCCGTCTGCCGGTCCTCCTGGGAGATCAGGGATTCCGCCTGGCGGACAATTTCCTCATCCAGCCCCAGCCGCCGGGCGATGGCAAGGGCGTTGGAACGGCCCGGCAGGCCGATGGTAAGGTGGTAGGTGGGCCGGAGCGTCTCCGGGTCAAATTCCACCGAGGCGTTCTTGACACCAGGGGTCAGTTGGGCGTATGCCTTCAGCTCCGGGTAGTGGGTGGCCACAAGCGTGGTCGCCCCCTGCTGGCGGAAGGTCTCCAAAAGCGCCCGGGCCAGCGCCGAACCCTCCGCCGGGTCGGTCCCGGCCCCCAGCTCGTCCAGGAGGACCAGCGAACGGTTGTCCGCCTGGCTGATAAAGGAGAGGATGTTGGTCAGATGGGAGGAGAAGGTGGAGAGGGATTGTTCGATGGATTGTTCGTCGCCGATGTCGGCGTAGACTGCGTGGAAGAGGGGAAGGCCGGAGCCTGGGGCGACAGGGATGTGCAGCCCCGCCTGGGCCATCAGCACCAGAAGCCCCACCGTCTTCAGCGTTACCGTCTTGCCGCCGGTGTTGGGGCCGGTGATGACCAGCACGTGGGTCTCCTCATCCAGCACCACGTCAATCGGGACGACGGTCTCGGGGTCGAGGAGGGGGTGGCGGGCCTGCAACAGGTGAATGGGCCGCCCCTCCCCGACCTCCGGGACGGTGGCTTCCAGGTCGTCGGCGTACTGAGCCCTGGCAAAGGCCAGGTCCAGCTCCGCCAGCGCCTCTACCGTCTGCTCGATCTCCCCGCCGCATCCGGCAACCCGGGCGGAAAGGCCGGACAGGATGCGATGGACCTCCTGTTCCTCTTCAATCTGGAGCTCCCGCCAGGCGTTGTTCAGCTCTACCACATTGAGGGGTTCGATGAAAAGGGTGGCCCCCGAGGCGGACCGGTCGTGGACAATGCCCCGGATGCGGCCCTTGAAGTCTGCCTTGAGGGGGATGACGTATCGGCCCTGGCGGAGGGTGATGATGGGCTCCTGGAGGAAGGGGGCGTTTTCCGGGGAGGAGATGAGCCGCTGGAGGCGGTCTATCAGGCGGTCGTGGGCCGTCCGCAGCTCCCGGCGGATGCGGGCCAGCTCCTCAGAGGCCTCGTCCTGCACCTCTCCCCGTTCATCCAGGCAGCGGCCGATCTCCTCGACCAGCTCCGGGCAGGGGGCGATACGGCCGGCGATGACAGCCAGACGGGGGAACTGGTGGTGCAGCCGCATCAGGGCCTGATAGAGGGTACGGGCGGCGATGAGCGTCCCCCGCACGTCCAGCAGCTCGGTGGGGGAAAGGACCCCTCCCAGCCGCGCTGTCTCCACCTGAGGACGGACGTCCCGCGCCCCGCCCAGGGTGGTCTGCGGACGGGCGCTCAGGAGGTCACGGGCTTCCGTCGTGGTCGCCAGCCGCTCCTGGACCTCAAGGAGATCGGTGCTGGGGGTCAGGCGGCGGGCCTTCTCCGCGCCAGCGGAAAAGGTGGTGTAGGCGGCCAGCCGTTCCAGGACTTTGGGTAGCTCCAGGGTGTTCCAGTGCTTAGGGTTCATCGTCAGGATAACAGATAGGCCAGCAGGGGCGGTGGCGTGGGGAACCAGATTCGATGGAGGGAAAGATAAGCGGAAAGGACCTGCTCCAGCAGCGGACGAAAGGCGGTGGTCTGGTAGCTCTGGTAGGCTATCTCGCGCAGGAAAGCCAGGCCCTGCCCCCACGACTGCAGCGTGGCGTAGCCCAGCGATGTCAGGAGCAGGCTGATCAGGATGAGGCCGTAGATGATGCCGGGGACAAGGGCCAGCAGGTTATCCAGAAACTTCAGACTGGGCAGACGGGTGTCCGGGAAGCCCCATCGCAGCAGCCCCTCCAGCCCGAGGGTGATGGCCAGAAGGAGGACCCAGAACATCACCGCCTGGGTCAGGGTGGGGGTCCTTCCCCCAATAGCGGTGACGAAGTGGGCGGCCTGGGGGTAGAACAGCCCGGCCACGACAGTGGCGATGTAGAGGACGCCCAGGCTCAGCAACTGTCGGATCAACCCCTGGATTGCAGCCACAAGGCAGATCAGCAAGAGAAGGACAATCCATATCAGGTCTGGCAGGCTCATTTTTCCCTCCCCTGCCAGAACTATACCACAATCGGGGCAATGGGCAAGGCCAGCCTGTGTAGGGCAGGCTGAATGAACTTTGAAAAATTAATCCGTGCATAATGGTGCAGGAGGTTCTCCGGGAATTTGCGTGGTCGGGGAGCACTATGCCCACAAAAATGGCCGGGCGTAGCGCAGGCTGTTAGCCTGTCCGCCACGTTGTTTCCACAAGAGCCGCACAGGATTATGGCCGGATTAATTTGTTAAAACTCATAAAGCCTGCCCTACACTGGATACAGCCGGACCTCGTGAACTTCCCGTTCGGGGTCGTGGCAGTAGATGAGGGTCTGGGCAGCCTGGTCCAGGTGGTACTCCCCGTCGGAGATCTCGACCCGCACCCCGTTGGGGTACTGGAGCGCGGGGACGAAGACTTCGGTGGGGGCCTGGACCGCCGGGTCGTGCCGGAAGGACAGATGGAAGACGCGGCGCTTGAGGTCAAAGCCCATTCGCAGCGGCTCGCCGGCCACCCGCGGGGCGTAGGGGCGGACCACCGCCTCCAGCGCACGGCCCCCGGAGTTGGGGTCGTTGGGATCGGCCTGCTGGTCCCGGCTGAAGATGGAAAGGTCTTCATCGTTCCACTGATCCCCCCGGCGGTTGTCGTTGTCGGCGGTGTAGTTCCAGAGCGTCCCGCTGAGGAGATTGGCCTCTATCGCCCGGAAGGTGAGGTCCATTGCCTGCACCTGCCGGCGGAAGTCGCCGGTGCGATAGGCCCGCTTTTCGTCCATATCGAAGGGGATGCCGAACTCGCCGATAAGGGTGGGGATGTCCCCCATCTGCTTTGCTCCCCACTCCTTGAGGAGGCGGAGCTGCCCGGCAAATGCCCGCTCCACCCGTCGGCGGCCCAGGACGGGCCTGCCGGTGCGGATGTCCAGGGTGAGATGGGGGTTGAACTGCTTGGTCAGGAGGGTGATGGCGTCGTACCAGTGGGGGGCATTGACGACGTTGGGGACCCGGGCGAGGTCCCAGCGGGGCGGGGGCTGGCCTGGTTCCCCCTCCAGGAAGATGATCGCTTCGGGGTTCACCGAGCGGATCTCGTGGGCGTATCGCTCCAGGAAGGGGCGGAGGCAGTCTTCGGCGAAGCTCACCGGGCGGCCTTCTATCTGGGCGAAGTGGTGGGGGCGGAGCAGCCGTGGCTCTCCGTCGGGGCCGAGGTCCCACACGCCGTTCTCCCGCCAGACGCATTCCCGTCCCTCCTGCCAAGCCCGCGCCCCGTGGGGATTCACCAGCCGTCGTCCGCGGGGGTTCATCCCCAGGAGGGAGATCTCCCACACCGTCACCTCCTGGGGGAAGCCGGAGCCGAGGAGGATGGCCTGGTAGGGGGTGGGGACCTCCCCCAGGCGCATCGTGCCCCAGGGCATTCTCAGGTCGGGGCAGCCGATGAAGCCGGGGGACGGCTCGTTCATCGTGTCGTATCCCACCACGTGGGGTAGCCCCTTCAGCCGCCGGGCCACTTCTTTGACAGCGTTGATGTAGTGGCGCTGGAGGAACTCCTGAACCGGCTCCCCGTCCACCCGGGTCCGGGGGGCGAAGAGGTTGCCGCCGAAAAAGAGGGAGAACATCGTTGCCGCGGCCAGTTTGGTGTAGTTGGTGGGCCAGATCATCTGGGGGAAGGGGTCGCCGTGGACGGCGTGGACGATGGCCGCGCCGGTCTCCAGGAAGCGGGTGGGGTCCATCCCCACCACCTCGAACGTCCATCCCGGTGCACCATCGCCGCCGGAGAGCCGGCTCCAGACGTCCTGATGGGGGTCAATGAAAAGATGGAAGCCGTATTCACCAGCTTTACGTACCACCTCGTAGAGGTAGTCCAGATATTCCCGATCGTAGATGCCCGGTCCGGCATGTTCGACCGCCTCCCAGGTGATGAGGAAGCGGAGGAAGGTGAATCCCCAGGCCCGCAGCCGGGCGAAGTGCTCGTCTGCTTCCTCCAGGGGGAAGGGACGGCCCACGAAGGAGACGTTGCGGTGGTCGAAGAACCCCTCGCGGATGCAGGTGGCACGGCCCCAGGGGACCTTGCTGCTGCCTCCCAGGTTGACGCCGCGCAGGATCAGCGTCCGTCCGTGCTCGTCTTTGAACCAGTGCCCTTCGGTGTGGATCATCTCGTTCTCACCTCGCAGCTTTCCTGTTCGATTCTGGCCACACAGACGCGGAGAGCCCGGAGTTTCGCGGAGTTTTCAGAACTTTCTCGGCGTTCCTCGCTGAGGAGCGGAGGGCGCAGAGACGGGCCCTGTGGAGGCCAGGGCGGCGCTGGGGAGGGTAAAGGTGATGGTGAGGCCGCCGCCGTGGGTCGGGGCGGCCCGGATATGGCCTCCGTGGGCTTCTACGATGTAACGGGCGAAGGAGAGGCCGAGAGGGTCTCCCTCCCAGGACGGCTCGAAGAGCCGGTCCAGCTCCTCCTCCGGCACCCCCGGCCTGTCGTCGGCGACCGCCACAGCCACCTCCCGTCCCCGGTCCTCCACCCACACCGTGATGTGGCCTCCCTCCGGCACGTGCCGGAGCGCGTTGTCCAGCAGGTCCCCCACCACCCGGGCGATCCGGTCCCGGTCGGCCAGGACGAGGGGGAGGGCGGACGGGGCCTCGAAGGCCAGGGTCACACCCTTTTCCTGCGCCCGGGCCTGGTGAGCTTCCAGCGTCTCCCGGAGGAGGGGCCGGAGGTCCAGAGGGACTTTATGGGCCCGCACCCGGCGGACGCCCTTCGGTTCTCCGTCCACGACACGGATGGTCCGGCGTGCAGGGGTCATGCTTTCCACCCTGGGGTTCCCGTCACGCGAAGTGGCCCGGCGATCCGCTGTGGTAGCAGCCCGGCCGGGCATACGTTTTAGCAAGTATATACCGGTACGCAGGTTAGCGCAACGTTTTTATCCAATCGGTGAAAGCTGGCCCTTCACCCCATTTCGGGTTATAATCTTCCCATATCCTGCGGAGGGAAATGATGGACGATCTGCGCTCCTTTTTCATTCGACGCACAGGGCAGATGCTCGATCTCCTGCGCCAACTGGTGGAGATGGAATCTCCCAGCACCGACAAATCGGCCACCGACCGCATCGTCCGCTACGTGGCCGATCAGGCTTGCAGGGTCGGGGGAGAGGTCGGTCTCATTCCTCAGGAAAAGTATGGCGACCACCTGCTGGTCCGCTGGGGGGAGGGAGAGGGAGGCTTCCTGCTCCTCTGCCACCTGGATACGGTCTGGCCGGTGGGTACGCTGGACCGGCGGCCCTGGCGGGTGGAGGGGGATCGGGCTTTCGGCCCCGGCTGTTACGACGACAAGGGGAGTGCGGTCATCGTCCTCGCCGCGCTGGAAGGGCTGCGGGAGCTGGGAATCCGCCCGGCCGGCCCCGTAACTGTCCTCTTCAATACCGATGAGGAGGTGGGCAGCCGCTCCTCTCGCCCTCTCATTGAAGCGGAGGCCCGGCGGGCGAGGGTGGTCTTCTGCGTCGAGCCGGCCCGCCCCGATGGCGCCCTTAAGGTGTGGCGGAAGGGGACCGGCCGATATACCCTGACGGCCCTGGGGCGGGCCGCCCACGCCGGAGCCGACCATGAGAGGGGGATCAACGCCATTGAGGAACTGGCCCATCAGGTGCTGCGGCTTCAGGAGATGACCGACTACGAGCGGGGCACGACAGTCAATGTGGGATGGGTCCGGGGAGGCAGCCGGGTCAACATTGTGCCAGACCGGGCGGAGGCGTGGGTGGACCTGCGGGTACGCACCGCTGCCGAGGGGGAGCGGATGGATGCCGTCATCCGGGGGCTGCGTCCTGTGCTGGCCGGCGCGCAACTGATCGTCGAAGGGGGGCTGAGCCGCCCGCCGATGGAGGAGGGGCCGGTCACGCTGGAGCCTTTCCGCCGGGCGCGGGAGATCGGAGAGGAGCTGGGACTGACACTGACTGCCGATGGGTCCGGCGGTGCCTCTGACGGCAACTTCTCCGCCGCCCTGGGGATACCCACACTGGACGGGCTGGGAGCGGTCGGAGATGGCGCTCACAGCGAGGACGAATACATCCTTATCCCCAGCCTGCCGGAACGGGCTGCCCTGCTGGCGGCCCTGCTCAGCCGGTGGTGAAGGGGGGTTTTCCGTATCATCTGGACAAGTTGGGGAAAAGCGACTATAATCGCTCCACATTGACGAGCCGATCAGACCTTACGGTGTGATCCCACGGAGCGTGAGCGACCATGCGTTGTCCCGATTGCGGGAAAGAGGTGCCGGAGCCGCTTTCCCTTTGCCCTCACTGCGGTCTGAACATTGAAGAGACCCAGCCGATGAAGCGGCGGCGAGGGCGCCGTCGGAGGAATCCAGCGGGCCTGGAAGAGACCATCCCCCTTCCGATCCTCGGAGAGGAGGAAAGGACGGCCGCCAGGCTTACCCTCTGGCAGCGGGTACGGGTGGTCCTTCTGGCCTTTCTGGCGTTCCTCTGCCTCCTCGTGATTTCCATTTCCCTCGGAGGGTACGCCGGCTTCCGGCAGGGAGAGCAGGCGCGCTGGGAGCAGCGGCTGGCCGCAGCCGAGGACCATTACCAGCGGGGGCTGGCCCGCCTCGACGCCGGGGAGTACGAGCTGGCCATCGCCGAGTTTGAGTACGTCCTCCGTCTGAACCCCAATCATCCGCTCGCCGCTCAGGGGCTGGCCGAGGCCCAGGCACGCCTGGCCGATGTCCCAACCCCTACTGCCAGGCCGACCGAGGACATTGCCCAAGAGCTGTATGGGCGGGGGAAGGCGGCCTACGAGGCCCAGGATTGGGAGACTGCAGCCCGGGCCCTCGGCGAGCTGCGCGGCTTCGCCCCCGACTACAAGACCGAGTCGGTCGAGGAGATGCTCTTCAACAGCCTCTACAACTATGGCATGGCGCTGCTGGCCCAGGACCGTCTGGAGGAAGGGATTTTCTATCTGGATCAGGCACTCCAGATCCGTCCGCTGGACCCGGAAGCGATGTGGGAGCGAGACTTAGCGCACCGCTACCTGACGGCTGTGGGATACTGGGGGGTGGATTGGGAGCGGTGCATCCAGCGGTTTGAGGAACTCTATGCCCTTGCCCCCGCCTATAAAGATGTCCTGTCGCGGCTGTATCGGGCCCACGTCCAGTACGGTGACCTGTGGGCCGGGAAGGGAGAGATGTGCCCGGCGGTGGAGCAGTATGCCCAGGCGCTGGAGCTGGTCGCCGACGCTCAGCTTGAGCAGAAGCGGGCGGAGGCGGCGGAGGTCTGTGCTGTGGCTACACCGACCCCCATCTCGCCCATCACCGGCACTCTCTCCCCCACCAGCACGGTCTATGTGCCGGGGTTCCAGGGGGGCCGGCTGGCCTACCCGGCCTACAACGTCCAGACCGGCCTGTACGATATTTACGCTATCACTGCCGACGGGCGGCTGACGCGGCTGGTCGGAGGGGCGGACCAGCCGTGCTGGCAGTGGGGGAGCGACCGGCTGGTGTACCGTGACCGCCTCTCTTCCAGCCTTGCCATGATCCAGCCAGGCGGGCAGCCCGTGATTCTGCGGGTGGACCCGGGGGCCGCCTGGCCCACTCTCTCCCCCGACGGGGGGCGGTATGCCTATGCCGCTGCGGACTCGTCCGGCGTGTGGCGTATCTACATCGCCGCCACGGACGGCACCGGAGAACCGACGATGCACGCCATCGGCTGGGGGCCGACCTGGGGCCCCTCCGGACTCCTGGCCTGGACCGGCTGTGAGGCCGATGGGGTGACCTGTGGCATTTTCGTGGATAATCCCGACGACGATCAGCCTCCCACCCGTCTCACCGCCAGCAGAAACGATGTCGGGCTTCACTGGGCTCCCGGTGGGGGCCTCCTGGCCTATATGTCGAACCACACTGGCTACTGGAACCTCTATCTCCTCAGCGTCACCGGCGGGGTACAGGCGCTCACCAACGACGAGACGATTGAGGCGCTGCCTACCTGGGCCCCCGACGGCTCTGCTCTGGCCTTCCTCTCCTACCAGGGTGGCCGATGGGGCATTTATCTGATGCGGCCGGACGGGGAAGATGTCCACGAGATCGTGGATCTGGGAGCTGAGATGCCTGGCTGGCAGAACCAGCGGCTGAGCTGGGCACCGTAGCTTGACGGAGAGGGCCAAAGGCGGTATACTTGCGATTGGCGGGGCGTGGCGCAGAAGGAAGCGCGCTGCGTTTGGGACGCAGAGGTCGCCGGTTCAAGTCCGGCCGCCCCGACCGCGGGCGTTGCAAAATGGTATTGCCGCAGCCTTCCAAGCTGCTGTTGCGGGTTCGATTCCCGCCGCCCGCTCTATTTCCAGCCCGGGGCCCATAGCTCAGCGGTCAGAGCAGCCGGCTCATAACCGGTCGGTCGCAGGTTCGAATCCTGCTGGGCCCATTGAGCGGGAGTGTTTTCGCCGGGCAGGCAGAAGCCGCCCGGCAAAGTTTTATCTCACGGCCCCAGCCCGGGGAATCCCTCCAGGGTGCCGGTCATTCCGTAGCGCAACAGGTCAATCAGGCCGATCTCCAGAAATGCCAGCGTGGTCCCCACCAGGAGAGGGACGGCGGCCTCTCTCCAGCCGTCGTACTGGTTTTCCCGCCCCGCGAAGATCACCACGGCCACCGTGTTCACAGTACCGAGCATCGTCACCACGCCCGCCGCACTGGCCAGTGCCAGGGGATAGAGCAGCGGCGGCCAGCGGGTCCATACCAGAGCTGCCATCCCTGCCTCCATCCCCACCAGCACCCCCAGGTCCCGCCAGCCCCGGATCACCCGCTCCGGCGAGGGGTTCCGCCAGAGGCTGAAATGGATCATCGGCAGGAGGATGCTGCTGAGGGCCAGGCCGTTGAGCGAACCGGTGATCAACCGTAGCCATTGCTGCGGTTCGTACAGATGGGGAGCGCCGGGGATCATGCTCAGGTAGGAGTTGAGGCCGTCGGCTCCCATCAGGAAGATGAAGCCGATCAGGAGGGCCAGGATCGGCGGAGGGGGGAACTCGGACGCCCGTCGTCGGCGAAGGGCCAGCTCCTGGCCCAGCAGGCCTGTGAGGGCGCCAAGGAAGGTGCCGGTGCACCGGGCGCAGAGGGGGAGCTGCCGCCCTCCCACAAAGAAGGAATGGGAGGGGATGCGGTGGCAGACGGCATATCCCACCCAGTCCGTCTGGGTCAGCAGGTCGCCCGGCGTCAGTTCCACGTAGGCCCCGATGATCAGGGCACACAGGAGCACGATAACGATTCTTCCAAAGCGCCGGGTGGGAAGTTCTTTCGTCATAGGGCATCTACTTGAGGGTGGTATTGTACCCCATCCCGGGCAGATCGCAAAGGGCTGTTTTGCTTCAACGCGACCGGTTCGATAGCCATCGAACCACCTGCTCGGGCAGCCTGGCCCGATTCTCCACGGTCACCTCCCACAGCGTCACGCTGGGCATCGCCTTGAGGGCGTCCACCCACGGATAGGGCTTTGCCATCACCGTTGCCACCACCGTCCACGGCCCGTTGACCGCCTGCAATACGGCCTCCTTGAACGGACCAGAAAAAAGCTCCATTTTACCGATCTCGTCTATGACGACGATCCGTCCCTGTTCCATAGCCTGCCGGAGGGCTGTCACCCCTACCCGTCCGATTGCCTCCACGTCCACCCCATACCGGCCCACGCGGGGTTGCCCGCTCCCTTTCAGCGCGATGTGGGCCATCACCGCCTCCTCCCCATCCAGCGTCACCAGTCGGAAGCCCTTGCGTCCGCCAGGGCCCCGGATCTCCTCGGTGTAGAACCCTCCGGCCCGTTCTCCGAGCGCTTCCGCCACTGCCTTGATCACAGTCGTCTTGCCGATCCCCGGCCGCCCAACCAGCAACAGAGTGCGTCCCATTTCCCACCTCCGGCCCGATTATACGCTGCGCCCCTCAATTGCTCAACCCCCCATCCCGGTGTACAATCCAGCCACGAGCAACCGGCAACCAGCAACCAGCCACGACCAATGAACCGCGACATCCGCCTGATCGCCCTGGCCCTCTTTCTTTGGGGATTGGGGGAGGGGTTGTTTATGTATATCCAGCCCCTCTACATAGCTGAGTTGGGAGCAGACCCGGCTCAGATCGGTGGGGTGCTTTCCCTGATGGGGCTGGCGGCCGGGCTGACCTATATCCCGGCCGGCCTCCTGGCCGATCGGTTGCCCCGCAAGCCCTTGCTGGCGGGCGGGTGGTTCTCCGGGTTTCTGGCCGTGCTGATCTCCGCCCTGGCGCGGGATTGGCGGGCGCTGATACCGGGCCTGGTCCTCTACGGCCTTTCCGCCTACTGTATCCCCGTCATCAACGCCTACGTGGCGACGGCGGCGGGGGGGAGGGACCTGGAGCGGGTGTTTACCACGACCTTTGCCGCCTTCACAGCAGGAGCTGTGGTCTCCCCTGCGGTGGGAGGAGGGCTGGCGGAGCTCCTCTCGATGCGGGCCGTCTACCTGATCTCGGCGGGGATCTTCGCCTTTTCTACGGTTGTGGTGCTCCAGATTTCCCCTCAGCAGCCGTTGAAAGTGCGGCAACGGCGGGAGAAGGGGCGGTTGTTGCTGACCCGCCGCTTCATCCGGTTTGCGGCTCCGGTTCTGCTCTCTTTCTTCTCGATGTACCTGGTTTTTCCGCTGGCCCCCAACTTCCTGAGCGATGTGCGAGGATTGAGCACCGCTCAGGTGGGGATGCTCGGCTCAGTCTACGCAGTGGGGACGACGCTCTTCTCCCCTATTCTGGGGAGATTGAGGAAGGGCGAGCGGTCGTGGGGAATGGCGGTGGGACAGGGGATGGTATGGGCCTCGGCGGGGCTGCTTTTGTGGGCGCCGGGCTGGGCAGGGGTGACGGCGGCCTTCCTCCTGCGGGGTGGATACTATGCCTGCCGTGCCCTTACCCAGGCGAGGGCCAGCGACCTGCTGGGGGAGGAGAACCGGGGGCTGGCTATGGGAGGAGTCCAGACGGCAATGGTTGCTGCAGAGGTGCTGGCACCGGCGGTAGCTGGCTGGCTCTATGAGGGGCAGCCGACCTGGCCTTTCCTGACCGCGCTGGCCCTGATCCCGGTCAGCATCCTGCTCGGGCCTCTTGTCAGGGGGCGCGGAGACACGGGGACGCGGTGAAGCGGAGACGCAGGGACACAGAGACACGGGGACGCGGGGGCGATCGCCGCGTCTCCCCCTCTCCGCGTCTCCGGGTCCTCTTGTCTAGGGCGCCCGGTCGCCGCTGACGGCGGGCAGGTGATCGGTCTCGTTGAGGGCCAGCAGGCGGGCCTGCCCTTTTGTCACCGCCACCCGGGTCAGGCCGCAGTGGTCCAGGGGATACGCCCACCATTCTCCCAGCTCCTCCGGCAGCAGGTAGGCCAGGCAGGCGCGGAGGGTCCCTCCGTGGGCGACGATGATGACCGTCCCCTGAGGGTGGCGAGAGAGGATCTCCGTGCAGGCCCCGGCGACGCGGCGGAAGAAGTCGGCCCGTTTCTCCCCGCCGGGCCAGGTGTACTCGGCATCGTCCTTATCGAGCCAGCGGGCATAGAGGTCCGGGTAGCGGGTTTGCATTTCCTTCAGCGTTACTCCGTCCAGATCGCCGAAGTGGATCTCCCGCAGCCCCTCCACAGGGATCGGCTCAAGCCCCAGCGCCCGCCCGATGGCCTCGGCGGTCTTCCGCGCCCGGGGGAGGGGGCTGGTATAGATGGCGGCCTCGCCGCAGACCTCGGCGACCAGCCTGCGGGCGGTGGCCTCGATCTGGGCGTGCCCTCGCTCTGTGATCTCGGTGTCTCCCCATCCCACCCATCGCCGTTCCACGTTGGCGGCCGTCTCGGCATGGCGGATGAGGATGAGCTGGAGGCTGGTTGATGGTTGGTTTTTGCTGGCAAAAAAGGCGCATTCGTTGCGGAGGACGCAGGCTTCGCAGCGGGGGGCGCGGGCCTGGCAGACAGCCCGGCCGTGGGCGATGAGGTTAAGGTGGAGAGGGTAATAGACCTGCGGGGGTATGATCGCCTCCAGCAGCTCATGGGCCCGCTCGCGGGAGGTCCGCTGGGGGATCCATCCCAGCCGGCGGGCCACGCGATGGATATGGGTATCCACAGGAAAGGCGGGCCTGCCCAGGGCGAAGCAGAGAACGATCGCCGCCGTCTTGGGGCCGACGCCCGGAAGGGAAAGGAGCCAGCTTCGAGCCGCCTCCGACGGCATACCGGCCAGGAAGTCCAGGGAGATGCGGCCCTCTTCATCCGTGATGCGGCGCAGGACCTCCTGGATGCGGGGGGCCTTGGTGGGAGCCAGCCCCGCCGGTCGGATCGCCTCGATCAGATCGGGGAGCGGTGCGTCGCGGGCCGCTTCCCACGTTGGGAACCGTTCCCTGAGCTGCTCGAAGGCCCGGTCCCGGTTGACGTCGTTGGTGTTCTGGGAGAGGATGGTGGAGACCAGAGTAGCGACCGGATCGCGGGGATGCCAGGGGTGATCGCCGTACTCGGCAAGGAGCAGGTTGTGGATGCGGAGGATTTTCTCAGGTTCAGGCGACCAGCGGGTTGCCTCTACTTCGGGTTTCAGGTTCTGTGGAGGTGTTCCATTCGTCATCAGTCATTGCCTGGGCTGGGGTTGTCGCGGTCCAGATGCCAGTTGGCTGGATTATTGAGAATATACCGCCGGGTGGCATGGAGTTCCCGCTCATTACGGATGATCCGCTCATAGTAGTTTCGTTGCCACACGGGGACGTCCGGGGTTTCCCGCAATTGGTTGACCCGTTTAGTGACGGCGGATTTGAAGCCGGCGATGATGGCACCGATAGAACCGGATTGGGGGCCACGGGGACCACCCGTATGGGTGATCAACGTGGGGATGGCCTGCCGGTCGTCCACCGACGAATCGTCCACCGCAGGGGCGACCTGCCGGTCGTCCACCGCAGGGGCGACCTGCCGGTCGCACATCGCAGGGGCGACCTGCCGGTCGCACATCGCAGGGGCGACCTGCCGGTCGTCCACCGCAGGGGCGACCTGCCGGTCGTCCACCGTAGGGGCGACCTGCCGGTCGTCCACCGCAGGGGCGACCTGCCGGTCGTCCACCGTAGGGGCGACCTGCCGGTCGTCCACCGGAG
>JBDOIF010000151.1:0-1044 GCA_041082215.1 Anaerolineae bacterium
AGCGAACAGGACACCTCCCAGGCATCCATCACCATTGCCCACGGCACCGTCGCCAAGTCAATCTACGCCGTGAACGGCAACACCTCGCTGCCCCCTCTGGTGCTCATCGCTCCCGGGGATCAGGTGACCTATCGTGTGCGCTACACCCTCCCCACGTCCGATTTCGAGGACCTCACGATCACCGATTTTTTGCCGCTGCCGATTTTCGACGCGACGCAGGTCACCACCTTCAGCAACAGCATTTGCGGCATTCCCCCAGCGGGCGCCTCGTGTCTCGGGCCTTCGGATACTTATCACCTGGTGCCCGGGGCCGTGACGCCCTCCCTCACCACCAGCGCCGCGGCGAATGCGGTGGTCTGGACCTACGGCGATTTCGACTCGAGCTTCAACAGCGCCAGCACCATCGACCTCCTTTTCACGGTGACCGTCTCCAATCAGCCTTTTGCCGACGGGCTTTACCTCACCAACCAGGCCCTCGTCAACGAGGGAGGCACCAACAGCTCGGGCAGTGACGCCTCCGGCGTCATCCAGGTCCAGCTCCAGGAGCCGCAGCTCCGGATCTCCAAAGGCGCGGTGTGGAGCAACAACCCCGATGCCCTTTTTATCCCAACCCCGGTCGGACCGGTGAATTTCAGCCCCGGATGCCCGGCGTTTGCCGGAACCATCACCAGTTCCGGGCTGCAGGCTAACCCCGTCAACAGCTTCGTTGCCTACGTGGACGGGGCAGACCAGGTGATGATGGCCATCGTGGTGGAAAACGTGGGGCACTGGAGCGCCTTTGATGTGAGGATCCAGGACACCCTGCCCCCGGGCGTCACGCTCGTCCCCGGATCGGTGTGCGTGACCGACGGGACCGGCGCGCCGATGAGCTTCACGGACCTGGGTGGGGGTCTGTTCGGTGCCGGCATCGAGCTGGACGACCCCGGACCCACACCCTCCCCCCCCGGAGCGCTTGACCCAGGAACCGACAGCAACGGCAACCCCATCGACGACGGCCGCAACATTGCGGTGATCACCTACATCGTCCAGCTGGACAGCACCGTC
>JBDOIF010000130.1:0-2642 GCA_041082215.1 Anaerolineae bacterium
GGGAGGGGGAGCGGGGGTGGGGGTCTCAGCCCCCTCCCCCGTAGACGGGGGAGGGGGAGCGGGGGTGGGGGTCTCAGCCCCCTCCCCCGTAGACGGGGGAAGGGGAGCGGGGGTGGGGGTAAAAACGACCACCAGCACCAGCGCCAGCAGTGAGAGAGCGGAGAGTACATCCGCCGCCAGCCGCAGCGGGGTCTCCCCGAAGCGGATGGCGATATGGTGGCGGCCCGCCGGGACCGGAAAAGTGAACCGCCCCCATTCGGTCTCCGGCGCAACCTTCACCTCGTGACCGTCCACCCAGGCCCGCCAGCCGGGGTAATAGAAACGGTTGACGGTCATCTGGAAGGGCTCAGAGCTTTCCACCCACGCCTCGGCGGAGAAGAGTCCGGTCTGTTCCTCCTGAAGCGTCGCGCCTTGTGGAAGCGCGGTGGGCTCAAAGACGTTCCCTGCCGAGAAAGGCGGACGTCCCTGGACCAGACGGGGCAGGAACTCACCCCCGGACGTTCCCACCCCTCCACCAACGTGCTCATACGTCCTGAGGCTGCCAATGGAGACCTCGTCCCACCCCGGACAGTAACGGACGTTGTAGAGCCAGCCCAGGTCAGCCAGGATCAGCGCCAGGATGATCAGGACAACGGCGAGGCCGCGCCAGCGGGAATGGCCCACCAGTTCCACCGTTGCGCCGATGAGGACCGCCAGGGAGAGAGAAGCCGGTCCCAGGAACCGCCACGGGAACTGAAAGTTGTGGAGAAAGGAGATGGACTCCCAGGCCGGCCCGGAGATGGGCAGGGCCATCAGGGTGGATAGCAGGAACACCAAGCCAAAGAAGGCGACCTGTCGGCGGCGATGGTCGGAGAACCGGAAGAGCCCCACCAGCAGGCCGGGCAACCCCAGGAGGGTAGCGACCAGCCCCAGCGACCGAGGCGGGTAGGGATTGACCAGGTCGGGACGAACCGGCTCCCAGGCGAAGACGGTGTAGCTCAGGGAAAAGAAATGGGACCTGTACCCGCCGGGAAAGCCATAAGGGACCCGTTCCAGTTGGACCAGGGGCCGCTCTGCCCAGGCAGGAATCCAGAAGAACAGGGAGAGTCCCAGCCCCAGCCCGACGACGGCCGCCGCGGTCAGAAGTTTCCGACGCAGCGAGAGGGGCGACCGGGAGAAGGCCTCCATCAGCGCGTAGAGGGAGACGAGGGGAGTTCCCACCACAGCGGCGACGCTGTGGGTAATAAGCAGCGCGCCGAAGAGGATAGTTCCCGCCGCGACCCATCCCTTCCGGCCTGTTCGGACGGCCCGGCCAACGGACCACCAGGCCCAGGGGAGCAGTGCCCACCCCATCGCTTCTGGCAGCGCCCCCCGGTAGAGAGGGTTATAGGCCACATACGGCGCGTACATCGCCGCGACTCCGGCGACGAGGGCAGATTCCTCTCTCAAAAGGTCCCGGGCCAGAAAGTAGACCCCCAGGCCAGCCAGCAGGAAGGTCAGAGCCTGAGCGATTCGGACCCCCGGCGTGATGCCAAAGCCCAGCCGGGCAATCACCAGCGCAATGTAATAAGAAAGGGGCGGGTAGAAATTGAAGACAGGATACCCGAACCCCCATCCCATATCTGGTGCCAGGCGAGCGTAAAAAACCCTCTGGGACCAGAGGTGGTCTATCTGGACCACCCGCAGGAGGTGCAGAAGCATATCGTCGCCGCAGACCATCGTCGGGCCGATGGCCGCTCGCGCTGGCACCCACCAGAGAACCAGGATTGTCAGTGCGGGGATCAAATGCTTGAAAAAACGGCTCATTTTCTCTTCCAACCGTTTTTTGAGCGGCAAAGTACCAGAAACTTTAGAAGTGTAGCGTAAGGTTAATCCTGCGCCACCAGCACTCCCAGCAGCACTGCGTCGTTTCCATCAGACGTGGTCAGCCGGGGGCCGCCGTACCGATACATTCCCACCATCAGCTGATATTCACCGGGGGGCAACTCCGACGGCAATTTCAGCACCCGCTCATCCACGATGACCTCGCCGGGCAACCACCCGGTCGTGGGCCGGCTCCACCCCGCCGGCTCCCCGTCCGACTGCGCCACCAGCACCCCCCCCGGCCCCAGCAGGTGCAGAAAAACCCGGTAACTGCTCTCCATCTCCCGCTCCCCCCGCCAGACCAGGGTCACCGTCAGCGGGGAACCGGCCTGCAGAGTGTCCTCCTCCGGTTCCCAACTCGCCCCCACCAGCGTCACCTCCCCGCCCAGCAGAGCATCCACCTGCACCCGCAGCGGCGGGACCGCCCAGAAACGGGCCGGGGCCTCAATCCGCATTGTTCCCAAAAGAGATGGTTCCCCCAGCATCCGGCATTCATCCCCCTCCCGGCGGCAGAGTTGCAGCCACAGCCCGTGTTCGCCACTCTCCAGGCCGGGCGGAAGCCGCAGTGTGTGGAGACCCAGCCAGCGGTCCCCTTCCTGCCACTGAAGAGTGGGAAAATCAGCCCGGGTTAGTGGTCGCTCCCACTCCCGGCCCCCGGGACCGTCCACCCACACCTTCATCCGGTAGTCCTCGCCCGGGGTCTCCAATGCCTCCCAGTAGAGTTCCAGATGCAGCGGGTCGCCAGGGCGGCCCCCCTGCTCCCGCACGCTCCCCCGCAGCAGGCGGATGGGCCCCCAGGA
>JBDOIF010000153.1:0-1041 GCA_041082215.1 Anaerolineae bacterium
TCGGATTTCCCTCCCCAGCGACGTCCGAAAGGTGGGCGCAATCACCTGCAAGCGTTCGGGATGGAATCGCCAGACGGTCAGGACGTGATCACCATCGTGATCGGCAACCCATGCGCCAAAGATCGTAAAATTGGGCGACCAGCCAATGGCAGGCGCGAGGTGGGGAACGACCCGCATCCCCTGCGTCACCCAACGATGATTTTCCATTTCCCGGCGCTCTGGCGTCCACCAAGCAGCCGGATACATCCGCGCGCCCCGCTCACCGGGGATCAGGATCGATACGGGCAGCTCCAAAAAATAAGCGGCAGCCCCTGTCTGGACCGTATAGCTTGCTTTCCGCGGCGACTCCCGTATGGGGGTGTCTGGCGTATCTTCACCGGAGCTGAGCGTAATCGTGAAATAGTGGTTCGTCCGTTCATCCCACTCGCCGAGATGGTACCCCAACGCCTCCATACGCTCACGGATGTGGGCGGGGATGGGAAACGGAGCGATGGCGTAGTGACTCTCGGGGAGGATCGTTGCCCCTTCGTGAAGGGCGTCATAGAGCGGCCCGTAGACCCATGCCACCCGCTCAAATGGCACGTGGGGGCGGAGCAGGCCGCCCGGGATACCCCCATCAGCCAGATCCCATCACTGGCTAGGCCGGGATGGTGCGGAATATCAGGCCGATGCAGCCGGCTAACGGGCAACGGCGACGCGATGATAGGGGATTCGAGATGCCATCCGGGGGATTTCCAAGCGCTGGTGGGATATGAACTAAACGTGCGAGACCACGGGTCATCGAACGACCAGCGACTTGGTTGCTGGGCGTCCCAGAATCGAGTGGCCGCTGGGTCATTGAGATCCACTCCCCAGATCGGGTCATCGAACGTTTCGCCCTCCGCGCCATTGTAGAGGAGGACGACGTAGACACGCCCATCGACCAGATGGGTCGCCACGGCGGGCGGCCCCGATTGTCCCTGACCAACCGGCAACCACTCGAGGGCCGAGCAGGTTGACTCTTGGGCTGGGACAGGCACCGCCGTGTTTAGGGCGAACAGG
>JBDOIF010000165.1:0-1417 GCA_041082215.1 Anaerolineae bacterium
TTGCGGCCTTCATAGTGAATGAAGCGGGCTTCGGGATCCAGGCGGCTGGCTCGACGGCACTGTTGCCGGCAAGCGGCGGTGTCGCACAGGCAGCCTTCATGTGCCCCTCGCCGCGCCCTACAGGGGCGTCGCGGCCTCGGGGAAGCCGCCGCTGGATTGGGGACCGCCTCCCCCTGCGGCAGCGGTGCGGCTTCCGCTCGGCTCTCGGGCAGGGGTTGGTAGCATTCGTCGGTGGCGAGTTGGCAGGCCTGGCGGCTGAGGGCATCGTGGAGCATCCCGTCCTGGGACATGCTGACCCCCTGGTCAGGGGGATCCCCCGGGTAGGTGCTGTGCTCGGGAAACAGTCCTGCTGTTCGCAGCATCTCGGCCCAAGCCGGCCCCAACTGGGCAAAGGGCTCGGGGCCGACCGATTGATAGAAGTAGCGCAGCCCCGAAGCGGAAGGGGTGTCCCCCTCGACAAAGCCGCACAGCCGCCGCCAACCCGCGCCATCCTCCCCCGCTAACAACCTGGCCACCTTACGCCAACTCTGGCCGGTCTCGATCCTGAGTGCGACGGCCAACAACATTGAGACCGGATGGAAGGGGATCTGGCCCTTGGCGCTGGGTCGGTAGTAGAACTGGGCCAGGGGCCGCTCAAGAGCTGAGAAGTCGATCAGATGGACGGCCAGCTCGAAGTCGGACATGCCGTCGCGTTTGGTTTGATCGAAGAGGCGACCCGGCTCCGGGGGGCAGTAGAGGGAGCGGTAGTGGGGCTTTGGGGAAGGGGGCAAGTTGGGATCTACGGGGAAGGGGAAGGGGAGGTAGGGAGATAGGGCGCCGAGGGACCAGGTGAGGGGAAAGAGGGGATTAGCCGCCCGCTTGACGCTGGCGCTCTTGGCGGCTTCCGCCTCGGGATGCGACGAGGCGAGGAGGGGAGGGCTCGGTGGGCGGGGGGAGCCCAAGGCCTCCTCCAGGGCAACATCGGGCAGGAGGGGAGCAGAGGCCGTCATCGATGGGTCCTCCCGCCGAGCCGTCGTGATCTGGCCCTCTGGTAGTGGTGGGCCAGGGATCGCTGGTAATGGGCCCGGCTATCCAGCCCGAGGAGACGGCGCAACGGCAGGGAGTGTGCTGGGTGGGCGAGGTAGAGCAGAGCCTCTTGGTGGAGTTGGTGAGCGCGTTGGCGAGTGAGTCCCAAGGTGCGGCCGATGGCGCTGTAGCTCTGGGGCTCGCTCTCTCCCAGACCATAGTGGGCGACGATCACCAGCCGGAGACGGGGCTCAAGTTGCTCGACCATGGACCTCAGCCAAGCGCTCGTCTCGGCCAGACGGAGGGACTCGTCCGGGTCGATCACCTCGGCCGGCGGCGAAGTCGGGGACTGGGGCTTGGCCCAGGCGGCAAACGACAGGCTTTGCCCGCGCTCGTTCCGGTCCCTGTCCAC
>JBDOIF010000020.1:0-90991 GCA_041082215.1 Anaerolineae bacterium
GCCCAGAGCCCCATGCTGGGCTGGCGGCCCCGCTGCCAGAGGTACAGATAAGCTGCGATGAGGATGAGGAGAGAGACCGCGGAGGTAAGGAAGGTGCCGATGATCAGGTCCGTCATTGCCCCTGCGCCCCCTTATCCAGCCGCTCCAAACAGGCCCTGGAGGCTGCCAGCGCTTCCCGGAAGGCAGGAGAGACGCCGTCGGGATCGGTGGCCAGAGCGGCCCCCATTGCCCCCACCGCCCGCGTCAGCGCCAGGAACGATTCCACCAGCGGCCATCGGCGAGGATGGGCAGCCGGGGATTCCCTCATCGCCCTCTCGATCCGCGCCTGCACCTCTGCCCCGCTGAGCGCCGCCCGGATCCGACCCTCCACGTAGTCCAGGTCCTGCGGGTTGAGGACGAAATCCAGCCCGTTGGTGTCTATCACCAGCAGCGGGGTCGCGTCGTAGCTGGCGAAGTGGCGTTCGTAGGCCTGACGAACGCTCTCGATATAGGCCGGGTCCATCCCCCGCTCATAGGGCCGGTCTCTCATCGCAATGCGGGCCATCAGCACCTCCAGGTCGGCCCGCAGATAGACCACCAGGTCGGGCAGGACCACCTTTTCTGCCAGCGCCTGGTGGACCCGTTCGTACATCATCAGCTCGTCCCCCTTCAGGTTAAGGTGAGCAAATAGCCGGTCCTTGGCAAAGGTGTAATCGGTGATGAGGGGGCGATGGTCCAGCCGGACCGCCTGTTGTTGTCGGTACCGGCTGAGGAGGAAGAACATCTGAGTCTGAAAGGCGTACCGCTCCCGGTCGGCGTAAAAGTCGGAGAGGAAGGGGTTCTCCTCAAAGACCTCAAGCAACAACTCGGCGTCAAAGCGGGGCCGTAAGAGGCGGGCCAGCGTGGTCTTGCCGACGCCGATGACCCCTTCAATGGCCAGATAAAAGGGTCGGCTCACGACACCTCCTTACAGATATAGCATCTCTTCCTGACCGTCCATTATGCAAGGATACTTCGGGAGGGGAGAAAAGTCAAGATTTTGGGGCCTGATCAAAAGCCAGGTTTGCACAGGGGCCAGAAATGTGGTAAAATAAAATCGTTGGAAGACCCGGCGGGGCGAGTCGGTATGCCCCGCCTGTGTGTGAAAGGAGTTGGATGGGGCTGAGCAAGAGCGAGAAACAGCAGATCATCCGGGAGTACGGCCGTTCGCCAGAGGACACCGGCTCGCCGGAGGTTCAGATCGCCTTGCTGACGACGCGCATCAACCAACTGACCGAGCATCTTAAGGCCCATAAGCACGACGAACATTCACGGCGTGGGCTTCTCAAGATGGTCGGTCAACGCCGCCGACACCTGACCTACCTCAGCCGTAAGGACCCCGAACGCTATAAGGACCTCATCCGGCGGCTGGGGCTGCGGAAGTAGCAGAAGGCGGCTGCAGCGCAGGGAGAGCGGGCCTGTCCCTCCTGCCTGCGCTCTGGATAAAAGAGATTCTTCCGGGGGCCGGCACGGGGTTTGGAATTGGGACATGCTCCGTAGGGATTAACTTGCGGATTATGTCCCAGTTTCTAACCTCCGCGCCGGACTCCGGGCACGGAGGTAAAACTATGCCTGTTTATACATTCGAAGCCACTCTGGGGGGGCACAAGCTCACCCTGGAGACGGGCAGGCTGGCCCAACAGGCCGGCGGCGCGGTGACCATCCGCTGCGGCGACACGGTGTTGCTCGCCACGGCGACGATGTCGGCTCAGGAGCGGGAAGGGACCGACTTCTTCCCGCTGACGGTTGACTTCGAGGAGCGGCTCTACGCTGCCGGTCGCATCCCCGGCTCCTTCTTCCGCCGGGAAGGGCGGCCGCCCGAACACGCCATCCTCGTCGGCCGGCTCACCGACCGCCCCCTTCGCCCCCTTTTCCCTAAGGACCTGCGGCACGAGGTGCAGGTCATCATCACATCGCTTTCCCAGGACGAGCTCCATCAGGCCGACATCCTCTCCATCATCGGCGCATCCGCCGCCCTCACCATCTCCGACATCCCCTTCGGCGAGCCGGTGGGAGCAGTGCGGGTGGGTTATATTGATGGCGAGCTCGTGGTCAACCCTACTACCGTGGAGATGGAGCGCAGCCTGCTGGACCTGCGGATCGCCGGTACAGCCGACGCGATCCTCATGGTCGAGGCGGGCGCCAACGAGATCACCGAAGAGGTGATGCTGGAAGCGCTCCGAAAAGGGCATGAAGCGATCCAGGACGTCATTGCCGTCCAGGAGGAGATGCGGAAGACGGTGGGGAAGCCCAAACGGGCCTATGCCGCCCGCGTTGTCCCCGAAGAATGGGTCGCCCGGGTGCAGGAACAGATAGGGGACCGGCTGCTCGCGGCCCTGTACGACGCCCCCGATAAAGCCTCCCGCAATGCGGCGCTGGAGGCGCTCCAGACAGAGCTGGCCGAAACGTTCGGCGAAGAGGCCGACCCTGCCCTCCTCCGGGAAGCCTTCGACGAAATAACCCGGGCGCTGGTCCGGCGGCGGATCCTGGATGAGGGGATACGGGTGGACGGGCGGGACCCTTACACCATCCGTCCCCTTTCTGCCGAGGTGGGGCTTCTCCCCCGCACCCACGGCTCCGGCCTCTTCACCCGCGGAGAGACCCAGGTGCTTTCTGTGACTACGCTGGGCACCCCCCGCGAGGAGCAGACGCTGGACGATCTCTCGCCGGAGGAGACGAAGCGATATATCCACCACTACAACTTCCCTCCCTACTCCACCGGAGAGACCAGCCCGCTGCGCGGGCCGAAGCGACGGGAGATCGGTCACGGGGCGCTGGCGGAGCGGGCACTGCAGCCTGTTATCCCGCCGGAAACGGACTTCCCCTACACCATCCGCGTCGTCAGCGAGGTCCTTTCCTCCAACGGCTCCACCTCGATGGCCTCTGTCTGCGGCTCCACGCTCTCCCTGATGGATGCGGGCGTGCCTATCCGAACCCCCGTCGCCGGGATCGCGATGGGGCTGGTGATGGAAGGGGAGCGGTACAGGGTGCTCACCGACATCCTGGGGATGGAAGACCACCTGGGCGATATGGACTTCAAGGTGGCCGGGACGGAGCAGGGCATCACCGCCCTTCAGATGGACATCAAGGTTAAGGGAGTCTCGGACCGGGTGATGGCGGAGGCGCTGGGGCAGGCCCGTCAGGCCCGGCTGAAGATCCTGGATGTGATCCGGGGGACGATCCCGGAGCCCCGCCCGGAGCTATCCCCCCATGCCCCGCGCATGCTGATCCTCCATGTGGACCCGGACAAGCTGGGGGCGGTCATCGGCACCGGCGGCAAGACGGTCCGCTCCATTCAGGAAGAGTGCGATGTCCGGGTGGATATCGAGGACGATGGCACGATCTACATCGCCTCGACCAACGGTCCGGCTGCCGAACGGGCACGGGAGATGATCGAACGGCTCACCATCGAGCCGGAGGTCGGTCAGATCTACGTTGGCCGTGTGGTCCGCATCACCGACTTCGGCGCCTTTGTGGAGCTGAAGCCGGGAACCGACGGCATGGTCCATATCTCCCAGCTTTCCGACCGGCCCGTGACCAGCGTCCGGGATGTGGTGGATATCAACGACGAGATCATGGTGATGGTGACCGACATTGACCGGGAGGGGAAAATCCGCCTCTCCCGACGGGCGGTGCTGGAGGGGTGGACGCCGGAGGAGGCCCGGGCACAGGACCGACCGGCGAGCCGCAGTCGGGAAGGGCGACCGCCCCGCCGACGGTAACCGGGCAGCCCGACCCCGTTCGAGCAGCGGAGCAAAGGGATGGAGAACCTGCCGGAACCGACCCCGGTCGAACAGGAAGAGAAGATGCCCAGCCTGGGAGCCAGCGCTGGGCGTTTCCTTCTGAGGGCCCTGCGAGAGCTGGTGAGCACCGTCCTGCCCGCCGTCCTCATCGCCGCGCTGATCAACCTCTTCCTCGCCCAGGCGACGGTGGTGCAGGGGCAGAGCATGGAGCCGACCCTTCACAACAACGAGCGGGTGATCGTCGAGAAGGTCACCTACCGGTTTCTCCACGGCCCACGGCGGGGCGATGTGGTCATCCTCCAGTTGCCGGGCCAGGAAGAGTTCCTCATCAAGCGGGTGGTGGCGCTCCCAGGAGAGACGGTGGCCGTGCAGAGCGGACAGGTCTATATCAACGGCGAACCACTGGAGGAGCCTTGGGCCATCCGACAGGGCGGGCCGGACTACCCGCCGACGGAAGTGCCGCCGCTCCACATCTTCGTCCTCGGAGATAACCGGGGCCACTCCAACGACTCCCGTTCCTTCGGCCCTGTTCCGGTTGAGCAGGTCGTGGGGCGGGCGTGGCTGATCTACTGGCCGCCGGAGGAGATCGGGCCGGTCCATTAGAAACAAGGCTCACGTGGTGAATCGGGATGGAGGCGCAGGCATCTCCCCCCTGGGGTCGTGTCACCAAAGTCACCGTCACGCTGGTCATCCTGGCGGGACTGGGGGCGCTCATCTATAGCTTCCGCGAGGCCCTCCCCCCCCTGATCGTGGCCTTCCTTATCGCCTACATCCTGACCCCCGTCGTGGACAGGATCAACGCCCGTACCCACCTCCCCCGTACCCTGATCACCCTGCTCATCTATCTGGCCGTCCTGGTGGCTGTCGTCCTGGCGGTAGGGCTGCTGACACCTCTGTTCGTGCGGCAGGTCGCCGAGTTTCAGGTGGACGTGCAGGCGGTGACGGCGGCCATCCGATCCTTCCTGAACCGCCAGTACGTGATCGGGGGGTTCAGGGTGGACCTCTCCCAGTTCTACGATGAACTGCAACGGGAGCTGAGAGGGGTGATCCGTCCGGCTGTCAGCCAGACACTCGCCCTGGCGATGCAGGCCGTCACCACCGTCGTTTGGGGCATCTTCATTTTTGTCATCTCTTTCTACCTCATTAAGGATGGCGCGAAACTGAGCGCGCAGGTGGAACTGTGGATTCCCCCTCACCTCCGCTCCGACTACCAGAAGCTGCGGGGCGAGATCGGACAGGTGTGGCGTCAGTTCCTCCGCGGCCAGTTGCTGGTGGGGCTGGCGATGGGAGGCTCCATCCTGGTGCTGATGGGGGCGGTGGGTCTGCCCAACGTGATCGTCCTCTCCCTCCTGGCGGTGGTGCTGGAGTTCCTGCCCAGCCTGGGCCACACCATCTGGCTGCTCATCGCTGTGCCGATGGCGCTGATCCGGGGCTCCCTCTGGCTTCCCCTGCCCAACTTCTGGTTCGCTGTGCTGGTTCTCCTCATCCATGCAGTGCTGGAGCAGGTGGACCTGAATTTCTACATCCCCCGCCTGGTCGGTCGGCGGGTCCATCTCCACCCCCTGGTGGTCATCGTAGGCATTATTGTAGGGGGGATCCTGGCCGGGGTGATGGGCATCTTCCTCGCCGCTCCCATCATCTCCTCCCTGCGCGTGCTGGCCAAATACGTCTACTGCAAGCTGCTCGACCTGCCCCCATGGCCTCAGCAGGAGGAGGGACAGCCGCCGGTGGAGAGCCTTTCCGCTCCCGGATGGTTCCAGGCAGTGTGGGCCCGGGTGGAGGAACGGGTGCGAGGAGAGAACGAGGCAGGAGAAAAGGCCCTATGAGTAAGACGGCGACCACCGGCTGGAGTCCGGCGACCAAACGGATCACGGCGCTGGTCCTTCTGACCCTCCTCGCCCTCGCCCTCTACCGCTTCCGGGGGGTCCTGCCCCCCCTGATCCTGGCCTTCCTGGTGGCCTTCATCCTGGACCCGGTGGCAGACCTCCTGGAAAAGCGGGCCCGCCTGTCCCGCACTCTGGCGACGGCGCTGGTCTTCCTGGTGGTGATCCTTCTCCTTCTCTCTGCCCCTGCCCTCGTCATCCCCTCTGTAGTCCGCGCGGTCCGCTCCTTCAACCTCGACTTCCTTCAGATCTCAGCCGACCTGGAACGGCTGATACGGCAACCGATATGGGTGCTGGGCTTCGAGCTGGACCTCCGCGAGGTCTATCTCCAGATGCGGGATGCGCTCCAGGCCTTTGCCCGTACCGTGGCCGCAGGGACCTTCAACCTGGTCGTGGGCTTCGCTTCGACGCTCTTCTGGCTGGTCTTCATCTTTCTCTCTGCCTTCTACCTGACGCGGGACGCCGATCGGATCGTGGCCTGGCTGGACAATCTGGCCCCGCCCCCCTTTCAGGCGGACTTTGTCCGGCTCCGGCAGCGGATCACAGAAATATGGCACGCCTTTCTGCGCGGCCAGCTCCTGATGGCCCTGCTTCTGGCGCTGATCACCACGACGGTGAACAGCGCCGTGGGGCTGCCCAATGGACTGGTTCTGGGGCTTCTGGCCGGAGCGATGGAGTTTGTCCCCACCATCGGGCCGGTCATCGCTGCCGTCCCCGCCGTGCTGGTCGCCTTCTTCGAAGGCTCCACCTGGTTACCCCTGAGCAATTTCTGGTTCGCCGTGCTGGTGCTGGGGCTGTACCTCGTCATCCAGCAGATCGAGGGGAACGTCCTTCTCCCCCGGGTGATGGGACGGAGCCTGAATCTGCACCCCCTGGTCGTGCTGATCGCTGTGATCGCCGGCGGCAGCCTGGCCGGCATCCTGGGGGTGCTCCTGGCTGCCCCGACGGTGGCGACGCTGGCGACGCTGGGGCAGTACTTCCTCTGTCGGCTGACGGACCGGGAACCCTTCCCGGAGGCCGCCCCATCCCCCCCTCCCCGTCGAGGGTGGCTTCTGCGGGCCTGGGATCGGCTGCGGAAGCGGATTCTGGCCGGCCGCTGGGTCGTTCGGCCGGCCCGTGCGGAAGACCGGGCCGACGTGGAGGCGATCTGCGCTCAGATATGGGAGGGACACGATTACGTCCCCGAGGTCTGGGAGGCATGGCTGGCCGACCCATACGGCGAACTGACGGTGGTGACGCTGAGGGACCGGGTGGTGGCGCTGGGGAAGCTGACCCGCCTTGCGGACGAGGAGTGGTGGCTGGAAGGGCTGCGGGTGGACCCGGCCTACCGTCGGCTGGGGGTGGCTCGCCTCCTCCAGTCCCATCAGATCGCGCTGGCAGAGCAGGTGGGGCGGGGGGTGCTCCGGTTCGCCACCGGCTCTTTCAACCAGCCGGTCCATCGCAACGCGGCCCGCGACGGGTTCCGCCGCGTGGCGGAGTTCGTAGCCTATGAGGCCGACCCGCTCCCCGGCCCCTGCCCCCTGCTTCCCCTCGGGCCGGATGACCTGGAGAGGGTAGGGGAGCTGATCGAAGGGTCACCCGTGCTTCAGGCGGCCGGCGGCCTGTACGAAATCCGCTGGCACTGGATGACACTCACCCGGGAGCGGCTGGCAGCCCATCTGGAAGCAGGGGAGGTGTGGGGAGTGGAGATCGAGGGGAAGCTGGCTGCGGTGGCGATCGTGCCGGCCGAACCGCGCGGGGAGAAGCTGGCAGTGGGATATGTGGACGGCTTGCCCGAAGGGATCACAGCTCTGACCTGGGGCCTGCGGGTCATGGCCGCTCAGCGGGGTTTCGAGGCCCTCCGCCTGCGCCCACCGGCCCATCAACCGCTCCTGGAGGCTCTGGAGGCCGCTGGCGCAGCCCGGCCCCACCGACATGCCCTGTGGATCTTTGAGCGGGGCCTTCGTGGGGCAAGCTGAAGCTTGCCCTACAATAGCGGGGAGGATTATGGAAGAGATAGAAGTTCTGGCAGAGACGGAAGATTTCAGCATCTGGCGGGCCCGGGAGCCGGACGGGGAGATCACCTACCATCTGGAGTTCGGCAGCGTGACCGTCCATCTTTTTCAGGAAGAGTGGGATCAGTTCCTGACGCTGATGGAACAGGTGGAGAGATAGGGGGAATATTGCTCAGATCGAACGGCCACCCCCAGGGACTCCAGCAGTGGTATGATAAGCTGACCCCCAGGCTGGCCGAGGCGCGGGAGCGGCTGCGGGAGATCGAGCCGCACAAGCTGACGCTCCGCACCGGCTGCACGCAGGGGCCGGACGGCGCATATCGCCTCACCTTCTTCTGGCGGGATTACCTGATCAGCCCGCCGGACTTCACCGTCCTTCGGGCAGATACGGGGGAGGAGCCTTCCTCGTTTTTCCAGGCCCTGATCCTTGTCTATATGGCCACTGGCGATGGCACCACCCCGTCCGGTCGCTGGGTCGCCTTCCACAGCCTCCCCGACGGGATGTTCTACGCCCAGGCCTTCCGCGGCTATGCGGAGGATCGGTTGGTGCGGGAGCTGGGGGAAACGGGGCTCGATGCCTTCCGGCAGGGAGCAGAGCGGCTGGGAGGCAGGCCGCTGGAGCTGGGGGATGCCGGGTTTGCCTTTCAGGTCCTGCCCCGCATCCATCTGGCCGCCATCTACTGGCTGGGGGATGAGGACTTCCCCTCCCGGGCCTCGATCCTCTTCGAAGACAGCGCCTCCCACTACATGCCCACTGATGGTCTGGCGATCCTGGGCAGCCATCTTGTCGGCGCGATCCTGAAAGCGGCGAAGGAGCGGTAGGCCCTGCGCCTGCTGTAAGGTAGCTGATTCGTGATATAATGACCAACCACCGGTATGCCAGGAGAGTGGCCAATGCTGCCGTGGGGGAAACTGCTCTCTTTTCTCACGTGGGGGGCTGTCGTTTTCTTCGGCGTAGCCGTCTTCGCGGTCGTCATCACCATCCTGCATTTCCGTCGGGCCCGCCTGGCCCCCTACTATATCCTCCGACAAATAGCCCTCCGCAAGGGGTCCCGCTCGCTGACGGTGGCCGGGATCGCACTGCTGGTGGGATTGGTGCTGCTCTACCTCCGCTCCCATCCTCCTGCTGTCCTTCTTCGCCCCCCTACCCCCATGCCCTCGCCGACGGCTACCGGTGCGGCCGCATCAGCGACCTTCCCACCCACTGCAACCCTCCGCCCCCTTTTCACACCCCTCCCCTCGCCCACCCCCACCCGCCGTCCCACAGCCACTCCTCCCTTTATCCCCACCCCGACACCCCCTTACCCCCTTCCTGAGACCGCCCTTTCCCCCCTCCCCGGCGCAGTCGCCGCCGGGCCGGAGGCCCGGATCGCTTTCCTCACCTTTGCCCTGGGGGAGGAGAACGGGCAGCCGTTAAACCCCGGCGTCGAGTTCCAGCCGGGCGACTATCGGATCTACTTCTTCTTCGAGTACGAGGGAATGGCCCCGAACGTGGTGTGGACGTACGGCTGGTATCGGGACGGGGAGTACCTGGACGGCGCGACCCGCCTCTGGGTGCTGGGGGGAAAAGGGACGAACTACCTCTACTACAGGCCACCAGGCGGGTACAGGCCCGGCGTCTACGAGGTGAGAGTCTGGATCGAGGACCGCTTCCAGACCAGCGGCCAGTTCCTGATCCGACAGCCCCCTGAGTAGCGGCGGTCCGCGATGGAAACCGCGCTGCGGTCCCATCAGCGAGGGTAGAGCAGGAGGAGCGCCGAGACTGCCGGCACGGTGAGGTTGTCTATTCCCCACGGAGAAAGGGCCTCGATCAGGGCCGCTCCCGCCGCTACCCTGAGCGCCACCCCTATCGCCGACCAGCCAGCGAAGGGAGTGGAGGGAAGGAGGAAGAGCGGGATCGCCGTTGCAATCCAGGCCACCACCAGAAAGGCGAGCGAACCTTCCAGCGAACGGGTGCTGCCCGGCACGCGGAAACGATGCCGTCCCCAGCGCTGGCCCACCACCGCCGCCAGCGCATCCCCCCAGGTCATCGGCATCAGCGCCGCCACCAGCAGCGGACGCTGATCCCACAACAGCCAGGTGAGGACGGAAAAAGAGATCGGGAAATAGATAGTGCCCAGGTTCCCCCGCTCCCCCGTCTCCATCGCCTGAAAGGTCCCCTTCCAGTAGGAAAAGGCATTGATAAAAATGAAGGAGACCGGCGGGATGAGGGCCATCGGGAGGTAGTGGAAGAGAAGGAGAAACCAGACGGTCATCCCGGCGGCGATGTGGACCACCTTACGGGTGAACTCAACCGGATAGCCCCGCCACCGTCGCAGTCCCTCCGTTGCGCCCAGTATCCCGAAGAGATAGACGTAAGAAAGCACCAGTATCGGCAGATCGGCTTTCATCGGCCACTCCTTCCACCTCCGTTGAGGGAAACGGGGGTGCAGGCCCTTCAACCCCTTATCCGTACCGTCCACGGCGGCAGCGCCCAGACCCGCTCCCTGGCTAAGGCCGCCATCGCCGTCAACCGCTCTTTCTCCGGGGCGTGAGGGGGCATCGGGAGCTGGAAGGGGCGGGGCGGCTCAACCGTCACCACCGGCAACCAGACGTCCGGCTCCAATCCCAGCAACCGCCTGGCCTCCCCCAGCGCTGCCTCGAATCCCCCCAGCCCATCCACCAGGCCCCGCTCCAGCGCCTGCTGGCCGGTCCAGACCCGACCCCTGGCGAGTTCTTCCACCCGTTCGGGGTCCATTCCCCTCCCCTCGGCCACCCGCGCCTTGAACCGGCCGTAGGATTCCTCAAGTTGGGCCCGGATCACCTGTCGCTCCTCCTCGGAGAAGGGGAGGTGGTCGGCGTAGAGGCTGGCGTGGGCTCCCCGCTGGAGCACCTCCCGCCCCACCTTCAGCCGCTCGTAGAGACCAGCGGTCACAAACTTGCCGCCCCAGATGCCGATCGAACCGGTGAGTGTGGCCGGCTGGGCGATGATGCGGTTGGCAGCCACAGCGACATAGTAGCCGCCGGAGGTCGCCCGATTTCCCATCAGGGCCACCACCGGCTTCCGTTCCCGCAGCCGCCGCACCTCCTGCCAGATCAGATCGGAGGCCAGAGCGGAGCCGCCGGGGGAGTCAACGTAAAGGACCACCGCCCCGATCCGCCGGTCCCGCTCCGCCGCCCGGAGGGCCTGGACCACGGTCTCGGAGCCGGCCAGTTGCTCGACGAAGGGAAGCGGCACCGGAAGCGGGGGAATACGGCGGGAA
Organism: Anaerolineae bacterium; assembly: GCA_041082215.1. Lineage (GTDB taxonomy): Bacteria > Chloroflexota > Anaerolineae > B4-G1 > DUEL01 > JBDOIF01. The sequence goes on from JBDOIF010000020.1 coordinate 10,881, forward strand.
GGTCCAGCGACGATCATCCCCTCTACAGAGACCACGCCGATCGCCGGTCGGCGTCTCCAGCGGACCGGACGGCGGAGCCAGCGGCGGGCCTCCCCCCAGGGCAGCAACCTCTCCGCACCTACCCGCTGCACCAGTTCATCCTCATAGGCCACCTCATCGGCCAGGCCGACCTCTACTGACTCCCGAGCGGACAGGGGCATACGGTCAATCAATGCCCTCACCTGCTCCGGCTGGAGGCCCCGGCCTTCGGCAATTTGTGTCACCACCTCGTCGAAGAGGGAATCCAGGATTGCTTCCAGCATCTCCCGATGGGGACCGCTCATGCTGGAGCGGCGGAAGGTGTCGGGGCTTACCTTATATTCACGCAGGGCTTCGAAATCCGCCTCCACTCCGATCAGAGCAAGGGCGTCCTTAAGGAACACCGCCTCCGCCAGGAGGCCCGCTGCGAACAGGGCGCCGCTTTGCGGGAGGACCACCTGGTCGCAGGCAGAGGCCAGGTAGGTCGTCCAGGTATCCGCTTCGGGCAGCCAGCAGAGGACCCGCTTTCCCTGCTCCCGCAGCCTCTCGATCATCCCCCGCAGCGCCTGGACCGTGGCCGGTCCGGCGCTCAGGCGGCCCACACGCACCACCACCCCCTCCACCCGTCGGTCCTGTGCCAGCGCCTCGAGCACCTCCCGCAGCTCCTCCAGGCTGGGCTCGGCAGGGAAGAGAGGGAGCAGGCTGAGAGGAAAGGGGAGGCGGAAGGGGGGCTCCCGGCGTTCGGGGTAGGAGCCTTCCAGGCGGATCAGGACGTATCCCAGCTCCCGGCGGAGGAGGGATCGGAGGAAGTTGCCGGCCGTCCTGAAGAGGTTACGGACCCACATCTCTTCCGTTGTCCTCATTCTCCCGCCTGCCCGGCCAACCGCTCCAGGTCGGGCAGGGAGACGCGGGCGATGCGGATCTCTGAGGGGGAAAGCATCCCCAGAATCCACGGGTAGTCTCTACCGATGGGGCTGGTATAGTAACTGACGTAGAGCGTATCCCCCTGCACCACGGCGCCGGCGTAGGAGGTGTCCCCTGCGCTGGGCAGGTCGGTGAGCCATACCAGCCCATCCTCCCGGACGAGGAAAAGGGCGGTCCGTTTGCGGCTGAAGATGCTCCCCAGCCGGGTGAGAGGGCCCCGCGGGCCAGGCTGGTAGCGGCCCACGGCATAGACCCGGCCCCGGTAGGAGAAGAGGGCGGGGCCGTCCAGCCGCGTGACATAGGAGCGGGTGGTGGACCAATCGGTGTAGGGGGGCGGGGCGGTACCGATAAGGGTGGCGGCGCGGGGGTCGCCGAGGATGCTGTCGCTCCCTTCCAGCCGCGCCGTGCAGAGCAGCCGGCCGTCGGGCAGGAACTCGATGGCGGTCTCATCGTTCCGGTCCCCCTCGTGGATCAGCCCCACCTCCGTCCATCGCTCCCCATCGGTTGAGCGGAGAAGGATGGACCGTCCATGCTCCCGCCAGTAGGCAGGCGCATACCAGGTCTGACCATCTGCCGTCTTTGGCTGCCAGAACAACCACCCCTGAGGCTCCAGGTCCTGAAAGGGAGTCCAGTGCCGGCCGTCTTCACTAACGGAGAGGACGGTTCCGTAAGGTTCGGCGGTGAAGGCTGTGTTTTTCAGGGCATAGAGGAAGAGGCGGTCGCCGACGACGGCGAAATGGGGGTCACGGATGTCCTGTCCTTCCACCCCCAGCTCCGCCAGCCGTTCCCAGTGCACAGCATCGGTGGACCGCCAGACGATCAGGCGGGAGCGCTCGCTGGCGAAGTGCCAGGGTGAGGTGGCGTGGATCAGGTAGAAGGCGTCCTGCCAGTAGATGAGGTCGGTGTTGGAGTTGTGCGCTCCGTCGCTGACGGCGGCCCACGAGTCGGACACGACAGAGGGGTCCACCGCTGCTCGATTGGGCCGCAGCGCCCACCACCCCAGCGTAGCGGCCAGGACGAGGAGCAGGCCGCCGACAAAGGCCCCGATACCCTTTAACACGCGCATCTCCCCTCCTGGTCTGAAAATGTGGTGAGACCTGAAGGCATCCTCCGCGCCTGCGTGGTAAGCAATGACCGTTTACCGCAGAGGCGCAGGGGGTTCCTGATCTGAAGAAGGGGCCTGCAGGACCAGCCGGCGGCAGAGCGCCACGCCAGCCACACCGTCCGTCGTCCAGTAGTCCGCACCTACGTACCGGCAGACCTCCTCGGTCAACTGGCCGCCGCCGATGATGACCGGCCTATCGTAGCCGTGGGACCGCAGGAGCGCGATCGTCTCCCGCATAGCTTGGAAAGAGCTGGTCAGCAGACAGGAGAGGCCGATCAGGTGGGGGTGAAACTCTCCGGCCCGCTCGGCGAAAGCGGCCGGAGGGACGTCCACACCCAGGTCCTCCACCACAAAGTTATGACAGCGCAGGAGCATATGGACGATGTTCTTCCCCAGGTCGTGGATGTCCCCTGCGACGGTGCCGAGGAGGATCCGGCCGGAGGCGGTGCCTGAGACCTGCTCTTCGATAACTGGCTGGACCATTTCCATGACCTGGCGGAAGATTTCTCCTCCCATGATGAGCCCGGCCAGATAGTACTGGTGTTGCTCATAGCGCAGGCCCACCTGTCGCAGTCCCTCCTGGCAATCTTTGACAATGGCCAGCGGGTCTTCTCCGGCCTGCAGGCGCTGGGATACGAGCGTCAGGGCCGCTTCCTCCTGCAGATCGGCCACCGCTGAGATCAGCTTTTTGCTCGCGTGCGAGTTGGTCATACCTGGCTTATCCTCTCTCCACGAATGCCGACCGCAGTGGTAAAGCGAAGACGGTCGCCGGGGCAGATGAACCATCCCCAACTGACAGGGCGATCCCTGAGGTCGTAAAAGATGTGTTCCAACCGGAAGGCGGGCGCACCGGCTCTGGATTCCAGCAGATTTGCCTCCTCGTCCGTTAAAACCGTTGCCTCGATCGCCAACTCTCCCCGCTTCAGTGTTGAGGAGCTTCCCCCGCTGAACAGGCCGTGGAGGGCCGTTACTTCCAGCTCGGCTTCCACAATCGGGCGGGTTGGGTCGTAGATCAGATACTCCCTGTGCAGGACGATAGGCTTTTCTTCCTGAAGGATCAGCCGACGGATAAAGACGGCCCGCTCGTTTGGCCGAATACCCAGCATCCGACCGATCCGCTCCGTAGCGGAGACGATGCGGGCTTCGAGAAGACGGACCGAGGCGTGCTCTCGACCCCGGAACAGTCTCTGGAGGTTGTCGAGATTGAAACTGGCCGTCTCCAGGTCCAGTGGGCGGACGAAAGTCCCCCGCCCCTGCTCGGCGGTGACCAATCCCTGGTCAACCAGCAGGTTGACAGCTCGCCGGACGGTCATCGGACTGACGCCATACTGTCGGCACAGTTGGGACTCTGAAGGCAGTCGGTCGCCGGGGCGAAACCGGCCGGCCGCGATCTGCGCTCGCAGGATCTGGGCCAACTGTGCGTAGGCAGGCACATATGAACTGCGGTCTATGCTGCGAGTAGGCTCTTCGGCCAAAGGTTCTTCACCCCCCACAATTGCTCAGGCACAGAAATGGGGTTGGCCAGTTGTGTCTTTATTATACTGGACGTGGAGGACACGGAAAAGTGGCTTGGATTTTGTTATGCCCCGCTTTCCAGCAGCCGCCGCGTCGCAGCCACCAGTCCGAAGCAGCCGGTGAGCATCATATCTCCATAAGGAGCAGCGAAATGATAGCCCAACCCGGCCGCCATATGCCGCTGCGGGCCGGTCACCGCCACGAAGTCAAAGCCCTTGCCCGGGGTGTAATCAGGGCTAATGTAAGCCCCGTGGCCGTTTTCGGCATAGACCTCCTCGTCGCTCAGCGCCCCTGCCCGTAACGTCTCCACCAGCCTGCGGAGTTTCTCCGGAGTTATCAGGACCGTGTGGTGCTCGAACAGGCCCAGAATGCGCTCCCCCTTCAGAAGGACGCCGACCGTGTGCTGGTTGCCCACGTTGACCGCGATGAATCCCTCCTGCTGATGGGCCGCCGCTGCGGGGTCCTCCAGAATCCCCCAGAGGGCAGCGGGGCCGGTGTCCATCAGGATCGCCCCGGGCACATCCTGCTGAACCGCCAGCATACGGGTATAACAGGAGGGGACCTGGCGGTAGGCCAGGTGGATCATCTCCCCCCCGCTCCGGACAAACTCCTGCCACAGTTGGAAGCGGAAGCGGCGATTGGAGCCTTCCAGGCACTCACCGTGGTCCTGCACAGCCACTGCGATCGTCTCCGGCAGCGTCACCCCAAAAGGGGCCAGCGCCCGGGCCAGTGTCTCCAGGTCCACGTCGCGGGTATAGAGGGTGACCAGGTCCGCTGCCTTCGGCGGCTCCTCAACGATGGTGTAGCCCTGCTCCCGCACCTGGTCCAGATTATCCCGGATCGTCAGCGCGGCGCGGGGGGTAATGTAGACGGGAAGGCCAGCTCTCAGGTGTCGCTTCAGCGCGCTGACGACCGGACCGCCTCCCATCAGGTTGCCGGTGAGGAAGAGCGGCCGTCCCTCCTGTGTGGCCTGCTTCACCTGCCGGGCCAGCACTGTGGTCCAGGACGGGAGCACCAGTTTGACGTTGTTCTCCATCGGCTGCCCGGCCTCCCAGAGCAGGATGTCCTGCGTGCCGGCACCGACGTCAATGGCGAGGATACGGTCTACGCTCATATCCCTGTTCTCAGGCGAGGTCTCTTTCGTGGTGGTGCTCCGTATCCACCCCGCGTGCCATCCGGACGGCGTGGGGGAGGATGGGGGAGAGGACCTCCATCCCCTCCCGCACTGCCCTGGGGCTGCCCGGCAGATTGACGATCAGGGTCTGGCCGCGCAGGCCGGCCGTGCCCCGGGAAAGGACGGCCAGCGGTGTGCGGCGGTACCCTTGCGTCCGGAGGAGCTCCGCCAGCCCCGGCGCCTCCCGGTCCAGCACCGCCCGCGTCGCCTCCGGGGTCTGGTCGCGGGGCGTCAGACCGGTCCCCCCCGTCGTCAAAACCAGGTCCAGCTTCATCTGATCGGCCAGGTAGATCAGGATCTGCTGGATCTGCTCCGGCTCGTCGGGGACGACGGTTTGAAAGGCCACTTCAGCCCCGATTTGACGGAGGAGATCGGCCAGTATCGGGCCGCTTACATCCTCCCGCTCTCCGGCGGCCCCCTTATCGCTTATGGTCACCACAGCAGCTCGGATCTCCATGTCCCCCCTGCCCGCCCTTCTGTGCTCTCCGTGTCCGGTTGATGAGAGCGAACAGAATGGCGAAAGTCCTGCTCAATTATACCATAGTCCCGCGTCATGTCAGGACGGGCCTTCCCATTGGGCATATTTCAATTTCGGGGCGAGTGGCCCTCTCGCCCGCCGGTGGATCGCAAATCCCACGAATGGGCCGAATACAGCGAACAGGAGGGATACCTGCTCCATTCGCGGTATTCGTTTCCATTCGCGCCATTCGTGTTTCCCCAGGTCCGGCCCGGGCCAGGGACATCTCGCCCCCAGACTGGAATGCACCTCTTTCCATTGGGTAACATTTTGGGGTTGTGGTATAATTTTTTCACCCCCGAAATAGTAAGGAGAGAAAATGGTTCCGCCAGTTGATCCTGTTGCATTGCACATTGGACCCATAGCCGTTCACTGGTATGGCATCCTTATCGTCACCGGCGTGTTGCTGGGCGCCGTCTATGCCGCCCGCCAGGCCCCGCGCAAGGGGATATCGCCCGACCACATCTGGAATGGCCTGACGGTATGTGTGGTCCTGGGAATCATCGGCGCCCGCCTCTACCATGTCTTCTCCAGCCCCCAGGGCGGAGGACTGGGCTGGTCCTGGTACCGGGAGCATCCGGAGGACATCATCAAAATCTGGCAGGGTGGTCTGGGCATCTACGGCGCGATCATCGGCGGGGTGCTGGGCGTGGTGCTGTATGCCCGTTACCACAAGCTCTCCATCTTTACCCTGCTGGACCTGGGCGGGCCGGGCCTGGCGCTGGGGCAGGCCATAGGGCGCTGGGGCAACTTCATCAACCAGGAACTCTACGGCCCTCCCACTGGCTCCTCCTGGTGGGGGGTCCGCATTGACGCCGACCACCGTCTGGCGATGTACCCCATCAGCCGTTATCCGGAGGAGACCCTCTTTCATCCCACTTTTCTCTATGAATCCATCTGGTGCCTGGCCCTCTTCATCGTTCTGGCCCTGCTTGCCCGGAAGAAAGAGGCGTGGCTGAGGCCCGGAGACATCTTCGCCGGATATGTGATCGGGTACTCCCTCGGACGCTTCTGGATCGAGTTCTTCCGCCCGGATGCCTGGATGGTGGGGCCGCTGGCAGCCGCCCAATGGGTGGGGCTGGCCCTGATCGCCGCCGGAGGGCTGTTTCTGTTTCTCCGCCACTGGGGTCCCGAGCCATCCCCTCCCGCCCCTCCAACGGAAACGTCCTGAAAAAGCATCAGGGAGGTCTATATGAGCCGCGCCGCCGCTCTGTACCGACTGCAGCAGCTCGACCTTGAGGAGGAAAAAGGCCGCCGTCGGCTGAGCGAGATCGCTGCCTGCCTGGGGGAGACCTCCGCTCTGCGTCGAGCACGGGAGCGAGCCGAGGAGACCGTTGCGGAAGTGCAACGGTGGGCCGTCCGTCAGCGGGACCTGGAGCTGGAAGTGGAGGGGATCAAGGGCGAGATCGCCGCCGCTGAAAGGAGGCTGTACGACGGCGGGTTGCGCAACCCCAAGGAGTTGAGCGATCTCCAGGCTAAGGTCGCTTCCCTGCATCGCCTCCTTGAGAAGAAAGAGGAGGAACTTCTGGAGGCGATGATCGCCCGGGAGGAAGCCGCGGCGGCGCGGGAGGAGGCTCGAGCTCGTCTGGAGGAGGTGCAGGCGGCCTGGTCGAACGACCAGGCCGCGCTGCAGAAGGAAAAAGAAGGGCTGGAATCGCGGCTGGGAGAGATCGCCCGGGAACGGGAAGCCCTCCTGCCCCGGATTCCGGCCGACGACCTGGCAACCTACCGGGCCCTGCGACGGACAAAGGGAGGGACGGCTGTGGCCGTGATGCGGGCCGGCGCCTGCACCGCCTGCGGGATGGAGGTCCCCTCCGGGCGAATGGAGCGAGCCCGGGAGGCAGGCCTTTTCTTCTGTGGCAACTGCGAGCGGATTCTGGTGCCGGAGGGAGAGATGTAACCCTGCCCTCTGCAGTGCATATAAAGAGCCACGGCCCCCGGGGGAGGGGCCGTGGCCTGCGAAAGGAGGGTAACCACAAACAGCCTCTGATGTGGAACAGGGGGCGGGGACCTGTCCCAGCATCGCCCTTATTCTACAACGAGGAGGGGGCTACCGTCAATGGGAAAAAAGTACTAGGGGTTCACACGAGACGGGCCAGGCCCCAAGCATCGTGGGGCAGCTCGCCGATCTCCCGGCTCCCGGCGATCTCCGCAACGGGATTGAAACGGTTTCGTAAGCTTTCCATTATTGACAGACCCCTTGACTTGGCATACAATGAGGTTGTTCTAACCATATTCTTACCTGAGCTTCGCAACCCCACGAGATAGGGGAAACCGCTATCCTGTCCTTTGCAGGGTTTCGGGAGAGACCGCCCGCTTCCCTGGAAACAGCAACTGAAAGGTGAGGAATTGAGCGATCAAGAGCGGGTCCTGGTAATAGACGATGACGAAGGGCTGGCGCGTCTGATGCGCCTCCAGTTGGAACGATCCGGATACGCGGTGCAGACGGCCGCGAGCGGCCTTGAGGGAATTCGCCTGGCCCGTGAGTGGGAACCTCATCTGATCCTCCTCGATGTCCTGATGCCGGACGTGAGCGGCTGGGACGTCTATAAGGAGTTGCGGAGATTTACCGACGTACCGGTCTGCTTCACCACAGCGCTGGGAGAGGACCACCACGTCTTTCAGGGCCTCGATCTGGGAGCCGATGATTACATCATCAAACCCTTCAGCTACAGGGAGCTGGTCGCACGGGTGCGGGCGGCTCTCCACCGCTACCGCCGCCTGACCGAAGACGCGCCACTGGAGATTGGCCCGGTACGGGTTGACCCCCGCACCCGCCGCGTCTGGCTGCACGACCGCCCCATCCATATGACCCCTACCGAATTCCGGCTGCTGCACACCCTGGCCCGGCGGGCCGGCGGCGTGGTGACCCACGAAGAGCTCCTCCGCCAGGTCTGGGGGGCCGATCCGGATCTGGAAAAGAAGCGGGACAGTCTGAAACTCTATATCTGGTACCTGCGCCGCAAGCTGGAAAAGGACCCCACCCATCCACGGCTGCTCGTCAGCCACCGAGGTGTAGGCTACAGGCTGATCGCCCCCAGTGACGAGGAATCCCGGTGACCGGCTGGCATTTTGACCCTCTCTCTGCCCTGATCGGCGCAGCAGTAGCCCTCGCCCTCGTCGGCCTGGGCTACTCGTTTCGCGAGCCGCTCCTGCGCGGCTGGGAGGAGACACGGGCGGCGTTCCGCCGTGCCCTCGGGCGGATCACCGCGGGCGTGGAGGAGCGGTATCGGGAACAGGTGATCGTCTGGGCTCAAAGGGCCCACGCACTGGCCGCAATCGGCCCCCTCGATGCCTTTTTCCTCCCTCCTCGTCTGCTCCCTCCTCCCCCTCATCCCGACCCGGGCCAGGAGGAGCCGCTGGCACGGGAGGCCATCCCCCTGGGGATCGCCCTCAAAGGCCACCCCTGTCTTCTGCTGACAGGCCCGCTGGCCTCCGGCCGGACCACGCTCCTGGCCTACCTCGCCCTGACCCACGCCCGCCGGGAGGCGGTCCGCTCCCTGGGGCTTCCCGCCGAACGGCTCCCCATCTACCTTCACCTGGGAGACCTGGAGGAGGACCTTCAGGGTGACGGGGGGTTGAACGGCCTGGAACGACTGGTCCAGGAGGCAATCGCCTTCGTCGGCGGGCCATCGGCTGCCAGAGGGGTGGTCCGCCAGCATCTTCAAGGAGGGACAGCGCTGGTCCTGGTGGACGGGTGGGATGAGCTATCCCCCCAGGCAAAGGATCGGGCAGCGGAGTGGCTGACGGCGCTTGTCGGTGCGCTCCCGGGCAACCTGTGGGTCGTGGCGACAGGTGCACGGGGGTATGGTCCGCTGGCCAGGGCTGGTTTCGTGCCGCTCCGTCTGGAGGGGTGGGACCGACCGCAGGTGGAGGCGTTTTTCAGGCGGGGCGCCGACGTCCTCGCCGCGCCTGAGGCCGAACAGCCCCCTCCCGCCCCTCCCCGCGCCACCGACCTCCTGGAGAAACGGCTGAAATGGGGGCCCTCGCCGCTGGAGATCGCGCTGGCCTCCTGGCTCCTCCTGACGGCCGGAGAGGTCCCGGAGACCCGGAGGGAACTCTTCTCTCAGGCTCTGGACCGGCTGGCGGGCCCCGAAATGGACGGAGTCCATGTCGCCGAGGTCGCCCACCAGGCCCTCGGCGAGCTGGCAAGGCATGCCTACGAGGAGAACCGGCTCCTTTTTTCTGAAGAAGAAGTAAAGGCGGCAGTGGAAGCAGCCCTTCCCCCGTCGGAACAACGCCCGCCCCGGCTCCTTTCCCAGGTTCTGAAGCGCCTGACCGGGCCTGGCGGGCCTCTTTCCCCGCGGGGAAAGGGCCGATATGCCTTTTCCCATCTCCTCTGGTGGGCCTGGCAGGTGGCCCACCAGGCGCACCTCCTTTCCCCTGTGGCCCTTGTCGAACGCCTGGACGACCCCCGCTGGCTGCCGGTAGTGGATTTCTACGCTGAGGAGGGACAGATGGAGCCGGTGGTGGAGGCCTGGCTTTCCAGGCCCGACGATTTTTGGCGGACGCGGTTGCGTACTGCTGCCCGCTGGGTCTCCCTCGCTCCCCCCAACATACCGTGGCGGAACGGGGTGATGGCCCTCCTGGCCCGCACCTTCCTCACCCCCATGCTGCCCGCCGAGGTCCGCAATCGGATCGGGGAGTCCCTGGTCCGCACTTCCGATCCGGGCGTGGTGCTCTTTCTCCAGCAGGCCATGCAACACCCTCGCGAGCGGGTCCGCGCCGCCGCTGCGCGGGCGATCGGTCTGCTTGGCGAGAGGGCTGACCCCTCTTTGCTGGCGCGTGCACTCGACGACCCCCACGAGATTGTGCGGGTGGCTGCGGTTCAGGCACTGGGAGGGGTGGGAACGCCCGGAGCGATCCGCCAGCTTGCGATCGCGTTGACGGAAGGGGAGGACTCCCTGCGGATAGAGGCCGCCCGCGGGCTGGCCCTCGCTGGCGAGGAAGGGTGGGAGGTCCTGCGAGAAGCAGTCGAAGCAGAGGATTTCTTGACCCGCCGTGCCGCCGCTTTCGGCCTGGCCGAGGTCAAAGCCCCCTGGGCGCGGCCGCTCCTGGAGCGGCTCATCCGGGAGGACAGAGAGTGGATTGTCCGTTCGGCGGCCTCTGCCGCGCTGGCCGCCTTTGAACAGGCGCGGCCCGCCTCCATTGCTGCCCCGCCGGACCCCTCCCACGCGGGCTGGCTGATCGCCTGGGCGGCCGAGCGAGGAGAGGGGGTCGGTACGGGAGAAGCGGCCTTTGACGCCCTCCTGAAGGCGTTGGTGGAGGGAGAACCTCCCATCCGCCGGGCAGCGGTCCACATGCTGGGGCTGGTCGGTCGCCCCGAGCACGCCGCTGCCCTCCGTCAGGCCGTGGATGACCCCGAGCCGGAGGTCGCCCAGATGGCGCTCTGGGCGCTGGAGGAGCTCTCCTCCCGCTACGACCTCTACGTCCAGTAAGAGCCTGTACGAAAACCGTCGCAGGACAGCCTTTCCAGGCTGTCCGGGCAGGCTAGAAAGCCTGCTCTACGACTTTTCGTATAGACTCTAACAGGATTTACCCTCATCACACAGCCCCACAAGATAACTATTCACTCCATGGTTTCACCCTTCCCTCAGCTTCACGTCTCCCCCTTTTCGAGTTATAATTGCCCCCAGCCTGGCCTCCTGAAAGCCAGCTCCATTTCCTATCCTGAGGAGTCTATCGCGATGGACGAGAAACTGGATCAACTCTGCATCAACACCATCCGCACTCTGGCGATGGATGGCGTCCAGAAGGCCCGCTCCGGCCATCCCGGCATGCCGATGGGAGCGGCCGATATGGCCTATGTCCTGTGGACCCGTTTCCTGAAGCACAACCCTGCCGATCCAGGCTGGCCGGATCGGGATCGGTTCGTCCTCTCAGCGGGGCATGGCTCGATGCTGCTCTACAGCCTGCTCCATCTCACCGGATACGACCTGCCCCTGGAGGAGCTGATGAACTTCCGTCAATGGGGCAGCCGCACGCCGGGCCACCCGGAGCACGGCCTTACCCCCGGCGTGGAGATGACGACGGGGCCGCTGGGACAGGGGTTCGCTACTGGCGTGGGGATGGCCATCGCCGAGCGGTTCCTGGCTGCCACCTTCAACCGGCCCGGTTACCCTATCTTCGACCACTATACCTACGCCATCGTCTCCGACGGCGACCTGATGGAAGGGATCAGCCACGAGGCGGCCTCGCTGGCCGGCCATCTGGGGCTGGGTAAATTGATCTATCTTTACGATGACAACGACATCTCCATCGAAGGCTCCACCGATCTGACCTTCACCGAAGATGTAGCGGCCCGCTTCCGGGCCTACGGCTGGCATGTCCAGGCGGTGGACGGGTACGACCTGCAGGGGATTGAGGGGGCGATCCGCGCCGCGCAGGCGGAGAAGGAGCGTCCTTCTCTCATCATCTGCCGCACCCACATCGCCTATGGCAGCCCCAACAAACAGGACGACGCCTCTGCCCACGGTGCGCCGCTGGGGGAGGAAGAGGTCCGGCTCACCAAAGAAGCCCTCGGCTGGCCGGCGGACGCCCGGTTCCTGATCCCGCCGGAGGCGCTGGCGGTCTTCCGGCAGGCACTGGAAAGGGGGAAAGACGCTCAGGCCCGCTGGCAGGCAATGTTCGACCGGTACGCCCGGGAATATCCGCAGGAGGCAGCGCTTCTCCGGCGGTTGTGGGCAGGCGAGCTGCCGGAGGGATGGGAGAAGGCCCTGCCGACGTTCTCCCCTGCGGACGGCTCCCTGGCCACCCGCGTAGCGTCCGGCAAGGTGCTGAACAGCATCGCTTCGGCCCTGCCCACCCTCATCGGCGGCTCCGCCGACCTGGCCCCTTCCAACGTGACCCTGCTTGCCGGCTACGACGATTTTCAGCGGCAGACCCCCGCCGGGCGGAACCTCCGCTTCGGCGTGCGGGAGCATGGGATGGGAGCGATCCTCAACGGGCTGGCCCTTCACGGGGGAATCTTTCCCTACGGCGGCACCTTCCTGGTCTTCTCCGACTACATGCGCCCATCGGTCCGGCTGGCAGCGATGATGCACCTGCCGGTGGTCTATGTCTGGAGCCACGACTCGGTCTGGATCGGGGAGGACGGGCCGACCCATCAGCCGGTGGAGCACCTGGCGGCACTCCGGGCGATTCCCAACCTGGTCCTTATCCGCCCCTGCGATGCCAACGAGACGGCCGTCGCCTGGAAGGTGGCCCTGAACCGGCGGGACGGTCCCACAGGACTGCTCCTTACCCGCCAGTCGGTGCCGACCCTGGATCGGAGCGATAAGGGGAGCGCGGAGAACCTGGCCCGAGGGGCCTACGTCCTCCGGGAGGCCCCTGGCGGCTCGCCGATGGTCATCCTCATCGCCTCAGGCTCTGAAGTGCATCTGGCGCTGGAGGCACAGGAGGCACTGGCAGCGCGGGGGATTCGCGCCCGGGTGGTCTCGATGCCCAGTTGGGAGCTTTTTGACGCCCAGCCGCAGGCGTACCGGGATGAGGTGCTGCCCCCGTCCACCCCTGCCCGGCTGGCGATCGAGGCCGGCGTGGCCCAGGGATGGGAAAGGTACGTGGGGCCGGCGGGGGACGTGATGAGCATCGAACGGCTCGGCGCTTCTGCTCCAACCAAAGTGCTGATGGAGAAATTCGGCTTCACCCCGCAGGCGGTGGTGGAGCGGGCGCTGCGGCTCCTGGAGCAGCAGAGCAGGTAACGGGCCGAATGGGGGAGAATAGACCGCCTATCCGTCAGAGCAGATATATCCTGTACCGTCGGGGTGCTGAGCAGCCTGTGGAGGGAGCCGTACCGGTCGAGGAGCAGATCGCCCTTTATGTCAACGGCGCCGTACTGGTCGGATTGATGTGCACCCCTGTGCTGGTGGAGGAGCTGGCGCTGGGCTTCCTCTACAACGAGGGGCTGATCGAAGGGATGGAGGAGGTGGCCGAAGTGCGGCTCTGCGGCTCCGGCCAGTGCGTGGATGTGTGGTTGTATAAGGATATCGAGCAACCGCTGATGCGGACCGTCACCTCCGGCTGCTCTGGAGGGACCACCTTCGAGAGCCTGCGGGAGGCCCACCACCCGGTTGCCTCCAACCTCCAGATCACACCGGCACAGGTCTTCGATCTGATTGAGCGGCTCCAGGAATCGGCCACTCTCTACCACCAGGCCCGCGGCATCCACGCCTCCGGGCTGGCTGGGGGGAACGGGTTGGTCTGTGTGGCAGAGGATGTGGGCCGGCACAACACGGTGGATAAACTGGCCGGCGTCTGCCTCCGGCAGGGCCTCCCGATGAAGGACCACATCCTGGTCACCTCAGGCCGGGTCAGTTCGGAGATGCTGGGAAAGGCCGCGCGGATGGAGGTGCCGGTGGTGATCTCCCGTACTTCCCCTACCTCCCTCTCGGTCGAGCTGGCCCGCGCCTGGGGGATCACTCTCATCGGCTACGCCCGACGCCCGGTCTTTCATATCTATGCTGGTGAGCACCGCGTCGTGGGGACAACGGAACCGGAGGCCGAAGAGAGACGTCCTCATAAATAGAAAACATCGCAGAGATACGGAGGACGCGGAGAAACCTCTTAAGCCTTATCTCCTCCGTGCCCTCCGCGTCTCTGTGGTTAAAAAGAGGAGCAGGAGATGAAGGCTATAAGTGCTATCGGTTTGCTGATCGGGTTGCTGGTGTTGCTGGTCGGGTGTGGCCCGACCAGCGGTGTGGAGGGGCGGGAGGCGGACATCCGGGGCATCATCGCCGACATCTCACCAGCGACGCCGGAAGGGATTCAGGGGGGAGTCGTCGGAGCTGTGCTGATCGAGGGAGCGATCGAAGAGGATACGACATTCGATAGGGCGTATGTGACGGTCACAGATAAGACCGATATCTACCGGCAGGATGGCGAAAGGCTGCGCCCGGCCTCCTTTGCCGACCTGGCGATCGGGCTTCGTGTGCAGGCCCGCTTCACCGGCCCGGTCGCCGAGTCCTACCCTGTACAGGCTACGGCGAGTGAGATCGTCATCCTGGAACCGACAGAGGTCCCGGTGCTGGGCAATGAGGAAAGCCCGCTGCCGGAGCCGGGGATCAGCCCCCTCCCCCAGCGGTCGGCGGACATCGCGGACGCGGCAGTGAGTTACCTGGCCGGTCGGCTGGGGGTCTCCCCGGACGGAATCTCCCTCCTCTCGCTGGAGCCGGTCCAGTGGCCGGACACCAGCCTGGGTTGCCCCGAGCCGGGGATGATGTACGCCCAGGTGATCGTCCCCGGCTACCGGGTAGTACTGGAAGTTGAGGGAGCACGGTATGAGGTCCATACCGACGAGACAGGGCAGCGAATGGTCAGTTGTGGAGGAGGAAGCGAGTAGGGGAGGCCCAACCGATGGATGTGCGGACAGCCATCCGGATGCGGCGCAGCACCCGCCGTTACAGCGAGCAACCCATCCCTCCTGAACTTCTGACCCATCTGCTGACCTTTGCATGGGAAGCGGAGCACCTCTCCCGGCCCGGTGTCCGCGTGGCGATGGTCTCAGGCCGGGAGCGGGTGGCCCGCGTGCTGGCCCGCTACGCGGGGATCTACGGGCTGGTACAGGGAGCTCCTCATCTTTTGGTGGGTCTCGTGCCGGATGAGACGGAGCCATCCCTGCTGGACCTGGGGTACGTACTGGAGCAGGTGGTGCTGGAGGCGACCCGGCTGGGGGTGGCCTCCTGCTGGATAACCGGCTCCTACCGGCCGGATCAGGCGGTCCGCGAGGTGGAGCTGCGGGAGGGTGAGGCCGTAGCTGCGGTCGTCGCGCTGGGGTACCCCCGGACGGACCGGCGGGCCCGGTTCCACGACGAGGCGATCCGTCGGCTGGCGGCCGCCCATCAGCGCAGGCCCCTGGAGGCGCTGGTCTTCTTGGACCGGTGGGGGCAGCCCTGGAGGCCAGAGGAGGCCGATCCGGTGCTGGTCGAGGTGCTGGAATGTGCCCGACTGGCTCCCTCGGCTGTCAACCGGCAGCCCTGGCGATTCGTGATAAGGGGGCAGGAGCTGCACCTGGCACTGGTTGACCCGGCCCCCATAGACGGGGGGATCGTGATGGCCCACGTTGCATTGGCGGCCGGGGAGCTGGGGCAGAAGGGCCGGTGGGCCGTTCGCTGGGCCGATCGGGCGCTATCGGCTGAGCTGGGGCTGCCCTCCTCTGTCCTGCCGGTAGGGACTTTCTGGCCTGCGTTCTCTGAGGGCGTATCTGAAAGTTCGGCGGAAGACGCCTTCCAGACCAAAACAGCCGCGAATTCTCTGCGAAAATGCCCGTAGTCAGGGCTTGTCCCTTTTCCCGAAACTCCGTATAATGAAGATGCAATGGAACAGGAAGGGATCAAGGGACGGACAGAGAAGGGGGCGTTGTCGCCTGGAGGAAGCTCCGACTCGGTCCCCAAGGTGCTGATCGCCGACGACGACCCCCAAATGGTCAGCCTCATCCGTGAGGTGCTCCTGCTCAATCAGTGGGAGGTCCTGGAAGCCCGCTCCGGCTCGGAAACCCTTGAGGTCCTGCGGCGGGAGAGCGTCAACGGCCACCCGGTGGACGTACTCCTGCTGGACATTTTGATGCCGGGCATGAGCGGCTATGAAGTGATCTCCCACGTCAAGTCCGATCCCACCCTATCCAATACCTCGATCCTGGTGACGACGGCCCTCACCTCCGTGAGCGACAAGGCGATGGGGTTGGGGATGGGGGCGGATGATTACCTGACCAAGCCGTTCGACCCCCGCGAACTGCTCGCCCGCGTCCAGGTCATCATGCGCATCCGCCGCACCGAGCAGGCGCTGCGCCAGCGAAACCGGGAGCTGGCCGCCCTTTACGAGATCAGCCGTACCATCATCTCCAGCCTCGACCTGGACGAGGTGCTGGTGGCCACAATGCAGGGCATCCGCGAAATCCTCCAGGTAGAAGCAGGTTCCCTGGTGCTGGTGGAGGAAGAAACAGGGGAACTGGTTTTCCGCAAAACCCTCAGCCCCCAGCAGGGGTGGATCACCGGTCGGACCCTTCAGCCCGGCGAGGGGATCGTAGGGCATGTCGTCGCCTCCGGTCGGCCCTATCTGGTCAACGACGTGACGAACGACCCCCTTTTCCTCCCCCAGGTGGATGGCGGTGCGGGGTTCGATGTCCGTGCCGTCCTCTGCGTCCCCCTTATCGTCCGGGACCGGGTCATCGGTGCGATTCAGTTGATCAACAAGCTGGACGGCGCTTTCACCGAGGCGGACCTGGACCTGCTCCAGACGATGGCAGGCTCGGTGGCGGTGGCGGTGGAGAACGCCCAGCTCTACGCCGAGCTGGCCGACTTCGCCCACGAGGTGGAGCGTTCCCAGGCCCAGCTTGTCCAGGCGGAGAAGATGGCCGCCATCGGGCGGCTGGCTGCCTCCATCGCCCATGAGATCAATAACCCGCTTCAGGCTATCCACAACAGCCTCCACCTGGCCTTGCTCGACCAGCTGCCACAAGAGCGGCGGCACCAGTACCTGGTGATGGCCCAGGAAGAGGTAAAGCGACTGATCGAGATCGTCCAGCGTATGCTGGATTTTTACCGCCCGTCCAAAGGGGGCGTCGTCCTCACCGACATCAACCAGGTGGTCCAGAACGTCCTGAGCATTGCCGAGAAGCGGTTCCAGCACGGCCACATCCATGTCTACACCCGCCTGGCGGAGGACCTCCCGCCCATCCCGGCCGTCCCTGACCAGCTAGCCCAGGTCTTCCTGAACATCGCTATCAACGCCGTCGAGGCGATGCCGGATGGGGGGGACCTGCGGGTGGGCACGCTGCTTTCCGAGGACGGGGAATGGGTGCTGGTGGCCTTCCGGGACTCCGGCCCGGGCCTGTCGCCGGAACAGATCGCCAATATTTTCGAACCTTTCTACACCACCAAACCGAGCGGCACCGGGCTGGGGCTGGCGATCAGCTACGGCATCGTCGAACGACACGGGGGGACCATCGAGGTCTCCAGCCAGGCCGGCCAGGGGGCCACATTCATCGTGCGGCTGCCCGTGCACCCGGCCCGGACACAGACGGAGGGATGAGGGATGGGAGCAACGAAATCTCCACGGATCCTGGTAGTAGACGACGAAGCTACAACCCGTATATCGCTGGCTGAGGTGCTCCGGCTCGAAGGGTACGATGTAACCGTCGCCGCAAGCGGCGAGGAGGCGCTGGGGATCATCGCCTCCCAGTCTCCCTTCGACCTGATGGTGCTGGACCTGAAGATGCCGGGGATGGATGGCCTTCAGTTGACAGAGACCGTGCAGCGGCGCTCCCCCGACACGGTCATCATCCTCCTCACCGCTTTTGGCACGCTGGAGACCGCCATCCAGGCCATCCGACGGGGCGCCCACGACTACCTGCTGAAGCCATGCCCGATCCCTCAAATCCTGGATAGCGTGCGTAAGGGACTGACCAAACGTCGCCAGGAACAGCACCGCCGGGAGCTGGTCTCCCGCCTGGAGCATACCCTCTACGAGCTGGTGGCAGTGGAGCGGACGGAAGAACCCCCTGCTTCCCCCACCCTTCCGATGGAAGAGGACGTCCTCCAGGTCCAGGATGTGCGGCTGGACCGGGAACGGCATCTCGTCACTATCGGCAGCCGGCCGGTGAACCTGACCCCCACCGAGTTCAAGTTGCTGGCCTGTCTGATGGAGAACCCCGACCAGGTCTGTAGCCCCCAGCAACTGGTCCGTCGTGCCCAGGGGTATGAGGCGGACCCGTGGGGGGCACGCGCCATTGTCCGGGTCCATATCCGCCGCCTGCGGCGAAAGCTGGAGCCGGACCCGATGCGGCCCCGCTACATCATCAACGTCCGCGGGGTAGGCTACATGTTCCCATCCATCCCCTGCGAAGGGGATGAAGAAGAAGAGTCCTCTTAACCAAACCGTAACGGCTTCGCAACCCCTTTCCCCCTCTTCTTATGGTATTCTTAAGGCCGGGCGGAGGCTCTCTGTTTCCTCATCCCGCTGCCCCGGGCTCACTGCCCCCGACGTCATACACCGCCCCCATGGATCGAGCGAATGAGCGTGTCAACTCATCTGAAGTGGATATTGATTGTAGACGACGAAAAGCGGGTCACTTCCTCCCTTGAGGAGACTCTGAAGGCTATGGGGAAAGGGCTCGCCGTGGTCAGTGTCGGCTCGGCAGAGGAAGCGCTGGACGAAATGGCCCGCCGTCCCTTCGACCTGCTGGTGACCGACCTGCGGATGCCGGGGATGGACGGACTGGAGCTGATGCGTCGGGCGAAGGCTATCTATCCCCAAACCCGGGCCATCCTTATCACCGCTTATGGATCGGAGGAGGTGGAGGAGGAAGTGCGCCGCCTGCAGCCAGCCCTCTATCTGACCAAACCGTTTCTGGTGGGGGATTTTGCACAGGCGGTGGAGCGGGCGCTGGAGATGGAACCAGCACCGGTTCAGGAGGACTCCTCCCCCCCTCTGTCCGGGCAAATCGACGCTGTACATCGTGCCCTGACCGCACTGCGACGGGACACCGGCGCTCAGTGCGCGATGCTGGCCGACCCGGAAGGACGGCTGATCGCCCAGGTGGGCGCGGCCGACGACCTGCCCCTGGAGGAGTTCCTGCCTATCCTGGCCGAGGAGGTAAGTATCAGCAACCGCGTGGGCTCTCTGATAGGGGAAGGGCCTGGCGTGAGCCTGCACCACTATGAGGGGAAGCGCTACCAGCTCTACACGGCGATCCTTCCCGATACCTTCCTGTTGACAGTGCTGAGCCGGCAGCCCTCTCCCCGCCGCTTCGGGACAGCATGGCTTTTCCTCCGGCGCGCTTTGCGGGAGCTACGGGCGCTGATGCCGACAGGTTACGTGAAGGGAGAAACTGAACCGTGAGCGATCTGCCTCAGAAGGATGAAGAGGGCCTGTCCGGCTGGCGGTTCCGGACAGGAGGAGGGGAAGGGAAGGTTCAACCCTGGTCGCTCCGGTGGGGATCGCAGGTTCAACGACTCCGCCGGGTGCTGCGCCGGGCCCTGTGGTTCAGCCGCCACACACGGAAAGAAGGGGATTAGCAGACACTCTACCGGCGCAGCCCCAGAAGCTCAAAGGCAGGCTCCGGCCGCTTCCGCCCTTTGACCCTGAGAGCCCCCACTGGCCGGGCATCCACTTTCTCCCGCACCATCTGGTATGCCCACTGGGAGAGAAGAGTCTGGCCTGGCTGGGCATGCTCCTGCAACCGTTGCCCCAGGTTGACCGCGTCCCCCACGACAGTGAAGGACATCATCTGAGCTGTGCCGATGTTGCCCACCACCGCTTCCCCCACACTGATGCCGACGCCGAACTCCAGGCGGTGTTCAGGGGGCAGGTCGAGATTGGCACGGGCGACATCCTGATGGAGCTTCAGCGCCGACCGCACCGCCCGTAGGGGGAAGTCCGGCTGGGGAAGGGGGGCGTTGAAGAAGGCCATCACCGCGTCCCCCATAAACTTGTCCAGCGTCCCCTCCTCAGCCAGCACCGCGTCGGCCGCCACCGCCAGGTGACGGTTCAGCACTTCCACCAGGGTCTCCGGATCAGTGCGGGCAGAGTAGGTGCTGAAACCACGGATGTCGGCGAAAAGGACCGCCACCAGTTGGCGGGTGCCGCCCAGAGCCACTTTCTCGGGGCTGGCCAGCAGCCGTTCCACCACGGTGGGGGCAACGTACCGTTCGAAAAGCCCCCGGATGATCTGTTTTTCCCGTTCCTTGGTCTCCTCCACGGTGCGCAACAGCCGGGCGTTCTCCAGAGCGATGGCCGCATAATCGGCCAGCGCCAGAAGCAGCAGCCGCTCATGTTCGGTGAGGGGCCGCCCGCTCACCCGGTTGCTCACTCCCAGCACGCCGATCACCCGCCCGCCGACCTTCAGGGGCACAAAAAGCATCG
Organism: Anaerolineae bacterium; assembly: GCA_041082215.1. Taxonomy (GTDB): domain Bacteria; phylum Chloroflexota; class Anaerolineae; order B4-G1; family DUEL01; genus JBDOIF01. Next base: position 30,990 of record JBDOIF010000020.1, read on the forward strand.
CCCCGCTGTCCGTCGCGTCCCCTTTCTGGACCGTCTCCATCGCCAGTTCCTGGGCGCTGCGCCGTGCCAGATGGCGTACCTCCCCGGCTACCCTCTGCCGGTACTGCTCCCGCTCCAGCCGGCCGGTCCTCTCGTCCACGAGCATCAGCATGGCCTCCTCCACGTCCACGACGTAGAAGACGGCATCCAGAATCCGCTCCAGGAGCTGGTCCCGCGAAAGGAGGGAAGTGACCGACTTTCCCACCCGATAGAGCGTGTCCAGCTCCCGCACCCGGCGGCGCAGTTGCTGATTGGCGATGGCCAGGTTGCGGGTCAGGGCCTCCTTATCCCGCCGCAGGCGGACCTCGGTGAGGGCGCGGTCTATGGCAGAGGACATCTCCTCGGCGGTGAAGGGTTTGATCAGGTAATCCCTCACCCCCTTGCGAAAGACCTCGACGGCGATCGCCTCAGAGCCGTGCCCTGTCATCAGGATCACGGGGATGTCCATCCGCTGGGCGCGCAGGCCGTCCAGAACCTGAAGGCCGTTCATACGGGGCATTTCCACGTCGAGGAGGATCAGGTCGGGGGAGGCGGCCAGCGCCAGCTCCATGCCCTCGGCACCGTTGGAGGCCTCGATGACGGCAAACCCCCTCCGGCTCATCAGCGCCTGGGCGACGAACTCCCGCAGGGGGTGACTGTCGTCTATCACCAGTACACAGACTTCCTGTTCCTTCATCCCGCCCTCCTTGACGACAGAACAGAGGAGCAAGCCGGAGAGAAGGATTGGACGATGCAGGCCCGATAAACTTTATCATACTCTACCTTGGCTATAGAGGCAATTACGGAGGGGTTACGGTTCGATGACGGGCCAGGGACACGGGCCACCTCCGCCTCGAACACCCACGAGGGAGGTGTATTTCAGTTTGGGGGCGAGATGTCCCCCGCCCGGGCCGGAATCCGGGGAAACACGAATGGCGCGAATGGGAACGAATACCGCGAATGGGGCAGGTATCCCCCCTGTTCGCCGTATTCGAGCCATTCGTGGGATTCGCGATCCACCGGCGGGCGAGGGGACCACTCGCCCCGAAATTGAAATACGCCCCACGAGGGCGATGGCTTGACAGAGAAGAAAAGACGTGGTAAAATCATACCGACCGGTCGGTATCGAAATTAAAAAGGAGGAAGAGGATGCCCCCCTATCAAAGAGGTGAGGAGACCCGGGCCCGGATCCTGCGGGCGGCGGAGGCGTGCTTTGCCCGCAACGGCTACGACGCCACCGGCGTGGCCGAAATCTGCCGCCAGGCTGGCGTCACCAAAGGGGCCTTTTACCACCACTTCCCCAGCAAGCAGGCGGTCTTCCTGGAGCTGCTGGAACAGTGGCTGGCGGAGCTGGACGGGCAGGTAGCGGCCATCCGCGCCGGGGCAGAGACAGTCCCGGAGGGGCTGATCCAGATGGCCGGGATGTTCCGCATGATCTTCCGCGAGGCCAGCGGCCGCCTGCCGATCTTCCTGGAGTTCTGGAACAGAGCCGCCCGCGACCCGGCCGTCTGGCAGGCCACCATCGCCCCCTACCGCCGCTATCGGGCCTTCTTCACCGGCATCGTCGAGGCCGGCATCGCCGATGGCTCCCTCCGTTCTGTGGACCCGGAGATCGCTGCGGGCGTCCTTGTCTCCCTGGCCGTCGGCCTGATCATGCAGGGGCTGATGGACCCCCACGGAGCCGATTGGGGACGGGTCGCTCAGGAAGGTGTGCGCATCCTCCTGGAGGGATTGAAAAACCCGTAGCGCAGGATTGAATTTGCGCTACGGAGCATATTCGGACCGGAGCCACAGAGTGCGTAGAGATCCCTCGTCGTTCCTCTGTGCCCTCTGTGTCTCTGTGGTGAGAAAGGAGTAAAGATGAGAGTGCTGGTAACTGGAGCCTTTGGAAACGTGGGCACAAGCACTGTGGAGGCACTGATTGAGCAGGGCCATCATGTCCGCTGCTTCGACCTGAAGACGCGGGCGAACGAGCGGGCGGCCCGGAAACTGCGACAGCGGTATGGGGACCGGGTGGAGGTGGTCTGGGGGGACCTGCGCCGCCGGGAGGACCTGGAGGCGGCGGTGGAGGGCCAGGATGTGGTGATCCACCTGGCCTTCATCATCCCCAAGCTCTCCGCCACCGGCATCGAGTCGGAGGCCCGGCCCGACTGGGCGCGGGAGATCAACGTAGGGGGCACACGGAACCTTATCGCCGCGATGAAGGGGCAACCGCATCCTCCCCGCCTGATCTTCGCTTCCTCCTACCATATCTTCGGACGGACCCAGGACCAGCCCCCACCCCGCACCGTCGCCGACCCTGTCCAGCCCATCGAGCACTACTCCCGCCACAAGGTGGAGTGCGAGGAGATGATCAGGGCCTCCGGCCTGGAATGGGCCATCCTCCGGCTTGCGGCGACGTTGCCGCTGGCGCTCAAGCTGGACCGGGCGATGTTCGATATACCGCCGGACAACCGGATGGAGTTCTCCCACACGCGGGATGTGGGGCTGGCCTTCGCCAACGCCGTCAGCAGCCAGGAGGTGTGGGGCAAGGTGTTGCTCATCGGCGGCGGCCCCCGCTGCCAGCTCCACTACCGGGAGATCGTAGGGCGCGTCCTGGAGGCGCTGGGGATCGGAATGCTGCCGGAGGAGGCTTTCAGCACCGTCCCCTTCCCCACCGATTGGGTGGACACGAGCGAGAGCCAGCGGATCCTGCGCTACCAGCAGCGGGACTTCGACGACTATGTGCGGGAGATGGCGGCGCTGATGGGGATCCGGCGATACCTGACGCGGCTGTTCCGCCCCCTGGTCCGCCGATGGCTGCTGAACCGCTCGCCCTACTACCGGGAGCGACGGGCGCTGGCACAGTGGCGGGGGCAGGTGGCGATGGTGACCGGCGCCTCCAGCGGCATCGGCGCAGAAACTGCCCGACTGCTGGCCCGTAAGGGGCTGCGGGTTGCCCTGGTGGCAAGGCGGAGGGAACGGCTGGAACGGCTGGCCGCCGAGATCCGGGATGCAGGCGGCGAGGCGATAGTCGTCGTCGCCGATCTGGCCGACGAGCGGGAGCGGGTCAGGGCCTTCGAGGCAGTGCGCGCGGCCTGTGGCGGAGTGGACCTGGTGGTCAACAGTGCTGGCTTGGGCTGGTACGGCTTCGGCGCCGATATGCCCTGGTCACTGGCCCAGCAGATGGTCCAGGTCAATGTTTCTGCCGTCGTCCATCTGACGCTGCTGGCCCTTTCGGAAATGAAGGCCCGGGGTCGGGGGCACGTCATCAACATCGGTTCGGTGGCGGGTAGCCTGCCCAGCCAGGGAGTGGCCCTCTACAGCGCCACCAAATCTTTCCTGGACGCCTTCACCACCGGCCTCCACCGGGAGCTGCGGGGGACGGGCGTCCACGTGAGCGTGGTCCGCTCCGGGCCGGTCGCCACCGAATTCTACGAGGTGGCCGCCAAACAGAAGAGCGGGCTGCCGGTCCCGGCGGAGCGGCTGGCGGTGAAGCCGACCGCTGTGGCCAACTGCATCTGGAGCCTGCTCAAGCGGCCCCGCCGGATCGCTTACGTCCCCCGGTGGCTCTCCTTCGTCCCGTGGGTGGAGCCCTCCCTGGGCTGGCTGCTGGACCTCATCGGTGCGCCGCTGCTGCGACGGCAGTTGGAGCCAGCCCGCCGGACCGGATAGGTACGGGGCACCTGCACTACAGGTTAGCAGCGCAGATTAATTTGCGCTACATCCCGGCCAGCCAGCGGGCGGCAGCTTCGTGGGCCAGGGCACGGAAGTGACCCCACCCGGCCCACGCCGGCGGCACCCCCCGCAGCTCATCCGCCACCCGGGGGAGGTCCTCCGGAGGGACCCAGCGGAAGCCGGTGATGCGTTCGGCATGATCGTTGACCGCTGGCTCTCCTTCCACCTCCCCCAGCACCAGCCACGAGTGGAAGAAGACCCGCCGCCCATCCTCCCGCAGGCGATAGGTCAGCAGGCCCAGGGGACGGAGGTCTCGGGGAGAGAGGCCTGTCTCCTCCTCCGTCTCCCGGCGGGCTGCTTCCATCACCCCTTCCCGGAGGCGGATGCCGCCGGTAGGCAGGCGGAAGAGTCCGGTGGAGTAGAAGGCCTTGGTGTGGAGGAGCAGGTTGCCGTCAGCGCGGCGCAGGAGCAGGACCACCTCCCCGGCCCGGTTTCTGAGCCGCACCTGCCGGGTAACTTCTTTGAAGAACCGGCGGCCCACCGAGCTGGAATAATGAAGATGGGGAAGGGGGCCGAAACGAGCCTCCACCGCCGCCCGCTGCCGGCGACAGGCCCCGGCGACGGTAGCAGGTCGGCGGGATGCGGTCCAGAGGGGGATAAGGCTGAGAAGGAGGACAGCCGTCGCCAGCAACCCCCCTTCCGGCCCGAAGCTCCCGCCGGTCCACAGGGCCGGCCCGCCGGTCCCTAAAGACAACAGCCCTGCCCAGCTCACCCCGCTCACCGGCATCCCCAGGAGCGGCCCCTGGGCCAGGTTCCAGGCGAAATGGTAGCCGACCGCGAGCCAGAGTGTGCCAGTCCGTTCCACTGCCAGGGCGAAGACCGCCCCCGCCAGACCGATATTGACGAGAGCCAGCCAGGTGAGGTGGGGATTGAGGGCGTGGAAGAGGGCGAAAAGCAGGGAAGTGACCACCACGCCAACGGCGGGGCCGCGCCAGGTGGTAAGGGCGCGGAGGAGATAGCCGCGAAAAGCCACCTCTTCTGCTGCGGCAAGGGGGAGAAGAGCGAGGGCGTCCAGCACGAAAGCGGCGAGGGACCCCTCGCCCGGCCTCAGGGCGGCCCAGCCCACAGCAAGCCGGACCCCGCTGATGGCTATCATCGTCCCCACCCCCAGGCCGATCCCTACCCCCAAATCCTGTCCCCCTCTGGCCGGGTCCAGTCCCATCGTCTCCACCGGCTCCCGGTCCAGAAAGCGGCCCAGGAGGAGGGCCAGCCCCAGGGCAGCACCCAGACGTGTAAGCCCTGTAGCCAGGAGGAAGAGGGAGGGAAGCTGGCCGGATGTCATCCTGTTCAGAGCCTCCATCGGCGGGTGGCCGGTAAGAAGGAGCATGGCAACGTAAGCCAGCGCGATCAACAGGTCGAAAGCCAGCTCCGCCGCCAGCAGCCCGATCAGGTAGAGAAGCACCCGCCACAGAGGGTGGAGGCGGTCTCCCAGAAGAAAGAGACGTTGCCATCCTTTTCGTCGCATAAGGGCCCCTTCAGTTCAGATAGGATGATCGGCACGACATGTGGTTTGTATCACAGAGAGAGAGAGGTGTCAAACGTCGCAGCTCAGGGGAGGGATACGCCGATTGACGCTCCCCTGCCGCTGTGCTATACTGTTTTTCATCAAGACAGAGAGGTGCGAAGACTTTTCACACTTTACCGCCGAGGCGCAGAGGGTGCGGAGGTTTCCGGGTCTGAAAAAGGAGGAGAGATGCACAGGGATCGTGGATCGGCACGGGGTTGGGCGTTTGCTGGTGGAGCACTGCTTCTGGCTGCACTGGCCTGTAGCTTCCCCGTCAGAAGGGCTCCCACTCCTACCATCTCTCTGGAGGCAGCCGAAGGGATAACCCCTTCGGTCCCCTCAGGAACTCCGCAGACGGTGACGCCGGCGGTAGAGGTCACCACTGAAGCGGGCTGCACCCTGAACGGAGCCTACGTGGCCGATGTAACGGTGCCGGATAACACCCCATTCCCGCCAGGCGAAGCCTTTGTCAAGACCTGGCGGCTGCGCAACACGGGCACGTGTGCCTGGGAGGCGGGGACTGCGCTCGTCTTCATCTCTGGCAGCTCGATGGGTGGGCCAACGGCGGTGCCGGTAGCGGCGGCAGCGCCTGGCACCACCACCGACGTCAGCGTGAACCTGGTCGCCCCTCCGGCCCCTGGCACCTACAGGGGGAACTGGCAACTTCAGGCCCCCGACGGCACCCGCTTCGGGTCGGTCGTCTACGTGCAGATCGTAGTGGTGGAGCCGGTCACCGAGACCCCCACATCCACTTCCACCCCTACCCGCACCCCCACCCCAGGCTTCTGTGTGGGGCCAGACCCTATCCTGGGGCCGATCTTCACCTACGCTGGATCCCAGGGGCTGAACCTGGGCTGCCCCACCGGTGCGGCGTTCTCTGTCTACGGGGCCTTCCAGGAGTTCTGGGCCAATGTGGACAATCCCAACCCTCACCTGCACTTCCGCAGCCTGATGATCTGGCGTGGGGACGAAAGGGAGATTTACGTCCTGGACGGTGAGGATACCGATGCCTCCAGGGGGAATTTTCTGGCCTACACCGACTTCTGGGAAGAGGGTATGCCCGAGGTGCACCCGGATTGTGCCGGGACAGCCCCGCCAGCGGGCTACCAGCTCCCTATCCGGGGCTTCGGCAAGGTCTGGTGTGAGAACAGGCTCTGGGAGTGGGTGGGCTGGCCCGCCGAACATGAGACGGAAGCTACCCTCCTGATCCAGCCGACGGAGTATGGGCTGCTGATGCGGGCGACCACGACCCACGTCGGTTACCTTCTGGCCCTGGACTATCGGGCGATGCGGGGAGTCACGACCATGGTTGCCCCGTAGTACGTACTGCCATATGCCCCTACTGATTGATGGCCACAACCTGATCGGTCGCCTGGCCGATCTGAGCCTGGAGGACCCGGAGGACGAGGCGAGGCTGGTGGAGCGGGTGCGGCGGTACTGCTGGCGTCACCGCTGTCAGGCAATCGTCGTATTCGATGCTGGCCTCCCTGGCGGCCCCGCCCCCCACCTCTCGGGCGGGTCGGTCCGGGTGGTGTTCGCCTCACCCGGCACCACCGCCGATGCTCTCATTCGGCACCACATCCGCCAGACGCGCGACCCCCGGGGCCTCATTGTCGTCTCCTCGGATCGGGCAGTACAGGAGGCAGCCCGCTCGCGAGGGGCGCGGGCCGTCCCGGCGGAGCAGTTTGCGGCGGAACTGGCTCCCCCCAGGCCGACGGAAGAGCCACCGGAAAAGCCCGGCTCCGTCGGCGACGTCGAGGAGTGGCTGCGGCTGTTCGAGAAAGGCGGAACTCCGTGAAAATCGGCTTGCCCTTTACCGCCGGGTGTGGTATAATTTTATTTGAGGTTTGAAATGCGTAGCTACGCCTGGGCCTGCGACCAGCAGAATAACCGGGCCGTCCCCCCCGTGGGGCGGCAGCGGTCGCTGCCGCGTGGCTAGCAGATAACACGGTAAGACCAGGCCGCCCCACTAAGGGGCGGCTTATTCTTTAACTACATCCCGTTCGATGAGGAGGCTGCAAGATGCTCAAATCCCATCACTGCGGCGAGCTGCGGGCAGAGCATATCGGGCAGACAGTCACCCTGGCAGGCTGGGTCAACCGGCAGCGGGACCACGGGGGGCTGGTCTTCATTGACCTGCGGGATCGGTCCGGGATCGCCCAGGTGGTCACCGATCCGGCCCACGCCGCCGACGCCCACGAAACAGCCGCCCGCGCACGACAGGAATACGTGCTCCAGGTCCGGGGTAGGGTGCGCCGTCGGCCGGAGGGGCTGATCAACCCTTCCATCCCCACCGGCGAGATCGAGGTCCTGGCCGACGAGATCGTTGTCCTCAATCCGGCAAAGACCCCTCCCTTCTACATCTTCGAAGAGGCGCCGGTGGACGAGGCGCTGCGGCTGCGCTACCGGTATCTCGACCTGCGCAGGCAGCGTATGCAACGCAATCTGATCCTCCGCCACCGCGTGGTCAAGTTCATCCGCGACTTTCTTGATGCCCGGGGTTTTCTGGAAATCGAAACGCCCATCCTCTTCAAAAGTACACCGGAGGGAGCACGGGACTACCTGGTCCCCAGCCGCATTCACCCCGGCAAATTCTACGCCCTCCCTCAATCCCCCCAGCAACTGAAACAGCTCCTGATGGTGGCCGGATTCGAGCGGTACTTCCAGATCGCCCGCTGCTTCCGGGATGAGGACCTGCGCGGTGACCGGCAGCCGGAGTTCACCCAGTTGGATCTCGAGATGAGCTTCGTCGAACGGGAAGATGTGATCGCACTGATCGAGGAGCTGATGACCGGCCTTGTCGAGGAGTGCAGCAATCGGCGACTGGTCACCAGGCCGTTCCCCCGCCTTACCTACGCCGAAGCGATGGACCGGTATGGTACAGACAAACCGGACCTGCGGTTTGGGATGGAGCTGGTGGACATCTCCGATCTGGTGACCGGTAGCGACTTCCGCGTCTTCCGCCAGGCGGTGGAGACAGGGGGACAGGTGAAGGGGCTTCGTGCCCCCGGTTGCGCCGCCTACAGCCGGCGGCAGACCGATGAACTCGCCGAGCTGGCGAAAAAGGAGGGGGCGTCGGGACTGGCCTGGCTTGCCCTGCCCGAAGGCGGCGACATCCGCTCCTCCTTTGCCAGATTTCTCTCCGACCAGGAGGTCGAGGCCATTCTCCGACGGATGGCGGCAGAGCCGGGCGACCTGCTGCTGTTCGTCGCCGACCGGCGGCCGGCGGTCGCCGCGGCCCTCTCGGCCCTCCGCCTGGAGATGGGAGAGCGGCTGGGACTGCGCGATCCGGGTGTGCTGGCCTTCTGCTGGATCCTCGACTTCCCGCTCTTCGAATGGAACGAGGAGGAGAACCGGTGGGACCCCAGCCACCACCTCTTCACCGCCCCTATGCCGGAGGACCTGCCGCTTCTGGATACAGACCCCGGCGCGGCGCGGGGGCAGCAGTATGACCTGGTCTGTAACGGCGAGGAGATCGCCGGAGGCTCAATCCGGATCCATCGGCGGGAGGTGCAGGAGAAGGTCTTCCAGCTTATCGGGCTCGACGTGGAGCAGGCGCGGGAACGGTTCGGCCATATGCTGGAGGCCTTCGAGTACGGCACGCCCCCGCACGGCGGCATCGCCTCCGGAATTGACCGCCTGGTGATGCTGCTGGCAGGCGAGAACAGCATCCGCGAAGTGATGGCTTTCCCCAAGACGGGGCAGGCGATTGACCTGATGGCCAACGCCCCCTCGCCGGTGGACCCGGAGCAACTGGCTGAGCTGCACATCCGGGTTTTGGAATAGGAGCAGATCGCAGGCCGTATGAAATACGGAATACGCAATACCTGGGAGGAGGAAAGATGACTCATAAGGAACTGATCGCCCGTGTGCGCGAGGACGGTGTGCGGTTTATCAGCCTCCAGTTCACCGACATCCTCGGCACGATCAAGAGCGTCACCATCCCGGCTGGGCAACTGGAGGGGGCGCTGGAGGAAGGGGTGTGGTTTGACGGCTCCTCCATTGAGGGCTTCGCCCGCATCTACGAAAGCGACATGGTCCTTATCCCCGACCCGTCCACCTATCGGGTCCTGCCCTGGAGCGAACCGGAGCGCCGCCGGGCCCGCATCATCTGTAACGTCTATGGTCCAAACGGGCAGCCCTCTCCCAGCGACCCCCGTTCTGCCCTCAGGCGGGTGCTGGCCCGCGCCACGGAGAAGGGATATGTCTATAACGTAGGGCCGGAGCTGGAGTTCTTTCTCTTCAAACGGGACGGGATGCCCTCCCTTCACCCTGTGCCCCACGATGTGGGCGGCTACTTCGACTTCTCCCCCCGCGACGAGGCGCAGCAGGTGCGCAGCGAGATCATCCTGTCCCTGGAGGCGCTGGGCATCCCGGTGGAGATGGGCCACCATGAGGTAGCCACCGGCCAGCATGAGATTGACTTCCACTACGCCGACGCGCTGACCAGCGCCGATAACGCCGTCACCTTCAAGTACACCGTGCGGGCTATCGCCGCCAGCCACGGCCTCTATGCCAGCTTTATGCCCAAGCCGATCTTCGGCATCAACGGCTCCGGAATGCACACCCACCAGAGCATTTTCGATGCCCGGGGCCACAATCTCTTCTACGATCCCGACGACGAGTACCATCTCTCTCGCCTGGCCTACAGCTTCATCGCCGGGCAGATGGTCCACGCCCGGGCGCTGGCAGCGGTGGTCGCGCCGACGGTGAACAGCTACAAGCGGCTCACACCTGGATACGAGGCCCCGGTCTATATCTGCTGGGCCCATCTGAACCGGTCCGCCCTTATCCGCGTGCCGGCCAACCGTGCCGGTCGGGAGGGGGCCACCCGGATCGAGCTTCGCTGCCCCGACCCCAGCGCCAACCCCTACCTGGCCTTCGCTGCGATGCTGGCAGCCGGGCTGGATGGGGTGGAGAGGGGGCTGACGCCTCCCCCACCGGTCAATGAGGATGTGTACGACTTCGACGAACGGGAGCTTCGGGAGCGGGCCATCGGCGTGTTGCCCGCTACGCTGTCCGAGGCGCTGGATGAGCTGGAGAAGGATCCGGTGGTGCAGGAGGCCCTTGGACCGGTGATCCTGGAGGCACTGCTGCGAGCGCGGCGGGCGGAGTGGGACGAGTACCGCATCCAGGTCACGCCGTGGGAACTGGAACGATACCTGGAAACGGCATAGCCCGCCGATTGACCGCCGCAACGGAGAGGCCGCAGAGGTCTCCGTGACCTCTGCGGTTCCTTTTTCAATTTCGGGGCGAGTGGTCCTCTCGCCCGCCGGTGGATCTCGAATCCCACGAATGGCCCGAATACAGCGAACAGGAGGGATCCCTGCCCCATTTGCAGTGTTCGTTCCCATTCGCGCCATTCGCGTTTCCCCAGGTCCGGCCCGGGCCAGGGACATCTCGCCCTCAAACTGAAATACACCTCTTTTTTACCCGAATTGCGCAAAACCCCTGCCGTGGGTATAATGGTTTCATCCCCTGCCATCCAGAGGAGACAGGACATATGCATCTGCGCTGGATATCCGCCCTGATGGGAGTACTGGTGCTGAGCTCCGCCTGCGGTCCCCTTTTGGCCCCGTCGGTCGCCCCGGCGGCGACACAGCCACAGCCCGCCTCCCAGACTGCCCCGACCGGCCCCGCCCCCACCCCTACACCGGACCGCCCGCTGGCGGCGGTGGTCAACGGCTGGCCTATCTATCTGGCTGACTACGAGCGGCAGGTGGCTCAGTATCAGGCGGCGATGACTGCCTCCGGGGAGGACCTGAACAGCCCGGAGGGGCAACAGCGCCTGCTGCGGGCGCGAGAGCAGATCCTGAACTGGATGATCGAGCAGGCGCTCATTGAACAGGCAGCCGCCCAGATGGGGATCACGGTCACCGATGAAGAGGTGGACGCCGCGCTGGCCCAGATCATCGAGGAAGTGGGCGGGGAAGGCCCCTTCCAGGCCCGCCTGGAGCAGGACGGGATGAGCCGCCAGGATGTGTGGAGGGAGCTTCGGGCAGAGCTGATCACCTCGGCTGTCATCGAACAGGTCGTTGCTTCCGTACCCACCACGGCTGAGCATGTCCGCGCCCGCCATATCCTGGTGGATACACGGGAGGAAGCAGAGCAGCTCCTGGCCCAGCTACAGGCAGGGGCGGATTTCGCCGAGCTGGCCCGTGCCTACTCTATGGACGAAAGCACACGGGAGGCCGGAGGAGACCTGGGGTTCTTCCCCCGGGGGGTTCTGCTCTCGCCAGAGGTGGAAGAGGCCGCCTTCAGCCTCCAGGCAGGGCAGATCAGTCCGGTCGTTCAGAGCTCCTTCGGCTTCCACATCGTCCAGGTGCTGGAGCGGGAGGAGCGTCCGCTGAGTCCAGAGAATCTGCAGATGCTGCGCGACAAGGCGGTCCAGAGCTGGGTCGAGTCCCTGTGGGCCCAGGCCGCTATCGAACGGTATGTGAACCTGAACCCGTAGCCCGGGAGGCAATCCGATGGAGCGAAGGGGATCCTCGATTTTCGACCTGTTGAGCCTGTTACTGGTCGGACTGACCGGCATCACGCTTCTCTGTTATCTGAGCGTGCTGATCAACCCCTATCTCTTCTTCAATCCCTTTCCTCCACGACAGGAGAGCGCCCAGATCTCGCCAACGCCGACCAGAACGCCCGCGCTCCCGCCCACCTACACGCCGACCTTCACCCCCACCATCACCCCCACCGGCTCCCCCACCCCCACCCGCACGCCGACCAACACCCCCACCGTCACCCCCACCTGGCCCCCTACCCCCACCCCCACCCCCCGGGCTACCCGCTCCCCCTATCCCTTCACCTGTGAGGTGGAGTACCGGCACCCGGAATACGACCACTGGTCGGGGGTAGCAGGCTATATCCAGGACCTGGACGGGAATCCTCTCCCTGGCTACCACGTCCGTGTCGAGTGCCCCAGCGTGGGGGCCTTCACCCACCGGGCAGGGGATAGCGAGCGGTACAATATGATGTACGGGAGCGAGGCAGCCTGGGAGCAGGCGTGCAACCCCGCCAGCTATCAGGCGATGGAGATCCGGGTCCAGCTATACAACGACCGCCCCGGCGCCGATGGCAACTACCGGACGGTATCCGACCTCCTGATCGTGAACCTGCCCGGCTATGCCAGTGGGTCGTTGGGGTTCATCGTTTGCACGCTGAACTGGGAGGACTGGCGGTAGGCAGTTCGTGTCGGGGCAAAGAGGTGGAGGCTCGAAAAAGAGGTGGAGCGACCGACTGGCGAACGGGCTGACCTGGCTCCTGCTGGCGGCAACAGGGGGGGTGCTGGCTCTCTTCGCAACCATCGCCGTCAACCCCGCTGTTCCCTTCAACCCCTATCCCCCCACCACTCCGACGCCCCTTCCATCGCCCACCCCTTCCCCGCGGGTTACGGCCACGGCTACGCCGACCAGGCTGCTTTTCGTCACCCCCACCCCCCTCCGACCTGCCACACTGACCCCCACTCCGGAGCCGACAACGCCCTTCTCCGCCACCGTGGAGTTGGGGTCGGAGGCACGGGGGCTGGATTGCGACCGGCCGCTCCTGGCAGGCACCGTCACCGACCGGGAAGGGGAACCCCTGACAGGATACCCTGTCCACGCCTGGGGACCGGGGAGGGAAGTGATCGTCCTCTCCGGCTCCGCCCCCGACTTTGGCCCCTCAGGGTGGGAGGTGGAAGTGGAAAAGGAAGAGGTCTGGTTTGTCCAGCTTCACCTTCCCAACCCCCGCCAGGTTTACCCTCCCCTCTCCGCCATCGTCCGCATCCGGCTCCCTGCGGCCTGCCCTCAGGCTATGGTCTACTTCCAGCAACGACCGTGATCAGCGAAAGGAGGCTCCCGTGACTCAGGCGAGAACGACGACCGGCGTACCCGGTCTGGACGAAATGCTGGGTGGGGGATTCCTGCCGGGGTCCGCCGTCCTGGTGCGCGGCGCCCCGGGGACCGGCAAGACTTCGCTGGGTATGCAGTTTCTGATCCACGGGGCGACCCAGAAGGGGGAGACGGGGCTTTTGATCAGCTTTGAGGAATTCCCGGCATCCCTCTACAGAGACGCGGCCTCCCTGGGATGGGAGCTTGAGCCGCTGGAGCGGGAGGGGACACTTCATATCCTCTTCACCTCGCCCGAGGTGTTCCTGACCGGGCTGGAGGCACCCAACAGCCCTCTCAACCGTCTCCTCCGGGAGGGGAATGTGCGCCGGGTGGTCCTGGACAGCATCTCCCACTTCAACCGCCTCACGGCTGACCCCTTCGAGCTCCGCCACATCTACACCCGCGTCATCAACGGGCTCCGTCGGGAAGAGGTGACCAGCCTGCTTCTGGGCGAGGAGGCGCAACGGGAGGCCACCCGAACCGATAGGGGAGGGCTTTCGTTCGTTGTGGACACCGTCCTTCTCCTCCGATACGTCGAGGTGGAAAGCGCGATCGAGCGGGTCATCGTCGTCCTCAAGATGCGCGGCTCCGACCACGCCAAGGAGATCCGCCGATATGAGATCCGCCGGGGCGGGCTGGTGGTCGGCGAGGCCTTCGAGGGCCGCCACGGCCTCCTCAGGGGCATCGCCTACCGTACCCCCTAGCCTTCCCCCAACAGGAGATGCGGGTGACCCGTGGGCACGCTCTACCTTGTGGGAACCCCCATTGGCAATCTGGAAGACATCACCTTACGCGCGATTCGGGTCCTGGAGACGGTAGCCATCATCGCTGCCGAAGACACCCGTCGCGCGCGGGTGTTGCTGGACCGGTACGGCATCGCCACGCCGGTGACCAGTTATTTTGAGGGAAATAAAGAACGTAAACTGGGGAGGCTGCTGGCGGCGCTGGAGGAGGGGGACGTGGCCATGATCTCCGAGGCGGGGATGCCCGGCCTCTCCGACCCCGGCTACGAGCTGGTCCGGGCGGCGCTGGAGTGCGGCCATCCGGTGGTGCCGGTCCCTGGCCCTTCGGCGCCGATCGCTGCGCTGGTCGTCTCCGGCCTCCCCACCGACCGATTCCTGTACCTGGGCTTCCTTCCCCGCCAGCCATCCCGACGGCGCGCGCTCCTGGAGCAGGTGGCGGGGCTGCCCTGGACGCTGGTGGCCTTCGAGGCCCCCCACCGATTGCGGGAATCCCTGGCCGATATGGAGGGGGCGCTGGGCGGAGAGCGGCCCGTCGCCATTTGCCGGGAGCTGACCAAGCAGTTCGAGGAGGTGTGGCGGGGCACGCTCTCCCAGGCACGCCTCCACTTTGCCGACCAGGAACCCCGAGGGGAGTTCACCCTCGTCGTCGGCGGAGCGGAGGGGGAGGTATGGGACCCGGAGCAGGTACGGGCCGCGCTGAAGGAACGGCTGGCCAAAGGATTCTCTCTGTCCGACGCAGCCCACGAGGTAGCCGTCCTCTCCGGCTGGAGCCGAAAGCTGGTGTATCGGCTGGGCCTGCGGGAGGGGTATAGGGAGGGGACGCGGAGACGCGGAGACGCGGAGAGATGAAACCACTGAGACGCAGAGGACGCAGAGAAACAAAAAGAAAGCCTTTGAATTCTTCCTGGACCTCTGTGCCCTCTGTGTCTCTGTGTCTCTGTGGTAAACAAGCGAAAGGAAAGAGATGCACAAATTGGATAATAGGGCAACTTACGAGGAGCTGGACCCGGCAGGGATGCGGGAACGGATCGCGGAGCTTCCTCAGCAGTGCAGGGACGCCTGGGAACTGAGCAGGCGGCTGGACCTGCCCCCCGCATTCCGCAAAGTGCAGGCCGTGGCCGTCCTGGGGATGGGCGGCTCGGCCATCGGCGGGGCGCTGCTGGCCGGCCTGGTGGCCGATGAGTGCCCCGTGCCCATCCTCTCCGTAGGCGGCTACGACCTGCCAGCCTGTGTGGGGCCGGATTCGCTGGTGGTCGCCTCCAGCTACTCCGGCAACACCGAGGAGACCCTTTCCGCTCTCGACCAGGCGCTGGCCCGGGGGTGTCCGGTGGTGGCAGTTGCCACAGGGGGAAAGCTGGCTGCGATCGCGGAAGAAAGGGGTTTTCCTCTCCTCCGCTTCGACTACCGCTCCACCCCCCGGGCCGCCCTGGGCTACTCCTTTACCCTGCTTCTGGGGCTTCTCTGCCGCCTGGGCTTCCTGCGGGATTACGGCCCGGACCTGGAAGAAGCGGTGGAGGTGATGGAGGCCTGGCAGAAGGAGATCCTCCCCCAGGTCCCCACGCCGAGGAACCCGGCCAAGCGGCTGGCCGGGCAACTGGTGGACCGGTTGCCGGTGGTCTACGGAGCGGGGTTTCTGGCTCCCGTCGCCCGGCGATGGAAAGGACAGTTCAACGAGAACGGAAAGAACTGGGCCTTCTGGGAGGAGCTGCCGGAGCTGAACCACAACGCCGTGGTCGGTTACGGGCTGCCCGAAGGGGTTCGGGAGCGGGTCGCAGTGCTGATGCTTCGCTCCTCCTTCGACCATCCCCGCATCCAGGCTCGCTGGGAGGCGACGCAGGAGCTGCTGCTCCAGGAGGGGGTGATGATGGATGTGGTATGGGGGCGAGGGGAGAGCCGCCTGGCACAGATGCTCTCCCTGATCCACTTCGGGGATCACGTCAGTCTCTATCTGGCGATGCTGAACGGGGCCGACCCCACGCCGGTACCCCCCATTGACCGGTTGAAGCAACGGCTGGCAGAGGCGCTATAGAAACGATGACGCGGAGACACGGGGACATGGGGAGCGGTCTCCGCTTCCCCGCGTCTCCGTATCTCCGCGTCTTCTCATCTTCTCAGCGGATCGCCTTCTCCGTCTCCCGGTCGAAGATGTGCATCCGGTCCATATTGAGGGCGGCGGAGATGGTGGTCCCGACGCGGGCTCTGGTCCGGGGGTCGAAGCGGCCCAGGAACTCGTGGTGGGCCGTTTCCAGATGGACGATCACCTCATTCCCCATCAGCTCCGTCACCGTCACCTGTGCATCCACATGGGCCGCTGCGATGCCCGGCGGGGCGTACTCCGGGTCGTGTACGTCCTCCGGACGGATACCGAAGACGATCTCTTTGCCGAGGTGGGGCCGATAGGTCCCCTGGCGGCCCTGAGGGATGGGGAGGATGAAGTCGCCCGTGTCCACACAGACCTTGCCGTCCCACTCCACCAGTTTAGCGTTGAAGAAGTTCATCGCCGGGCTGCCGATAAAGCCTGCCACAAACAGGTTGGCCGGGTAGTCGTACAGGTTCTGAGGTGTGTCAACCTGCTGAAGGATCCCCGCGTTCATCACCGCGATGCGGGTGCCCATCGTCATCGCCTCCACCTGGTCGTGGGTTACATAAATGAAGGTTGTGCCCAGCCGCTGGTGAAGCTTGCTGATCTCGGCGCGGGCCTGCACCCGCAGCTTGGCGTCCAGGTTGGATAGGGGCTCGTCCATCAGGAAGACCGCCGGCTCCCGGACGATGGCCCGGCCCACCGCCACCCGCTGCCGCTGCCCGCCGGAAAGCTGCTTCGGCTTCCGGTCCAGCAGCTCCTCGATCCCCAGAATACGGGCCGCCTCCCGCACCCGGCGGTCAATTTCCTTCTTGGGGACCTTGCGCAGCTTCAGGCCGAAGGCCATGTTTTCGTAGACGCTCATATGGGGGTAAAGGGCATAGGACTGGAAGACCATCGCGATGTCCCGGTCCTTGGGCGGCACATCGTTGACCAGCCGGTCGCCGATGTAGATCTTCCCTTCGGTGACCTCTTCCAGCCCGGCCAGGAGCCGCAGGGAGGTCGTCTTCCCGCAGCCCGAGGGGCCGACGAAGACCAGGAATTCCTTATCTGCGATCTGGATATCCAGGTCGTGAACGGCCACCACATCCCCGAACCGTTTGGTTACATGCTCGTACGTTACGCTTGCCATCGTCTCCTCCTCACGTCTTCAAACTCACGTCTTCAAATAAGCCAGGAAACACGCAACACGCAGCACGGATTACTCCTCACGCCAGCACCACCCGCACCCCCGCCTCGGCCAGGTCCCAGAGCGGGGCGGAATCCGCCTCGCGGCCGGTGACGACGACATCGGCCTCGGAGACGGGGCCAACGTAGGCGGCGGCCACACGGCCCACCCGCTCCGGCGCGACCAACACGATGACCTGCCCGCCCAGGGACAGGAGAAGCCGGGCCAGCTCCGCCTGGGGGAGGCTGTCGTCGGTGAGGCCCGCTACGGCGCTCACGCCGCTCAGCTCCAGGAAGACGCGGTCGGCCCGCAGCTCCTCCAGCGCCGCCAGGGTGAGCCTGCCCGCAAGCCCCTGCTCCTCCCGCTCCAACTGGCCGCCGGTGAGGATCAGGGTGTGGAGGGTGTGCTCGGCGATTTCCTGGGCGACAGCCAATCCATTGGTGACGACCGTTAGCTGTTTTCGCCCCGCCAGCGCCCGTGCAAGCCCGAGGGAGAAAAGGCCAGGGCTGAGGAAGACCGTCTCCCCCTCCTGCACCATCCCCGCCGCCGCCCGCCCGATGCGGGCAGGCAGGGTATTGGCAGAGGCCGTCGCTGCCTCCCCGCCCGCAACCAGTGCGCCACCCCGCGCCCGCCGGGCCAGCCCCTGGGAAACCAGCCACCCCAGGTCCCGCCGGATAGTAGGGGCGGAGACGCCGAAACGGGCCGCCAGCTCTCCTACCCCTACCGCCCCTTCCCGTTGCAGAAGCTGGGCAATCTCCGCCCGCCGCTGGACCGTCCCTCTTTCCCTTTCCATAACCGCCGCCTAAGGCTACCACAGAACGCGCATTTTGTCAAGCGTTTCCGTTCCAAAAACGATCGCTTTGTTTCGTAATAGGTCCCGGAATGCTCGAACAGGTGCCCGATGCGAAGCGGCTGTAGGACAAGCTTTAGCTTGCCCTACAAAGAAAAGGGACAAGCTAAAGCTTGTCCTACAAAGAAAAGCGCCCTGGAGGAGAGGGCGCTTCGGCCTGGAGAACCAGGGGAAAAGCGGGGCTACTCTTCTTCCTCCGGCCTGAATACCGGCTCCACATCCACGATGGTGCTCGCCGGGCTGGCCCCGCTGGAGGGACGGGCCTTCGGAGGCTCTAACTGCGGCGGCTCGATGTCGGCATGCATCATCGTCTGCCCCCTCAGGTAGGCCCCCTCGTTGAGCAAAAGCGAATTGATCGTCAGATCTCCCCACACCCGACCGGTCTCCAGAATTTCCACCCGGTTGCCGGTGATATTCCCTTTGACCGCGCCGGAGATGGAGATATTGTTGGCCTTGATGTCGGCGATCACCTTGGCCGACTCGCCGATCACCAGATTCCCCGTGGTCTCGATATTGCCTTCGAACAGCCCGTCAATGCGAATGCCGCCCTCGGAGATGATCTCCCCCCGAAAGTGGGCGTTGGGACCGATCACCGTCTCGATCCGGGCGGAGGGGACGGGGACAGCGGCTGCCGCAGGTTCCGCTTTCTTCTCTTTACCAAACACGATATGCCTCCTTAAAACGGGACTTGTGCCGCTCTACTCGCTCTGACCACAGCGACACAGAGGATACGGAGGGTTGCTGAGGATTCAATCCCACTCAGTATTTCCCTGCGCCCTCCATTCCTCTGCGGTTCTTGACCCGCCGCAGGTATGCATCTCGTCGGACGGAGATCCAGGATACCCGGAATATAGACCGACCGGCCGGTTTTGTCAACTCGCCCCCACCATCTGCCGCGCCTGCTCCAGGGCCTGCTTTTCCTCGTCGCTCAGGCTGTAGGGAGAGGTCCACGCCGCCAGCGGCTTGCCGTAGACCCGCGTCCCTTCCCGTGAGTAGAGGGCGGAGAGCACAACCCCATTGCCGCTTCCGTCCACCAGCGCCAGGGCGAAGCTCTGGTCGCCGCCCGTGTCCTGAAAAGCCCGAAAACGGACCATGCCGATGCCCTGGACGGAGTGGCCCAGCGTCGCCTCCAGTTGACGGGCCAGCTTTTCCAGCCTGCCCACCCGGTCCTGCATACCGTCGAACCGGATCATCAACGCCTCCGCACTGGCCTGCCCCTCCGCCCCCTCGACACCGCCGAGCAGCCGCTCGTACCGGTCCTGCAGCCGCCGCTGACGGGTCTGCAGGTCGAACTGCCAGACGATGTTGAGCAGGGAGAGGACCGTCACGGCGATGATCCAGATCAGTTGAGTCGTCTCCATACTGCCACCCCCTCTCACGGCGCTTCCACCCGTACCGGCCCCAGGATCACCCGGTCGCCGGCCAGGCTCCCTGCCAAGTCTACCACAGGAAGGCGACGAAGGGAAGTCATCCCGTACATCCCCACCTCCACCCAGTAATCGCCCGGCGGCAGGTCGGCAGGGAGGACCAGCCGGTACGGATCGGTGTAGGTCTGACCGGGCAGCCATTTGGGGAACCACAGGTACGTGGGGGCGGCGCCGCCCAGGGGGGTGTAGTCGTGGCCGGTGACGTACCGGCCTGCCCCGTCCAGCAGGTGGATGAAGACGGTGTAGCTGTCCCGCGGAGGGGCGAGGGCACGCCAGGTGAGGGTGAGGTGGAGGGGATCCCCCGGCCTTGCGGTCAGCGGCTCCTCCCACGGAGCCTGGCGCATCCGCCACCCCACCCGTGCCCGCGCCTCTACCAGCGCGATCTGGTTATCCAGATTCGCCAGCAGCTCCCTTAACGCCCGCTCTGAAGGACGGTCCGGGTTGGGCAGCACCGTGATCCTGGCCAGCTCCACCCGCGTCCCACCGACGGAAAGGGGAAGCTCCTCCCGTCCCCCCGTCAGGTCGGCGTAGCCCAGCCGGAGCGGATATTCTCCCGGCGGGAGGGTGAAGGGGACCGGGATCTCATACCGTTCTACCACCACCTCGCCGGGCAGCCACTGATTGGTGAGCAGCCGACTGTCGGTGGTCCATCGGGCCTCGACCGGCCCCAGCTCCGCGAAGGGCATCCAGATCCCCTCCACCGGCTCCGGCGCGCTCTGGTAGAGCACCAGCACCAGCGGCTCTCCTGCCCGCACGGTGGTCGAAACCAGGTCGTAGCCCATGATGTGAATCCGACCGTCGGCCCAGAGGTCCAGCGGATAGGAGGGGGAAGCATCGCTCGCCGGCGGGGGGACCACGCGGTAGAACCGGCCCTCCGGCACCAGCCGGAAGCCCGCGTCCCTTACCGGCGGACGGTAGTCCGGCAGGTAGACCGGTCCCTCCTCGATATGGGCCCAGACCGATTCGGCCCACGGAGTGGCGGTGGAGACGTAGATCAGCTTCACATCCGTCTCATCGAGCCTCTCCCCCTCTGTGTAGGTATGGACCCAGAGGGGGGTCAGGTATTCCCAGGCCGAAAGGAGCACCGCCCCCTCCCCCTGCCCGTCGAACCGCCGGTACACCGAGGCTACCCACTCCTCGGCATCGGCAAAATCCCGCAGGGAGATCCCCCGCGAGAGGTTGAGGCCGGCCTGAAGGAAGGGCCAGGGGAGGAGTAGGAGGAGCGTCCAATGGGACAATAACCAATGACCAGTAAGGCGGGGGAGGCGGGCCGCGAGGGCGATGACGGCCGCGCCGCCGACGCCGGCCAGAAGGGCAAAAGCGGCGAGGGGCAGCAGCAGGTAGGCCATCACATCCTGCACGGTGTTCAGGGTGAAGCTCAGGTGGCCCAGGAGGAACAGGCCCAGCAGGAGGGCGGGGCGGGGAGCGCGACGGATCAGCTCGACCATCCCCAGGAGGATGAGCAGGAGGGTGGGGAGGGGAAACTGCAGGCGGAGGATGGACCAGAGGACAGTTGCGCGGTCAGGCTGGTCGGCCAGGCCGAAATGAAAGAGATTGACCCGCAGCCCCCGGGCGGTGACGTGGCGAAGAAACCCCTCCCAGGTGTTCATATCCGTCGGGCCAAAGGGGGCCGTCGGGCTGCGCAGTGGGTAGTAGAGAAAGGGGGCCAGCCCCAGGAGCAGGCAGCCGGTCAGTAACAAAAGGAGCTTCCCCTGCCGCAGGATGCGGGGCCGGACGACCAGGATGAAGAGGATGTAGGCTGGAACCCCCATCAGAGTGATTGGATGATGGGTGACGGCCAGCCCCAGGGTCAGCACAAGGGCCGCCAGCCATCGGTCCCGTCCGGTGCGGTGCCAGCGAGCCAGAAGCCACAGGTGGGTGGCGGCCAGCGCCGCGCTGACGATGTGGGCGTTGGCGTGGATGGCATGTTGCCAGAAGTCGGGCGCGGCGGCGAGGGAAAGGGAGGATAGGGAGCAAAAAGCGGGAAGCAGGAGGGGGGAGACGGAAGACGGAAGACGGGAGGAGAGGATAAGCTCCCGGGTAGTGAGATAGACGGCAGTGGCGGCCCAGGCACCGACGGCGGCGGCGAGGAGGTTGGTACGAAAGGCTACGCTCCCCACCGGAACCAGACACTGCCATAGCCGGGCCAGCAGGGTGTAGAAGGCGTAGCCCGGCGGGTGGGCGATGCCCAGGATGGCCGGTACGAACTGGTACTCAGAGGGATCGCCAAAAAGAGTGCCGGGAGCGGCAGTGGCGGCGTAGAGGGCAAAAAGAGCCAGGTAGAGAAGAAGGGGAATGGCAGACCTCACCCCTACCCCCCTACCGGAAGGGGGTGAGGGGGATGGGGTGAGGTCAGAGGCCGACGATGAGCGTTCGTGTCCAAACTCTTGTCCGAACCCCACAGGTTCCTTGTCGGATTCTCGATTTATGGTATAATTTTCTTTTGCCTGCATGTAAGAAGCCTGAGGTGATAAGATGAACCTGGTTGAATCGCTGGATCGGCAACTGGAACGCAACCCCGGTATCCCGGACCTGCGACCGGGTGACGCGGTGCGGGTCCATGCTCGCATCGTCGAAGGAGATCGAGAGCGGGTGCAGGTCTTTCAGGGGACGGTTATCCGCGTGCGGGGGAGTGGGGCTGGGGCCAGTTTCACCGTGCGCCGCATCGCTGCCCATGGGATCGGCGTTGAGCGGACTTTTCCCCTCTATTCCCCCTGGGTTGAAAGAGTCGAGATCACTCGCCGGGCCAAGGTTCGACGAGGACGATTGTACTTCCTTCGCAGTCGGCAGGGCAAAGCAGCCCGCCTGAAGGAGAAACGAACTCAATAGGATACAGGTCGGTGCTCACCGTCTGCTGGCGCTGCCCGGACGGCTCCGAACCGACTCAGCCCGTAGTGGGCTCTTTCGGTTCCTGGAGGACGACCGGGCGGCCCTGTTTGAAAGCCTCCAGTTGTGCTTCCAGCTCAGCCCGCTTGGCGGCCGCGGCCTGCTGCCCTTTTTCGATCAGCCCCTGGACCTGGGTACGGATGCGCTGTCGCAGCTCCGGCCCGGCATACGGCGTCAGCAGCAGGCCGACCACCCCGCCGACCAGCGCACCGCAGATCAGGCCAGCCAGAAAAGCGAAGAGCTTACGCATACCGACCTCCCTGTTCTTCTCCCCATAGTCCCAGCCAAGTAGGGTCATTATACCCGGATCATCCCGCTTTGCAAGTTCTGCCCGGGACTTTTCCTGTTGTCGTTCCGCTCTGTCTGGGCTATAATGGCTCATAATGGCCGCTAGAGGGGGGTGGCGATGATTGAATTGCTCTCCATACTGGTCCTCACGTTCTCCCTGACCCTGATCCTGTTGGGGCTGGTGACGGTGTGGCTGGAGCGGAAGCCGGGGCGATGGCAGGGGATCGCTATGAGCCTGCTGGGGCTGCTGGTGGGGGCGGGGTACGCCTTCCTGGGCAGCCGCTTCTCCCTCGCCCTTTTCGGTCGGCTCATCGTGCGGGTCAACCTGCCGGCCCTGATGGCGACGGCCCTCACCTACACCGTGGGGGTGCTGGCGGGTGCTGCGCTGGCCTTCGGCCTTTTCCTCTGGGCCACCGGCCGCTACCAGACCTGGCAGATTCGTCGTCGGTTGCTGGCGATGGCCTTCGTCACGGTCCTGGTGGTGGTCCTGCTGACCTTCGCCGCGGTCTGGCTCAGTCGTCTGCCGGGGTGAGGGAGACGATGATTGGAGTCGAAGAGGCTCGCCGCTACTACGAGGGGGCAGAGACAAGCCACGACTTCGACCACGTGCTGCGGGTCCTGGCGCTGGCGGAGCGGATCGTCCGGGAGGAAGGAGGGGACCTGGAGGTGGTGCGGGCTGCCGCTCTTCTGCACGATTTAGGCCGGGCGGAGGAGCGATCCGGCGGGCGGGACCACGCCGCCGTCGCCGCAGAGCGGGCCCGGCAGATTCTCGAAGGCCATCCCTCCGATAAGATCGAGGCTGTAGCCCATGCCATCGCCGCCCACCGCTTTCGCCGCGGTCCCGCCCCGGCCACCCCCGAGGCCCGGGCCCTCTTCGATGCCGACAAGCTGGACGCGATAGGGGCCATCGGTGTGGCGCGGGCCTTTGCCCACGCCGGAGCCCGCGGCTGTTCCCTCTGGGTCCCCCTGGAGACGGCACGCGCAGAAGGGGAGGAAGCCGCCAACTATACCCCGGTCCACGAGTTCGTCGTCAAACTCTCCCGCCTGCGAGATGTGCTCACAACCGAGACTGGCCGGGCCATCGCCAGAGAGCGCCACGCTTTTATGGAGGCTTTCTTTGCCCGGCTGGAGGCCGAGGTACGGGGAGAGCAGTAGAGACAGATGGGGGAAGTACAAAGAAGGAAACCCTTATGGCGGCAGCTCGCCAATGGCCTGTCGGGGCTGGCCCTTTTTGTTATCTCCCTGGGGCTTATGAAAGAAGGGGCGGGAGGGCTGGCTCCACTGCTGCAGGGACACCTGGAGATCCGCAACGTCGCCGACAGCCTGGGCTTTGGCTGGCTGATGGCCTGCCTGGTTCTGAGCGGATCGCCAGTGGCGGCAGCAGCAGTGGCCCTCCTCAGTTCCCACGTGCTCTACCCCGCCCAGGCCTTCGCTATGATCACAGGCTCCCGCATGGGGGCCTCCTCTGTTGTGCTTCTGGTGGGTTTCATCTATGCCCTGCGGCAACATGAGCGCTGGACCGCGTTGACAGCCGGTGTGCTTTCCCTCCTGCTCACCAGCTCCATCCAGGCGATGGTCCTGCCCCTGGGGCTGGAGCTGATCCGCCGCGGATGGCTGAGCAACCCCTCCCTCCCCGTTCTGGAGGGGGCGGCGATCGGCGTGAACCGGTTCCTGGACCCCGTGCTCCACTTTCTGGCCGCCCTCTTTCCCAACTGGATGCTCTTTGTCGGCGGTGTGGGGCTGATCACGCTCAGCTTTCACCTCTTCGACCAGGCCCTGCCTTCCCTTCCGTTGCAGAAGACCGATTTCGGCCAGATCCCCCGCCTGGTCTACCGTCCTGAGGTGATGTTCCTCATGGGGTTGGTGGTCACTTTCCTCACCCTCTCCGTCTCCGTCTCGGTAGGCCTCCTGGTCCCTCTCTCCACCCGGAGGTACATCCGACGCGAGAACATCATCCCCTACATCCTGGGAGCCAACATTTCCACACTGGTAGATACCCTGGCCGCGGCGGCGCTCCTGGGGGACCCCCGTGCGGTGAGCGTGGTGGTAATCCATATGCTCTGCGCGGCGATGATCTCCCTCCCTCTGATCCTGCTGGCCTACCGTCCATATGAGCGGCTCATCTCCAACAGCCTGGAGTGGATCACCCGGTCTCGAAGAAACTTCGCCGTTTTTCTCGGCGTAGCCTTTCTGCTTCCCGTCTTCCTGATCCTGTTGTAGGTGGGATAGGGCGATGAGGGTCCTGCTTTGCACAAACGGTTCTCCACATACGGTCCGGGCTTTGCAAACAGGTTCACGTGTCGCACAGGCGACAGCCGCCACTGTGGACATCCTGGTCGTGCTCAAGGACGGCCAGGAGGAGCAGGCTGCTCTTCCGGCCCAGGCCGTCGCTTCCGATCTGGAGGCTATCGGAGTGCCGGTCACCCTGCTCCACCGGAGCGGCCGGCTGGCCGAGGAGGTGGTCCGTCAGGCCAGAGCCGCTCCATACGACCTGGTCGTCATCGGCAGCCGGGGGCGACGGGGATTGGTGCGGCTGATTCTGGGTTCGGTCGCCCTCCACGTCACCGAGCACGTCCCCGCCTCGGTCCTGGTTGTCAAGGGCCGGGTGGGTGAACTGAAAAAGCTTCTGGTCTGCTCGGCTGCCGGACCGGCCAGTGAACTCACCACCCGTTTCGCCAGCCACCTGGCCCGGGCACTGGGGGCCTCCGTGACCCTCCTCCACGTGATGTCTCAACTGCCTCTGGCGGAGGAGGCGGTGCTGGAGGACCTGGAGGCATCGGCGGCAGCTCTGATCCAGCGCGGTTCACGAGAGGGGGTCCACCTGGCTCAGATGCTGGCCCTTCTGGAGGCGGAGGGTGTAGCCGGGCGGGCCATCGTCCGTCACGGACTGGTGCTGGATGAGATCCTGGAGGAGGGCCGAGAGGGGGACTACGACCTCCTGGTGACCGGAGCACACATCACCCCCGGCCTGAACGCCTGGCTTGTGGACGACCTGAGCGCCGATATTCTGCTGGCCGCCGATCGGCCGGTTCTGGTCGTCCGCCAGCTACCCGCCAAGCTGGAGCCGCAACCAGCTCAGAATCAGGTCGGATAGGTCCGGCTGCGGGCCGAACATGTGGGTCCCGTGGCCTGCGCTGGGGTAAAGGGTGAGCACGTGCGGTCCCTGGGCGAGCCCGTCCAGCCTCTGGGCCGATTCGGCGGCATAGGCGTCGTCCTGACTGGCAACGATGAGGATCGGCCGTTCGCCGTAGGCGACGATCGCCTCCTCCGTCCGCACGCCCCGGTAATCCAGCCCGGGGGAGAGGAGGACGACGGCCCGCACCCGGGGTTCGGCGGCCGCCGCCACCAGCGCCAGGTTGGCCCCGATGCTGGCCCCGACGATCGCCGTCTGCTCCGGGTCCACCTCAGGCTGAGCGACCAGCGTCGCCCAGGCCCGGGCCACGTCGTCGGGCATGGCGGCCCAATCCGGCTCCCCTCCGCTTTCCCCATGCCCGCGCAGGTCAAGCGCCAGCACCGCGTACCCCTCCTCCTGCAGCCGCGTGGCGAAGGGGGCCCAGTCTTCCTTCTGTCGGCCCATCATATGGAGGAGCAGTACTCCCGGCGCAGGCGGTGTGGACGGAGGATAGAAGGCCCCCACCAGCGTCACCCCGTCGGCAGTGGTGAACGAAAGAAGCCTGTAATGGGTGGAGGAAACAGGGGTGGCCGTCGGGGTGGTGGTGACACGCTCTCCGGCGGCGGATGGGACCGAAGGGGAGGCCCCACTCCCCCCACAGGCAGCCAGCAAAAAGACCGGAAGCATCAACCAGCAGAACACAGGAAGCGATCTCAAGCTCTACCTCGCTGAGAGGAACTGCGCAATTTCATCGGTTCTCACCACGGAAGCACAGAGGACACGGAGAAACGGGACTTTCCGCTTTAGTTTACCACAATCAGGGCGGAGCGGCCAGCGGTTGACCACGGACATTAGTTCGGACACAAACGCTCATCGGCCGCTTCTGACCTCACCTCATCCCCCTCACCCCACCCCCTGGCCCCCTCCCCTCGCCCGCCGCGCGAGAGAGGGGAGGGGGTAGGGGGAAGGGTGAGGGTCGCTTTCCTACCCTGTCTGAACCCTTGTACGAAGCCCAGGTTGACACCCTCCCCCAGCCGCAATATACTCCCCAACGATGGGAGCGATCGAATGTCTTAAGGAAGCGGCTCGCCACCTGGGATTCGACCTGCTGGGCGTCGCCCCGGCCAGCCTGCCCCCCGCCCATCTGCAGGCCTACCGGGAATGGCTGGCCCGTGGAGAGCATGGGGAGATGGCCTATATGGCCCGCCCCGACCGGGTAGCCCGACGGGAGGACCCCGCCCGTATCCTGCCGGGGGTCCGCTCCGTGCTCTGCGTGGCGGTCAACTACTACCCGGGGCCATCCCCAGAACCCCCCGACCATCGGCTAAGGGGCCGGGTCTCCGCCTATGCCTGGGGGATGGACTATCACGACTGGGTGCTGCCGCGCCTGGAGGAGCTGGCCGCCGTGGTCCGGGATGAAACGGGGGGAGAGATCCGTTACCGGGCCTATGTGGACACCGGCCCGGTGCTGGAGCGGGCCTTTGCCGCCCGGGCGGGGCTGGGCTTCATCGGCAAGAACACCTGTCTGATCCACCCCCGGCTGGGCTCGTGGTTGTTCCTGGGGGAGCTGCTGGTGGACGCGATGCTTCCACCCACTGGCCCGCCGCTCCCCTCCCGCTGCGGCACCTGCACCCGCTGTCTGGAGGCCTGCCCCACCGGTGCGCTGGTGGCCCCCTACCGGCTGGATGCGCGCCGCTGCATTTCTTATTTGACTATAGAATATAAAGGTCCCATCCCCCTCGAGCTGCGGCCCCTGATGGGGAACTGGATCTACGGCTGCGACCTCTGCCAGAGGGTCTGTCCCTGGCAGCGTTTCGCCCGGCCCACGGAGGCGGGAGCGTTCCGGGCCGCCTCGCCGGATCGGGCCGTGCCCCCGCTTCTGGAGCTGATAGAGCTGGACGAGGCGGGCTTCCGGGAGCGGTTCGCGGAGAGCCCCATCCGTCGCATTGGCCGGGGGCGATTGCTGCGCAACGTGGCGGTGGCGCTGGGGAACCTGGGCGACCGGCGGGCCAGGTCGGCGCTGGTGCGGGCAGCAGAGGACCCTGATCCGCTGGTACAGGAGCACGCCGTCTGGGCGCTGGACCGCTTGTAGGGCGAGTTTAAGCTTGCCCTCCAATATCCTACTCTACATAAACTTCCACTCGCTCGTTGTCCTCGGCGTCCACCACTTCCACGATCTTCCCCATCGCCCCCTCGGTGATCAGCTCCACGATCTCCTGCAGGTCCAGGCCCTCCATATCAGGGGCGAACCGTTCGGCGATGCGCAGCCCGGCGCGCACCAGGCCGATGGGGACGGTCACATTGACCTTGCCGGCCCCAGAGGCCATATCTGTCACCTGGACACGGAGGTAGCGGTTCTCACCGCCCCCGCTGGGGACACCAGCGCCAGTGCGTCGCCTCCCTTCCAGCGCCCGCAACAGGGTCGCTGCCTCTTCCGCGGTGATCTTCCCATCCTCCAGCATCTGCAAAATCTTCAGCCTTTCCTCGCTCGTCCCAGGCATTGAAAACCTCCTATCCAAGGAACACTTCCACCTGTTCGCCTTTCTCCCCCTCATCCACTTCCACGATCACGGGGCGGCCCTGTCGGAGTTCTTCCCCCAGGGCCAGGAGCACCTCATCCACCCCCGTATCGCGCAGTTGGGGGACGAAAGGGCTGATGATGCGCAACAGCCACGCGAGAGGAGCCAGCGGGAGCGGCAGGGCGAGGGCGATCCGCTGACCGGACCGTTCCCGCACCCGCAGGGAGAGCCAGCGGGCCCCCCGTAGCCACCATCCCAGGGCCACGCCCAGCACGCCCAGGGCCACCAGCGGCCAGCCACAGACCAGCCAGCCGGTGGCCAATCCCCAGGTGTAGACCGCTGCCACCAGCATCGCGCCTCCTGCCAGGACCACCGCTCCCAGCCAGAAGGTGGCCTGCCAGATCAGGCGGACCAGCGCGGGGGAAGGGGCAGGGGTTGTGGGCCGTCGTTCTTCCTCTGCCAGCGCCTCCAATCGCCGCACCCCCTCGTCCACACTGATCTGGCCCGCCTCGATCTGCTCCAGAATCCGCCGCCTTTCCTCCATCCCTACCTCCTGTCGCTCTTCCTGCTTCTTACTGCCCCCCTCATCCCTTCTCCCCCTGTGCCGGCGGATCCGGGGCAACGGGCACGGGAACAGGCGTGGGCGGAGCAGCCCCGGTTGTCCGCCTGTGGTTATCCTCTATGTGTACGATGGCCGGCACGAAGAAGGCGCCGGCCCCCATGAGTATGCAGGCCGTTCCTCCCACGAGATACCAGGCCCGCACCCCCACCCAATCCGCCACCGGCCCGGCGACCGCCATGCCCAGGGGGGAGAAGGCTGCGGCCATGCTCTGGATCACCGTGAAGACCCGCCCCTGCATCTCGGGAGCGACGCGGGCCTGGACGATGGCCAGGAACGGCCCGTTGGCGATGGGGTTCATCAGGCCTGCAAAGAGGACGGCTCCCACCGCCATCCAGAAGCAGGTGGCCGGGGCCAGGCCGATCAGCAAGGTGCCCAGGCCAATGCCGACGATCCCCATCAGCGAGGTCAGGACGCGACGCCGGAAGCCGCCCCAGGCGCTCAGGATCAACCCTCCCGCCACCACCCCCACCCCCCAGGCCGAATCCATCCAGCCCAGGTGGATCGCATCCCCGCCGAAGTGCCCGGTCACCAGGATCGGCAGCAGGGAGAAGGCCGGGTTGAGCAGGAAGTTGATCACCGTCGCCATGATGAGCACGCCGAACAGCCCTGGCCAGTCCCAGACATACCGCAGCCCCTCCCGCACATCCTGCCACAACGGCCGTCGTCGGACCCCCTCTGGACGGGCCGGGGGTTGGGGAATCTGAATGAAGAAGAGGGGGCCGATGGCCAGCGCCGCTGTCCCTACATCTATGGCGAGGATCCCCTGGATCGGCAGGAGGGAAAGGAGCAATGCCCCCAGGGGCGGGGCCACGATGTTCAGCAAGCCGTTCAGCGTCTGGTTCATGCCGGCCACGCGGGAAAGGTGTTTCTCCGGGACCATCAGCGAGGTGGAGGCCTGCATTGCCGGCCAGTGGAACCCGCCCGCCGTGGAACGGATGAACATAATGGCGTAAATATGCCACACCCGTACTGCGCCGACGGCGAAGAGGTAGGCCAGCCCCAGCGTCGCCAGGGCGATGGTCCCGTCGGCCGCCATCATCGTCCGCCGCCGGTCCCACCGATCCACCAGCGCCCCGGCGAACGGCCCGATGACCACCATAGGGACCATCGCCGCCAGCGTCGCTGTCGCCAGAGCCGTGGCCGAGCCAGTGGTCCGGGTGATCCACCACACCAGGGCGAACTGGACCAGAGCGCTGCCCAGCAGCGAGATCGCCTGCCCGCCCCAGATGGTGAAGAAGGGCGGGGCCCACTGCGCAGTCCCTTGTTTCGCCTTCCCCATCAACAACCTCCTGCCGGAAGTGTGCCCGGCTCGGCCACCGGCCTCTCCACCCGCCCGAAGAAGGCCTGCAGGAGCAGCGCCGCCGTCAGGTAGGTCGTCCCCGTCGCCAGGAAGAGGGGGGAGAAGCCGACGCTCCGCTGGACCAGCCCGCTGATCCCCGGGCCGATCCCCTGCCCGATGGACCAGGCCAGCCCCAGCAGCGCCCCTCCCTTCCCCCGTTCCTCCTCCGGGATCTGCTCCATCGCGAAAGCAGTGTAGAGCGGCCCGGCCATATTCATCAACGTCCCCCGCAGCCAGAAGGCAGCGATCGCCACTGGCAGCACCGGCACGAAGCCCAGGACCAGCAGGAAAGGCAGGGAGGCCAGCTCGGTGACGACAACGGTCCGTACCTTCCCCCACCGCTCCGCCAGCATCGGCGCTGCCAGCGTCGCCAGCCCCATCAGGAGCTGGGAGACGGCGAAGGTCAGCCCCAGGAGGCTATCCGGGATGGCGAAGCGTCGTTTGAAGAAGACGTTGAGGTAGGGGATCAGAAGCCCCGCACCCAGGCCGATGACCAGCTCAGGCAGCAGGAGCTGGAACATCTTCCTCCGCATTGGGAGCGCGCGAAGTGAGGGGGCCCGTTGCCCCTCCTGCTTCGACAGGCGGGGACGCTGCCCTCGCACCATCAGCAGGGGAATAAATGAGAACGCCATCATCCCCTCAGCGGCCAGCAGCGTGACCCGGTAGGCGGCGGCGCTCTCCGGCGGCACCCGCAGCAGGCTGGCGAAGGCGGCCGGCAGCGGCCCGCCGATGGCGCTTCCGGCGAAGGCCACCAGCATAGAGAGGCCAGACTGAAGGCTGAAAAGGGTGGGCCGCTCCTCCTCCGTGGCGTTCTCCGCCATAAAGGCCGGTCCGGTGGCCATATAGAGCGCATTCCCCGCCCCCAGCGCCACCATCGCCACCACCAGCGGCCAGTCGGCCGGGGAGAGGATCGCCACCAGGCTGGCCACGGTGGAGATCAGGCCTCCCAGGAGAAGCGCCTGTTTGCGGCCCAGCCGGTCGGCCAGAATCCCCATCGGAAGGCCCAGCACGAGGACGGAGAGGCTCATCAGGGACATCAGAAGGCCCAGGAAGGCCTCGTCGTTCCCGCGGGCCAGGACGAAGAGGTTCAGGAAGAGCATGAAGATGCCGTTTCCTAACCCGCTGATGGCGGTCATCACCAGGAACAATTTGGCGTTGCGGCTCAGGCCCGCCATCCGTCGCACCTGTCGTGCCAGTGCGCTCATCGAATCACCACCCTTTGTCCCAGGATCAGCCGCATCTGGACCAGACGGCGCAGCCTCTGGAATCCAGCGGCGGCGAAAGCTGGCTCCAGTGCTTCCATTGGGCCTGGCAGCATGGTCACTATCTCCCACAGACGATGATGGGAGAGGCGGGCCAGGCCGAACGCCGCGAGGCGGGGTCCCAGACCAGTTAACCGGTCAGTTCGGGCGAGCACCTCGATCCGGTGGTAGCGGGGGGACCAGTAACTGTACAGGCCCACTGCCCCCATAACCCGTCCCTCCTCTATGGCCACCCACCAGTCCTCTCGTCCTCCTTCCAGCCAGGCAGACAGCTTCGCCTCCCACCCGGCCCGGTAGAGGGAGGGGCGGATCTCCAGCACCTCTCGATGGGGGCGGCTGAGCCCCTCCTGGGCCAGCTGGTACAGGAGGGTGCTCTCCGCCGCCCGGGCCCGCCGGATCGGCGGGGTGTGGGGGGGGCGAGGCTTCACCGACCAGGGAAGCCCTGCCGGGCGGGTCAGTTCCAGCAGTGTGCCCACCGACTCAAAGCCCATGCTCTCGTAGAGGCTCCGGGCGACGGGGTTATCCTCCCGCACCTCCAGCCCCACCCAGGAGCCACCCCGCCCGGCGGCCGTCTCCACCGCGGCCTCTATCAGCGCCCGGCCGATACCCCGTCCCCGCCACTCGGGGTGGACGGCGACGTTGCCGATCATCCACCCTCCAGGGGAGGCGGTCCGCCGCAGGGAGACGTTGCCCACAACCCGTCCCCCCTCCAGCCAGACAAAGCCAGGGGCGACCGACGTCCCGGTCTCCACCCCCCAGAGGAGGAAGCCCAGGCTCCCCCAGCGGGCCATCCGTCGCATCTGGCGCAGGGTATGGCGGGCTGCTGGCCCCAGCTCCCCGGCGAAGGAGAGGGCTATCAGCTCGGCCACAGGCCCCAGATGGCGGAGGGGGTCGAAAGGGACCAGTCCTTCGGACCGACGACGGGCGGCGGCAGCGACCATCAGGATCGGCCCTCCAGCGCCGCCAGCAGGTCGGCTGCCTGCTCGGGGGTGATCCTCCCCGCCTCGACCAGGCGCAGTACCCGCATGCGCTCTTCATCGGAGACCGTCCCTCCGGTGGGGGCAGCCCGATAGCCGCTGGCGCGGCGCCAGCGCCGCTCCGCCCGCTCCGCCCGTATTCGGGCCTGCTCGGCCTCCCGTTCCGCTGCACGGCGGGCCTGCTCGGCCGCCCGCTCCGCCGCCCGGCGGGCCTGCTCCGTGGCCCTTTCCACCCGCCGCCGGATCGCTTCGCTGTCCAGACGGCCCAGGCTCTCCTCCAGCCGGGCCTCCAGCTCCGCCATCGCCTCGGCGATCCGGGCTTCGATCTCCACCCCCAGCCCTTCCAGCCCGGGCGCGAAGCTGAAGGTCACCTCTGGCTCCTCCTCCGGTTCCAGAGGCCGCAGGTAGACGTCCCCGCCGACCCGGGCCTCAAGGCTGGCCTCCCCCTCCCCTGCGATCCCCTGCACTTCTCCCTCCGCGCCTTCCTCCAGGACCAGTCCGGGGAGGGAGGAGCGGACCCGACCGCCGGACTGCAGGGAGAGACGAAGGCTAACATCGGCGGGGAGATAGAGGAACAGGTCACTGCCAACCGTCAGCCGGTATGCTTTACCGGGAGGGAAGGGAGGCCCCAGCCGGACGTCCGCCCCGACCTGTTCGGCCACAAGCCCTCCCTCCAGGCCCTCTGCCTTCAGGTCGCTGCCGACCTGGCCGAGGAGGAGCTGCCCGGCCACCTGCCCGATCCGTGCGTCCCCCGCCACCGCCCGGGCGCGCAGCTCTCCTTCCACCCGGCGGGCGACCAGGTCGCCGTAGACCTTTTCCAGCTCTGTCGGTCCTACCTGACGCAGCGAGACATCCCCAAACACCTCACCGACATCCACCACCCCCCGCACCCCCCTGATCAGGAGGTCCCCCCGAACGGTACGGACGGAGAGGGTGGAGCCGGCGGGGCAGATGAGGGTGCAGTCGTCACGGACGGTCAGGCTCAGCCGCTCCCCTTCCCGTTCCAGCAAAAGCTCCTCGGCCCCATCCTGGACACGGATGATGACCTGGGATTGCTCGACGCTCCGCACCGTCAGGTCCCCCAGGCATTCGACGACGGTGATATGAGGCGTCAGCGATGTCTCTACCGTCCGCTTGAACATAGTGCCTCCTGTGCCTTCCTACGACTGCTCGCCCGCCGGGGTTGTGGTCATCAATCCGTACTGGTGCAGCCGCTGACCCAGCGTCATCAGCCCGTTCCCCAACCCGCACAGCATTCGACAGGCCTGGCGGGCCAGCCAGCCGCCGAGCCGCGGGCGAACCTGTCGGAGAGAACGGGTTGCTCCGGCTACCCGGACATCCCGTGCCTGGTACAGCATATCCCTGAGGGACTCCTTGACGAGCGTTTCAGCCAAAAACGGATCCGTATACGCTGCCTTCTCCATCCAGTTGCGGTACATAGCCTCCTCCTCCAATTCTCATCGGTCCCTCAATGCTTCTCCGTGCCTGCGTGGTTCTTCCCCTGCTGCGAGCGCGTAACTCCAGTCACTTCAGTGCCCTTCCTGAAGAAGCCTCAACGCCTCCTCGGAGGAGATCTCCCGTCGGGCCAGTCGCTCCAGGATTTCCTGGCGACGTTCCTCATATCCCTCTTCTCGACCCCCCACTTCGTAGCCC
Organism: Anaerolineae bacterium; assembly: GCA_041082215.1. Lineage (GTDB taxonomy): Bacteria > Chloroflexota > Anaerolineae > B4-G1 > DUEL01 > JBDOIF01. The sequence continues at coordinate 65,023 of JBDOIF010000020.1, forward strand.
AGGGCCCGGATGATCTCCTCCAGGCGGCTGCGGACGGTGGGGTAGGAGATGCCCAGCTCCTCCCCCACGCGGTTGATCTTTCCCTCGCAGCGGAGGAAGACCTCGACGAAGGAGAGCTGCTCGGGGGTGAGGTGAAAGAGCCGGCCCATCGTAAAGCGGCCCTCGAGCGCTGTGCCGCAGTTAGGACAGACCAGCCGGCTGACCAGCAGGTCGCCGTGACAAACCGGACATCCGGTCGGAACAGGGTACATGACGCCCTCCTGAAGAAAATTAATCTATCTATGAAGAATTATAACATACAACTTAATTCTTGTCAAGAGCCTTTTTCTGAAGAGGTGTATTTCAGTCTGGGGGCGAGATGCCCCTGGCCCGGGCCGGACCTGGGGAAACACGAACGGCGCGAATGGAAACGAATACCGCGAATGGAGCAGGGCTCCCTCCTGTTCGCTGTATTCGGGCCATTCGTGGGATTCGCGATCCACCGGCGAGCGGGAGGACCACTCGCCCCGAAATCCAAATACGCCCCTCCTGAAGTTCGGACGCGAGTTCGGACACAAACGCTCATTGGCCGCTTCTGACCTCACCCCTACCCCCAACCCCCTCCCGGTGAGGTCAGCATGGTTGCGATATAAGCCGTGTTATGTATAATGGACCTGGCTACCCGCCCGCGGGTCGGTCCGGAAACCTGCCAGCGGGCGCAACTCCTGCCCAGGGGGCATCTATGACGATGGATCTGACCCAGGCCAGCCAGATGCTCAAATGGCTGGACGAAGAACGGCGAAAAGACAAGGCGCTGATCTCCGCCCTTCAGGAACGGATGGAGTCCCAGGCCCAGCAACTGGCCCGACAGGAGGAGCAACTGGCTGCCCTCCAGGGGACGGTCGCCGGGCTGGGGGTGCTGGCGACCCGCGTGGCCGAACTGGTTCAGGCTATGGACCAGCTCAAGGTCGAGGTGGGGCGAATGCTGGACCAGAGGGAGGAGCAGCGTCGTAAGGAGCAGCGGGAGATCGAGCGAGGACGCCAGCTTGAGATCGGCGCGCTTCGGGATGAGATCGCTCACCTCAGCGAAGGACTCCAGCGCATGTCCCGGCTGGAGGAAAGCCTGGCCGCCGCCCAGGCGGAGCAGCGGCGGCTGAACGAGGTGGCGCAGCGGCTGGAGGCCACCGTCGCCGACCTGGACAAGCGGGTCGAGGACCGGGTACAGGCGGTGGTCTACCTGGAGGAGCAGCGGCGGGCCGACAACCGGCGGATCGCTGCCCTGGAGGGGGAGACGACGGAACTGCGGAAGCGGCAGGAGGCCACCACCGCCAGGCTGACTCTGCTGGAGGAGACTATTCAGAAGCAGCAGGCGCGGCTCGAGGAAGGACTGAAGTCCATTAAAGAATTCGAAAAGGTCGTCGAGGAACTGCGGGTGGCCGACTTCCGCCGCAACCAGGCGGTGAAGAAGTGGGAGGGACAGGCCCAGGAGGTCCGCCAGGAGATGGAGCGACTCCAGGCGGAACGACAGCAGTTCGTCCAGGAACACCAGCGGGTGAAGCACGCGGTAGACCGGCTGGAGGGGTTCCAGGCCCGCCTGGAGACCCGCATGAACGAGGTGGCGGAGATGCAGCGGATGGCGGAGGACCGGCTGAAGCGGCAGTGGGAGGAGTGGCAGGCCGGCCGGGAGAAGGACCGCCGCCGCTGGGAGCTGGAGGTGGAGGAGCGGTGGAAGCATCAGGAGCGGCTGAATAAAGACCACGCCGCCCGGCTGGAAAGGCTGCAGGAGCAGGACGCCGCCCACTGGCAACACATCCAGGCCACCCAGGAGGTGCTCCTGGCCCAGGCTCACGCTATACTTGAGGCTTCTCAATCCTGGATGGAAGAGGTCCAGAAGCAGATTCAGGCCGTCCGGGAGAGCGCCCGCCCCCCCGCCTCCTAGAGAAGCTCTGGTGAAATACCCTGTGGAGGACATGGAGAAGTACCAAAGGACCCACGAGCCATCATAAACCTCCGTGATCTCTCTAAAGGAAAAAGAAAATGTACGTTATCGGGACCGCCGGCCACGTTGATCACGGCAAATCAACGCTGGTGCAAGCCCTCACAGGCATCAACCCCGACCGGCTCCGGGAGGAGCAGGAGCGGGAGATGACCATTGACCTGGGGTTCGCCTGGCTCACCCTCCCCAACGGCGAGTCGGTGGGAATTGTAGACGTGCCGGGCCACCGGGACTTCATCGAAAACATGCTGGCCGGGGTCGGTGGGATTGACGCTGCCCTCTTCGTCGTCGCCGCCGATGAGGGGGTGATGCCCCAGACCCGGGAACACCTGGCCATCCTCGACCTGCTGAAGATCGCAGGAGGGGTGGTCGCCCTGACCAAGGTGGACCTGGTGAGCGATCGGGAGTGGCTGGAGCTGGTGACCGCCGACCTCTCCGAGGCACTGGAGGGTACGGTCCTGGAGGGCGCACCGATCGTCCCGGTGTCGGCCCGCACCGGCGAGGGGTTGCAGGAGCTGCTGGCTACCCTTCAGGAGCTGCTGGAGCACACCGAGCCCCGGCCCGACCGGGGGCGGCCCCGGCTGTGGGTGGACCGGGTCTTCACGATCAGCGGCTTTGGCACAGTGGTTACCGGCACTCTGATAGACGGCACCCTCATCGTGGGGCAGGAGGTGGAAATCCTTCCCCAGGGGCTGAAGGCCCGCATCCGGGGGCTGCAGAGCCATAAGACGAAGATCGAGCGGGCCGTCCCTGGCAGCCGTGTGGCGATCAACCTGGCCGGCGTCTCCAAAAACGAGCTGGCCCGCGGAGACCTGGTGACGATCCCCGGCTGGCTCCGCCCGACCATCCTGGCGGATGTCCGGCTGGACTATCTGGCCGATGCCGGCCTCCCTCTCAAGCACAACGCCTGGCTCAAGTTCTTCTCCGGCTCGGCAGAGGTGATGGCCCGGGTGCGTCTCCTGGGGCAGGAGGCCCTGCCACCGGGGGAGTCGGGGTGGGCTCAACTGGAGCTGAGCGAGCCGCTCCCCCTGGTGCGGGGGGACCGGTTCATTGTGCGTCGGCCCTCCCCGCCCGCCACCGTTGGCGGGGGTGTGGTGGTGGATCCCAACCCCGGACGGAAGCACCGCCGCTTTCGCCCTGCGGAGATCGCCCGGCTGGAGACGCTGGCCCGGGGGACCCCTGCCGAGATTCTGCTGGAGGCGCTCCAGCGGCGAGGGCCTGCAGTGGTACGGGAGCTCCTGGAGGGCTCAGGGCTGGGAGATGCAGCACCTGCCGCGCTGGAGGAGTTGCTGACGGCAGGGGAGGTAGTGGTGCTGGATGTGGAAGGGACGGCGCACTCCAACCGGCTGGTGGCTTCCCGGGGCTGGTGGACAGCGACGATGGAGCGGATGCAGGGAGAGCTTGCTGCCTACCACCGCCGCTACCCGCTCCGGCCGGGGATGGGGCGGGAGGGGCTGCGCAGCGCGCTCCGGCTCGACCCCCGCGTCTTCAACGGGCTGATGGCCCGCGCCACGGCGGAGGGACTGGTGGCTGATGAGGGGGCCACCGTCCGTCTGCCTGACCACACAATCCGCTTCACCCCTGAGCAGCAGCGGGCGGTGGAGGAACTTCTGGCCCGATTCCGTCGCGCCCCGTACGCTCCCCCCTCGGTCAAAGAGAGCGCGGACGCTGTGGGCGACGAGGTGCTGGCGGTGTTGTTGGCCCGGGGGGAACTGGTGCAGGTCTCTCCCGAGGTCCTCTTCCTCCCCACCACCTACGAGGAGATGGTCCGCCGCATCCGCGACCACATCCAGCAGAACGGCAGCATCACCCTGGCCCAGGTCCGTGACCTGTTCCAGACCAGCCGGAAGTACGCCCAGGCGCTGCTGGAATACCTGGATGAGCAGGGAATAACCCGCCGGGTGGGAGACGAACGGGTGCTGGTATAACCCCCAATCACCCAATTACCCAATCACCCAATCACCCAGCCACCCACTCACCCAGCCACCCACTCCCCCCACACCCACCTACCCCCCACCATCGTCCCTTTCACCTCTGTCTCCGCGATGGCAGGGGGGTCGCAGGTGAAGATATCCCGGTCCAGCACCACCAGATCCGCCCACTTCCCCGGCGAGAGGCTTCCCAGCCATTGCTCCAACCCCACGGCGCAGGCAGCCCCCCGGGTATAGGCCCGCACCGCCTCCTGGACAGTAATCCGCTGTTCGGGATGCCAGCCCTGGGGTCCGGCGTAGCCGTCCGGCCGGGTCCGTGTGACGGCAGCGTGGATGCCCAGGAAGGGGTTCAGGTCCTCTACTGGACAGTCGGAGCCGAAGGCCAGCACCGTACCGGCGTCCAGGAGGCTCCGCCAGGCATAGGCAGTGGCGGCCCGCTCCCCCCAGTACCGGTCGGCCATCACCGCATCCTGGGTGGCGTGGATGGGCTGCATCGAGGCAACCACCCCCAGCCTGGCCAGCCGGCCCAGGTCGTCGGGGTGAAGCAACTGGACGTGCTCGATGCGGTGGCGCAGACCCGTTGGGGCCGACCTCGTGTCGGCCCTGCCACAGGCAGACACAGGGCCTGCTCCGAGAACGGCAAACACGTCCAGCACCATCCGGTTGGCCCGGTCGCCGATGGCGTGGACTGCCAGAGGGAGGCCGCCATCGGCTGCCCGGCGGGCCAGCTCCTCCAGCGCCTCCCTCTCAATGGTGAGAATGCCCAGGTTGTCCGGCTCCCCCTCGTAGGGGGCCAGCATCGCCGCCGTGCGGGGGCCCAGTGCCCCGTCGGCAAAGACCTTGATGCCGCCGATCCGCAGCCAGTCGTCCCCGAAGCCAGCCCGTATGTGGAGCGCCAGAGCGTGGTCCAGCGCATCCGCTGGCAGGTACTTCACCACCCGCAGCCCCAACTCCTCTCGGGCGCGGAGCCGCTGGAGGGCCTCGAAAGCGGTCAGGTCGTCCATATCGTGGACCCCCGTCAGACCCACCCGCCAGGCCCGTTCGAAGGCGGCCGGGAGGGTCCCGGCGACCGTTTCGGCATCGGGCTGGGGGATCGCGGCACGGACCAGCTCCATTGCTTCCTCCAGCAAAAGCCCCGTGGGCTGGCCGGAGGGATCCCGCACGATGCGTCCCCCTTCGGGGTCGGGGGTCTCAGCGGTGACGCCGGCCTGCATCAGGGCGAGGGTGTTGGCCACCAGCGCGTGGCCGCTCTTGGCTGTCAGCGCCACCGGATGGTGGGGGGCGGCCTGATCCAGGTCGGCGGCGGTGGGGAAGCGGGGATCGGGCCACAGCTCCTGATCCCACCCCCTCCCCAGCACCCATTCCCCGGCGGGGGTCGTGCGAGCCCGCTCCGCCACCCGGTCCACCACCTCCTCCAGCGAACGGACGCCGGTCAGGTCCACCTGCCGGAGCCCCAGGGCAAACCACATCAGGTGGATGTGGCTGTCGGTCAGGCCAGGGAGCACACAGTGCCCATCCAGGTCCACTACCCGGGTCTCCCTCCCGGCCAGTTGTCGCAGCTCCTCTCCACCCACGGCCAGAATGCGGCCATCGCGGATCGCTACCGCCGAGGCTCGGGGGCAGATCGGGTCCATTGTATGGACAGTCCCACCGATGATGAGGATGTCTGCCTTCATAGGCCTTTCGGATTGCAGATCGCAGGTTCAACCTGAGGCCTGGAACTTGTGACCCGAAACGGCCATCAGCACTGCTGCGGCGAACGCAAGCGCCGCGCCGAAGAGGAAGGGAGCGGAGGGGCCAAACCCGGGCCAGGGGCCGACCCCCTGCCACAACACCCCGGCGATGAGGGAGGCGGGGAAGTCAAGGATGCCCAGCACCGCGTTGTAGGTGCCGTAGGCGGTCCCCCGCAGATGCTCGGGGACGATGTCGGCGACCATTGCCCTGGTGGTGCCGTAGGCCAGGCCGTAGTATACCCCGTAGAGGGCGTAGAGCAGCCAGACCTGCCAGCCGGTGCGGGCCAGGGCCACCCCCAGGTAGATGCCGGCGTAGACCAGCCACCCGCCGACGATGACCCGCCGTCGGCCAATGCGGTCGGAGAGGGAGCCAGCGGGAGCGGAGACGAGGGTGTAGACGAGGTTGAAGGTGACCAGCATCCCCAGCACGCCGATCACGCTCAGCCCCCGCTCCTGGGCGCGGAGGATCAGAAAGGCGTCGGAGGAGTTGCCCAGGTCGAACAGGCCAACGATGAGCATAAAGAGGGCAAAGCGAGGGCCCATGCCGCGGAAGGAGATGCGGGGTCGCTCGTGGACACCCCTTACCGGCACATCCTGTGCAGCCACCGCGAGGGAGAGGACGGCCAGGAAGGCGGGCACCAGGCTGATGAGGACCACCGTCTGGAAGGTGGAGCGGGAAAGGAGGGCCGCTCCCCGCTGTGCCAGCCAGACCACGCCCAGGGCGATCAGCAGCCCCACCACGGCCCCACCGGTGTCGGCGGCGCGGTGGAAGCCGAAGGCCAGCCCTCGATGCTCCTCGGAGATCGAGTCGGCCACCAGAGCGTCGCGGGGAGCGGTGCGAATCCCCTTCCCCACCCGGTCCGCCCAGCGGATGCCGGCCACCATTCCCCAGGAGCTGGCAAAGTAAAAGAAGGGCTTGGCCAGGGCGGAGAGGGCATACCCCCCAACAGCCAGCCACTTGCGGGCCTGCAGCCGGTCGGAAAGCCAGCCGGAGAAGACCTTGAGAAGGCTGGCCGTCGCCTCGGCGATCCCCTCAATCAGGCCGATAATGTTGGTCTTCACCCCCAGCACGTTGGACAGGAAGAGGGGGAGGATGTTGAGGACCATCTCGCTGGAGATGTCCATAAAGAAGCTGGTCAGGCTTACTGCCCAGATGTTGCGGGGCAGGGAGCGGAGATGTATACGGGACCTGGTTTCGGACATATTCTTACCCTCCCAGGCCCTGATTATATCTGGAATCGAGTAACAGGCAACAGTCCTGCAGTTTGGGGGCGAGATGTCCCTGGCCCGGGCCGGACCTGGGGAAACACGAGTGGCGCGAATGGAAACGAATACCGCGAATGGGGCAGGGATTCCTCCTGTTCGCTGTATTCGGGCCATTCGTGGGATTCGCGATCCATAGGCGGGCGAGAGGACCACTCGCCCCGAAATGGAAATACGCCCCAGCGCTAGCTTTGCCTTCCCTACAAATCATGCTATACTGTATTATGTCACTTCGGACAGCACCGTTCTGCTGCCCGACGGGAAGGCTGGCCCCTGCAGGTGCGGATAAAGGGGGACTTACAATGAAAGGGGAATTGGGCCAAAAAGCCGGGGAGGCCGGGCTGGATTTCATCCTCGTCCCGCTGGTGGAACTGGCGCGCGCCCTCGGCCCCCTTGCCGCCCAGGCTCTGCTCCTTGCCCAGCCTCTGCTGGACGGGTGGGTGGATCGGGCGACGCTTTCCGGCATGGCCGACCGGCTGGATAACCCCCTGGAGATGGAGAAACTGCTGGTCGCGCTGGAAACAGGAGGGGACGAACAATGACCGGACTGCTGGGTGGTCTGGAGATCACCGGTATGCATCTGGCAGCACTGCTGCTCGTCGTCCTCGCCTTCCTCCTTTTGCTCCTCCTCACAGCGCGGGCGCGGGCCGGACGTCCGGCCCAGTATCGCCCCCTCCCTCCCTTTGAGCAGCTCTCGGTCAGATTGGGGGCTTCTGCCGAGAGCGGCGCACCCCTCCATCTATCCCTTGGGTCCGGCGGGTTAGGGGGGGACCGCACTCTCGCCTCTCTGGCCGCCCTCCAGGTCCTGGAGGGGCTGGCAGATGCCGCCGTCGCCTATGGCAGGCCCCCGCTGGTCACTGCAGGGGACCCCACACTTGTGCCCGTGGCCCAGGACCTGCTCCGCCGGGCCTACAGGCGGCAGGGGACGCCGGAACGGTACGACCCGACCAGCGTCCGTCTCGTCGCACCCCAACCGGTCGTCTACGCTGCCGGTGCCGCCGACGTGGCTGCCCATGAGCGGGTCGCCGGCAATGTGGCCCTCGGAGCCTTCCGGGAGGAGGTCTCCCTGATCGCCCATGCCGGGGAGCGTCCGTCCCTTCCTCAGATCGCTGCCGCGGACCAGCCACAGGCTCTGGGGGCCCTCTACCCGGCCGACGCTTCTCTGGCCATCGGCGAGGAGCTGTATGCTGGCGCTGCCCAGCTTGCGCGCTTCCCGCGCTACCTGGCCAGCCTGCGGGTTCAAGATATCCTGCGTCTGCTGATCGTCGCTGTCGTCCTGCTGAAGGTCCTGGGACTTTTCTGAGAGGTTCGAGATGGATCGGTTGACAAAGCGAACCCTGCCCACGGCGGTCGCGGTAGCAGCCGGCCTGCTCACCCTGATCGGCTACCTGATCCCCTATCCAGTACTGGCCTTCGCCCGCGACCAACTGATCCGCTGGGCAGTGATCGTCGCTGCTTTTGCTTTCGTCCTTGGCTTCTTTAACGTTCTCGAGGTCCACCTGAGGCGGATCACCAGGCGGAGGCCGGGCGGCTTCTACAGCGCCGTCCTCATCCTCTCCGCCCTCGTCACCCTGGGGATCACGCTGGTCGGCTCCTTTTCCGCCCCTCTCCGCCCGCTGAACGACTGGTGGTTCGACTACATCCTTTACCCTCTTCAGGCCAGCGCTGCCGGGCTGATCGCTTTTACCCTGGCGCTGGCAGCCTTCCGCCTGCTGCGCGGTCGGAGAGGTGGCGAAGCGTTCCTGTTCCTTCTGGGAGCCACGCTGGTCCTGCTGGGTTCCCTGCCCCTGCCCGGAGTGGCAGGAGCACAGCTTGCGGCTCTCCGGGAGTGGTGGCTGACGGTCCCCTCAATGGCCGGAATGAGGGGCCTTCTGATCGGCGTTGGGCTGGGGACCCTCCTCATCGGCCTGCGGGTCATAGCGGGGCTGGACCGCCCCCACAGTGAACCGTGAAACGGAAGGGACGATGATCTACTGTCCGAAATGCGGCACGGCCAATCGAGAAGGGAGCCGCTTCTGTAATGAGTGCGGCAGTCCTCTCCCTTCCGGCACCGGGCTTCGCTGCCCGATGTGCGGGGAGATGAACCCCATTGGGAGCGTCTATTGCAACAAATGCAACGCCCGTCTGGTCCCGCTCACCACACCCCAGCCCCCCACGCCCCCGGGAGAAAAGCCTGCAGGGCCAGCCGGCCCCCCGCCGGTCCGGGGGCTTTCGCTGCCGACGATCCCCTCCCCGGAGAAGAAGCCCCCCGTTCCCGAAATACCCACCGGGGAAGGAGAGGGGGAAGACTGGCTGGCAGCGCTGCGGGCCACGGCGGAGGAGTTGAAAGCAGAGGGAATAGAGGAGGAGGCCCCTCCACCCGCTGCTGAGGTCGAACCACTGGAGATCCCGGATTGGCTGGCCGAGCTGAGGGCTGCTCCGCCCGAGGAGGCTCCCGCTCCTCCCTTCGAAGTGCCGCCTGTGGAGGAGGAGCGGGCCGTCCCGGATTGGCTGGCCGAGCTGGAGGCCGCTCCGCCCGAGGAGGCCCCTGCTCCCCCCTTCGAGGTGCCGCCTGCGGAGGAGCGGGCCGTCCCGGATTGGCTGGCCGAGCTGGAGGCTGCCCCATCCGAGGAGGCCCCCGCCCCTCCCTTTGAGGTGCCGCCTGTGGAGGAGGAGCGGGCTGTACCGGAGTGGCTGGCCGAGCTGGAAGCCGCTCCGCCCTCAGAGGAAGGGGGTCCCCCTGTCCCTCCTTTTGCCCAGGAGGAAATTGCCGGGGAAACGCCCCCGAAAGCGCCGGTGTTTATCTCTGAGGAGGGGCTGGCCGTCGAAGAAGGGACGATGCCGGAATGGCTGGCGGAGCTGGCCCCAGGCGAGGTAGAGCAGGCCCCCGCTGCGGCTCCTCCCTTCCCCCTGACCGAACCTCTGGCCGCACCGCCGGCGGTAGAAGGGCTGGTCCCGGCCGAAATCCCGAAGTGGCTGGAGGGGATGCGCCCGTCGGCAAAGAGGGAGGCTCCGCCGGAGGAGCCGGTGGAGACCAGAGGGGTGCTGGAAGGGCTGCGTGGCACGTTGCCCGCCAGCCGCGCCGTCGAGATGCCGGAGGGGGCAGCCCCCTCCCTCCCCGCCGCCCCCAGCGCGGCCTCCATCGCCCGCGCCGAGCTGCTCCAGGAGCTGCTGAGCCGTCCCCCTGCCCCTGCCCGCCCCCTCGCAAAAGAGCAGCGGCGGGACATAGGCTGGGTCGTTCAGCGGGCCGTTGTCGCCCTTCTGCTGATCCTTTCCATTGTGGCCCCGATCGCAGTCCCTATCCCCCTCTTCTCCGTTCCCTCATCCCCGGCGGCCGACCGGTTCTTCAACGCTGTCCAGCAGAACGTCGGACCTGACGAGCCGGTACTGGTGGCATTCGAGTACAGCCCGGCCGAGGCGGACGAGATGGAACGGGTGGCAGAGCCGGTCCTGCGCCATCTGTTGGGACAGGGCGCACGGCTGATCATCGTCAGCACCCGGCCGGAGGGGCCGGCCCTCGCCGAGCGGCTGCTGGCCCGGCTGAGGCCAGAGGCCCGGCAGGTGGCCAATCTGGGCTACCAGCCCGGACAGACCGCCGGTGTACAGGGGCTGCTTGCCGGATTGGACCGGCGGTCGGACCTGCGGACGGGGTTGCCCGCCGCCCAGGTCGCGGCGATGGAGGGGGTGCATACCGTCGCCGACGTGGCGATGGTGGTCGTCCTGGCCGCCCAGCCGGACGAACTGCGTGCCTGGGTGGAGCAGGTGACGCTGGCCTACCCGGACCTGCCGCTGGTAGCCGGGATCAGCGCACGGGTCGAGCCGCTGGCTGCTCCCTACCTGGACCCCGGCGCCGGTCAGTTGAGGGGAACGGTCGCCGGTCTGGCCGGGGCTGCTGCCTACGAAGCACACCTGGGGGCAGGCGGGCGGGCCGGATTTTACCTGAACTCGCTGGGGTTGGCCCAACTGACCGTAGTTGGATTGATGCTGGTGGGAGCGGCGATTTTCCTGGTGGGAGGGCGGAGATGACGACGGCGGACCTGGTCGGCACGGTGGTCGGTGTGGCGCTGACCCTCCTGATCCTCAGCTATATGATCGGCGATAATCCCCTCTACCGGCTTGCGCTCTATCTGCTGACCGGCGCGGCAGTCGGATACGGGGTCGCCCTGGCTGTTGTGGCCCTTTTCCAGCAGGTGATCCTGCCGCTCCTTCAGGGAGGGACCGCGGAGCGGTATGGCCTGCTGGTACCCATCGTTCTGGGACTGCTCCTGCTCTTCAAGGGATTCCCCCGCTGGGCGCCGTGGGGCAACCTGTCTACCGCCCTCCTGATCGGCGTCGGGGCAGCCGTGGCTGTGGCAGGAGCGTTGCTGGGGACGGTCCTCCCCCAGTCCGTAGCCTCCGGCTCCCTCGCCGACTGGCTGCGAGGCGGCGCGGCAGGGCTGATCAACAGCCTCCTGATCGCCGTGGGAACGATCTGCGCCCTGCTGGCCTTCGCCTTTACCGTCCCCCGACAGCGCGCCCTTCAGAGATTGTGGCGGGGGACAGCAGGCGCAGCAGGGGTAATTGGGCGGCTTTTCCTGGCATCGGCCTTCGGCGCCGCCTTCGCCGCCGCCCTCACGGCGAGCCTCTCCATCCTCATTGGCCGGATTTACACCCTCATCGAGGGGGTCCAGCGACTGCTCCAGATGCGGGGAGGATAAACGGGACCGCATGTCCAGAGAACAGACCATCGGCTCAATTCTGATCGCCGACTGCGGCAGTGTGCTCACCAAGGCGGTGCTCCTGGACAGGGTGGACGGGACCTACCGCTTCGTGGCCCGGGGGCAGGCGCTGACGACCGTCGAGCCCCCCTGGCGGGATATTTCCCTGGGGGTCCAGCACGCCATCCAGCAGATTGAGGGCACCACGGGATGGGTTCTGCTGGACGAACGGAACGATCTGATCACTCCTCAGGAAGCTGGCGGTCGGGGGGTAGATGCCTTCATCGCCATCGGCAGTGCCGCCCGCCCTGTCCGGGTGGTGGTGGCCGGGCTCGTGCCCGAGCTGAGCCTTTCCAGCCTGATACGGGCCGTTTCCAGCACATACAGCACCGTCGAGGGTGTGATCACCCTGGCCCCCGACTGCCGAATGTCCGAGGAAGAACAGGTCCAGATGATCCTGAACCGCCAGCCAGACGTGGTCTGCATTGCCGGCGGGACGGACGGGGGGGCGGCTTACCCTGTGCTGGAGCTGGTCCAGACGGCGACGCTGGCCTGTTCGCTGATGGGGGAAGGAAAACGGCCCGGCCTCCTCTTTGCCGGCAACACCGCCCTCCGCGAACGGGCTGTGAAGGTTGTGGGAGGGCAGGCCGACCTCCGTCCTGTAGACAATGTCCTTCCCTCGCTGGGGGCGGAAAACCCGCGGGGTGTACAGGAGGAGCTCGATGCCCTGTACCGGGAGCGGAACCTGGTGAACCTGCCTGGAGGGGAACTGCTGACCCGATGGAGCACTCTCCCCGTCCTCCCTACCGCCACAGCCTTCGGCCGTCTTGTCCACTACCTCTGGTTTCTGGACCAATCCCCCAAAGGCACGCTGGGCATTGACGTGGGAGCGGCTACCACCACCGTGGCCGCCGTTTTTGACGGGCGGCTTTCCCTTACCGTCCACAGCGGCCTGGGGTCCGTTTACGGTGGGCGACAGCTTCTGGAAGAGCGGGGAGCGGAGGCGGTCACCCGTTGGGTCCCTGCTGAGATGAGCGGCGATGAGGCGCTGGGGGGGCTGCTCAACCGGGAGATCCGGCCCGGAAGCGTGCCGGAGACGGCGGAGGAACTCTGGCTGGAGCAGGCATTAATCCGGGAGGCGATCCGGGAGACGCTGAGGACGGCCCGTCCGGGGTGGGGGCCGAACGGCGCTCAGCCCTATCCCCATCTGACCCCTCTGTTCGATCCCATCCTGGTCAGCGGGGGCTGCCTGGCCGGCGCCCCTCGCCCCGGCCAGATCGCCCTGATGGTCCTGGACGCCGTCGAGCCGATCGGCATCAGTACCCTTCTGGTTGATCCCTACGGGCTGGCTCCCATTCTCGGCGCGGTGGCCAGCCTGAAGCCGCTTGCGGCGGTCGAGGTGCTGGACGGCGGCGGGATCGTCAACCTGGCGACGGTGATCGCCCCTGTGGGCGTGGCGCGTAAGGGGGAGACGGTCCTCCGGCTCCGCATCCATTATGAAGAGGGAGGGACCCTGGATGTGGAGGTGGCCTATGGCTCGCTGGAGGTGCTCCCCCTGCCGCCCGGTCAGGAGGCGGTGCTGGAGCTCCGGCCCCGGGGCCGCTTCGATGTGGGGCTGGGGGGGCCCGGGAAGGGGGGCAAGCGGCGGGTCCGGGGTGGGCTGGCAGGGCTGATTGTGGACGCCCGCGGCCGCCCGCTTCGCCTTGGGCCCGACCCCGCCCAGCGACGGGAACAGGTCCAGCAGTGGCTGTGGGACGTGGGAGGATAGGAGGATGCCCATCTACCCACCTCAAACCATCGTCTCACCTCTGACACTGGTCCGGCGGGAGCGATGGCTCCCGGCTCCAGGGGAGATCCTGGTGCGGGAAGGGGAACGGGTGGACCCGATCCAGGTCATTGGCCGCGCCCTTGTTCCCGGCGGTTTCCACATCGTGAACGTCGCCAGGGGCCTCGGCGTCTCCCCCCAGGCCGTCCACCGTTATCTCAGGGTCAAAGCCGGTCAGGAGGTCAGGCGGGGGGAGGTGCTGGCCGCCCGTGGGGGATTGGGCCGGCGCGTCTGCCGCTCCCCCGTGGATGGCCGTGTCGCCGAGAGCGGAGGGGGGCGGATTCTCATCGAAGCCTCGCCCCAGGAGCTGGAGGTCCGGGCCGATTACTACGGCACCGTGACGCGGGTGATCCCCGAGCGGGGGGTAATCCTCCAGATCTCCGGCTCGCTCATCCAGGGGGCCTGGGGGAATGGACGGCTGGAGATCGGCGTGCTGCACGCGATGACGGAAACGCGGGATCAGCTCCTGAAGGGAAGGGCGCTGGACGCTTCCTGCCGGGGCACCATCCTTCTCGGCGGCGCATATATGGACGAGGAGGCGCTGGAGCGGGCAGTAGAGTTCCAGGCGCGAGGGATCATCGTTGGAAGCATCCCTCCTGGGTTGCTGAAGAAGGCGGCGCAGGTCCCCTGCCCGGTGATCGCGACGGAGGGTATCGGCACCGCCCCGATGTCCAGCCGCATTTTCCAGCTTCTCTCCACCCATAACGGCCGCGAGGCCATTCTGGACGGACGATTCCAGAGCCGATGGGAACGGGTCTGGCCAGAGATCATCATCCCCCTGCCTGCGGAGGCAGGCACGGACCGGCTGCGGCCTCAGGACACCCCCCTCCAGGTGGGAGACCGGGTACGGGCGGTCCGATCCCCCAACATCGGGCTGACGGGCACAGTGGTGGACCTGTCTGAAAGGCCGGTGCGTCTCCCCACCGGGGCGCGCACGCCGGCGATCAGGGTTCAGCCAGAGGGCGGAAGAGAGCCGGTATGGATTCCCGTGCCCAACCTGGAGATCCTGCGCTAGGAGGAAGTTATGGAAGACATGGATTTGGAACTGGAAGGAATGGAGGAAGAAGAAGAGGGGGTCGAGCGACAGAATCGGACCTTTGTCCTCCTGGTGGCGGTGATGGGCGGCCTCCTGTTGATCGGCATCATAGCCTTCTGTGCCTGGGTCCTGATCGTCGGACGGGGGATGCTCAGAGGAGAGGCGGCGGTCGCTCCAACCAGCACGCCACCCCAGGTCGCGGCCGCCGATCTGACCGCTACGGCGGAGGCCCTTGCCCCGACCACGGCGCCGACCACCGAGGAGGCCGCTCCGGCGACCGAGCCGCCGACGCTTTCCCCTTCTCCCTCGCCGACCCCATCTCCCACCCCCAGTCCCACCGCAAGCCCCACTCCCTCTCCTGCGGAGGCCCGTCCAGGGACGCCGGCCAGCGCCGCCGGGGTGACGCCTACCATCGGCCCACAACGTACCACGCCACGGACGACGGCGGCGGTAACACCGTCGGCCCCCACCTCCTCTCCTGAAACGGGCCTGGGGACCTTCACAGCGCTGATCCTGGCCGCCGGGCTTCTCGTCCTCCTGTTCGTCGCGCGTCGGCTGCGGATCGCCCACTGAGCGGCAGCCGTTTCCGCCAGAACAAAGCGCCAACGCGCGGGCCCTGGCCTGCCGTTGGCGTCACTTATATCCCGACCCTGTCGAGGTTTTATGAAAAACGTGGAACGCCCAGAGACACAGGCCTGCCTGCTCGCCCATCTGTCCGGTGGGAAGTGTTGCGCCCTCGTCGGCCTGAGCAACACCGGCAAATCGGCTCTCCTGCGTTCTCTATGTATGCAGGAGCCTCTACCGGCCCCGTTGAGGGATACCTTCCCTGTCTATGTGGATTGCAACCGGATGCTGGAGCTTTCCCAGCAGGGCTTCTATGAGGCAATCCTGCGGGCCGTCCGCTCCCGGGCGCGGGACCGGTCGCTCGAGCCGGACCTGCTGGCAAGGCTGGAGACGGCCTATGAGACCGTTGTCCACCCGGCCTCCTCTCTCTCCATTCCCCTGGGGTTCAACGACGCGATGGAGGGGCTGTGTGAGGCCCGACTGCGACCGGTGCTGGTCCTGGATGAGTTCGACGAACCCTTCCAGGCGCTGGAAGGGCGGATCTTCCTGAACCTGCGGGCGCTGCGGGATCGGTATCGGGAACGGCTGCTGTACGTGACCGCCACCGCACGGACGCTGGAGGAGCTTCGGGACGACATAGAGACGGCCGAATTCCGCGAGCTCTTCGTCGGCCAAGTCTGCCGACTGGGAATGCTGGAAGAAGGGAGCGCCAGGGCGACCATCGCTGCTCTGGCAAATGAGGAAGGAGTTCCGCTCGACTCCGGGGAGGTCGAGTTCATCGTCCGGGCCTCCGGCGGACACCTGGGGCTGATCCACGGGGTCTTCCGCCTGCTTCTCCGGGCGCGGAGGGAGGCTCCGCAGACCTACGGACGGATGGGGGTGCGGCTGGTGGAGGAGGCCCTGGCGGGGGACGGGGCGGTGTGTGGAGAATGTGAGCGGCTATGGGCTCAGCTCACCCCCACCGAACGCCGGGCGCTTTTGGCGCTGACCCGGGGAGAGCAACTGCCTCTGGAAGAGCAGGAGCAGCTCCGCCGGCTGGGTCTGGTCGCCCAGGAGGGGGCGGTCTTCTCCGACGCCTTTGCCGGGTTTGTGCGACGCTTCAGGCGGGAGGGAGCGGCCCGGCCGATGGGCCTCTGGCTGGACGAGGATGCCGGAGAGGTATATGTGGACGGGCGCCGCGTCCCCACGCTGACGGAGCTGGAATACCGCCTGCTTCAGACCCTCTACCGCCGGATGGGCAAGCTGTGCGATAAGTATCTGCTGGTGGAAGAGGTGTGGGGGGAATCGTACATTGACGAAGTGGACGATGCCCGCATCGAGAAGCTGATCAGTCGCCTGCGGGCCAAGATCGAGGAGGACCCCGCCAACCCCCGCTACCTGATCACCGTCCGTGGGCGGGGTTATCGGCTGGTTGGCCGGCCGGATGATGAGTTGCCAGGAACGGTCAATGTGGTATAATTTTCTCAAAGTTCAGGCCACCCTAGCTCAATCGGCAGAGCAACCGCTTCGTAAGCGGTCGGTTGTCGGTTCAAGTCCGACGGGTGGCTCCATCGGCCGGGCCCCGACGGTGGCGGGGCCTTTTGTGTGATGATGGACGGACGATCACCCCTTCGACGCGACCCCTGGTCTGTGGCCTGGCGCCTGGCCTCAGGAGGTCAGCTTCTGGCAGCCGTCCTCCTGGGGCTGGCGGTCTATCTTCTGCTGCTGACCCTGATCCCCCAGGTCCCAGCCGATCCCCTGATGGCCGACCGCTGGCTGGCCCAGGCCCAGGCCCGCTTCGGCTCCGCCACAGGGCCTGTCTACCGGCTGGGGCTTTTCTCCCTCGCCGGATCCCCCATCCCTCGCCTCCTCCTCATCCTCATCGGCTTCCTGCTTCTGGCAGGAGGGTCCGCACAGGTCGAGCGGCTCCTCTTCCTCCATCGCTCCGGCTGGCGGCAAGGATGGAGGGAGACCGGAGCGGCCATTGCCCGGACGGCGGCCTGTCTCGGCCCTCTCCTCCTGTTGCTGGGGCTGCTGGTCAATCAGCGATGGGGCTGGCGCGTGGACGGTCTGGTCGGCCGTCCGGGAGAGCCGCTGGACGTGCCCGGACACGGTAGAATCCCCCTTCGGCTCGTCCCTTCCGGCATCCGCTCCGCCAGCCCCGGCGTGGCCGTTTATGTCACCGGCAGCGGGCCTGAACTGAGGGTCCGGGCATACGACGCATCCGGCAATCCCCTCCCCCTTCAGCGGACCCCAAGGGATGCGGCGCAGCGGGAGCTGGTTCTGCGCCTTTTTCCCAATGTCCCGGAGGCCTTCTTCGCCATTTCGGACGGGGAGCTGATCGGTCGGGCAAGCGCGCTGGATATGTACAGCCTCTCTGCAGAAAGCCCCCTCTATCTTCAGCTCTTTCGCCCCCCCAGCGGGGACCAGGTCTATCAGACCGAACTGACCGGCGAGGAGGTTGAGTTAGAAGTGGAGGGGATGCGGCTGCGGATTATCCGTTCCTCCTATCTTCTCCTGGCCGCCAGCCACAGCCCTGGCCGCTGGCTCCAGGAGGTGGGGATCGTCCTGACCGCCCTTGGCCTCATCGCCCTGTCCTTCTGGGAGGCGGGGGGGGAAGGCTGGCGAAGGAGAGCCGGAGTAGCGTCTGCTGCGTTGCTGGCCCTTCTGACCCTGGCGGCGGCCGGGATGGCCCTGCGGAGCCTGGTCAAACTCGGCCTGGTATGGGACCGTTCCGCCACCCAGGCGGGCTTCACGATAGCCTGGTTGATCGCTCTGGCCGGGAGGCTTTTCCTTACCCAGCCGACAGTGGAAGAAGGAGAGGAGCGATGAACAAAGGGCCGGTTATCATCGGGGTAGCAGGAGGCACAGGATCGGGGAAGACGACTGTGGCCCGGCGGATCCTGGAGCGGGTCGGTGCCGAGCACGTCGCCTACATCCCCCACGACGCCTACTACCGCGACCTCAGCCACCTCCCTCCCGCCCTCCGGTCCCAGGTCAATTTCGACCACCCGGATTCGCTGGAGACCGAACTCCTGATCGAGCACCTCAAGCAACTGAAGGCCGGGAAGCCGGTGGAGATCCCCGTTTACGATTTCACCACCCACACGCGGACGGCCGAGACACGACGGGTCGGCCCTGCGCCGGTGATCCTGGTGGAGGGGATTCTGGTCTTTGCCGAGCCGGCGTTGCGGGAACTGTTCGACGTCAAACTCTACGTGGACACCGATGCCGACATCCGCATTATCCGCCGTCTCCAGCGGGACGTGCAGGAGCGGGGGCGGACGCTCGATTCCGTGATCCAGCAGTACCTGACGACGGTGCGGCCCATGCATCTGGAGTTCGTCGAGCCGAGCAAACGGTATGCCGACGTCATCATCCCCGAGGGGGGGTTCAACGAGGTGGCCGTCGAGATGGTCGCTGCCCGGATCCGCGGGCTTCTGGCTCTGAGAGACTCTTTAGAACAGGATTGCCCTTGAAGCTTTCCATCCTCATCCCCGTCTACAACGAAATGGCTACGATCACCCAGGTGGTGGAGCGGGTAATGGCCGTCGAGATCGAAGCCGAAAAGGAGGTCATCATCATTGATGACGGCTCTACCGACGGCACCTGGGAGGTGGTCCAGGAGCTGGCTGCCCGCTGGCCGGGAGTGGTGAGGCCGCTGCGGCATGAGCGGAATCGGGGGAAGGGGGCCGCGCTTCAGACCGCTGCCGCATATGTCACGGGCGACCTGGTGATCACGCAGGATGCGGACCTGGAGTACGATCCAGCGGAGTATCCCCGGCTGCTGGCTCCATTCGCTATGCCGGAAGTGCAGGTGGTCTACGGCTCGCGCAACCTCCAGCGGAACCCCCGTTCGTCGTGGGCCTTCTACTGGGGCGGGCGGCTGTTGAGCTGGCTGGTCAACCTGCTCTACGGCGCCCGCATCACCGACGAGGCCACCGGCTACAAAGTGTTCCGGGCCGAACTGTTCCGCAGTCTGAACATCCGGTCGAACGGCTTTGAGTTCTGCCCTGAGGTCACGGCCAAGGTCCTGCGTCGCGGGATCATGATCCACGAAGTGCCCATTTCCTACCGGCCCCGCTCCCGCGAAGAGGGGAAGAAGATCCACTGGAAAGACGGGCTGATCGCCATATGGACGCTGGTGAGGTACCGATTTCTGAAGGAAGACGAGCCGGGATAAGGAGTGGGAAGCAAGAAGCGGGAGGGGCGGCTGGAATGGCATCCTGGTTGGTGACGGGGGGAGCTGGTTTCATCGGTTCACATCTGGTGGAGGCGCTGGTGGCGCGGGGAGAACGGGTGCGGGTGCTGGACGACTTCTCCACTGGTCGGAGGGAGAATCTCGCGGGTGTGGCGGGGCGCGTGGAGGTGATCGAGGGGGACATCCGCGACCCACAAACGGCTATCGGGGCGGCGCTGGGGATGGATATACTTGTCCATCTGGCGGCGGTCGTCTCGGTGCAGGCTTCGGTGGAGGATCCCCGGCGGATCATGGAGATCAACACCACAGGCACCCTCAACATGCTGGAAGCCGCACGGATGGCAGGGGTGCGCCGCTTCGTCTTCGCCTCCTCGGCGGCGGTGTACGGCGACCAGGACAGCCTGCCGTTGCGGGAGGAGCTGCTGCCGTGCCCCCTTTCCCCCTATGCAGCGAGCAAAGCGGCGGGTGAGGCGCTCTGCTGTGCCTACCGTGGCTCCTACGGCCTGCCGACGGTGATGCTGCGTTTCTTCAACGTCTATGGCCCCCGGCAGGACCCCCACAGCCCGTATGCGGGGGTCATCAGCGTCTTCGCCGACCGGATGCGGCGGGGGCTGCCGCCGATAGTGTATGGGAACGGGCATCAGACGCGGGACTTTGTGTATGTGGCGGATGTGGTGGGGGCGGTGCTGGCGGCGGTGGAGCGGGAGGAGGCGGTGGGGGAGGTCTTCAACATCGCTGGTGGGAGCCAGACGAGCGTGCTAGAATTGGTGGCAATGCTCAATTCCATCCTGGGGACCGAGCTGCAGCCGACTTTCACCTCACCGCGCGTCGGAGATGTGCGCCATTCCCGGGCGGACGTGCGGCGGGCCGAAGAGGCGCTGGGATGGAGGGCGCAGGTAGGCCTGCAGGAAGGGCTGAGACGGCTGATGGATGGCGGATAGGCTCGAGGAGGGGTCGGTGAGGGACCCACGCGCTTCATCAGTTCCAGAAGATTTGTCGGAGAAGCTGGTGGCCTACTTTGCCGCCCAGCCGGATGTGGTGGCGGCCTACCTCTTCGGCTCGGTGGCCCAGGGCCGGGCCCGCCCCCGGAGCGACGTGGACATCGCTGTCCTGCTGGCCGCCAGCCTGGACGAGGAGGCCCGTTTTGACCGTCGGCTGCGGCTCGGCTGCGAGGCGGAGAGCATCATCGGCCGCCGGACCGACCTGGTGGTCCTGAACGATGCTCCGCCGCGCTTGCAGCATCAGGTCCTGAAGCACGGACAGTTGATCTATGAGCGGGACCGGGCCGCGCGGGTGGAGTTTGAGGTCCGGGCGGGCAAAATCTACGCCGACCTGAAGCCGATGTACGACTTCTTCAAGGCGGCGCTGTTGCAGGAGATTCGGGAGGTGGGCCTTGGAGGACGCCGACGACGTCATCGTAGAGCGGCTGACGTATCTGCGGAACGAGTTGACCTACCTGAAACAGGAACGGGATAGGGTACGTTCGTTCCGGCAATATGTGGAGGACGTGCGGCTCAAGAAGGCCGTGGAACGGAGCCTGCAGGTTGCCATTGAAGCCTGCCTGGATATTGGCCGTCGGCTGATCGCCCTGGAGGGATTCCGCTACCCTGAGGACAACAAGGATGTGTTCCGGGTTCTGTACGAAGAGGGCGTCGTTTCCGAAAGCTTGTTGCCGTCGCTGGTAGACATGGCTCGCTTCCGCAACCTGATCGTCCACGACTATGCCCAGATAGACGACGCCAGGGTCTACGGCATGCTCAAAAAGCGGTTGGACGACTTTGACGCCTACGCCCGGGCCATTGCTGTCTACCTGGAGCAGGAGGGGGAACCCCATGGCGGATGATGCGCCCCTGGCCTACCGGGCGGTGCGGGGTGGGCTATGGGTGGCACTGAGTTCGTATTGGACCATTGGGTTTGGCTTTGTCGCTAACATCATCCTGACCCGTCTTCTTTCCCCCGAAGCCTTTGGCACCTTCGCCCTGGCGATGTTCTTTGCCCAGTTGCTACGGTTGGAGCCGAAGCTGGGCATTGGATATGCTTTCGGGCAATACAGGGAGACATCCGGGGAGACAGTAGGGACCCTCCTGGGTCTAAACGTTCCCATTATTCTGGGCGGCTTTCTCCTGACCCTGCTGGCTGCGCCGGTCCTGGTACGATTGGGTTACGAAACGCTCGTCGCCCAGGTGGCTATCGTCCTTGCGCTGGCGGCGATGATGGAAAGCGCAGGTGGGCTGGCTGGAATTGTGCTGGACAAGGAACTGCGTTTCGGGCCGACCAGCCTGATGCAGAGCCTGGCCTTTCCGCTCTCTTATATCCCCGCCTTCTGGCTGGCGACCCATGGAGGTGGAGTCTGGAGTCTGGCCTCTCAGACTCTCACTTACAGCATATTGCTGCTCATCGGTGCATGGTGGATCCTTGGGCACCAATTGCCGGGGATTTTCCGAACGCCCTGGCGGTTCAATCCGCTGCTGGCTCAGCGGTTTCTTCGTTTCGGAGCAGGCGTAGGCCTGTGGCTGATGGCCGGGATGCTCTTTTCCCAGCTGGACAACTTCCTTATCGGCACCTTTGCCGGAGTGACAGCGCTGGGCTACTACGACCGGGCCTATCGGATGGCCCAGTGGCCGGGGCTGTTGTTCACGACGTTACTTTCCCGCACCGCCTTCTACACGTACGCACGCCTGCAGGATGACCGGCCGCGGCTGGAAAAGACCGCGACCATGCTGACGTGGGCGGTCGGTATGGTGGCCGTGCCGCTGGCGATCGCCGTCTTTATCGCGGCACGGGATATCGTTGTTCTACTCTATGGGGAGCGGTGGCTGCCCAGCGCGCTGTTCCTGCAGATTCTCATCGCCTTCTTTGTGGTGCGGCCCCATCTGGAGAACGCTGGAGTGTTGCTGAACGCGATGGGCAAACCCGCGCGCGCCGCGACACTGCTTTGGGCCCAGGTGGGAGTCCTGGGCATTACGGGCCTCCCGCTGACGCTGCGCTGGGGTGCACTGGGGACCTGTGGGGCAGTGGGGCTGGCGCTGCTGGTGGGCATAGTGTTGGCCTCCTGGTACATCCGCCAGGAACTCTCAACAAACGTCGGTTCCAGCCTGCTGGTACCGCTACTGGCGGGTAGCACTACATTGTTGGGGTACGCACTGCTCCTGCGATGGATACCGCTGGGGGGCCTGGGACTCCTCGCACGGCTCCTGGCCAAAGCCGCCTGGACGTTTTTGGCCTTCTATGCCCTGGCCTTCGCCCTGCGGATCCGGGAGACGGGGGAGCGGGCAAGATATGTGTGGAGATTGATAAGAGAGAGGTGAGTTGTGGAGACGGGTCTGACCAGACAGATCGGTTCAAGAATTCTGGATGGACTTTCTTTTCTTCCTTATTTCAAGGGGAAAGGGCTGATCGCTTTGTGGACAATCCGGCTTTGGGGTCGCTCTCAACCCTTGACAATGAGATTGCCCAATGGAAGTCGAATATGGGTTGGGTATGATAACGCAGGCCATGCCGTATTGCCTTATTGTATTGGCAAATATGAGCGCGAATTCACCCACTTTTTCCTGAGCTTCCTGCGCCGATTGAAGCCCGGAGAAAGCGTGATTGACCTGGGAGCAAATGTTGGTTATTACTCCATAATGGCAGCCTGGCATCTGGGCCATTTTCAGGGGAGCCGGGTCTTTGCTTTTGAGCCCAATCCACATGCGTTCGCTTACCTGGAGCGCAATAAAGAACTGAATCGCCTGGACAATTTAGTGGCAGTTCAGCAGGCAGTTGGCGAGCGTAAGGGGCACATAACTCTGTATATCGATCCTGATGGGATCACCTTTGGTTCCTTACAACCTTACCTTTCGCATCTCACGCAAGCCTGCGAGGTCCCAGTCACCACGTTAGACGAGTTTCTGCACCCGTATTCGGATGTTAAAATCGCCCTGGTAAAAATGGACATTGAAGGTGCAGAGTTGCTGGCTTTGCAGGGGGCTCGGAAGACTTTGGAGAAGTTCCATCCGGTCATTTTTTATGAAGAGAATGAGGCCGCGTATATAGCCTTTGGCTATGCCGTGGAAGAATTGCGGGAATTTTTGCGGGCTTTTGGGTATCGGCTTCACTTTATGAAGCCAACAAATGTGCAAAATGTGATTGCTTTGCCAGAGGGCTTATGAACATTAAAGTTAGCGTGATCATTCCTTGTTACAATCAAGGCAAATTTCTGGCAGACGCTATTCAAAGCGTGTTGGAGCAAGATTATCCTGATAAAGAAATCATTGTGGTCAACGATGGCTCTGTTGATAATACGCGCGAAGTCGCTCTTTCTTTCAAAGACATGATCATATACATTGAACAGGACAATAAAGGTGCCGCTTCTGCACGAAATGCTGGCATACGTATTTCTCGTGGCGAATATGTGGCGTTTCTGGACGCTGACGATATTTGTTTACCTGGTCGGTTAAAAACGGAGGCCAAAATCCTGGATCAGCGTCCTGAAGTAGGGCTTATAGCCTCAGACGCTTATCTGATTGACGAGGCAGGAAATATTTTAGGATTGAAATCATCAGTATCGGGATCTCCTCGCAACTCTCAGGATTTTCGGTGGGAAACCGTGGAATATTGTGCCACGACCAGCACTGTGATGGTCCGTAAAAAGTGTTTTGACGTAGCCGGATACTTTGATGAGAGTTTCCAGCGAGGGGGCGGGGAGGATTGGTTAGCCTGGGTTAGAATTGCTCATGATTTTTCTATGGTCTACTTAAGAGAACCAACTATAGGCTACCGTATGCACGCCCTCAATGTAACTAAAAACCTGGAATTTATCAACCAACAAAATCGGCGAGCCTCTCATCTGGCTGTTACATGGGAGCATTTTCCGACTTACCCTGCCTACTTTAGGGCTAAGCTGTTATATTACCGGTTTGCCACAGCCTGGCATATTGAACCCAAGAGGGTCGCCTTGGGTTATCTATTTCGCGCCTTCGCTACTGAGCCAACTCAATGGCCGTATGGATTAAGGGTAATTCATCAGGGAGTAATGAACACCCTGCGTCGCCGAATAGGAAGATTTATGTGATGGAATATGCATATTGTCCTTGGTTACCGCTGGTTCCCAACGGCCGCCGGCTACCACATAGAGCGGGCCCTGCAGGCCCTGGGACACACCGTTACCTACATCGGCTTGCCCTGTAGCCAGCGCGCCGGCTATGATACGACCGTCCCGGTGGACGAAATCATCGCTTCTCTCCCTCAGAGGCCCGACCTTTACCTCTGGATTGACCCGGCCGGACGCTATTTCCCACCCGGAATTGAGCGTCTGCCTATTCCAACGGCCTGCTACCTGATTGACGTCCACCTGGGCCGCTGGCGGGAACAGGCCGCCCGCTTTTTTGATGTGGTCTTCATCGCTCAGAAAGATTACCTGGATCGCTTTCGGCGAGCGGTGGGCCATGACCAGGTCTACTGGCTGCCGCTGGCGGCCGCATCGGACGTCCACCACGACCACCATCTCCCTCGCATCTACGATGTGGGATTTGTGGGGAACATCGCCCGGGCCCATCGGAAAACCGCGCGCGCCCGCAGGCTCCGGCTGATCGCCGAACGCTTCCACACCAACGATTTCTACCGCGTGTATATGCCGGAGGAGGTTGGACAGGTTTACAGCCAATCCCGTATCGTTTTTAACTGCAGCATTGCGGGCGATGTGACCATGCGGGTATTTGAGGGCACAGCGTGCGGCGCGCTGGTCCTTACGGATGCCATTGCCAATGGGTTAGATGAACTCTTTGAAATCGGGCGTGAAATCGTCGTTTACCGGGACGACGGGGATCTGCTGGAGAAAATCGCTTACTACCTGGCCCATGATAAGGAACGGGAGGCCATCGCCCGGGCCGGGCAGGCGCGTACTCTGAGGGAACATACCTATGTTCATCGAATGGAGAGGCTGATCCATCTTGTATTGTCCTCCCATCTCCTGGCACCGATGAGAACGGCTTCGGCCGCGGAGAGATGGAGGGCGCGACGGGAAGTTTACATCCACCTGCATATGCTGGATGCCCTGATGGACCAGGCTCGTAATATAGGGCTGAACCCCTTCCAGCGGGCCTGGGCTATTCTCCCCTCTCTTCTCCGGAGGTTGCTCTTATGAGCATAGGGTCCTGTCCCATCTGTGGGGTGGATGACTCCACGCCGGTAATCTCTCTGCGGGGTTACCGATACGTCCGCTGCAGCGCTTGCCGGGCGGTCTACGTGAGCCCGATGCCCACGACCGACCAGGTTGCTGCCTTCTACCAGAATCCAGCCTATTTTGTGGGTGATGAAGAGATCGGGTATCGGGATTATGCCGCTATGCATAAGGCGCTGGCTCCTCATTTTCGCCGGCGACTGCAACTCCTGGCGAAACATCTCCCTCAGCGGGGACGACTGCTGGACGTCGGTTGCGCCGACGGCTATTTCTTGGCATTGGCCCAGGCCGATGGCTGGGATGTAGCAGGGGTGGAAATCTCGGAGCCAATGGCAAAAGAGGCATCGGCGCGATTGAATGTGCCGGTGGTGACCTCCCTGGACCTTCTGCCTCCCGAAACCTATAATGCAATAACGCTCTGGGAGGTGGTAGAGCATTTTCCGGACCCGATCGCGGAACTTAGGCGGCTGGCCGAGCGACTGCGCCATGGAGGGGCGCTGATGCTCTCCACGCCCAACGCTGGCCACTGGCAGCCCCTGCGCGAGCCTGAGGCCTGGAGCGCGTACCACCCTCCGGCGCACCTGGTCCTCTTCACAGCTGAGTCCTTGAAAATGGCATTGGAGAAA